>CAVTNR010000015.1:0-57910 GCA_963736115.1 uncultured bacterium
TAACAGGCTCCATGCCGATCTGAAAAAACACCCGCAGCCTTTTTTTATTTTGAATTTGCACCCTGACTGCATCCAACCGGCTCTGCAGCCTGGCAACGAGCATCTTTGCAGCCTCCTGTCGGCCGGTCACGGCGCCGACATGGATAATGCTCCGCAAAATACCGCCGTATCAACTGGATGGGTCACATAAACCACCATGCCGATCTTTTCCAGCTGCCGCACGGTCTCCGCCGATTACCGTCGGCAGTCGCCGCAATTAAATCCGGCCTCAGAGAAACGATTTTCTCCAGCGACGGATTGGTAAACCCTCCGACACTTGTCTTCTGACGGGCTTTTTCGGGCCAGTCGCAAAACCGGGTGACGCCGACAATCCGTAGTCATCCAGATTCAGGGCGAAAAAGAATTTCGTGATGCCGGGGCCAGAGACACAATTCTCTAAGGCGTTCCCGAAAGAGTCACGTTACGGCCCGTCTCATCCGTGACCCTTTCAGCAGGGACGGCATTCGCGGGAGGAATCGACAGGAGAACCGCTAAAACGCAAAGTACCGTTCCGGCAACAATTTTCATCTTATACCTGATAGCTTTCAAGATGGCATCCCGACGCCGCTCAATCCGTCATCCGATAGCGGAACGACGCAATGATGTGCAGTCGCGACAGGTCGTAAGCTTGAGGAAGAGGCGCGAAAGGTGCTGCGGTCTTCACCGCGTCCAGCGTTCCGGCATCGAGATTCTCAAAACCGGAAGAAGACATGAGCGCCGCCTGCTCAAGATGGCCGCCCGCGTCAATCGAGATTTTAACCACCACTGTTCCCTCTTCATTTTTTTCGCGCGACCCCGCGGGATACTTCCAGATGGGCATGATCTTTTTTTTTCAAGGCCACTAAATACGCAGCGTATTTAACGTCCGGAACTTCCGATATTCACGGTTTCTTCGGCGTCCGCCCTCTGGAACAGGCTTCGCCTTCCCGGACTTCGCGAGGTTTCTTTTCCTGTTCCTTCTTCTGATCTTTTTGGGGTTCGGCAACCGGCGCCGGCTCCGTTAACTGCACGGTAAAGAGTTCATCGGCTTTGACGTTATCGCGCAAATCAACCATGCTGCTGACCGTAATGAGGGCAACATGTCCGATGATGGATATGAGGATCGGCCATAAAAATATTTTTTTTGATCCATGATTGTCTCGCTTGACCGGAATCATATACGGCATTTGCCCCAAAATCAACAATATGATACGTGCAATGTGACGAAAGACACGAAAGAGATAATGGATGTTCAAAGATATTGATTTCATGCAGATCGCCCTTGCGGAAGCCAACGCCGCTTTCGCCGAGGACGAGGCGCCGATCGGCGCGGTGCTGGTGCAAGACGGCCGGATACTGGCAAGTGCGCATAATACGCCTGTCGCCGGCTGTGACGCTTCGGCGCACGCGGAAATGACGGCTATCCGGCGGGCCTGCCAGGAAGCAGGCAATTATCGTCTGACCGGCGCGGAGCTCTATGTCACCCTGGAACCCTGTCTGATGTGCGCGGGCGCAATTCTTCAGGCCAGACTGGCGCGGGTTATTTTCGGCGCGAGAGATCCGAAGGCGGGCGCCGTGGTTTCTCTCTATCATGTTTTGAATGATAACCGTCTGAATCATCAGGCAGATGTCACGGAGGGAGTATTGCGGGAAGCCTGCGGGGAAATTTTGAGTAGATTTTTTAAGGAAAAGAGAGTAAGAGCCGATTCGGCAAGTAAATAAATGTCTGAGTGGCCGAAGGAGCACGACTGGAAATCGTGTGTATGCCCACAAAGGTGTACCGCGGGTTCGCCCAGCATGCGCTGGGCGCCCGGCGAATGCCTTGCGAATCCCGACGACGCATTGAATCCGGGTTAAGTGCAAAAAAGAGTAGAACCTTAACAAAGGGTAAGATATTTGAAAAACAAATCAAAATACGCGGAGAGATGTCTGAGTGGCCGAAGGAGCACGACTGGAAATCGTGTGTATGCCCACAAAGGTGTACCGCGGGTTCGAATCCCGCTCTCTCCGCCATTTTTTTAAATGCACTATGTTTACATATTACAGAGTGAAGTGGACAAAGAATTTTATATTGGGAAAACCAGCGATCTCAAAAGGCGGCATGCTGAGCATTCGAGAGGCCAGGTGGAGTCCACGAGGCACAGGCGGCCCCTGAAATTACTATGTTATGAGGCCTATCCGACCCAAGAAGAAGCCGCAAGGCGGGAAACATATCTAAAAAGCAGCGACGGAAGAAAAGATATAAAGAAGCGAATCATAGAAAGCATGATCCCATAACCGGAGAGTTACCGAAGTGGTCGTAACGGGATCGACTCGAAATCGATTTGGGGGCCACAAGCTCCCACGGGGGTTCGAATCCCCCACTCTCCGCCAGCAGATATAATAATAAATTCCAGTAACCGCAATGGTTCGTCCGGCATGCGCCGGACGCCCGGCGATTGCCGGGCGAATCCCCCACTCTCCGCCAGAATTATTAGGGACTGTTGTACGATTCCACAATGATCGGGGCGACCCTCGCCGGTCAGTAAAAAAATTTGAGTTGATTCCTGTTCATTTATCTATTAAAAGTCTCTAATAAGTCATTTGTATAAAAAGTATGGCCGGGTCCCGTACAACGGAGGCTTGTGAACCCCGTCAGGTCCGGAAGGAAGCAGCGGCAGCAAATACCACCATGTGTTGCGGTAAACCCGGTCACCAGTAAACATTTTCTCGGTTTAAATACCCACTAAATGAGGTTCAGTTGGAATACCTGGTTTTAGCCCGAAAATTTCGCCCGCAGACTTTTTGAGGATGTTGCGGGTCGGAGCTGTGGTCCGCACGCTCGTGAACGCGATCGGCCAGGGACGCATAGGTTTTTCATTTATTTCAAGGAATTTCTTTCATATTTCGGAATTTTTACAATATATTGCATGAAACCATCGCTGTTATGGGCCGTTTATCATTTTGAAACAACATTATTGAATGGGCAGGTTCAGCCGATAGGGCATTAAATACTTTATAAACAAATACATAAATATAGGGGAAACGTCATGACTGATTTTTTTGAAAAAGCTTATATGGCCGGGCTCGGCGCCTGGACCGTGACCATGGAAAAAGCCAAGGAAATCGTGGACGATCTCGTGGAAAAGGGCAAGATCACGGCTGACGAAGCGCCGAAAATCCTGAAAGAAGTGGTCGCCAAAGCCGAGGAAAGCAAAAAGGCGCTGGAGGAACGCGTCGAAAAAGGCGTGGAGAACACGGTGAACAGGCTCAATCTGGCGACGAAATCGGATGTTCAGCGGGTGGAGGAAAAACTCGATCTGATTTTGAAGGAATTGCAGAAGAAAAAATGACCGAAAGGAACGCGGGCCCTTGGCGCCCGCGTTCTCTTCTTTTCCCCCGCCATTTTCGACGCCCACGCCTCGTACCGCTCCTCAGGCACGACCAGGGACAGCGCGCCGAACTTCGCCGGATCTCTCAGCGGCGTGGGTTCGATGCGCAGCTTCGGCCTGAGCATGTTGTTCCCGGCGGTCAGGGCATCCGCTTTCTCCGCGATGCGCCGCACATGCCAGGGGTGGTGCAGGGCGATGCTCTCGCCCGCGCCGATCACCTGAAGCCCGAACAGCAGGGCCGCTGCGACGGCTGTGTAGCCGGTCACATCCGCGGCCAGTTCCGCGATGAAGCAGGCCAGCCCGTCCTTGCCCTCCCGCGCCAGGTCCATGATCCGTTTAGAATCGGCGGCGCCGTTCTTCAATGCAGATGCGGACACCAACCGACTCAGTCCGGGGAACGCCGCTTCCAGTTCCGGTTTTCCTTCCATGGACAGGAGGATGCGGGCCGTTTCCTGCAGGCCGCGTCCGGAAGCGTAGTTCTCCGCGCATGCGGTTCTGCGGCCTTCCGTGCATCCGCATTCCTGAAGCAGCCAGTCCGGCATGGACCGGACCGGGATGTGGCCGATCTCCGTCAGCGCCGAATAGAAGGGGATGCCGAATCCGAAGCCCGTGCCGAGGATGATATAGCCGGTCTCGCGGGGCTCGATTCCGGATACGGCCCGGTAATAAATGCCCTGGGCCGTGGCCGCGGCATTTCCGTCGTTCGCGGCCTGCACGCCGTCCGAGGCGTCCGCGACGACAATTCCCGAACGGCCGGAGCCGAAATCGGCCGCGAACCGCATCGGCGCATTGCTGCCCACCATGACGATCTTTCCGTTTTGCACCCACGTCTTGCCGCAGAGGCTGTAGCCTTTGCGCTCGGGGGCCGCGGCGCCAGCGGTGCGCTTCGCCTCTTTCAGAAATTCAGATTCGAGCTTTTCCAGATAAGCGGCCACCCGCCGCTCCGCGGGAACATCGGTCATTTCCGCATCGATCACGGTTTGCGGCTCGCCTCCGGCCGTGAGCCGCGACGTCCGCTGAAACGGGCTCGGATAGGATCTTTCATGCAGAAAATTCCCGTCCGCGTCCGCGAGCACGAATCCGGCCTTCGTGCCGCCGAGATCGACACCCAGAGTGTTGGACATGAAGATTCCTCCGTGTTCCCCGTTGATTTGAGGATCATCCGGAACCCGGCGGATCCGCGAAAGATCGCGCACGGAATCGCGTTCCACGATGCGCACCGGGACCACCGTCACAAACGGCATCTTCGGCTCGCGCCGGATCAGTCGCAGGATGTTCCGCACCGCCAGGGAGCCGAGTTCCTCCTTGTACACGCGCACCGTGGTCAGGGGCGGCGACGCGTGCCGGGCCAGCTCGATGTCGTCGAATCCGGCGATGCTGACGTCATCCGGAATCTTCAGCCCGGCCTCCACGATGGCCTTGAGCCCGTATATGGCGTTGATGTCGTTTGCGAAGAAAACAGCCGTCGGCCGGCCCGCTTCGAGCAGGCCGCGGACATGCGCGTATCCGTCCTCCAGCCCGCCGGAGCGGACCAGCGCCGGATCCGGATCGATGCCGTTCCGGTTCAGGGCCTTCAGGTAGCCGAGGTAACGCAGCCTGAAGCTCTGGCGTTCCAGGTCCCCGGAAACGAAACCGATGCGGCTGTGCCCCTTCCGAACCAGGTACTCGGTGATGAGAAAACCCCCGTGCTCGTTGTCGATGAGTATCTGATGGCAGTCTTCCGTCGGCTGCTTCGGGTCGAGCAGGATCATCGGGAGCCCGTTCTGACGGATGCAATCCACGAAGGCCTGCTGAAACGTGCCCACGAGTATAACGGCATCCACCTGCTTCTCGCGGATCATGCGGGGCAGTTCATTCTGTCCGGATTCCGTGATGAGAAGCAGAATCAGACTGTAGCCGTTCACAGCGGTTTCAGCTTCGATGCCTTCGAGCACGCGCGAATAAAAAGGATTGATGGAAAGCGGCTGGGACTCCCGGCAGAAGATGAGGCCGACATTGCGCGTGACCCGGCTTTTCAGACCCTTACCGAAAGCGCTGGGAGTGAAGTGATGGCTCCGGGCCAGTTCCCGGATGCGTTTTTTCGTGTCCTCCCCGACATCCGGGCGGTCGTTCAGGGCTTTCGAAACCGTGGACTGCGAGACATTGGCCATACGGGCGATGTCTTTGATCGTGATCATGTGCATACCGACTGGGATGGGATAATGATTGAACGGATCAGTGCTGGGTCCGTTTAATTTTTCTAATTGGATGCTTGGGCGATTGGCTGGCGAAATCGTTTTCGTGAATATCACAAAGTAACACTCTCAGTGAAAAAAGTCAAGCCGAAACACAGGATGTCCCATCAGGACAGACAACCTCTCTTCTCCGTTTCTCCGTCACTCCGTCACCCTCCCCCCATCCGCTTTTCATTTGTATTTCTCCCCGCATCATCCTAAATTGAACGCAAACACGGAGGCAACCCATGAAGCGGAATACGATCGGCGCCATCAGTCTCGGCGCGGTGGCTCTGGCATTGGCGGCCGCGGTTCAATCCCTTTTTCAGGAATCCATTCTGCTCGGGGCCGCATACCTGTTTCTCGCGTCCCTGGCAGTTCCGGTCGTGCTCTTCGCTTTCTGCGCAAAATGCCCGGACCGGAGCAACTGCGGCCATGTACTGCCCGGAAAGGCCGCGGTCGCGCTGTTCGCCGAACGGAAGTGCTCGGCCTACATGGCCGGGGATTGGGCCCTGACCGCGGCCGGCCTTGCCATCCTTCTGCTCCTTCCCCAGATCTGGCTGTGGAAACACCCGGTCGCATTCGCCTTTTTCTGGCTCGTCATGATCGCGGCTGGAACCGGCATCACCACCCGATTGTGCCCTTCGTGCGGGAACACCCATTGTCCGGCCTGTGGAAAGGGATCCCGCGGAACCGGTAAGCGGAGCAAATCATGAAGGCCCCGAAAAAACGCGCTCCCGCACGGAAGCCCCAGAAACGGAAACCTTCCGCCGCAAGCTCCTCCGCCCGTGGAACCTGGAAGGCATCCGGCAGGTCAAACCGATCCGCGAGCCGCGGCCTAAAACGCAAGCCCGCGTCTCCCGTGGCGCGGAAACACGGCTTGGATGTCCCGCTCTGCGAGGCGGTCGGCGGGAATACCCGTGTTCCGGTCGCGGCCGGAGCGAAGAAGCGATACGTGAACCTCGACAATGCCGCGTCCACACCCGCGATCCGGCCCGTGCTCGACGCCGTCGTTTCCTTCGCGCCCTGGTACAGCAATGTCCACCGGGGCACGGGGTTCAAGTCGAAGCTTTCATCCCGGGCCTTTGACCGTTCTCGCGAACTCATTTACCGTTTCGTCCGCGCCACGCCGGAACGCCGCATCGTACTGTTCACACGCAACACAACCGAGTCGATCAACCACCTCGCCGCGCGCTTCCCCTTCAAACCGGACGACGTGGTGCTGACCACGGTGATGGAGCACCACTCGAACGAACTACCCTGGCGCAAGGCGGCCCGTGTCGCGCACGTGGACGTGCTTCCGGACGGCCGCGTCGACGAGGCCGATTTCCGGGCCAAGCTGGAACAGAACCGGGGCCGCGTCGCGCTCGTGGCTGTCACAGGCGCCTCGAACGTGACCGGGTACATCAATCCCGTGCACGATTACGCGCGGTGGACGCACGCGGCAGGCGCCCGTATTTTCGTGGACGCGGCCCAGCTGGCGCCGCACCGGCCGATCGACATGAAGGACCCGGACGATCCGGAGGCACTGGACTTCATCGCTTTCTCGGCACACAAGATGTACGCGCCTTTCGGCGCGGGCGTGCTGGTGGGCGAACGCTCCGTGTTCGAGAAAGGCGATCCCAGCCTGGTGGGCGGCGGCGCTGTGGACATCGTGAACCTGGAGAATGCCTACTGGACGGACCTCCCGGACCGGGAAGAGGCGGGAACGCCGGATATCGTGGGCGCTGTGGCGCTCGGCGCCGCCATCCGCTGGATCGAGAAGACCGGGTGGGAGAAAATCATCGGCCACGAGGCCGGGCTTACGGCCTACGCGCTGGAAAAACTCGGCCGGATTCCGGGGATATCGATTTACGGCGACGCGGATCCGGCCCGCGCCGCGAACCGGCTGGGCGTGATTCCGTTGAACGTGGGGAAACTGCCGCACGCCCTGACAGCCGCGATCCTCGGCGCCGAGTGGGCGATCGGCACGCGCAGCGGCTGTTTCTGCGCGCACCCGTACGTGAAATGCCTGCTGCACGTCGGCGAAACCGAAGGGCGGGAGATGGAAAAGCGCATTCTCAACCGCGATCGCTCCATCGTTCCCGGAGCGGTGCGGGTCAGCTTCGGCGTGTACAACACGAAGGAGGATGTGGACGTGCTTTGCGAGGCGCTGGCCGCTATCGCATCCGGACGCTTTCTGGACGGGTATGAGCTGAACAAGGAGAGGGGGGAGTACACTTTAAGGGGCATGACCGAGGATTACGGGAAGTTCTTTAAAGAGATTGGGGATTGAAGATTGGAGGCCGTAGGCCGTAAGTCCGCGTCAGCGGATTGCGGATTCACGATCTGAGATATCGACACTGGCATGATCGCCCGGGCCGAAGGTTCGTCCCGGGCTTTTCTCTAATAAACATGTCATCCGGCCGCGGTTCACGGTCTCGCGCGGCGCAGAGGCAGGATCAATCAACAGATGCCGGCTATTGAAGACTCTGCGCAGAGAAAAATATTCGCGCCTCTAATCCAACAGCCTCTTCTGCCCTTCCAATTTCCGTATATGCTCCACGTCCTGCGTGCATTCCATGCACCCCAGGTATTTTCCGGACTCGTCCCGCAGGGCGAAGAACTCGATCAGCACCTTGTGCGGCTCGCCGGCAGGGCCTATCTTCAAATCGATCCAGAACCGCGCGGAGTCGCGCTTTCCCGCCTTCATTTCATCCACGATCTGAATCACTTTATCCACGCTGGTTTCCGGGTGGCAGTTGCGGAAATTCACGCCCATGGATGTCAGCGGCCGCTTGAACAGCCGGTTCTCGTGCCTGTTCCAGCCCGCCACCTCGTCGTTCGCGTCGATAACGGTGAGCTCCATCGGCAGTGATTCGAGGATGGCAGTGAGCATTTTCTCGTTCATCTGGTCGACGCGCATGGGGTCTCCTGCGAATATGAGTCCTGGATGAAATCGGATCAATATAAACAATCCGGGAGGGAAATTCAATGCGGGATCAAAGAAAAACCTCCATCGGACCAGAACAAGCCCGCTGGAGGTCTGTCGGACTGAAACACCGATCCTCCCGGCGGCTGTCAGCCCGCGGGAGGTTCCGCCTGAAGCCGCACTGCCATTGACTACCGCACCAGCGTGATCCGCATCGAATGCGTCTCCCGGCCGCATTCCAGGCGGAGGATGTAAACACCGCTGGGCAGGGGATTCCCCCGGAAATCGACCCCGTCGAAACGGATCGCGTGGAATCCGGCATCCAGGCCGCTGATATCGATGACCGCGACCAGTTCCCCGAGCAGGTTGTAGATCCTGATGAATTTCACTTTTTCGCCTGCCGACAGCCGGGACAGAACAAACCGCACAGTCGCGGACGGATTGCAGGGATTGGGATAGGCTGAAACAAAACAAGTCTCCGGGATCGGCCTCTCGGTCCTGCCCCCTCTCACGGCGGAATGTTCGGCATCCGTCCACTCCGTCAGATAATCGACCGTATAGGCCGTATACCGGCACCGGATGTTGTATTTCAGGCTCAGCTCGATGAGCCTCGACCTGAGCTCCGGGGTTTCGCCGGTCAATTCAATCCGGCGCTCGATCATGTCCATGGTCTCCTTTGCCCAGAGTCTGGCCGCGAAGAGAAGGGTATCCGTACGCCCGCTGTATTCGAGGCGGAAGTCATAGGTCACGAGGCCGGACGCGGACGTCCCCGCCATGGACAGGGTGGACGTTCCGGGCATGGCGTACTCCCCGGCCATCCAGAAATAGGATCCCGCGAAAACCGCGGGCATCTTCACGGGGACCAGTTCGGTCAGGTCGGCCCGTCCGAATTCCATGGAAACGTCCTTGACGATGGGACGGCTGATTTTCCGGAACAACTGCTCCATGCCCGGCATCAGATTCTCGTCCCATTCGTCGAAGTAGGTCGTGAAACCGTAATTGAGGGCCGCTGTCATTTCCAGAACGGCACGCGACACATCCGCGCCCAGGCCCACAGGAAAGATGCCCGCTTTCCGGATGTTTTCCCGTTCCATCTCCGCGGGATCGAGAATCGAATACCCGTCCGTGAATGCGACGATGCAGTTGATCCGGTTCTCGTCGGGCATCTGGCCGAAGGCTGTCCGGATCGCCGTGTCCATCTGCGAGCCCCATTCGGCACCTGCGGAGACGAGAAACGATTTGGCCGCCTCGCGGTTTCCGGCTGTGGCCGGAACCGGCGCCCCCCAGCAGGGCACCGCCGAATAATTGAACCGGATCACGTTGAATTCATCCGCTTCCGAGAGCATGTCGATTCCGACGGACACGGCCGTGGCGTACTGGCGCAGACGCGTGCCGGTCATGCGGCTGGAGTTGTTGAACAGAAAGAAAACGCGCCGGGGAAACACGCTGTCGGGTTCCGCTTCGTCCGGCGGACGCACGAACAGGGCGAAATGCCCGGCCGTCGTGTCGTCCAGAACCGAGTAGAAGTCGCTCCCGAGCCGGGTCACGTCGGTTTCATACCAGAATTCCAGATCGTGATCGGTGTAGGCTTTCGGCCGGTCCATTTGCAGACGCACGCGCCCGCCGGCCGATTCGAGCACGCGGAATTCCGGATGCGTCGGCATGCCGACCGCAGTCACCGGCGTGTTGGAGTGAACGTCCACGGAGACGGCCAGATGCTCGAGCGGCGTGTCGACCAGATCCTCCGTGTCGAGCGGAATCCGGATGGAGCACCTTCCCCGGTCGTATGTGCAGACGCTGATATATCTCAGCTGTACGGCCTGAATGCCTCCCGCCGGAATGCCCTGCAGGGGGATCTTGATTCCGTTTCTTCCGATGTAGTCGTTGACCTCGGCCGCGATGCCGCCTTCGCCCGTTCCCGGATTGGTGCCCTGCTCCTTGACCTTGAGCCGGGCCGTGAAGATCTTTCCGTCGTACCAGTAGAGGAACTCCGTCGCCCGCGCCTCGGGGGGAAGGGGAAAGGAATACATGGCGTCCGCGGGCTTGTCCGATTCGTTTACGAATTCCTGGTACACGAACGTCTCGGCGACCAGCCCCCGTATCCGGATCGTGACGCGGGTCATGCGGTTGCGCAGAAAATCCCTCGGATAATCCGGCGTGGTCGGCATCATCAGGCCATCCGCCCGCAGTGCCGCGGCGGACAGGAGGATGACGGACAGGATGAGCAGTTTTTTCATCGCCCCCCCCTACTTCAGATACAGAATTTTTCGTTCGGCGGCCGCGACCCCGCCTTCCGATTCCCGGGTGACCAGGCGGACGACATAGAAACCCGACGGCACGGGGAAACCCCGGTCATCGCACGCATCCCACCGGATGTCCCGGCCCCCTCCTTCCGGAACACGTATGCTCCGGACCGTTCGTCCCAGGACGTCATAAATCCGGATTTCCGACTTTCCCGGCCGGTCCGCCCGGACATGAAGGACGACCGTGTGGTTGAACGGATTCGGATAACATTCGAGCCCATGACCGGCTTTCGGCGCGCCTCCGGCCGAAAACGTCGTATCCGCGAATCCCCCGAGCCCGGAGGTGTGCAGTTCGAGCACGATGCGGTGCGCCCCGGACGGAGTCCCCGGAGAACGGTAGGACATCATGAACCGGAGATTGGCGCGCATGCGGCTGATCTCGAGAAGGACGTCCCGGAAGTTGCCGTTGATACTGTAGTACTTCCCGCCCGTGGCAAGCAGGATCGGGTCGTAGAACTCGGACTTCGCCCATTCCGCCCCGACCGCGTGAACCGTGATTCCGTTCGAAACGAGAATCGGTATGACGTCCGCTTTCGTCCTGGACGTGGCCCAATCCGCCTCGTGATAACTGATGTCGGTGATCCAGATGAACACCCGCCTGGCCGCCGGCCGAAACGCAAGCTCGCTGGCGCGGACCAGGGCGTCCAGCGAGTTCTCCGGACCGTCGCCTCCCCCGTGCGCGAACTGTTCCGAAACCCGGGACTTGAACTGATGCACATCCGTGGTGAAGGCGTATACGTTCTCGACCTCGTCCAGAAAGGTGACCATCGCCAGCCGGTAATCCACGCGTCTCACGCTCAGGCTGTCCGCGAATTCGACAATATTGTTCTTCACCGCATCGATCGTCCCGCCCATGCTGCCCGTGACGTCCAGGATGAAAACCAGGTCCAGCTGCTGCCGGCCGCCCGTGGTGTCGTCTTCGACCTCGAACCGGGTGATGCGGGTGCCGTCCTCGTACAGAAAGATGTTCTCGGGATACAATTGACGGACCGGATTCCCCGATGCGGCGACATCGGCGTGAAACGCGAAACGCATTTCCGGGAACCCGGACGTGATGATCGAGTCGATCCGGACGGTCAGTCCGGTGTCGCTCTTGGCCGTGGCCGGGATGAACACATTCCGGGAAAAGGAGTCCAGAACCCGAGCCCCCTGCACCAGTACGACACCCGCCTCCGCGACCGTGGGTTCATAGACTTCCGCGGAATGAAGCGTCACCTTTTGCGTGATCGTCTCATTGCCGGCCAGCACGATCGGAGTCTCGGAATCGGGAACCCGGAGGCCCGATCCCGCTTCGACGATGATCTGCCCGGTTCCGGAGAGAGGCCCGGCGGGCGCAAGGATCTCGACATGGGTGTCCATCTCCCTGGGGAAAAGGACGTTGTCCGTGATCGTGATTGCGGTCGGAACGTCCCATCTCAGGAAAACCTCGGATCCGAAGTCCGGATCGGTCAGGAAAAACCGGACCTGTACGGAATCGGATTCGCCCGGCGCCAGCCGCCTCTGATCCCAGGCCATCTTGAGGCACAGATCGAACAGTTTGTCCACGGTTCCGGACCGGAATCCGGGAGCCGGGTCCGCGTATGCGTCCGGCCAGTTGGCAGCGTCAATCTTCAGCGGCGGCCTGGCGGGAAATGCCAGTTCCATGCCCAGACCCTTCGCGCCGTTCCGCCGCTCCAGGAGGGTGATGAGGTCAGGCACGCCCGCGCCCTCGAACAGGGTGTCCCTCTCCAGGAACCGCGAATCCATGCTCAGATATCCGTCCCCCCATTTACCCAAGGCGGGATCGAAAACCAGGCCAAGTCCGATGTCATGCGCCTCATCATCCGTATTGGTCATCCGTATCGTGGCCAGCACAGAGGCCCCTTCCAGGCGCAGGGAGAATGAAAACGACGGTTTGTCATCCCGGTCCGCGCGAACCTCGATCCGGGTGCCGGCTGTTCCCGTAGGGATCAATGCGTTCTCACCGGGGTAGCAGTCCCGGGGCAGCATCCACGCGCCGTCCACACAGATCAGGGGATACGAGGTCATGGCATACGGATGACCGAAGGATACGCCGCAGTGATCGTCGAGTGCGGACGGGGACAGGCCCGCGACCGTCCCGATAGTGTAATACCCCCCGCTCAGCAGGGTCATGGACAGCATCGGGTCCGCCGCGGTCCGCATCAGCCCTTCAGCACTGCCGGGGACAGCCGCCGCATCCGGACCGGCGTCCGGAAGATCGAGGCTGTTCTTGTCGATCGCGAACGAGGCGGCCGTTGCCCACGTTAGAATGACGGCCAGGCGCAATCTCATAATTCCTCCCTTTTCTGAAAAACGCGGCATGAAACCGGGGCGGCAACCGCGCAAATGCAATCAAGTGGGACGAACCTTTAAAGCGCGTCGCACTTTTTTACCGCACCAGCCCCATCTTGATGCTCCGGACGAACCGCTTCGTGTCTCCGGTGCGGACTTCCATGCGGCAGACATAGATGCCGGACGGGACTGGATTGCCGGCGGAGTCGAAACCATCCCAGGTCACGGAATAACTGCCCGCGTTCCGTGCCCCGTCCGTCAGCACGCGGATCAGCCGTCCGTTGAGATCATACACCGCGATTTTAACCCGGCCCGCGAGAGGCATGTCGAATCGGATCGCCGTCGAGGGATTGAAGGGATTGGGGTAATTTGCGTGCAGGCGGAATTCGCGATTCGCGCCGATCCGATCCGCATCCACTTCGAGCGCGCCGGAATTATCGCCCGGATCGTTCGGGTCCGGATTCTCGGGATCGGAATAGAACGCCGTATACGGCGTCAATATCCCGAACCGGAGGCTCAGCTCGATGACCTGGTTCTTCAGCTCGTCCAGCTCTCCGTACATGGCGATCTGGTCGAGCAGGAAATCGATTTTCGATTTGGCCCAGAGCCTGGGCACGAATGCGTATCCGCCCGGCGTGCCTGCGAAATCGGCGTCGGCATTGAACTGCTGCGCCTGGCCGCGCACGATCCCGCTCAGAACCACCGGAACCGTTCCGGAGCTCGAGTACAACCCGAACTGAACCACCTGGCTTCCCCAGAACAGATCAGGAAGCGGGCGCGGGTACTTGTCCGACGTGACCAAGCCGTCGATTTGAATCGACAGATCGGCCAGCACGGGCTTGGAGACCCGCATCAAATGGCCGCCGACCACGGCCGCGATGCTGTCGTCCGCCGTGATGAAGGTCGCGTAACCGCCGTTCTCCACCGCCAATTGCATGAGCAGGGGCTTACTGACCTCTCCCACACCGAAGGTGAAAATCCGCGCGTCCGCCGTGTTCGCGGCCGTCACGTTCGCCAGGATGTCCGGCACGAACGTCTCGCCCCAGGTCGGGTATCCGTCCGTGATGAATACAATCATGTTGAAATACCCGTCCGAAAAAGACTGGGCCAGCGCCTGCGTCAGGGCCGAATTGATGTCGGTCAGGCCGAGCGCGCCGAGATCGGAGACAAACACGTCCGCGGCCGCGATCTCGGAAGGCGCGGCCTGCGTGAGATTTTCCCGAAACGGCACCACGCGGGTGCCGAAGGCGATGATGTTGAAAAAGTCGTCGGACCGCAGGTTTCCGATGAACGCGTGCAGGGCGGCCTTGAGCTGTTCGATGCGTAGCCCCTCCATACTCGAGGAAACGTCGGCCACGAAAACGATTTTCCTCGGAATCACCTCGTCCGGCGCGATGCTGTCGGGCGGCGTGATCCATACCGCATAGAACGAATCGGTTCCGAAGGAATCGGCCGGCACCGGCGTGTAGCGGAACATGCTGAGTTCCACGTCCGTGCGCACCGTCTCGTACTCGATCATCAGGTCCTTGTCCGGCATGCAGTTCTCGTCGCCGTACACCAGCGTGTATTTCTTGTCGCTCACCTGCGCGATGGTGGCCGCCAGGGTCGATCCATGGGACGGACACCGGAAATACTTGATGGCGGACTGCGTTTCGAGCGTCAGGTCCACGGACAGCCGGTTGAGTGGTTTGGGGGACAGGGACGCGGCGTCCATCATAAACGCGTACTCCACCCTGCCGAATTCATAGGTCAGCATTTCGATGTAGGTGATTTCCGTCCGCACTTCCGAATTGGGATTCACCGGCCCCACCGAAAGGCGGAACAGGTTGTCCCCAAGGTATTCCAGAAGGGCCGGATCGATGCGCTGCCGGATGTGGCTCTCGTAGTCCCGCCTGGCCTCGGCCGCCTCCCGGATTTCGGCCTTGTAGCGCTTGCCGTTGAACCAGTAATAAAGCTCGGTCACGACCGCGCCCTCGGGCAGAGGGAAAATCCAAACCGTCTCGACCGTCTGGTTCATCTCGTTCAGAAAGGTCTGGTCGCAGTGTGTGACCGCGGCCTGACCCTGAATCGAAACCGTGGCGTCGACGTTCTTGATCCAGACTTTCCGGTACTCCTCCGTCGAATTGAGCGGCCTGGAGTACAGCACGCCGATGGCGGCCGCTTTTTGCGGCAGAGCGAAGAAAATGGTCAGGAATGCCAATGCGAAGAACGAAAGGCGTTTCATGGCTCCCTCCTTGAAACTGTAATAATGGAAGTGGTGGAACGGGGGTTGCAGAATGCTCTAGATGTACAGGTAATATATAACTTTATGAAAACAAATGCAATAAATAAAAAGCGGACCTCCCTAAAGCCTTGGGCCTTCGGGAGGTCCGCCGATTTACAGCGCCACCTGCATCACCCGATCGGTATTTTCACCCGCGCCAGAATGCCGCCTTCGGTTTGCACGATTTCCGTCTTTCCGCCGAATGCGTCCGCCAGCACGGCCAGGGCTTTCTCGCCCAGATCGCTGTTCCCGGCATTATCCTGCGTCACGGTCGGATCCACGGCACGCGCCAGAAAATAGCGGAAGTGAATGGCGCCCGGCGCCCGGATCTCAGCCACGGCCATGTTCTCCTCCATCAAAGTCCGCACTGAAAGATCCCCTTTCGCGGCCTTGGGCAGGGATTCATACGCCGCGCGGAGAAGAACCTCGAAGGCCAGGGACAAATCGCGGCCCGAGGCCAGCAGGGGCGGGACTTCCTTCGAAAAGGACGTGTTTTTCAGAATATCGTCCGATCCAGCGAGAAAGGCCAGGTGGAAGAGTTCCTGCCTCAGCACCTCGGCCAGGGTCCAATTTCCGCTTCCCTCTTCCAGGTTGCGGGAATTACGGGCGACCAGGTACTGCAGGGCCTTTCGCATCTTCTCCCATTCCATGAAAAAGGGCGAAAACTTGACATCCTCGGCCGGCAGTTTCTTCAGGTCCTTATTGACCGCGTCCATGGTGGCGTTCATGGGCGAGATGAATTTCCGCACCATCTGCTGATTCTCCGCCGAGGCCGCGCGCAGTCTGGCGCGGTTGAATTCGGCCAACTCGAGCGCGCGCTCGTTTCCCTTCGAGTCGGCCCGGTGCTTGATGTCCCGCGCGACGTGGAGAATGCACTGGGTCTTGTCCAGCTTGATCCATTTGGCGTTCACGTCGAGGTTCAGCGTCTGCCCGTCCCTGTTCCGCCACTGCTCCTCGAACCGGCAGATCCCGTTGTCCAGCCAGGCCTGTTTCCGGGAGTCCGTGAATTCGTTTTCAACCTGAATCTGGTCCAGCGTCATTTTCTTCAACTCTTCGCGCGAATATCCGCTGAGCAAAGTGACGGCTTCGTTGAACAGCAGAAACCGGCCCTCTTCCGTGGTCAGATAGATGGCGTCGCTGATGGTCTCGACCAGGAGCCGGTACCGGCCCTCGAGGTTCCGGAGACGGCCGCGGGCTTTTTCCATGTTCTCCTCGAGAAGCCCCTTTTCCTCCTGAAGCCGCTCGTACTTCTCCCGCTCCTTGCCGCTCAGGTATCCGATGCCCGCTCCGACCAAAATGAAAATCACCCAGACCAGGGAAGAAGCGCCGATTCTCCTGTAGAAAAACTGGATGACATAGCCGCCGAAAACACCCATGATAACGCCGACAATGAGGTTCTGGTAAACCTGACTGAGCTGGTTGATTCTGTTTGTGATGGATTCAGGCATGACGGTTCCCCTCAGGCATGTGAACAGAATGATCCGATAAATATTTTGCAAACTTTATACCAATATAGAGGATACGGAACGCATTATTCCCGTTTTTCTCCTTGACATTTCGCCTTTTTCGGCTTAGTATAAAAAAATGCATGACCCGGAGGCTTGCTTGATATCCGTTCTATACGTAAAAAAGACCCAATCCGATCCCGAGTCTGACATCTTGTTGAAAAGACTGAAGTTGGAAGGATTCGGGGATCTAAAATCCCTATCCATTGAACGCGTTTACAGGCTGGAAGGCATTGACCAGGAAGATGCGGGCCGGCTCATTCCCCTGTTCTGTCATCCCGGGTACGAAAGCGCTTCCTCGGTTTCAGGCTTCAAGCCTGAGGACGGACCCATCGTGGAAATCGGTTACCAGAGGGCCGTGACGGACCCGGAACTGCCTTCCATTCTGCGCGCGGCCGAATCGCTCGGTATTTCCGGCCTGCAATGGGCGCGAATTTATCACCGCATGCAATTCACGGGCGTGGACGCAAAAACAGTCCGGGACATCGCGGACCGTCACCTGTACAACCCCCAGGTGCAGGTCCTCGTCTCCGATAACGAAAAATGGGACTCCCTCAGGCCGCATGGGCATACGGGTCCCATCGAGCGGATATCCCTGCAGGGCCTGAACAGCGCCGCTCTGGCGGTACTCAGCGACGATAGACGCCTGTTTCTGGATCAGGACCAGATGACGGCCCTGCAGACGATCGAACGCTCCATGGGCCGGCCTTTCACGGACGCGGAACTCGAAATGTTCGCACAGACCTGGTCGGATCACTGCTTTCACACCACCTGGAAGAGCCTCGGCCTGCTCAAGGCCCTGTCCGGCGCGACAGCTGAAATCAACCATCCGCTGGTGCTCTCCTCCTTCGAGGACAATGCCGGAGTCATGGCCTTCTACGACGGCTGGGCGCTGACCGTAAAGGGCGAAACGCACAATTCGCCCACGGCCGTCTCTCCCTACGGCGGCATCATGACCAAACACGGCGGCGTGATCCGCGACACCCTCGGCTGCGGGCTCGGCGCTTGGCCCATCGGCGGCAGTACGGTGATGGGCCTGGGCGACCCGACCCTGTCGTGGGACGCGGTTCCCAAAGGCGCCCTGCACCCGAAAACCATACTTCTGCAGTCCATACGCGGAACCGGCGATTACGTGAATCCCATGGGCATTCCCATGATGTTCCCCGTGTACCGATTCCATCCCGGGTACACGGGCAAATGCTTCGCGCTCGGCCATTCCATCGGTCTGATTCCGGCGAAAGCCGCGGCCAAGGGCCACCCGCGGCCCGGCGACCGCGTCGTACTGCTGGGCGGGCTCACGGGCCGCGACGGCCTGCACGGCGCAACGGTCAGTTCGTCGTCCATGACGCACGAGACCGCGGATGTGGACGCGGCCCATGTGCAGATCGGCCATCCCATCGAGGAGCGGAAGTTCATGGAGGCCATACCCGCGCTCCGCGACTCCGGGTGCCTCAGCGCCATCACCGATCTCGGCGCGGCCGGGCTCTCCTCTGCCGCGGGCGAGATGGGGTCGGAAACGGGCGTGTGGATCAATCTCGCGGCCGTGCCGCTCAAGACCGAGGGCCTCATGCCCTGGGAGATCTGGATCTCCGAGAGCCAGGAACGCATGCTCGCGGCCGTGCCCCCGGAGAAACTGGCCGAGGCGATGAAAATTCTCAGCCGGTACGAGGTCCGCGCTTCGGTGATCGGTTTGTTCACGGATTCCGGCCGGTGCCGAGTGGTTTATGAACCCTCATCTGTTACCGATCCGGACAAGGCCTCCGGTCTCGAAGGAGATGTTTCCGGACGAGCCGTGGATCTCACTTTTGAGGATTTACGGAAAGGATGCCCGCTTCCCGATCTGCAGCCGAAGAAACCCGGCATTAAAAACAGAGGGACCGGAGTCCCGAGGTCCGGAGGCCGGCCGGGAGCTCCCTATACGGACGTCGACTGGAAGAAAGCGATCGAAAAGGTCCTGACGCATCCCAATCTCGCGGACCAGTCCGCGGCCGGCACCCAGTACGACTCCACGGTTCAGGGAATCACGGTGACCGGCCCGTACGGAGGACGCGACGGCCGCATGCCGGAGGACGTGTGGATTTCAGCGCCCCTGCGGGGCAAACCGTATGGCGCGGCCGCGGCTCTCTCCTTCTCTCCCTACTGGGGCGAAGCGGACCCGGCCGGGATGGTCAGGATGGCCATGGCCGAGTCGATCACCAAGCTCGTGGCCGCCGGCGTCAGCCGGAAAGAAATCGTGCTCTGCGACAATTTCTATACGCCGCGCATCACGCCGGAATCCGCCTGGGCCCTGAAATCCATGGTGGACGCGTGCTGCGATCTCTCGCGTCAATTCGGCACTCCTTTCATCTCCGGCAAGGACAGCTCGAGCGGCACCTTCGTCGGAGAGGACGGCGAGCGCATCGAGGTGCCGCCTACGCTCTGTGTGCTGGCGCTCGGCCGCATGCCGGACGTCCGGCGCCGCGTGCCGAAGCCGTTCAGGCAGGCGGGCGACGTCCTGCTTCTGCTGGGGCCGGCCTCCGACGGACTGGGCGGGTCCCTGTACGTCAACGTCACCGGAAGACCGGGAAACCGGCTGCCGGATCCGGACCCGGACGCGCTCCTCCGCGGATGGGACCAACTGTCCGCGCTTCAGGCGAAGGGGGAACTCGTTTCCGCGTCGGCAGTCGCCGAAGGCGGAATCGTCCGCAGGCTGTTCGAAATGTCGCTGGGATCGGGCCTCGGATGCCGGGTCGACACCGGCGCTTTAGTCGGGCGATTGGGTCTGGAAACGGCGGAACCCGCGTTGTTCGGGGAAATGACGGGCGCCGTGCTGGTCGGGGTCCCCTCCAGCCGGGCCGCGGCCGTGGAACGGGAAACCGGAGCCGTGGTCGTGGGACGCGTGACCGACAAGCCCTACCTGTCTTTCCGTCTGGGTCCCGCGGAGTTTAAAATGGACGTGGAAAAACTCGCCGCGTCGTGGTCCAAACCCTTCGCGGAGGTGGCGCTGTGAGCAGACCCAGAGTGCATGTGCTGTACGCGCCAGGAACCAACTGCCATTTCGAGATGATCGACGCCTTCCGGCTCGCGGGCGCGGAGCCGTCGCTCCGTCTCCTGACAGACGATCTGATTCGAGGTAAGACGAAGCTTGCAGACTGCGACCTCATCGCGATTCCCGGAGGGTTCTCCTTCGGCGATCACATCGCGGCCGGCCGCATTTTCGCCCTCGACCTGGTCCACAGGCTCAGGGACGGTCTTCTGGAGGCCGGGCGAAGACAGATACCGATGATCGGAGTCTGCAACGGCTTTCAAGTGCTGGTGAACACCGGCCTTCTGCCGGGCACATCGGAAATCGGAAGTCCGGACGCTTTGCTGGATCGCAACCGGGTCGCGGTCTTCGTGTCGCGATGGGTGACCCTGCATGTCCAGGCCGGTTCAGCCTGCGTATGGACAAAGGGTTTGGAAGGCAAGGGCTTGCGCATGCCGACCGCCCATGGCGAGGGACGGCTCTGCGTTCCAGCGGGATTCGACGACCGGAACACGGTTTTCCGTTACGGATCTTCCGTGGGGACGGAGGATTACCCTGCCAATCCGAACGGATCTTTATTCGGCCGCGCCGGCATATGCGACCCCACGGGCCGCATTCTCGGATTGATGCCCCACCCGGAGCGTGCGATTTACCCCTGGCTGGGATGCGAGGATGGGCTGGCGGTATTTAAAACGGGTGTGGAAGCGGTGAAGTGAGGAGAGAAGTTCCGGGTTCCGGGTTCCGAATTAAGGGGAGGGGTGTCATCCCCGCATTCTTTAAGCGGGGATCCAAGGGTGGGGTGGAAAAGCATAGTGTGCAGGTGGATGTGTGTCATCCCCGAATTTTTCAATAATGAAAGTGGCCGTACTCCAAAGGGCCGAAAATACCGTTTAATTCCCCCGCGTGTAGGTCCGATATGCCGCTTCGCGGCACGAGCGCTTCTCAGCGAGGCTATCGGACATCCTGGATAAATTCCTCCGGCCAGAGGCTCCAGCCTCTGCGCCCCACCGGACCTACTTCCCCAGTATCCTGAACAGAATATCCAAATGCTTCGCCGCGAGATCGGGTGTCATCAGGGGCGTTGCTTTACCGTCCAGACAGTCCAGAAAATGGTTCATCAGCGCCCGGTCGTCGCCCGGATGGCCGGAATAATCCACGGTCAGTGTTTCCTGCTTCTCTCCCCCGTCCGCCTCAGCCCTGAACCATTCCACCACGGGCGGATCCCACGACAGGAACCCGAAACGCAGGGTTCCCAGTGTTCCGTGTATGCGGGTCTCATTGGATGACTCGCACTGCACGCCCGCGCCGCGCTCGTAATAATACGAAAGCCCGCCCTCGAATTCCATCCAGGCCGCTCCATGTTCCTCCACATCCTGCCGCATGGCCGGATCCCGGAATGTCTTCAGGCCGCCCCGGGTGAACGCTTTCAACTGCCGGAGTTCAGGCCTGTCGTCCAGTAGCCCGAGATGGAAGGACAGATCGTAGACGCCCATGTCGAGAAAAGGCCCTCCTCCCGCCTGCTTCGCTTCCAGCGCCCAGACGCCGGCCGGGTTCCACTCCACGAAAGTCCGGCGCATGAGCACGCTTTGGTGAATGTGGTAGATGGCGCCGAGCTTGCCGCTGTCCATGATGCGCTTCACAGCCTCGAATCGCGGCTGAAGCCGCGCATGCCTGCAGCTGCACTCCACCACGATGCGGTCCGGCCGGCTTCGGACCGCGTCGAGAATGCGGCGGACGCCTTCCCGGTCCGAGGCCATGGGTTTCTCGAGAAGGATGTGCTTGCCTGCCGCGAGCGCGGCTTCGGTCATTTCCGCGTGCAGGTTGGGCGGCGTGGCGATCACCACGGCCTCCACGTCCGAATCCGCAAGCAGTTCCCGGTAGTCGAGCGTGCCGCGGACGATGCCGTGCTTTTTCAGCTTGGCGGACAGGGTTTCGGCGGTCCGGGCCGCGATGTGAACCACCTCGCCGCGGCCGTCTTCCCGCGCCGCGCGGATATGCGCGTCTCCGATCATTCCCGCGCCGATGAGGCCGATTTTATGTTTTGCCGGCATTCGATCAGTCTCCGGTGATTACATTGACAGCGACAATCAGATGTTCATTCGCTTTGCGCCTTGCGCTGTTCCATAAGCCCCGACCGGTCCATCAGGGCCTCTCTTTATCGTACACCAGCGTAACATCCTGTTTGCCGCGGAAGGAGTCCGACACCTGACGGATGGATAAAAGCCGGCCGCCCTCGCTCAGGGTCCAGATTTCACGGCTGGTCATCTCGGAGACTCGGCCGCCCCGGTCGAATGTGACCTTGGAATCCAGGAAGAGCGTGTCCCCTGCAGCCGAGCGACGGGCCGTGGTAACCCGCGGCGCATTATTAAATTCCGACCCGATTTCCGCGCCGTCCAGCCGGAGTCTCTCCGTTTCACCGCTCTCGTCCCCCCACTCTTCCACATGGACCCTGCGGACAGTCAGCGTGACCGCATTTATATAGCACTCCAACCTCGCGGCGACGGAACCCGTACCCAGGTCTCCCAGCTTGCTTCTGTATTCATTGAAGAACCATTTTCCGGAAAAATCCGTTTTCTCAGGGTCCGGACCCGCGGCCTGCACGGCAAGGGCCGGAAGCCTGCACGCGGACCGGTACGGAGCCGCGTGCTTCACATAGGCGCTGTCCCTGAAATTGAGATATCGGGGATCGGAGTACAGGAGGCGGACCTTGTCCTTCGGCGTGTTCCTGACCATGCCGGCCCAAGTGACGTAATACGCCCATTTCGGCTGGCGGTCGAGCACTTCCGGACCGGGCGGGTTTCCCACTTCTCCGAGCACCACGGTTTTGCCTCCTGCGAGCGCCGTGAGGCTGTCGTAATAGGAGGGCTTGAAGTCATTGCCGTACACATCCAGGGCCAGCATGTCCAGATACCGGTCCCCGGGGTAGTAGTGCGAGAAATTCATTTCCGGCTTATTGGGCCTGTCCACGCTCCAGACCCAGACCAGGTTGTCGAGCTTGTGGACTTTGGTGTACCGCTCGTACAACATGCGGTAGAGGGCGGCCGTTCCCTTCGGTCCGTGCCTGCCACCCCACCAGAACCACGAACCGTTCATTTCGTGATAGGGCCGCCACAACACCGGAACCCGCGCATCGCGTAGCTTGGCCAGATAAACGGCCACGGAATCGACCTGCCGGAGCCATTTCGCGTGAAGCCGGGTGCCGGGTGTCAGCACTTCCTCGAACTGGCTGTCCGTCAGCTGTCCCTGCACCGTGGCCAGGGATTCGGGTTCCGCCTGTCCGTAAGGCGGCCTGAATGCCACGGGTTCGTCCGCAGTGGGCGGAACCGCGTGCCAGCAGAAGGTGACGATGCGCCCCATCCGATGCTGGCGAATGGCCTCGTCCACATTGCCGGGCCGCGCCAGATAGGAATCCTTGTCCCCGTCCCCGGCGAATCCCATATCCGCGCTCCAGATCGCGGGCGTCCTGCCCGTGTAACCGGCCGCGAACTGCGAATTTCGGTCGGCCGTGCTCGGGTAATTGTGCTGTCCGGTCAGGATATACTTGCCCGAAAGACCGGCCATGAACCGCATCAGGGCCTTTGCTTCGGGCGAGGCCTTGGGGTTCGATGGCCGGACCGCGGCGGACATCGGCAGAAAGGCGGACAAAGCGGCCGCGGTCAGAAAACGGAAAATGCGTCTTCCGGATCGCATGGGACTTTTCCTTTCGCTGTTTCTATTCGGCTCGGATCGGACCGACCCGTCCCCGGACGCCGGGCATTTATGCCTGCCGGATGCGGTCGCCGGTATTGTACCCCTTGTCGCCGAAAGGCTGGAGTTTTTCGATCCAGATCTGCTCGAGAAGAGTCAGTTCGTCTCCGATATCGAAACCCGGTTCATCCTTGATTTTGACCGTTTCCAGAATCTCGAAAACAAAGGCATCGGCCCCGAACTCGTTCCATTCCTTCTGAAGCGGCTTGTTCCGGTGCGAGCCGATGCCCAGCATGAACCGGTGGCTGTTCAGCGGGCCGTGCAGGTTCAGACTGCTTCCGAGATAGACCTTGCCGTTCACGGTGTTCCGGATCTGGAATACCCCGGCTTCCTTCTGTTTCTCCCTGTATTCCCGCTTGATGTCCTGTGTTGAAGGACCCATTTTACGCTCCTGTTCATGGGTTACCGCTGAACCGCCTGTAAATCAATTTAATTTAAAGATTACATCGGCCATTGTCAACGCCGGAATGGCCGTATGCGGTGTTTCGGAATGACAATCCGATCGGGGATCAGCCCGGGCTTGACATTGTTTCGCTTTTTCGTTAAACTGATTCATGCCGATTCCCTCATCCGAAACCGGTCCGGACCGGACACGCGCATCCCTCATCCGGATGCTCCTCATTGTCGTGCTCTCCAACGCCGTTCCGGTGGTCGGTGTTGTGTTCCTGGGGTGGTCCGCTTTTCATCTGGTCATCCTTCTCGTCGCCGAGGCGGTCATCGTCCTGTGCCTGGACTTCATCAAGCGGGGCCTGAAAGAATCGGCAAAGCGGGTCGAGAAAAACCTCCGCATTCAGGCAGGAAATGTCCTTCTCTTCGAGACGGTGTTCATCCTGTTCTTCGGGATGTTTGCCCTGATCGTGTACGGCCGGGGAAGCGCGGATCACTTGTCTTTCACCGCCACCTTCGGTCCGGTATGGCGTGCCCTGATTGGCCCCCTCCACTGGCCCCTGGCTCTGATCGCCGCAACGCGGATTCTCCGTATGTTCGGAGATCTCCGCTCATCCGGGGTTTTCGGAGGGGAAGCCCGCCGGCCGCTGGCTTTTGACGGCGGGGGCTGGATGCTCCTGCTCTTTTTCTCCGTCATGCTCGCGCCTTTTCTCGCGGATGCGGGGCCGAATCCCCGGAACGGCCTCTTCGCCCTGGTGGCGCTCAAGACAATCGGCGAATGCCTTGGCGCCTGGGCGGCCTGGGCCGCCGCGTCCCCCCGTCCGGATCGGGCAGGTGTACGGAACCGCACGCCGGACCTATAGAAAGCCCGTTCCCATGTTTCAAGGATTGCTGTCTCCCTGGCGTCCAGCCGCGTTCCACGGTGCGAAACACGGCGCAGGCTGGTTTGAAGGGTGGTTTTTCAAGCTTGCCTGCAGGGACCGTTCTACCGTTCTCGCCTTGATTCCCGGCGTTTTCTACGGCCGGAACCATGAAGAATCGCACGCCTTCGTTCAGGTACTCAATGGACGCTCCCATCGCACGGCCTATCACCGTTTTCCGCTGAAAGCCTTCCGCGCATCGTGCATAGGGCTCGATGTATCCATCGGGCCGAACCGGTTCACGGACCGGGGATTGGAAGTGGATCTGCCATCCGCGTCCGGACCGGCCGAAACGAGTCCCTTGTCCGGACGGGTTGAATTCGGTTCTTTCACGCCTTGGCCGGTGAGGCTCTTTTCACCCGGCGTCATGGGTCCGTTCGCGTTCGTTCCGTTCATGGAATGCAATCACGGCGTGCTGAGCATGGATCACGGCCTCACGGGCCGGCTTGAAACGGATCACGCGACCCTGGATTTCAACGGCGGCAGGGGGTACGCGGAAAAAGACTGGGGCCGGGCGTTTCCGAGCGCTTACATATGGATTCAATCGAACCATTTCCGCGAAACCGGGACCGCGCTTTTTCTGTCCGTGGCCCGCATTCCCTGGCTCGGCGGTTCGTTTACGGGTTTCCTCGCCGGCTTTTTGTGGAATGGCAGGATGATCCGCTTCTCCACCTATTCCCGGGCCGCGCTCCGGACCTGCCGGGTAACTGAACGGGCCGTGGAACTGACTCTCACGGATACCCGCTTTCGCCTCGATGTTTCAGCGGTACGCATGCCGGGGGGCCTGCTGTCCGCTCCGGACGGATTGTCCATGAGGACCCGCGTGGCCGAAACCCTGGGATCGTCCGTCTCGGTGAGGCTCTCGCGGTCAAAAGACGGCGCGCTTCTGTTCGAGCAGAACGGCGATCCCGCCGCGATGGACATACACGGAAAAATCGAACAAATCACGACCGGGTGATCGGGCGGCCGCCGCCCCCTTGCTCTCTCCTCCGCCTCCGAAATCTCAATGATAAAAAAACTCCCGGGAAAAAAGAGCCCGGGAGTTTGGGTGAAGGAGGGTGAGGGAAAATATTTATATGAACGGATCCGTGCGGCACAACAGAGGCCGTCAGATCCAGGTCGTATCCTCCAGCTCCTCGAGTTCCCGCTTGAGTCTTTCCATGCCGCCTTCGAGCTTCTCCTGCATACGGTTCAGCTGTTCTTTCAGTTTTTCCTGCGATTCCTCGTCCATTTCGATCTGAATGTCGAATCCGGGGCCCGGACCGGTTCCGGACCGCCTGTCGCGGAACCCGGGTCCGTCCCAGGTCTCCTCGATTTCGACTTCGAGGGTCTGCTTCACGCCCTTGCGGATGACGGTCAGTTTCGCCTCGTCTCCGTCCTCAAGATCCGACAGGGCATCCGTGACGTCCGAGGGTTCCTCGATTTCCTCGTCTTCCACCCGGACGATCACATCCCCGGCCTTGATGCCCGCGCGGCCCGCGGGCCCCTCCTCGTCGACTGCGAGGACCAGTGCGCCGTTTTCAGCCTTGAAATATTCGGTCAGGTCTTCGTTCAGCTCAGTCAGTCGAACGCCCAGGCGCTTCGATCCCGGAAAAGTCATGCGGAACACCCGGCGGTTCCGTGGTTCAACCTCCCCGTAGGACCGGCGGAGCCGGCCGGTTTCAGCCATGATTTCCTGACGCTTGCCGTCCCTCAGGATGCCGATTTTAATCTCTTTTTTGGGGCCGATTTCCCTGATTTTCCGCACCAGGTCCTCGGGCTTTCGGATCTTTTCACCGTTGACGGATTGGATGATATCGTCCTCAGCCAGTCCGGCCTTGTCGGCCGGGCTGTCGTCCACCACGTCCGTGATTTTCAAGCCGGTATCGGCTTTCAGTTCGGCCTTGTCCTCAGGCGTCAGCTTCTCGGCCAGCACGCCCAGATAACCGGACCGGCTCGCGTTACGGTCGTCCCGGTCCTCGTCAGGTCCCGGAACCGCGGCCATTGCGGAAACGGATGCGGCCGCAAACAGGGCCAGCATCAAGTGGATGTTCCAATCGCGCCTATTTCTCATGAGTGCCTCCGAAGCATAGTCTCACTATTCATTACGCTCGGAGACGGAAAAAGTTGCGGAAAAAGAGAGGATGCGGGGAAACGAAGGAAGGATCAGCCGCGGTCGGGACCGCTTTTCCCCAGCAGGTCGGACAGGGTGTCGGCCAGCAGATGGTCCGCCACGGGCTTGATCAAGGCCGGGCAGGATGCGGCCCGGGATTGCGGATTCTGATTGTGCATGTTTTCGAATGCGGTGACGAAAATCACAAGCGTGCCCGGACGCTCGAGTATTTGCTCCGCGGCCTCAACGCCGGTCATTTCACCATGCAGGCGGATGTCCATCAGTGCGGCGTCGGGCTTGTGCTTTCGCGCTGCTTTCACCGCCGCTTCGCCCGAGGTCTCGTGCCCCACGACTGTGTACCCGAGATTCTTCAGGGTCTGTTCGAGATGCAGTGCCACGATGGCGTCGTCTTCGACGATCAGGATTCTGTGCATGATGCCCTCCGATCAATCGATACACTTGGGACGCATCTTCGAGGTGCGTTGCAGTTTACAGCCATAAAACATAAAAGGCCGCTCAGGTTGAAACCGAATGGCCTTTTTAAAAAATGCGTGTGGGCGATACTGGAGTTGAACCAGTGACCTCTGGTATGTGAGACCAGCGCTCTAACCAACTGAGCTAATCGCCCGTTTACCATGGTGGGCCTGCGGCCCACCCTACAACTATGTGAAACCCACCTTGGATCCCCGACAGAAGAACTCGGGGATGACATTCATTGTTATTTTTTTATGGGATTCTTTAATTCTTGTTCAAATACTTCACCAGCGTGAGCCGGTTGCCCTGTTCCCCGCCCTGGTAGTACACCTCATCCACGGATCGTTCAACGATGTACCGGCCGAACCCCCCGCGACGCTTCTCGCGGAACGCCTCTTCCGCGTCGTACACGGGATTTTCGGAGAAGTCAAAACTGCGGCCCGTGTCGCCGAGCGTCACGAGAAACCGGTCGGCTTCCTTGACCACTTCGACGTACAGGGTTTCGTCCGGCGCGAATTCGTATCCGTGTTCGATGACATTCATGCCCGCCTCATACACCGCTATCTTGAGGCGGCTGACTTCGAGCTTCTCGAATCCGGCGCCCCAGGCGAGCGAGGTGACGAAATCCGTCAGTTTATTCAGCGCGTCGAGCGTGGCGCCGACCTGCAGTTTGTACGGCACGCCCTCCTCCACCGCGACGAACTTCCCCTCCCTGTCCAGTGATTCCGCAGGAGCCTGCGTCTCCTCGAGTCCGGGAGCGGGTTCCTCGTCGAAGGAAAGGAAGGTGACCGGAGAGAACAGGGAGACGTGATTCTTGGTGTTCAGGGACATGTTCAGCAGTTGAATGTCCCCGTTCAGCCGCCTCGCTTCAACGGTCCGCTGAATCAGGAACGCGATGAAACTCGCGTTCGGAAATTCCACGTTCTGCATGTCAAAGAGCACCCGCGTCACGCCTTTCCGGAACAGCTCGTCGAACAGCTTCTGAAGCGGCTCGATCGCCCGGTTCGGATCGGCGCCTTCCCCCAGACGGACACGGACCGTCCGAACGTCGACGAATTCCTTCGCCGCGATCATGGGTTCCTCGATGTGGACGGGGAAAGGCATGTGGTATAAATATAACCGAAAATTCTTCGAATATCAACCGAATTTTATGCGATTGGTGCCTATAAAAATTTAACGCCTTCACCGCATCCGATGAGCCGTGTGCCGAGAACCACGGACGCTTTGGAGGAGTCGAGGGATACATCCGCGGGCCGCGGGGCCGCGGGCGGCGGTTCGTTCATCCGGCCCGGCCGGATCAGGTAAGGCGGCAATCCCCTTGCGGAAGCCGCGAGCAGGCCGAAATCGTACCGGCTGATCCGCTCGCCGCCGCCGAGATGCAGAATACCCGCGAAATCGGATTCCGCCAGTTCCAGAAGCGCATCCGCCAGATTCTGCGCGAGAATGGGCGTTCGGAACTGGTCGGTAAAAAGGGTCACGGTCTCGCCTGCCGAAAGCCTGTTGATCATGGCATGCGAGAAGGAACGACCGCCGAAAGCGGGAATCCCGTAAATCAGCGCAGTCCTCGCGCATACCGCGGTCGGGCATTCCGCGGCCACGGCCTGCTCGGCCGCGACTTTGGTTTCGCCGTATCCGTTCACGGGTCCGGTCGCGTCCGTCTCGCGATACAGGCCCCGGGTGCCGTCGAACACCATGTCCGTGGAAACGAACACCATCCGGCATCCGGTTTTACGGCAGAGACCGGCGAGTCCGGCTGAAGCCTCCGTGTTGACAAGCCGAGCCTCATCCGGTCTTGCCTGACACCGGTCGATATCGCTCAGTGCAGCCGCATGAATGAGACTGCGCGGTCCAACGAATGCAAAAGCCCGGGCTGTTTCCCCGGAATCCGTCAGATCGGCTTTGATCCAGTTGATGCCGGGCGCATCCACGGCCCGGCCGCGGTGAATCGCGTATACGTCCCAATCCGGCCGGGCCTTGCGCAGGAGGTGGCCGCCGAGAAAACCCGTTCCGCCAGTGATGAGAATACGCTTTGTCATGAATGGTAAAATAGGGCGTGAAAGAAAAAGAAACAAGGGATTTGATTGGAAACGGCTGTTTCCGATTCATAACGCTCCGGGAGGTTACCAACCTTCCCGATGCGCGGGACCAATCGTTACTTTGGTCTCAATATTGAAGGCCCGAAGCGTCTCTATCCCGAACAAATTTAAAACAAATAGTTTCAATCATTTGCATTCCGCATCTCAAATTCATCCCTTAATCCTACTCTTCAAGCTGGATCCGGACCGCAATCGAACGGACCAAAAACCACTGTTAATTCATGTATTTATCCTCATTTTTCTTCTTGACATTTGGCCATTAAATCGTATATTTTATGGATTATTCCTTTTCAGGACTGAACTCATGAGAAAAAAAATCAGAACCAATTCCAAGTTCGCGTTGTTCGGCCCCCTGATTCAGGAGGCTGTATTTTTTATTTTCTTCTTCCTGATTCTGTGGTTCCGTATCCGCCCCACGCTCAGCCTTGAATCTCAACAGCCGATTTTTTTCAGCGGCTGGACCTTTCTGTCCGAACATCTCGCGTTTCCGGGCGGATTGATGGACTGGCTCAGCGCATGGCTGATGCGGGGATGGTCCTCGGATTGGCTGGCCGGCCTGGAAATCACGGCCGTGGTCTGGACCGGCACGCTCCTTCTCCGCAGATGGATCGAACACCTGACCGGGTTTTGGTCCGTGCATACGGTTCACCTGATACCCGCCGCGCTATTCCTGGCCGCCCACACCCGTTACGAGATGCCCTTCAGCCTGACCCTCGGCTGGGCATGCGCCTGCCTTCTGCTGTTCACTTTCCGCTACGAATCCCCGCGCGTCCCCTGGATACGGATTCCGGCCATGCTCGGCTGGTTCATCCTGTGCTTCTGGCTGGCAGGCGGGGCCGCTCTGTCGGCTGGTGTCGCTCTGGCTCTGGCCCAGGGCCTGGTGCGGGGAAAACGCTGGGAGGGCCTGACCCTCCTGACCGCATCCGCCGGAATTCCATTGATCGCATATCTGTTCGCGGACTGGAGCCCGCTGAAACAGGCCTTTCTGCACGGCTTGCCGTTCGAGAATCCGGCCATCCCGCTCCACGCCGCTTACGGCATTCCCCTGTTCTTCGCCGCCGCAGGATTGACGGTCTGGTTCACGACCCTGCCCGTTCTGCAGAAGCCGATCAACCGTTTCAACGAATGGTCGATACCGCTGAAGTGGGCCGCAGGGACCGTGGTGATCCTCGCCGCCGCGTTTCTTCTGCACGCCGGCGCGGTCAGTCGTTTCACCAGGACCGTGCTCGCCGTAAATCTCGAAGCGCGGCGCGAAGCCTGGCCGTCTGTTCTGGCCCGGGCTTCCCGGGCGCCGGGATGGGATCCCATCCTGTCAGTTCAGGTGAACCGGGCGCTCCAGGCTGAGGGCCGGCTTCTGGATGAAATGTTCGCCTGGCCCCAGAAGGACGGGGACAACGGGCTGATTCCCGCCAATTCGCTGTGCAAAGCCTGGCCCGAGGAAACAGCCCGGTTGTTTTTCAACCTGGGGCTGATCGGAGAGGCCCAGCACTGGGCGCACGAGGCCATGACGCTCCGGGGCCCCACGCCGGACATCCTGCATCTGCTCGGAACGATTTACATGCTGAAAGGCGACTCGGCCGCGGCCTGCCGCTTTATCGCGAATCTCGCGAAAACGCCCGGCGGCCGTAAATCCGCCGCGGATCTCGACCTATGCAACCGCGATCCCGCGGAACGGGACGGCCGTCCCCGCCATCGCCGTATTCTGGACGCCATGCCGGAAAAGGATTTCATTTCCGTCGGCAGGCCCTCTGAAACGGATCTGCGTCGCCTGCTGGAACGCAATCCTGAAAACCGGATCGCGTCCGACTACCGGGCCGCATTGGCTCTGGTCGAAGGCGATCACCGCAGGGTCTGGGAAACTCTCGACTCCGGCAGGCGGCCCCCGGGATGGGAAGGCCGGACCCCGCGCCACGTTCAGGAGGCGGTCCTGTTCCATGCGGCGGTCACTCCGGATTTCGATGCCCGCCTTCTCCAGCCGTGGATTGACGGCGAGACCGCGCTCCGTTTCAGGCGGTTCGAGGAAACGTTCAAACGGGCAGGGAACAACCGCAGCCTGGCCGAATCCGCTGTTCGTGATGCGTTCAGGGGCACGTACTGGGTATACCGGATGTTCGACAGGCCGGCGACAAGGCCGGCGGAGGGCCCCGATGACTTCCAGTAAAAACATCCGTTCCGGAGCTGTTCGAACCGCACTTCTGATTCTGATCGCGGCCGCATGCTCGGCTCCGCCGGACCGCCCCTTCAAGGCCGTTTCAGCCGGCCGGGCTCCGAAGATAACGCCCGATTACGCATCCATCGTGATTCCGCCGAACTTCGCGCCACTCAATTTCTCAGTGGAAGAAGGCGGAGAAGGCGCTGTCGCCGTATTCAGGGCTTCGGGAGGCGATTCAGTCACGGTGCGGAGCCGCTCCTCGATCATCCGCATCCCGGATAAACGCTGGAAGCGCCTGCTGGCCTCCGCGGCAGGCGGAAGCCTGGAAATCGACGTCTTCGTTCGGCAGGAATCCGGGACCTGGACCCGGTTCGAGACGATCACGAACACCGTGTCGGCAGACTCCATTGACGGCTTTCTCACGTATCGCAGGCTCGGCCCCCTGTACAACCTGTGGACCCGCATGGGCATATACCAGCGGAACCTCGATAATTTCGAGGAAAAGATTGTGCTGAACAGCCGGCTCGCGGCCGACGCCTGCATGAACTGCCACACCTTTTACCGGGGCGGAACGGACCGCTGGCTGCTCCACCTCAGGGGCGGGCCCGGCACGTCCATGCTTCTGACCGTGGACGGGCGGACGCGGCGCGTGGATACGCGCAGTGCGCTGAACCGGGCGCCGGCCGCCTATTCCGCATGGCACCCGTCCGGGGAAATGATCGCGTTCTCGGTCAGCCAGCTCCTGCTGTTTTTCCACGCCACGGGCGAGAACCGGGACGTGCTGGACCGCGGTTCGGACATCCTTATCTATGACATCCCGACGAACACGGTGAGCACCACGACCGCGCTCGCGGACACGAACCGCATGGAGATCTGGCCGGCCTGGTCGCCGGACGGCCGCACGCTCTATTACTGCAGTGCGCCCCGTCTCGAGACTTTCGTCAACCCTCCGGGTTCCGAAGAGCCGTTCGCGTACGACCGCATACGGTACGATTTGATGCGCATTGCGTACGATCCGGAATCCGGCGCATGGGGGAAACCCGAAACCGTCCTGTCCGCGGCGGACGCGGACGCCAGCGTGCTCGAGCCCCGGGTTTCGCCGGACGGCCGGTTCATTCTCGTGACCGTATCCGCGTACAGCCAGTTTCCCGTTTATCTGCAGAGCGCGGACCTGGCCCTCGTCGACGGCCGAACCGGACAGTGGCGGCGGCTCAGCGAAGCCAACAGCAACCGGGCCGACGCGTTTCACTCCTGGTCTTCGAACGGACGCTGGATCGTGTTCGCCAGCAAGCGGACGGACGGACTGTTCGCCAGGCCGTATTTCAGTCACATCGATGAAAAAGGCGCCGCATCCAGGCCTTTCGTCCTCCCCCAGGAGAATCCGCTTTTTTACGCGACCTTCCTGGAAAACTACAATGCGCCCGAATTGTCAACCGAGGCCATCACCGTCTCCCCCCGCGCACTCAGCCGCGCGGCCTTTGACGACAAGTCCGCCATTATCGCGAAACCCGTCCGGCCATGAGCCCCGGCCGCGCCGAAGCGCGGACCGGCCGATCCTGAACTGAAGAACGGAAAACCCAATGGTCAAACGCACCGTCGAACTGCATCCCTCGTTCAAGCTTTTCACCACAACGGTCAACGGCCGCCAGCTTTACTGCACGGCCTCGTTCACGGATCCGGCGGGCGATCCGGCGCTTTCGGCTTCCCGGCTGTACGGCCGCGTTTCCGAGATACTCGCTGAATCGTCCATGGAAATCGTGCACGAACGCCTGTTCGGCGACCTTGCCGCCAGGGAAACCGTGATGAAAGCCAGGACCCACGCTGAGTCCGGCGCGGACTGGCCCGTCACCTACATCCAGGGGCTCTCCTGCTCGGGCGCGCCCTTCACCGGCGTCCAGATCCGGGCCGTCCGCCCCCTGGCCGAGGGCGACCGGGTCTGGACCGCGTACGACGAAGGCCGGCCCGTGGGCCGCGCCTGGAAGCGCAACGGCGCCTCATTCATCATCATGCAGGATTGTCATGGGCTGAACGGCGTCGGCTCCCCCGGTCCTTCGGACAGGATGGCGCAGACGGACCGCATGTTCCGCAGGGCCGAGCGCATCCTGAAGGACGAGGGATTCTCCTACCCGGACGTGGTCCGCACGTGGATCTACATCGCCGGCATACTCGACTGGTACGGAGATTTCAACAGGGCCCGGAACGCCTGTTACGCGGACTTCGGATTTCTCGGCGCCAGGCGCGAGGACGGAAAGCCGGCTGAAACGCTGTACCTGCCTGCCAGCACGGGCATCGAGGGCCGGAATCCCGCCGGCGCGGCCGCAACCATGGACATTTTCGCGGTTCGGCGCACCGAGGGAAGCCCGGTCCGCATCCGCCACATCACCGGAAGTCAGCAGAAATCCCCCTACCGGTACGGATCGGCCTTTTCGCGCGCGGTAGTGGTCGATGAGGAGGAGGGCAAACTGATCCTGGTTTCCGGCACGGCCTCCATCGACGACGCGGGCCGCAGCGTGCACCTCGGGGACGTTCGGGCCCAGATCGAACAGACGTTGGAAGTGATCTCCGCCCTGATCGCCCCGGAAGGCGCGACACTGGCGGACCTGTGCGAGGCCACCGTATTCCTCAAGCGCAAAGAGGACCTTCCCGTGTACCTTGCCATCGCTGAAAACCGGGGGCTTACTTCCGTGCCATCGGTGAATGTCGTGGCCGACGTGTGCCGCGATGATCTGCTCTTCGAGCTCGACGCGGCTTTTGTGGTGGGAAAAGCGGGCTGAATTATTTGCGACGCACCTTAAAGGTGCGTCGCAAATGACTTGTCCAGAATTTAAAATGCGACGCGCCTTTAAGGTGCGTCGCATTTTTTTATCCTCAAGTGCCGGGGACCTCGTTTTTCTCCGGGAGCCGCGGCCCCCAGGCCGCGTGGCAGTTATTACTATTCCCGGTTGATGATGCCCAGCTTCAGCACCCTTTTACCGAACGCGGTCTCGACGATGGCCAGGTACATGGCGCTCCCCACGGGGAGCCCGTTCTCCGTCCGCAAATCCCAGCGCTCGAAAGGCGTGCCGTTGTCGTGCCTCAATACGCGGAACTGGCGGCCGGACAGCGTGAATATCCGTATCGTGCATTTTTCCGGCAGGTTACTGAACGTCACGAACTGCGGGGATTCCGCGGTTTCATCGCCGTGGGTCCCGAAATAGGGATTCGGAAACACGTTGATCTCGTCGAGCCGATTCCGGGCGACCGCCGCGGACTGTTCCTTCGACAGATCGGCCGCACTGAAGGCGAACTTGACGCCCTCACGGTTCGGCTTGCCGGTGAGAAGACGGATCACGGTACCCGGAAGCGGAGGAACGCCGTTGTCGTCATAATCGCAGATCATGAACCGTCCGATCGGATAGACGAACCCGCCGTGAAAATCGGCGTAATAACCTTCGGCACTGCCGTCCGTCGCATAGGGGTAGATGTTGCCCGCACCGGTCGCGGCGCACACGGCCGCGAACCGGGTGTATCCGTCCGTGCCCTCCGGATCCATCCAGTAAATCCAGTCGGACCCGCGGGATCCCATCACATAATCCGTATCCGCTGTCATGGACCAGGCGGATCGAGTCTCACTGTTTAAATTGCCCAGGAAGGGAATCATCCGCTTGTCGTCCGAAGGATCGTCCGGGGTGTCGACACCGATGTCCCAGAGCTCGAACGGCGTGGTCGCAACCCTGTCATCGTCCTGCGCGAATACGCCCCATCCGCCCGCTTCCGTGAACCGGATCTCGAAGTCGCGCGGAACCGCGTAATCGATCCACCGCGTCAGCCGGCTCATTCCGCCGTCTCCCCCGCCGCCGCTGATGTAGTGCCGGTCCCCGAATCCGGACGGGTTCAGGGCGTGCCAGACATTGTCACCCCCGAACGGCGCTCCGGCCGCGTCCCACCGGTCCTGCGGCAGGGGGCCCCATTCATTGGCCGTTTCGATAATGGCCTTGAATGTGAGGTCCGCGCCCGTCACCCTGACCTTGAGACCGTCCACGATCGGGAAGCTCTCGTCGTCGGCTCCGGAGGCTTCATGCTGGTTTTGCAGAACCACGCGGCCCGTGGTTTGATCCGTCAGATGCCAGACGGTCCGGGTGTTCCGCGGGCTGTACGAATCTTCGACTTCGGAGAATGTCACTTCATAGTCATGCCCGGTGATGGCCGCGGGATCCATGACCGTGACAATGCATGTCCCGTCGCTGACGCCGGCTGTGAGCGGCGCCGGAATCGTGTCGAGAATGGAGGCGCGGTATCGGGTGTCCATCACGGGTCTCTGCGGAACGGCCGCGAATCCGGCCGGAAAGGACTCGAGCGTTTTCGGCACACCGGCCGGGTTGTAACCGTATCCGGTGACCGCGAACCAGTAGGTCCGTCCATTGGCCAGCGGGTTGCCGGTCAGGTAGTCCTTTTCGACGGAGAAATGATACCGGAGGCCGGTGTCCTCGCCGAACTGAACCGGCAGGTTCGACACGATCGCGAATTCCTCCAGAAAGATGTCATCACGGATCATGGTGATCCGGTTTTTCCTGTCGAATGTGGCCGCCCGGGTCCAGGGGCCGGATTGCGAGGCTCCCTGCCAGACATTGTATCCCTCGAACTCATAACCCTTGTCCGAGTATTCGGAACCGGCCTGGTCCCAGACGAGCATGAGGCTTCCGTCATCCTGCGCCACGGAGACCTGCGGCGCCGGAGGCGGAGAAGCCAGTTCAAAATTATTGTCGTACGCGTCCTGGGCCCGCGCGTCGTTGTATTTCATGACCGAGATCGAGGACAGATTGTCCTTACCCGGGCCCACGACGAGGCCGACGACGACTTCCTGCGAACCGCCGGGCTCCAGCGTGAAAGGACCTGACCCGAGGCCCATCCGCATGTCCTTGGGTGAGGCGATGGAACTCATCAGCCATCCGGTGTCCAGTACCGGGTCTCCGTTGAACGGGAACGGGGTTTCTTCCCCCGTGATCGGGTTGATCCAGGGCTCGCCGTTCGCGCGATGACCGGTGACGAAGTAATAGGCTTCATACGCTCCCTGTGGATCCTGCATGCTGGGGTCGGTCATTCCGATGATCGGCGATCCGCTGATATACGTAAAAAAGGAGGTCATGCCGAGGATTTTTTTATCCGGGAGCGTGGTTCCATCCGGCAGTACGGCGGACATACCAGGCGCGTCCACGATCGGGCCCTGGAGAAAATCGCATCCCAGGGACGGAATCTCCGTTCCGTACCGATCATCGAAGTTATCCCCGTTGAACGCGTACCCGAGGTCCAGATCCGTGTCGCACCCGACGTAATCGTCATTGCCGTTCCCGACATCCGGATCGAAAAACATTGCCGCGAACGCACGGTCGAGCGTTTTCGCGCTTTTGTTCGTCAATTTGTACTTCAGGAAAAGCGTGTTCTCCAGCGCGCCGGGGCGGTTGAATCCGAAGGCCGTCAGCGAGACTTCGAGACCGATCGGCGTTTTCCGGAACACGGCTGCGTGATCCGTCATGTCGTTGAACACGCAAAACATCATTTTGTCGCCGAGCACTTCGGCCGGGCATCCCTGGTCGAGGGCCGCCTGATCGACCGCGTCGCCCCTGTTGTACGTGTAAATCCCGTACTCGGTCCTGGCGGCGTCGTCCGGACTTCCGTCGGGAAGGATGATGCCGGGTTGGTACTCGGTGGCATAGACCGCGCACGCGGTACGGACGTCTCCATTTACCATCCCCAGAACCCAGAGGCCTCCGGTGAAGAGCATCGAGGTCAGACGCTGGCCCGCGGGATAGAAAAAGCCGTCGCCGCCGCTCGCGGGATTCTCCCCGATCTTACCGTTGTTTTGAATGTAACATTCGATTCGGTTGACGTCCATGACCGCGGCGTCAGTCACCGCGGGATTGGCCGGCTTGGTTTTCCCGACCGGAGCCGCGGAGAGGCGGATGCATCCTGCGGCCGCCCCGATCAGGGCGAGGAGGAAAAGAATGGTTTTTTGATCACGCATGTGGACCCCTCCCAATACCATTTCAACAGCTGGGCACTTTCAAGAAGCGCCCGGCACTAATTTCTCCGTCACTTTCAGAAGCGCCCGGCACCTTGGTCACATATGCAAAAAGAGTTGTTCACGATTGATCACGCCCAGCTTCAATATTTTATTCCCGAACGCCGTCTCGATGATGGCAATGTACATGGCGCTCCCCACCGGGAGCCCGTTTTCCGTCAACAGATTCCAGCGCTCGAATGGCGTTCCATTGTCATGCGTCAGGACGCGGAACGGCTGTCCGGAAAGTGTGAAGATCCGGATCAGGCATTCCCCCGGAAGGTTGCTGAACGTCATGAACTGCTCATTCAAGCCGCTTTCTGCGCTGTGGTGACCGAAGTACGGGTTCGGGAATACATTGATTTCGTCGAGCCGCTTCCGGGCGATCTCCCCGGATTGTTCTTTCGCAAAACCGGCCATGCTGAAAGCGTACTTCACGGCTTCGTTGTTCGGCTTGCCGGTGAGGATGCGGATCACGGTTCCGGGAAGCGGAGGCACGCCATTGTCGTCCTGGTCGCAGATTATCATTTCTCCGATTGGCCAGAAGAACCCGCCGTGGAAATTGACCCAGTATCCTTCGGTGCTGCCGTCTGTTGCGCGGGGATAACTGCCGCCGGCGCCAGCGGCTCCGCAAAAGGCCGCGAACCGGGTGTATCCATCCGGGCAATGGGGGTCCATCCAGTAGATCCAATCGGATGCATTGTATCCAAAATACGGATCCTTGTCCGCGGTGGCGGACCATGCGGCCCGTGACTCTCCCCTGGAATTGGAAAGAAAGGGGATCATGCGCACATCGTCCGAAGGATCGTCCGGTGTGGCAATGCCGATGTCCCAGAGTTCGAAGGGCGTGGTCGCGACCCTGTCATTGTCGAACGCGAATACGGCCCATCCGCCCGCCTCCGTGAACCGGATCTCGAAGTCGCGCGGAGCCGCGTAGTCGATCCAGGTCGAGAGCCGGTCCATGCCGCCGGTTCCGCCGCCCGCGCTGACATAGTGCCGGTCGCCGAACCCGGACGGGCTCAGGGTGTGCCAGACATTGTCTCCTCCGAACGGTTTGCCTGCCGCGTCCCACTTGGACTGCGGAAGAGGTCCCGCTTCATTCGCCACCTCGATGATAGCCTTGAACGCGGCAGGTACGCCCGTGACCTTGACTGTAAAACCGTGAACCACTTCGCATTTCTCGGGATCCGATTCCCCGGCTTCGGACTGTTCGGCCAGTAACGTCTGTCCCGTGGTTTTGTCGGTCAGGTTCCAGACCGGCAGGCTGTCCCCGAGCATGGAAAAAGTGACCTCGTATTCATGACCCGTGATCGCTGCCGGGTCCATGACTGTGACAACACATTTTCCGTCACTGATGCCTGAAACCAGCGGAGCGGGGATGATTTCGAGCATCGCCGTGTTGTATTCGGTGTCCAGGACGGGCCGCTGAGGAATGGCCGCGACCTCGGTCCGGGGCGTCTCGATTGTCCTGGGGATGCCGTCAGGATTATACACGTATCCGGTCACCGCGAAGTAGTATTTTCTACCGTTGACCACGGGCTTGTCGGTCAGGTAATCCTTTTCCACGAAGAAGTTGTACCGTAAGCCCGTATCACTTCCCTCCTGCGCAGGCACCCGAACCATGGTGCCATAGTCCGCGTCGTATATGTCATCGACGATGAGTGTGACCCGGTTTTTCCTGTCAATGGTCGCCACTTTGGCCCACGGGCCTGCCGCTGAGCCGGCCTGCCAGATATTGTACCCCTCGAACTCATAGCCTCCGGAGGAGTATTCCGAGCTGGCCTTGTCCCAGATCAGCATGAGTTCCCCGTCGTCCGTCGCCACCGTGACCCGGGGCAAAGGCGGAAGGGAGGGTATTTCGAAATTGGAGTCGTACGCGGCCTGGGCCTGTCTGTCGTAGTGCTTCATGAGGGAGACGGAAGACAGGTGGTCCGAACCCTGCCCCACAACGAGACCGATCACCAATTCCTTGGGATCGTTCGGCGCCAGCGAAAATGGACCGGAGGAAAGACCCATCCGTACGTCTCTGGGAGTTATGATCGAACTGACGAGCCATCCCGTATTCAGAACCGGGTCTCCGGAGAACGGGAACTTGGTCTCGAGTCCGGTGTCCGGATCAACCCAGGGATCTCCATTCGTGAGGAATCCGTTGACGTAATGATAAGCCTCCCAGCCGCCCTGCGCATCCATCAGTGAGGGATCCGACATTCCGGTGGTATGCTTTAAATTGCCGTAAAACGAAGTCATGCCCAGAATTTTCTTGTCCGCGAGAACCGTGCCGTCCGGCAGGACCGCGGATTCGCCCGGCGCGTCAACGATCGGTCCCTGAAAAAAATCGCATCCCAGGGCCGGCACCTCGGCTCCGTATTTGTAGTCGTAATTGTCCCCGTTGAACACGAACGCGATGCCGAGGTCCGTATCGCAGCCTACGTAATCATCGTTCCCGTCTCCGTTGTCCGGATCAAAAAACATGGACACAAAAGCGCTGTCGAGCGTCCGGACGCCCTTGTTCGTGAGTTTGAACTTATAGAACAGCGTGTTCCCCAGCGCGCCGGGCCGGTCGAACCCGAATGCCGTGAGAGTCACCTCGAGTCCGATCGGGGGTGTCAGGAACACATTGGAGTGATCGGTCATGTCGTTGAACACGCAGAACATCATCTTGTCGCCGAGTACTTCGGAGGGGCAGCCCTGATCGAGGGCCGTTTGATCGACCACATCACCTTTGTTGTACGTGTAGATCTTGTACTCGGACTTGGCGGCATCGTCCGGCCTGCCGTTTGGCAGAATCATGCCGGGCTGGAATTCGGTGGCGTAATCCGCGCATGCGGTGCGGAGTTCACCGTTCACCATCCCGAGCACCCAGAGCCCCCAGTGAAGAGGATGGAGGTGTTGCGCTGACCCTTCGGATAGAAGAAACCGTCACCGCCGGATGAAGAGCGTTCCCCGATCTTGCCGTTGTTCTGGATGTAGCAATCGATCTGGTTCACGCCCAGGACAGCCAGGTCAACCACGTCCGGGCTCGCGGACCGGGATCTGCCGTCCGTTGGGGCCGCGGCTACGCGGATGAAGCACAGGCATGTGAGGATTAAAGTAAGGAAGAACCGCGAAGTCCGATGAGACCGCATGGAGAACCCTCCCTTGTGCCGGTAAATTGACCGAATTCCCTCCGGGAGGCTGCAAGCCTCCCGGAGGGAATCATTTCCCGTGACCAAAGCCTCCCGCGGATTTAAAAACCTGCGGGAGGCTTCCTGATCTTATCCGAATCCGGGGCGTCTCAACCCCTAATACTGCCCCGTTCTCGCCATGTCCTTCCAGCCGTTGTTCGAGATCTCACCGCGCTTGTTGGAATGAACCAGCCGGTATTCCCGGTCCATGTTGAAATCCACGAACACGAACTGCACGCCGCTTTCAAGTTCGTCGTAATACCAGACTTCGTAGGGACGCATGCCCTGTTCGTTCGGATACGCCATGGACGATGTCGGGTCCCCGTACAGAAGGAACACGCGTCCGCGGTCCGTCTTCCACCCCTCCTCCCGGAAGCTCCGGTACCGCTGGTTGGCGATCTGAATCCGCCGCAGGTAGTCGAGACGCGTTTCATTGACGATCGTCCTGGGTTCGGAATCAAGCTTTCGCCAGAACTCGAAAAGCCACCGTCCCTTGGCGGCCGCGTCCGTCAGGCCGTTAAACTCCTTCCGCTCGTTCTTGCGCATGAGGACCGTCGCGCGCTCGAATTCCGCGTCCAGCTCGGCCTCGCCCATGCCCCCGAACTCGCTCGCCAGATAAAGTTGAAGAGCGCTCGCGGCCGGGTCCGCAGATGCGTCTTCGCCGGGGTTATACACGAAAAACGGGACCGTCCGTTCGTCCAGCACATCGCCGTTGCGACGAAGCAAGTCGAACAGCGAGTCGGTACGAACCGCCCGGCAGAAGCCCGACCCTCACCGCGCCCCATTCGACCGCGGATTCAGCCGGAGCCGGCCTCATTCGGCGGCCGGGTTCCATATCCGGAACGGCCGCGCCGGAGCGGGACTGCACAACGGTTTCGAGCGTGTACCCGGAATCCGCGGCCAGTCCCGTCAGTCCGTACAGTTCCGTGTAGAAGTAAAGGAAAGGCGAATTCTCGGAAAAAACCGGCTTGGGATTGGGCACGACCTGAAGCGAGTTCTTGAAAAACGGGTGATTGTGCTCCTGAAAATTCGCCGTTACTTTTGTGGCCAGGCGGATCTGGCTGAGGCAGGGCCGGTCGTCCGGGTATTCCGGGACGATCATGTCCGCGGCCGTCTCGGCGGTCCTATCCCCGGCCTGGTCGTCCCGGAAAGTCAGGACGGCCCTGTAGACCCCGGGCTTGAGCAGAAAACGGATGACATCCGTAAAATCCAGGTCTTCCCGCAGTCCGGCCGTATCCGCCAGTGTATTCTCGCTCCGCCATTGCCGTTCCGTCACGGTGGAGTCTCCGGAACGAATGGCCAGATCGAACACGCCGGACCATTTGAAGACGTTTTCTTTCGTGCGGACGTAGACCGCCTGCCGCCTGGGTATCGAAAAGGCGGCCTCCACGAGCGCGCTGTCCGCATCGTAGCGGAATGATACCGCGTCGAGGGACAGCGTGACGGGTGCCGCTGAGTACGCGGCAGTCTCCGGACCGCTGACAAAAACGCCCGCCGCGGCGAGCGTCAGGATAATCAGGCCCTTGCGTTTCATTCATTCCTTTCGTGCCGCCTTTCCGTCTCCGGTCCGCCCGGGCTCCGGTAAACCGCCGGGCGCACGCCGGAGGCGGCGGCAAAAAAAAGAGAGGTTGACAACCGGGTTGTCAACCTCTCGATGTGATGCTTCAGGCTGTCCGGCGCGGTCTTAGAAAATGACTTTTGCCGTGAACAGCAGGTTCTCGCTGAAGTATTCGGTGGTGCGGTAGGCGAAATCGAACGCCACCTTCATCTGCTGGGCCATCGGGTACATCAGCCCCATGCCGAAGGCGGGCCCGTAGATGTAGGTCTTGCCGCCGGCCGCGTCTTCGCCGCTCTCGTTCAGGGCGTAGGTGTAGCCTCCCCGGACGAAGAACATATGGTTCACATCGACCTCGATGCCGCCGCTGACTTCGTCGTTCAGGAAATTGTTGTTGCGGAAGTTGGCCATCAGGGTCATGTCTACCTTGTCCACCACGGGACGGGCATACGACAGGCCCATCTCAAACGTGGAGGGGAGCTCCGATTCCTGCGCGACGATCCGGAGATTCTGGGGCGGTGCGCCGGAGGGCGTTCCCGGGATTTCCACGCGCCGTTCCAGATCGGTGCCGTCGAAGCGGATCGGTGTTCCCACGTTCTTCATCGCCACGCCGAGGCGCACGCCGATGGAGGTCAGGTACTGAACCCCCATGTCGAAGGCAAACGCCGAAGCGGAGGTGGTCATGATCTTCTCGCTGATGAACTTGACGTTTCCGCCCACGAAGATGCGGTCGGTCATGCTGCGGGAATAGGTGGCGCCGAGCGTCATGTAAGTCGGCGACCACATCGAGCCTGTGCCGTCCGGATTATTCGTGGTGGTGACGGCGATGTCCCCGAAGGACAGGCTCTGAAAGCTCACGCCGATGCTTCCGAGTCCGGTCTTCACGGCCAGGGCGCCGTAGGTCACATTGATGTCCGCGATGTACTTCATGTACGAAAACATGGCTTCAGTGGACGAGCTGGTGTTCGCCACGCCGGCGGGGTTCCAGAAAATGGCGTCCACGCCGTTGATGCAGGCCATGGAGGCGCCGCCCAGCGCGACCCCTCTCGATCCGACGGGGATGAGCAGTTCTTCGGCCCCGGCGGTGCCTTTCTTCTCCGGGTTCCCGGCCCACGCCTGAAAACCGAGGCCGATCACCGCGAGAAGGGCGACAGTGAGGATCAAACGGTTATGTTTCATTGCGCGCACTCCCATTTTTTTCCAGGATCGGTGACGTTCAATCGGAACGGATGCATGACGCCGCCTACATGTGCAGGTAGCGCTGTTCACGATTGACCACGCCCAGTTTCAGGATTTTTTCTCCGAAGGCCGTCTCGACATGCACGATGAACATGCCGCTCGCGACCGGGAGCCGCTCTTCGTTCTGGAGGTTCCAGCGCTCAAAGGGCGTGCCGTTGTCGTGCACCAGTGTGCGGACGAGCTGTCCGGCGAGGGAGAAAATCCGGATCGTGCATTGTTCAGGCAGGTTGTTGAACGTCACGATCTGTTCGAAGTGACTGCCTTCCGCGTCGCTGTGCCCGAAATAGGGGTTCGGAAACACATTGATCTCAGCCAACCGCTTTTCCGCGATCTCATCGGACTTTGCCTTCGCGGCGTCAGCGGTGCTGAACGCGAATTTCACGGCTTCGTTGTTCGGCTTTCCGGTGAGGAGTCGGATCACGGTTCCGGTGAGCGGTCCCGTTCCGTCGTCGTTGTAGTCGCCGAGAATGAAGCGACCGATCGGGTATACGAATCCGCCGTAGAAAGTGGCGTAGTAGCCTTCAGCGCTGCCGTCCGTGGCATAGGGATAGGTGTTCCCCGCTCCGGTTGTTGCGCAGACAGACGCGAAATTATTATACCCGTTCGCGTCCTGCGGATCCATCCAGTAGATCCAGTCGGAGGCGTTGTAACCGAAATACGGGTCGACGTCCGAAACCGGCGACCAGGCGCCACGGGTTTCTCCCGCGGTGTTGGTCATGAACGGGATCATCCGGATGTCGTCCGACGGATCGTTCGGCGTGTTGATGCCGATGTCCCAGATCTCGAACGGCGTGGTCGCGACCATGTCGTTGTCGAACGCGAAAACACCCCATCCGCCCGCTTCCGTGAACCGGATCTCGAAGTCACGCGGAATCGCGTAACCGATCCACCGCGTCAGCCGGTCCATGCCGCCGGTGCCGCCGCCGCCGCTGACGTAGTGGCGGTCACCGAACCCGGACGGGCTCAATGCGTGCCAGACATTGTCGCCGCCGAAAGGCTTGCCTGCCGCGTCCATCTTGGCTTCGGGCAGCGGACCCGCCTCGTTCGCCACTTCGATGATGGCCTTGAACGTCAGCGCGGCGCCCGTGACCTTGATCGTCAGGCCGTCCACGACCGGGAAGTTCGCGTCGTCCGCGGTCGCCTCGGGCTGGTTGCGAAGAACCACCCGACCCGTGGTCTTGTCGGTCAGGTGCCACACCAGCTGACCGTTCAGCGGGCTGTTCGCGTCGTCCATGGTGGAGAACGTCACCTCATAATCGTGCCCGGTGAGGGCCGCGGGATTGATGACCGTCACGGTCACTTTACCGTCACTGACGCCCGACATCAGCGGCGCCGGAATGACCTGGAGCATGTCCGCGTTGTATTCGGTGTCGAGCACGGGCTTTTGCGGAACGGCCACAAAACCCGTCTGCGCGTTCTCGAGCGTCTTCGGCACGCCGTCCGGATTGTACGCGTAGCTGGTCACCGCGAAATAATAGGATTTGCCGTTGACCAGCGGCGTGTTGTTCAGGTAATCCTTCTCCACGAAAAAGTTGTACCGGAGTCCGGCGTCGCCGCCGAACTGCACGGGCATGTTGAGCACCGTGGCGAGTTCCGGGCTGTAAGCGTCGTCCCAGATCGTGGTGACCAGATTTTTCTTGTCGATGGTGGCCACCCGGGTCCACGGACCCGCCTGAGAGGCGCCCTGCCAGATATTGTAGCCTTCGAACTCGTAGCCCTTGTCCGAAAAATCGGAACTGGACTGGTTCCAGTACAGCATCAGATCTTCGTCGTCCTGCGCCACGGTGACCTGCGGCACGGGCGGCGGGGAGGCCAGGTCGAAATCTTTGTCATACGCGGCCTGGGCCTGCTTGTCGTAGTACTTCATGATGGACACGGACGACATGTTGTCCGCCCCATGGCCCACAACGATTCCGATCACCACTTCCTTGGGGTCGTTCTGTGCCAGCGTGAAAGGACCCGCGGCCAGGCCCATGCGCATGTCCTTGGGCGCCGTGATCGAGCTCATCAGCCATCCCGTGTTCAGGACGGGATCTCCGTCGAACGGGAAACTGGTCTCTTCTCCGGTGATCGAATTGGTCCAGGGCTCGCCGTTGCCGCGGAAACCGTTGACGAAGAAATAGGCTTCCTGCGCGCCCTGCGCGTCCTGCAGGGAGGGGTCGCTCATGCCGGTGATGGGCGAGCCGTTGATATAGGCGAAAAACGACGTCATCTGCAGGATTTTCTTGTCCGGCAGAACGGTTCCGTCGGGCAGGACAGCCGATTCTCCCGGGGCGTCCACGATGGGGCCCTGGAAGAAATCGCATCCCATGGACGGCACGGCCGTGCCGTACTTGGTGTCGTAATTGTCGCCGTTGAACACGTAGCCGATTCCCAGATCCGTGTCGCAGCCGACGAAATCGTCGTTTCCGTCCCCGAGATCCGGGTCGAAGAACACGGCCACGAAGGTGCTGTCAAGCGTGTTCGCGCCCTTGTTCGTGAACCTGAACTTGTAGAACAGGGTGTTGCCCATGGCGCCGGTCTGATTGAACCCGAAGGCCGTAAGGGAGACCTCGAGGCCGATCGGCGGCTTGGTGAACACCGGGGTGTGGTCGGTCACGTCATTGTACACGGTGAACATCATCTTGTCGCCGAGCACCGTCGTCGGACATCCCTGCGCAATCGCAGCCGCGTCCACCGTCTCGCCCTTGTTGTAGGTGTAGATTTTGTACTCTTCCTTGGTGGCGTCGTCGGCGTTTCCGTCCGGCAGAATTATGCCGGGCTGATATTCGGTGGAGTAATCCGCGCAAGCGGTCCGGATGTCGCCGTTCACCTTGCCCAGCACCCAGATGCCGCCGGTGAAGATGATGGAGGCGTTCCGCTGGCCCTTGGGATAAAAGAAGCCGTCGCCTCCGCTTGTGGGATTTTCTCCGATTTTTCCGTTGTTCTGGATGTAGCATTCAATCTGGTTCACGTCCATGATCTGCGCGTCATACACGGCGGGTTTGGCCAGTTTGGCCTTTCCCGCCGGAGCCGCGGCGAGGCGGACGGACAATGCGGCCGCCCCCATCAGGACGAGGAGAAACAGCATGGGCTTATTCAAACGCATAGGGGATTCTCCTTTTTGATTGTGCCCGCCCCCCGTCGGGGGGGCGGGTCAAAAGGCTCACCGCGGCTTACAGCTCGAACTTCAGGCCGAAACGCACCTGGCGCGGTTCCTGAAGGCCGAAGGTTCCGCACTGCGTAATCCAGGCCTTGTACCACTTCACGTAATCCGGGCCGTTCAGAGCGGCCGCCGCTTTGCCGGCGTCGGTCTGGAGCCATCCGTCCGTATCCGGACGGCCGGTTCCCCGGTAACCGCTGACGATGGACTTGGTTCCGAGCAGATTGACGGCCCAGATATACGCGTTCAGTTTCACCGGCCCGACCGTGATGTCCTTGTCCAGCTTGGCATCGAGCTGATAGAACCAGGGCAGGCTACCCGCGTTCATGGAAGTCAGAGGCGCGGGCGCGTTGAAGCCGTAGAACTCGCTGGTGGCGTCCGTCACGGCGATCGGCGTATAGGGACTGCCGCTGTGGAAATTGAACGCCAGGTTCAGGCCGACGCGACCCAGGGGCCGCATACCCAGCAGGGCCGGTCCGTCCTCGTCGAGGGTGCGGAAATCGAGCAGGATGGAGCCCTTGTGCCGGATATCGTAATCGAGGGACGCGATCACCTTCGGGAAACTCGGCGTCTCGTTTTCCTGCCAGGCGATGTCATTGTGGCTCGACACCGAGGAGCCGGTGCCCTGGGCCACGGAATACGTGTAGTTCACCGTGGACTGGATGCGGGCCGTCCGGCGGAGGTTGAACGTGGCCGACAGACCCTTGATGGTGCCGAAGTCGGTGTTCGCCGTCCAGGTGGCCGGCCGGTAATCGAGCACGCGCGGGACGATGAGGTAGCGCTGCAGCAGGTCCCGGGTGTCCTTGTAGAAGGCCGTCACGTCGAGGGCCGCGTTCGTGCCGAAGCCCATCTGGAAGCCGAATTCATACGAAGTCTGCTTTTCGGGCTTCAAATTCGGATTCGGCAGCGGCGCGAAGTAGCCGCCGTACAGGAAGTACAGCAGGTTGGTATAGCCGCGGCTTCCCCAGACCTCGAACGGGTCCGGCGCCTGGTAGTACTTGCCGAATGTGGCGTGGAACGTGGCCTTGTCCGTGACCGGGAAGGAGAATCCCAGTCTCGGGCTCACGAAATGATAGGTCTTCTTTTCGCCGAACAGGGACTCATCGATGCCGCCGTTGCTTCCCCTGACCAGAGAATCGAGATTCGCCATGGAAGCGACGCCGTTGTCGAAGTAGTCGTAGCGCAGGCCCGCGCTGATGATCAGGTCGCGCATCTCGATTTTGTCCTGCACGTAGAAAGCGCCGATTTTCGGTTCCATCGGGGCATTGCGCAGGTTGAATGAGGTTTCTCCGGGCAGACCGAGCTTGGAGGCCACGACCTGGTCCTCGTCGACCTCATTGCCCAGCCAGTCGTAACCGATCATGCGGGGGAACAGGGCCTTGTAGGCGTCGTACTCGGTGTACTGAGTGGGATCCTTCGCGACCTGGGCCATACGCGCGGCCAGGTTGAAGGCCTGGAACGAGAACCAGCGAATTTTCTGGAGCTGGAATTCGCCGCCGAGTTTGACTTCATGAGCCTTGCCGAACTGCTTGGTGAAGTCCAGCTTGCCGGTCATACGGGTCTGGTCACGCTTGGAGTACCCGTTGTTGCCTGTGTTGGGCGTGCCCGGGAAATCCCAGTTCATGCTGTCGTCGAACGGAAGATACCACTGCCGCTCGAGACTGGTGTCGACCAGAGCGGTGTTGTAGGCGGGATCGCCGTACTTCGCCCAATCGGTCCCGAGCACCGGATCCTTGGATTCGTTGAACTCGTTGAACAGACTCAGGTTCAGCGTGTAAAACGAAGTGGGATTGATAGTGTGCGTGAGGTTCAGATAGCCGGTGTAATTGGTGATGTAGGTCACGTTGGACCGCACCGGCGTGGTCAGCAGGGCCAGCGGATTGGCGGTTTCGCCGGTCTGCCTTTCTTTCTGGTAAGAGCCGCCGACCTTGACCCGGAACGGCCTGAAATCAAAGGTCAGGTTGCCGTTGCCCATGTATCCGTACGTACCGCCGCCGGGCAGACGGCCGGCCGGAATGTCGATTGCGATGGTGTCCGTCAGGTTGACCTTGGTCCCTTCGGATGTATTGGCGTTCGACAGGACCTGAATGGGATCCTGCTGGAAGCCTTCGAACCAGGTCGCCTGAGACAGGCGGTTGTACATCTGGCCCGCGCCGAAGAACCGGACGTTCTTCATAAAGGGAACCGGTCCGCCCGCGGTGAGGACGTAGTCATTGTACCCGTAGGAATAGAGTTTGTCGATGCCGAGGATCTGATAGGACGAATTGGCGTCTTTCTGGAGGGCCCAGAAATCGTCCGAAATGACTTCGCCCGTGAGGCTGTACTTGGAGCCGCCGCTTTTCGTGGTGACCGCGGTGAGGCCGCCCAGCTTGCCCCCGTATTCGGCGCCGAAGTTGCCGGTCTGCATCTGGACTTCTTCGATGGCATTGTTGATCACCGAGACGCCCAGGAATTGCTCGGCTGTTCCGCCGTCCGTCATCTTCGTGACGTTGACGCCGTCCATGTAATAGCCGGTTTCGTCGGCCCGGCCGCCGCGCACGTGCAGGACGCCGTTGTCGTTGATCACGCCGGCCATGGTCGCGATCACCGCATTGACGCCGCGCACCGGCATCTGAGCGATTTCTTCACCGCGCAGGACATGGACTTCGTTGGTCTGGGCCTTGTCCACCAGGGGCTTTTCAGCGACGATGGAGACCTGCTGGCCCTGGAGGACCGTTTTCGCCATTTTCAGGTCACGGAAAGTGGTCGTTCCGTCATTGACGATGATGTTGCTGATTTCCATTCTCTGAAATCCCATGTAGGACGATACGAGAACGTATTTGCCCACCGGGACGTTCAGGATGACGTATTCGCCGTTCATGTCCGTTGCGGCGCCCATGGACGAGCCCTGGACGACGACGTTCGCGCCCATAAGCGGTTCGCCCGTTTCAGCGTCGGTCACCCATCCGCGGATTTTGCCCGCGCCGCTTGCCGCGGCGGGAATCAGGGCTGCAACCACGAAGAGGGTCAACAATAGCCTCAACACGTTTCCGAGTTTCATGAACCATGCCTCCTTCACTTGATGATTGGACGGCTCACCCTTTCAACGACCCCGCTTGAAGAACACAGGGTTCCGTTCGCGGGATGCCAATACACAATGACCGCGGACAGCACCTCCTTTCCCGTGACTAATTTCTTTTCGAGAATATTCCAAAGTTTCAAATATTCAGGTATGGCGTTAAATAAAAATGCCATCAGCCTTTGTCATTCGGGCGAATGACCGGAACTGATGGACCGCGTCTCTGATCTTCCCGTTTCCCTGTCCTCCTGCTGAGCCGATTCAATGCACTTGCCAACGGCGGAGAATCAGAATGTGCCGCGTAAATGTCCCCTCACGGAGTTCGAAATGCGACACTAATTATATGAATAACAAACAAATTTGTCAAGTGTTTTTTTCATTTTATAGCCGCTGATCTCCGGAAAAAACCGCCTGACGGCTCACTCGTCCGTCCGGCGATGCGGTCCTTTATCCGAAAAATGTGTCTTTACCGACCTTATCCGGGGCATGGGGGCCGCCGAATCCCCCCGAAAATGGGGCAAACCGGCCTGTCGGCTGCTGAATATATAATAGAATATTCCAAAAATCAGAGGTCGTTACAGGCTTGACTGTAACGACCTCCCAATGCTCTATAAAATAGATGATTACGCTCGGGCCGCCTGAAATCCTCCGCTTCCGGCCTGCTTTCAGGCCCTGGACCGCTTCCGTGTCTCCTGCCTGGACCTGAAAATCGGGTCCTGGCCCTTGAGAATGACGCCTTCCGTGATGATACAGTCGTCCACCTTGTCCATGGAGGGCATTTCGTACATCACATCGAGCATGGCGCTCTCGAGAATGGACCGCAAAGCCCGTGCGCCGGTTTTCTTCTTCATGGCGAGCCGCACCACGGCCTGCAAAGCCTCTTCCTCGAATTCGAGCCGGACCCCGTCCATCTGAAACAGCCGCTGGTACTGCTTGACCAGGGCGTTTTTCGGCTCGATCAGGATGCGCATCAGCGTCGGCTCATCGAGCTCGGCCAGAGTGGTCATCACGGGCAGGCGGCCGATCAGCTCGGGAATCAAACCGAACTGCAGCAGGTCGTCAGGCTCCACCCGCTTCAGAAGTTCGCCGACCGTGGCCTCCCGGCGGTGCACCACCTCGCTTCCGAATCCCATCACCTTCCTGCCGATCCGCCGTGCCACGATCTTTTCGAGCGTCTCGAACGAGCCGCCGCAGATGAACAGGATGTCCTTGGTGTTCACGTTGATCAGGGGCTGTTCCGGGTGTTTGCGGCCGCCCTTCGGCGGCACGGACACGATCGAACCCTCCAGCAGTTTCAGCAGACCCTGCTGAACCCCCTCGCCCGACACGTCGCGCGTGATCGACGACCCCTCGGCTTTGCGCGCGATCTTGTCGATCTCGTCCACGTACACGATGCCCTTTTCCGCGCGTTCAAGCCGGTAATCGGCCGCCTGCAGGAGGCGCACCAGCACATTCTCGACGTCCTCGCCCACGTAGCCCGCCTCGGTGAGGGTCGTCGCGTCCGCGATGGCAAAAGGTACCTGGAGGAACCGGGCCAGGGTCAGGGCCATGAGCGTCTTGCCCGTGCCCGTGGGGCCAACGAGCAGGATGTTGCTCTTGGCGAGCTCCACATCGGACGGGTGCTCGTCCACGCCCACCCGTTTATAATGATTGTACACGGCCACGGCGATCGCGCGTTTCGCGTCGTCCTGGCCGATGACGTACTTGTCGAGCTCGTCCTTGATCTCGCGGGGCACGGGAAGGGGCTGGACCAGCTTCAGGGACCGGCGCTGCTTGTCGCTCCGGATAATGTCCTCCGCGTACCGGACGCATTCACTGCAGATATTGACGCCCGGTCCGGTGACGATCGCCTCGACCTCGTCCGAGGAGCGGTTGCAGAAGGAGCAGGTGTAGGCCGGAGGATTCGTCATGTGGCGGTTTTCCCCCTGCTGGTTTTGCGGTCACGCGTGAGAATCTCGTCCACGATGCCGTACGCCTTCGCCTCCTCGGCGGAGAGGAAGAAGTTCCGGTCGGTGTCCTTGGCGATCTTCTCGACCGGCTGTCCCGTGTGTTTGGCGAGGATGCCGTTGAGCTTCTCGCGGATGACCAGGATCTCGCGCGTCTGGATCTCGATGTCCGTGGCCTGGCCCTGGGCCCCGCCCAGGGGCTGGTGAATCATCACGCGCGCATGCGGCAGGATGGAGCGTTTGCCTTTCGCGCCCGCGGCGAGCAGGACGGCGCCGAAGCTGGACGCCTGTCCCATGCAGATGGTGGCCACGTCCGACTTGACGTACTGCATGGTGTCGTAGATGGCCATGCCGGAGGTCACGTAGCCGCCCGGAGAATTCAGGTACAGGAAGATGTCCTTCTCCGGGTCCTCCGCGTCGAGAAAGAGGAGCTGGGCGATGACCAGGCTCGCCACGGTGTCGTCAATGCCCGTTCCGATGAAAACGATGCGCTCTTTGAGCAGGCGGGAGAAAATGTCATAGGCCCGTTCTCCGCGTCCGGTCTGTTCCACAACAATGGGCACCAAGCTCATGGATATCTCCTGTTCAGTATTGAATAAAAAAAATCACATCGATCGCAATTGACCGACTGACCCCCGGTGATGTCATTGCGAGCCCGCCACCGACCAGGTCGGGGGCCGGCTCGGCGGGCGAAGCAATCCCTCCCGCAACGGGATCGGGCTTACATCCCCTCCGGCGCGGCCGCGGGCGGCGCCACGACAACCTCCTTGACCTTCGACTTCTCCAGGAGGAAATCCATCACCTTTTCCTCGAGCAGGGCGTCCTTCAGTTCCTCCATCCGTGAAGGATTCTTGAAACGCGCCCGTATCCGTTTCTCGTCCGTGGGCCTGACCTCAATCTGACGCTGGATGGCGGCCTGCGCGTCCTCGTCCGTCACGGCGATGGCCGCAGCGGAACCGATGGCCGTCCAGATGCGCCTCCACTTGAGGTTCCACGCGACCATCGGAAGATGGCGCTGACGCGCTTCCTCCTCCGAAACGCCGGGATTCTGCTTTTCGAATTCCTCGAAGAACCGGCGGAAGGAATACTCGACCAGACTGGGCGGCAGTTCGAAATCATTTTTGCGGACGATCTGGTCCGCGATGCGCTGGAGCGTCTGCTTCCGGGTATACACGTCCCGGTCGGCCTCCAATATCTTCCGCAGGCCCTGGCGCATGGCCTCCACATTCTCGAAGTCGCCCGTCTTTTTCGCGAAGGCGTCATCCGCGACCGGAAGGTTTTTCTCGTGCACGGCCCGGACCTGGATGGCGTAACGCTTCTCCTCGTCCCTGGGCTTGCCCTTCTCGTCCGGTGTTTTTTCCGTGACCGTGAACTGCCGCGTCTCGCCCGTGGTGACGCCCGTCAGCTGGTCGCGGACCGCGTCCCCGAGCGGCGGCCGGCCGAGTTCGATCCAGCGGTCGTTCCACTTACGGCCGATGATCGGCACGCCCGACGCGTCCAACGCCTGAATGTCGCCGTGGACCAGATCACCGACGCGCGCGCCGGCCTCGGCCGGCTTGACCTCGGCGTTCCGCTCGCGCAAGTCGTCGATCACCCGGTCAATCTGCTCTTCGCTGATTTTCCAGGTTTCGCGGTCGACTTTAATACCCTCGTAATCCTTCGGACTGATTTCGGGTTCGACCTCGATTTCCGCCTTGAAGCGCAGGGGTTCCCCCTCCTTGTACTGGACGTCCTTGAGCACGGCCGGCGCGACCGGATGCAGGCCGTTCTCATCCACCGCTTTGCGGTAGAAGACTTCGGCCAGGTCTTCCGCGATATCGGATTCCAACGCCTGTCCGAAACGCTGGCGGAGAATGGAGACCGGAACCTTTCCTTTACGGAATCCGTCGATCCGGATCCGTTTCTGCATGGAGCGGAGCGCCTCCTCCCGGTGCGGGGCCACTTCATCCGCAGGGACTTCGACGGACAATTCCTTTTTCCATGTTTTCGGGGAAGCCACTTCGGATTTCAAAAAATGCGTCCTTTCTGCTATAGTAATGCCCCCCTTTTTAAAGGGGGGCCGCTGTCGGCGACGCTTTGCGTCGCGAACAACGGGGGGATTTTACGTGCGAGAGAAGGGACTCGAACCCTTAACCCGCCGAGCGGGACCAGATCCTAAATCTGGCGCGTCTACCAATTTCGCCACTCTCGCGAGAACAAATCAAATGAAGGACCCCGCCGCAAACGGTGAGGCGCCACAAAATGCGCGGATGATGGCCACCCCATGCGACAGGGGAACTAACTCGTCGGAGCGGCCAGAAGCCCCATTTCCTATCTTTCGGAAAAACTGGAAACAGAAAACATGGCTTCTGGCCGCCCGATTAATTTACTGAACCATTCGAACAAAAACAATGATAAATCAGCCGTCACATCCCGTTTTCTTCAGGTATTCCCCCTCCTTCCGCCGCATCTCCTCCCTGCCGCTCTTCGTCCCGTCGTCGTACCCGAGCAGGTGCAGAACGCCGTGTATCACGCACCTGGCCAGCTCCTGCACCGGGGGAACCCCGTATTCCGCCGCCTGCTCGCCGGTCCGCTCGACGCTCACATACACTTCCCCCCAGGTCCCGCCCTCCTCCCCGAGAGGAAACGCAATCACGTCCGTCGGGCGGTCCTTTCTCAGAAACCGTGCGTTCAGCTCACGGATGAAGGCATTGTCCGTCAGCACGACGGAGAGTTCGCCTTTCGGAAGACCTTTCCGGCCGTGTCCTTCGCCCGCCAGCACGGTCTCCGCGATCCGCCGGACCGTTCTATCCGGCAGGGGGGACGGGGCTTTCCGGTTCCTTTGGATCCGGACGCTCATCTTTTACCTCCCGTTCGCCGGACCGGGGTTTCGCCGGCGGTTCACGGTCCGGGTACTGGACGCGCGCGTGGAACGTGCCGTCCAGAATGTTCAGAAAGGCCTCCTTGATGCGCTCCAGGTCGCGCAGCGTGAGCGGTGATTCGTCCAGTTCTCCGGCCTTGAACCGGTCGTCCACCAGGCTCTCAATCAGCCCCTTGAGCCGGCTGTGGGTCGGCTGTTTCAGGGACCGTGACGCCGCCTCGATGGCGTCCGCGAGCATGACGATGGCGGACTCCTTGGTCTGCGGCTTGGGGCCCGGATACCGGTAGTCCTCCTCGTTCACGTCTTCGTCACGGGCCTTCTGCGCCACGGCTTTCTGGTAGAAGAACTGCATGACCGACCGGCCGTGGTGCTCGGTCATGATGGCCTGTATCGCCGAAGGCAGGCGGTGCTGTTCCGCCAGTTCGAGGCTCCGCTTCACGTGGTTCGAAAGAATCAGTGCGCTCATGCGCGGCGACAGCTTCCGGTGCGGATTCTTCGCCCCGAGCTGGTTCTCGACAAAATATTCCGCCTTGTCGATCTTGCCGATGTCGTGATAATAGGAGCCCACGCGGGCCAGCAGGGAATTCGCGTTCACCGCCTGCGAGCCGGCCTCCGCCAGGTTGCCGACCAGGATGGAATGGTGGTAGGTGCCGGGGGCCTCGACCGAAAGCTGTTTCAGCAGGGGGTGATTCAGGTTCGAGAGCTCCAGGAGCGAGAAATCGGTCGCGATATCGAACGTGGATTCGAACAGCGCCAGAAGCCCGTACACCACGATGGGCGAGAACAGCCCGTTGATCGCGGCGAACCGCCAGGCCGAGAATATTTCCCGGGGCGGGAGGTATCCGATCAGTCCCATGAACGTGACCGCGAACACGTGCGCTCCGGTCATGATCAGCACGGCCTGGATGAGCTGTCTCCGGCTCCGGACGCGCTTGATGACGATCACGCCCACCACGCCCGCGAAAAAGGAGACCGCCGTCAGCACATAGGCGTTGCCCCACAGCCCGCCGGCCAGCACGCTGATCAGGGCGCTGGCCGCGAACCCGATGCGCGCATCGAACATGGCGGCGATCAGCATGGACCCCGCGGACACAGGCACGAGGAACTCGGACGCCCCGGTCCGGTGCATGAGGGAAGCCGCGGCCGCGACGATCACGGTCACGAAGCAGAGCAGAAAAACCGATTTCGTCCGGCCGAGCAGTTCCGGCTCCTCAAAATGCACCACGACCGCGAAAAGGAACAACAGGGATAGAACGAAGGCCACCTTTCCGGCGACCGGCAGGAAACGGCGGAGCCCCGACTCGCGGAGGCCGCGCTCGGTCATCTTGGCGGACAGGGAGACGAGCTTCTGCCGGATGTCCGGCGTGATGCGCTCGTTCCGGTCCACGATTTTCTCGTTCTCGAACACGAATCCGCTGGACAGCGGAACGCGGGCGACGGCCGACCGGATCCGGCCGCGGAAGCCCTCCACGTCCGCGTTCAAATTGGGCGTGATCAGCCACTGGGCCAGCAGGGCGGCCGCACCGATCAGGTCCGGCTCCGCGGGAAACGCCTTCGCAGCCGCCTCGGCCGCGGCCCGGCCGGCCTCCTCCGTATCGAAAACGGACTTGCCGGGAACGGCTCTTTCCGACGCGCCCTCCCCGACGAGCACCGTGCCGCCGTCCGGCAGGAATTCCTTTTTCGAGAGGTTCAGGATTCCCGCGTCGACCGATTCCCGCAGGGACCGGCGCAGAACCGACGCGAACCGCTCGAAATCCACATCTTTCCGGATCAGGCTTTTCCAGTGTTCCGGCCTGAGCCCGGGAACCGGGATGCTTCTCTGCAGGGAATCGGCAAGTGGTTCCAGACGTCCGGGACGGAGGGCGCCTTCCTGCCGGGCGCGCCTCACGGCTTCCATCAGCCCGTCCAGCCGCTTCAGGATGCGTCCGGAACCGTCCGGTTCCCGGACGAAAACGGGCAGGATGTCGGCCGTGGCCTGTCCCCTTTCGATCCGGACCTGCTCGTTTGTTTTCAGTATCTCGAAGTCGAACGGCGCCACGACGCGCCGGTTGCTGACGCTTCCGGTCGCCAGGTCGGCGTACTGCAGGGACTGGCCGTGCGGGAACAGGGCGGTCAGCATGGCGGCCGTCGCGGCCGCGATGAACCACCGTGCCCATCCGGCCTGGGGCTCGTCGGCCTTCAGCCAGAAATCATGCCGCGCCCGCCGCCGCCTGAAGCGTGCCCACAGGGTGCCGAGAATATCGCGTATCATTCGGATCTCTTTCCGCCGGAGCGCCGGCCGGCCGCCTTTTTCCGGGTTTTCATCGGCCGTTTTTCCGGTCGTCCGGCGCCGCCTGCATCCGTCGTGGCCGGCCGGACCGTGCCCGCGGGCGGAGCGGCAGGACCGCCGCCGTAGATCTCATAAGCCTCCAGGATGTCCTTGACCAGCCGGTGGCGGACGATGTCCTCCTTCTCGAGAAAGACGAAGTCGATGCCCTCCACGCCCCGGAGAATGGACTGGATCTGGATGAGGCCGGAAAGGGTGCTGTTCGGCAGGTCGGTCTGGGTGTCGTCGCCGGTGACAATGGCCCTCGATCCGATGCCGAGTCGGGTGAGAAACATCTTCATCTGCATCGCCGTGGTGTTCTGCGCCTCGTCGAGAATCACGAACGCGTCGTTCAGGGTTCTCCCCCGCATGTAAGCCAGCGGCACGATCTCGATGATCTTCCGCTCCAGATATTTCTGCAGCTGGTCGTTGGGCAGCATGTCGAACAAGGCGTCGGTGAGCGGGCGCAGGTAGGGGTCGACCTTCTCCATCAGGTCTCCCGGCAGATACCCGAGGTTCTCGCCCGCCTCGATCGCGGGACGCGTCAGGATGATGCGCGACACCTCGCGCGCCCGCAGTTTCTCGACCGCGATCGCCACGGCGAGATACGTCTTGCCCGTTCCGGCCGGGCCCACCGCGAATACGATCTCGTTGGCGAGGGCCGAGCGGCAGTAGCGTTCCTGGCCCGGGGTCTTGGGCCGGATGACGCCCTTCTTCCCGTAATAGACGAAGGTTTCCGGGACCGGACCGGCCGGTGCCGCGGGCGTTTCGGGGCCCTCTTCGCGGACCCGTCGGATGGCCGAACGGACATCGTCCGCGTCCAGCCGTCCGTTCTTGTTCAGCAGGAACAGCGCCT
>CAVTNR010000016.1:0-21129 GCA_963736115.1 uncultured bacterium
AAGATGTGCGGACGGCAGAGGGATTTCTCGGACTGCACGCCCCTCCAAGAAGTCAAGACTGATTAGGGCACCGTCCGCACAATTGATGGGTTAGCACCTTCAACTATTAAATGCTTCCCTTAATCGTTTGCTTGGATTATCGAAAATAACTTTCCCAGGGTCAAAATTATTTGGGTTGTAAGGGTGGTAATTTTTATGATGACCTTTTAGCCAACCAATAATATCTTTATATTCTTTATGTTTTGTATCATTTAAAACATCTAAAAGATGATAATATCCAGTCACACTTCCACAATCTTCTGGTGGACAGGCTCGTTCCCCTGCAATGCATCTTGGATATTTTGCTTTTATCTCTTTTGTTAAAATATCCTCAAGAATTATTTCATGCTCCCAACAATCACCAAAGTCATATTCATAAAGTGATTTGTCTCCAGGTTTAATAAGATACTCGATAATTTTTGTTTCCCAGCCTGGTAATATTATCCTGTCATTCATCTCTTCAAACATCTCATCATCTGGTATGCCAATCTCGACTTCATCGGGACTGATTCGTTTATTAAAAGTAAATTTATGAAGATGACAATCAAGCCATCCCATTGAATCCTGTATCGCTACATGGAGATCCCAAAAAGAATATTTCAACGGGACTTGGATTCGCCGCCAAATAGTTGGTGAAATATCTAGAAGCGATATCTTGAATTGCATTATTAAATTTTTATTAACCATGTATATTATCCTCTTAAGTGCTAACGATGGTTGATGTGCGGACGGCAAAGGGATTTCTCGGATTGCACGCCCCTCCAAGAAGTCAAGACTGATTAGGGCACCGTCCGCACGATTAACGGGTTATGATCTCAAGGAATATTTCTCATCACTTTTATATAATTCTAATATGGCAATCTCCGGATAGCAATTAAATCGAACCGGATATATTGCCCAACCAATACCTCTACTTATAAATATATTAGTGGTACTTGTATGAATAAGACCACTTGTATATTTTTTATTAACCACCGGTAAAATTGGTGGACCATAGAAGGGTATATTGACTTGCCCACCATGTGTATGACCTGATAATATTAAATCTATACGTGAATCAAATTTGGTGTCTGCAGTATCGGGATTATGTGCGAGTAAAATTTTACAATCTTGTTCCGGAACATCGGCAAATGCCTTATCTGATTCCGAGCTTCGTCCTCCCATTGATCGCCGGCTCCACCAATCCAGATTCTTTTGTTTTTATATAATATCGGTCTTGCAGTATGTCTAACACATTGTCCGCTTTTTTTAAGCCAATAAAGTGATCTATCAAAATCACCCCAATGGTCATGATTACCTAATACACTATGTACGCCTAGATCAGCATGCAATTGTGATAAAATTGGCCAAACAATATTAATTTGATTTGTGTTGTTCCTTTCATGAATATAATCACCAGTACAAACAATTAAATTTCCGTTAATCTGATTCGATCTTTGAATAACTGACTTGATCAATGACTCCGGAACTAAAAATCCTAGATGCAAATCTGTTAGATGTACAATGCGGAAACCATTAAACTCTTCAGGTAAATTTGTAACCGGGATTTTATATGTATTTATTAGGACTAAATATCTTTCAATAAAAATTGGATAGCTACATATCAACGCACCTATTCCACTACATATTCCAAGTTTTAAAAATCGTCTTCTATTCATATAATTTTAAATTGCTATATTCAATAGATCATAACGACAAGCATGAGCGTGCGGACTACGCGATTTTGCGGATTGCACAGACTCCAAGAAGCAACAATTGAGTAGGGCACCGTCCGCTCAATGCGTGGGTTCGGCGACCATTAATACCATTTACCATTCCATTTTTTATATTCCAATATTCTTTTATTAATATAAACTCGAATTCGTTTTGTGTTTAATATTTTAATAGTTTTTTTAATATCTTTTTGATCAAGAAGCTTTTTGATTTCGGCTATTTGAAAATCAATATTACCAGAACAGATACTTTTTTCACTAATTGATAGGATAGAGATTTTATCAACATCCCAATCGGCCTCAGATGCTTGTAAGATGTAATAATTATCAACATTATTAGTCAGCCACATAATTTTAGCCATTGCATAGATAGTCATCCAACCTTTTACTTCAATATATAGATATTTGTTATTCTTGGTTTTAATTCTGAAATCTACTCTATGATTTCTTTTTGAATTTGTTGCCCACGGATATGGTGGAGGAATTGGTATCATGCAATCATCATTATTTCGACTATAATTGATGTTATTTAACTTTAATTTCTTTTCGATTGTTTCTTCTAACTTTGACATGTTTACCCTATGAAAATAAATCAATGAGTACTCAATATTTCCTATTAAAATAATCTTTGCTTATACCGCCGAACAAAATGATGTGCGGACGGCAAAGGGATATTTCGGATTGCACGCCCCTCCAAAAAGTCAAGACTGATTAGGGCACCGTCCGCACAATCTATGGGTTAGCGATAGATTTCTTTCCTATGACCAATTTTAATAACTGTAATTATCAGAACTGCATCATTTATTGAATAGATTATTCTATAATTACCAACTCTAATCCTATAATCTTCGCGATTAGTAAGCTTAATACTATCTTGAGGTCTAGGATTTAAAGATAAGGATTTAATTCTGTTTAATATTTTATATATATCTTTTTGAGGAATTGCGTTGAGTTCTTTTACGGCAGATTTTTTAAGTTCTACTTTATATTTTTCCATTGGATTTAAGATCCCTCAATACTTTTTCGAATGGGATATTAGATTCGTTCGCTCTTTCCTTAATAGAACGAATATCCTCTTCATCATCTGCAAATTCATTTTTAATAGCCTGGTCAATAAATTCAGAAATGGATTTATTGGTTACAGCAGCTTTTATTTTAAGGGCTTTATGAATATCTGGATCAAAATAAACTGTAGCCCGTTTATTTAACTCGGACATTTCGCACTCCTTTGTATTAAATTATTGTGGATTGACTAAATATAACGTTATAACGCTATGATGTCAAGATGTTTTATTTCGCTAACGATGGTCATCACTGCGCTGACGACGTTATTTCACGGCTTGCTCAGCGCATTTGCGGCCATACCAAAGTAGGATTCAGTCCACTCAAGCCGCGGGTTAGAGCCATATTTTATAGTAGCACATAATTAACTATAAACCCTTAAATGAATATTCAAGGATTCATGTTAATAAAATCATGATTTAAAATCAATTTAATACCTTCTTCTTTATATAGTTTTATGAGTTTATCCCATTTATTATCATCCATTAAGACAATACTATCGGTAATAATATTTACAGTATATCCTCGGTTTAGAGCGCCCTTTGCAGTATTATGCACACAGCCGGCAGCATCTAAACCGATAAGATATAATTCGTTTACATGATGATCAATGAAAAATTCCCCGAGTTTCGGATTTGAGAATGCATCGCTTCTAGGTTTTGGAAAAATATTACTGGAAATTATGTTTATTCTCTTATCGATTTCCGTCCCGGGATTTCCTTTTATGACTGTCCCTCCACCAATTAGATTTGATAATAGCTTACCCCAAAATCCTTCAAGTTCCTGTCGAATATATATTATTATGATATTTTTCTTGGTTGCTGCTTCTGTGATTGTATTTACTTTAGAAATCAGATTTTGAGAATCTTTATATGGAAATGGAGGCTTTGCTGTTGTACCGGTATAATCTTCCTGAATATCAATAACCAATACGGCCTTCTGCGGATCCTTATAGAGTTCGATTTTATTGCCCTGTGTCGGTTTTGAAATATACGTTTCAAGAATTATCAGAAGACCGATTATAAAAAGAATAAGGACGACTATTATAATTGATATTTTCTTTATCTTTCCCATTGAATTCTCCTATTTAAGGCTCTAACGATGGTCGTCACGGGCGGGCATGATAGCTATCGGATTGCACAGCCTTCGGAAAGTATAAACTGAGTAGTGCACCGTCCCGTGGACGACAGTGTTATGCGATTTTCCTTTTCATTGTCTCAAATGAAAATTTCTGTATATTTGCTTTCTCAGCAGCATGCTCGACAGTCATGCTCACCAAATTACCTTCTTCGTCAATGTCAATGTAGATATTTTCAGATATTTCTTTTGTCTCTATTATAGCTCTGTCTGAAAATTCAAACAAAGCCGTATCTGTATCTTCAAAGTATTTTACAAGCATAAAATTGTCACCTCCTATTTATTGAAATTTCGGTCAAAAAAAGCATTATGAATGGTTTCCTTGTCGTTTAGGATTATTATTCGAAGATATTTATGCTGTTCTTCAATCCAAGTCCACCTTCGAATTCTACCGTCAGATTGTAGCTCTTCATGTATAGGATTATAGAATGCTTCCTTAATCCATTCTTCTTTTATGTCGTGTCGGTCCGATCTGTTCCGAGTATAATGGAAATATTGTGTATATTTCATTTTCATTTATCTCGCATAACCTATTATTAGATGGAATCTCAGTGATCAACCATGTTTCCAATACCAGTAATATTTTTCCTAATACTGGGAAAAAGGTGGTTTTTTCCTAATAGTAGGAAAAGGATTTTCCTATTACTGGAAAACGGTAACAGGTATCCATCTATGCTCACCAAGTCCCAAATGTTCATGTATAGAGAAATATTTCGGGACCATACCGATAATAGTACCCGAGGAAATGCGAGAATGTAAAGGTTTTTCAGGGGGGAAAGACCAAGGTTTGGCATGCCGAATAGAGGATATCCAGCCGAGTATTCCGATTTCCCGACATCGAACGGTATCAAATCCCCCCCCGTATCGATTGAAAGGAACACTTCAGGTTGAATAAATAATTGTTTTTAATATAAAATAACAAATAGAATAAATCAAGCACATTCTTCTTTAGTAACACCTTCCCCCCCAATTCCTGGGTCGCTGTAACCTTTGAATAAACCCGCATAAGAGCATTGAAACCGTTAAAACGGGTTCGGGAGTTTTTTCGATGTCTAACCCACGGCTGAAGCCGTGGGCTACTGCCATGGGATACTCCCATGAGCCACTGCCGGTGGCTGGGATTTATGATACGGGATAATCCGGAAATAACCGAATACAATGGATCAAACGTAAGTCTTCAGGATGGCGTCAACCATCAGTTCCATCCCGAATCACCGCTTCTTCCCTACCGCCTTGAAGAAAGTGTAGCAGAACACCCCATCCGGTTCGGAAGTCCGGTACAGGTCACGGATCCCCTGATCGAACTCCTCCTGTTTCATGAGGCCTGCAGCCAGGGCCGCAGTCCGCACGCCTTCAATCATGGCTGTGAATGTTTTACGTGTGAAGCCATCGACCATTCCGGGCCGGCTGGCGTCCGCGTAAACCATTCGCGGCGATACGGTGACCGATTCGAACCCGGCTTCCAGGAGCAGTGGGTACAATTCCCTTCCTAAATTCGCATTGCCGCCTGCGCGGCGCTGAAGTTCGACCTGGCATTGTATCGCGGCACTGGCATATCCGCTGTCCGGATGGAAATACGCGGAACCGTGGTCTCCCTCGATGACCGTGACCGTTCCCCCCGGCTTGAGCAGCTCCTTGAGTGACCGCAGGGCGCGCACCCGCTCGGGTATGTGCTCCAGAACGAAACATACAAAAATATGATCGAACGAGAAGAGTTTGAAAGGGGGGTGGAAGAGGTCGGCCCTGTGGAAACGGACGTTTTTCAGTCCCGCTTCAGCCGTTCTTCTCTCCGCTTCCCGGACCGAGACACCGGACAGGTCAAAGGAGATGATTTCCACATTCGGGCTGTTCCCGGCCAGAGTGACGGTCTGGGCGCCGACTCCGCAGCCGGCCTCCAGAACCAGGCTTCCCGGCGGGAAGGACGTGTCGGAATGGAGCAGTTCCACGAGGGTCGCCGCCTGGTCGCAGAGCCGGGTGTTTTCGGCCGGGTGATAGCCGTGTACGTAGGGTCGGGGCAATGCAGTGATTCCCTTCTGGTTCAAAACGATGCCGAAGCAAGGTCCTTCATGGGCAAAGCAAGGGAGCTGGACTCAGGACGACAACGCCATTCATCCCGATAGCTCATTCAATGAGTATGCCATATTTCCCCAGCAGGCCGGTCACATTCCGGAGCGAAAAGCGGGCTTTTTTCAGCTTGTTCCGCTCAGGATCGATGGAAAAGTTATAAGCGGTGCGGAAGTCCGCTTTCTCCAGAATCGTCCGGTTGAAAGCGGCCCTCTCGAGATTGCAGTTATCGAATATGGCTCCGGTCAGATTGGCTTCGATAAAATCGACTTCCTTCATGGAGCAGTCTTTGAACACGGCGTTGACGAGTTTCATTTGGTTGAACCTGGAAAAATCCAGAATGCACCCGTCGAAAGAAACCGAGAACAGGAGCGGATTGCAGTGCTGAAAATTCCATCCCAGCAGTTTGCAGGAATTGAAACGGCAGTCGTTCAGGGAGAGGTTCGCGTTTTTCGCCTGGCTCAGATTGCATCCAGTGAATTCGCAGGAGGAAAAGGACAGTTCCGACAGGTCGGTTTCCGCGAAATCGCAGTTCAGGAACCTGCAGTTTTCGAATGCCTCCTCTTTCAGCTGCGATTTGCCGAAATGGATCTTCTCGAAGACCGCGTTTTCGACGATGGATTCTTTCATCGGGGGATTCCAATCGGATGCGGAAGGCGGAGCCTTCCGGGTGTTGCGCCCCAGGGCAGAGCCCTGGGGCTATACCGTTCCATCCACCCCGCCCTGGATTCCCGATAAAACAGCTCGGGAATGACCCCGCCCCTTAATCCGATATTCGTTGTTGAGCTAATCCGGCAGACGGTCCCAATCCTCGGTTTTTCCGTCCGTGTAGTAGGTCTCGAACCGGATCCGTGTACGCGATCCGAGGGACGCCAACCACGGGCATTGCGGGAGTTCGAAGACCAGGGTGTTTCCGTCCCTCCTTCCCAGAACCTCCGTATCGGATTGACTCCCCCCCTGTCCGGACAGCTCCCATACAGCCAGTTGCCCTATCGTCAGCGGATCGTCGGATATGGGATAGGAATCCGGCGGTTTGAAGTGAGTCAACTCAACGCTGACCTCGTCGGCCCCGTCTCCGTTCACGTCGAAAAAGGCGGCCCATCGGTATTCCTGCCGGTTATCAGGCACATTTTTCTGGCAGAAGGAAAGCCGCTTCGGAAAATCGGAAAGTTTCAGGCGTATCTCCAGGCCGTTTCCCTGCCGTGAAACAGACGCGGCCGTCAGATCGATGAAACGATGACTCGCATCTCCGGCGCTATCGGACCAGACCGCCGAATCCTCGAACGAACCGCTTCCCTGATCCGGGGATCCGCCCGGTTCCGGCGATTCCGCGGGTTCGGGCCGGTCTTCCACCAGATCCGCGGCATGATCTCCCTTCATCGCCTGCTCGATATCCTCGTACACCGATTCCGGTTCATAGGCATCGGCCCATTCCCGGATAACGCTCTCGATTTCGAGGTATTCCGGCTTTTTCATTTCGTCCGATAAAAGATTCAGCACACCCTTAAAATTCATATGCCTGGTGGTGCGCCCCCCACGGACGATGGAGACGTATGAGTCATCCTCCGAAACGGTCCAGCCGTATCCGTTCAGCTTCTTGAAAACCGCCTTCTTCGAATCCTCATAGGAACGGATGAGGTCCGACACATCCCGGTCTGTTTCCAGGAACGTGTGGCACCAGGCCTTGTTTCCCAGGATGGTCCAGTATGTTCCGGGATAATGCTGCTTCGCGTACATCAGGTATCTTAAAATGTACAGTCTGAACTCGAGGCTTCCGTACAGGGTGCTGTTCACGCCCTGAAAATAATCGTGCCAGTTCGCGTCCTTTCCCTTCGTTTCGTAGTACCCCAGAAGATCAAAGGACGCCCGGGTGCCGAGGGTATAGCTGTTCATCTCGTCGAGAAGCCCGTAAATTCCTTCGTTCTGTGTGCTCTGTATTGTGTTGGATGTGTTGATGTAAGTGTCGAAACGGAACGTTTTCAGGTGTTCGGGAAACTCGGGGACCATTTCGATGGACGGGAACGTCTTGGTCTTGCGCATCAGCGTGAAGCTCCCTCCCCGATGATAGAAGTAATCGTACTCATAGAACACCTCGGAAAATCGGCCGTACTTTTTCTTCAGGATTTCCCTGCCGATAAAAGTGTGCGCGGTGTGGTTCTCCTCGTGCACGACGGTGTTGATGGAGTTCAGGCACGCCTTCTCGTCGCTTCCGTCGATCATGGAAGTGAAATCCGTCTCGGATATAGCGGGCCGAAGGGGCATGCATTGCCGGACGATTCTGGAGCCGTCCGGACAGTAGGTGTCGAGAAGTCGAAGCGTTGTGTTCTTGAGGGTCTCGTTGTTTCCCGCGGTTGCCTGGGAAAACAGGAGGAACGCGCACAGGGCTGACCATTTTACGGGCATGGAGGGGACTCCGTCAATATTTGAGTGTGCTATCGTATGCGGAAGGCGGAGCCTTCCGGGTTGTTCGCCCTAAGGCAGAGCTCTGGGGCGATCCCAAATGGATCCCCGCTTTCGCGGGGATGACATGAATTGGATACGCTCCTTCACCGCCGGAAATCAGCCATTGCCTTGTAGAAGTCGTCCGTGAATCCGAAATGCGCGGTGAAAACGACCCGGACATCGGTCAGGCCGGCCAGCTTTTTCAGGGAGTGCTTCTGATTTTCGTTGTCCATATTGATGGCCCGGCTGAAAATGGCGGCTTTACCGTCCTTCAGGCGCATGGTGTCGCCCGTGAACAGAAGGCTCCCGTTCACCAGGTAGCAGACCGCGCCGGGTGTGTGGCCCGGCGTGTGAATGGCCGTGACCTTCAGGCCGGCGGCCTCCACGGTTTCATAGTCGCGGATCTGCGTGTGTGGCCCGATCGGCTTGTTCCGGATGAACAGGAACCGGGCCGTATGCCCGTCGATCATCTGTTCTTCCTGGTCTCCGAGATACGCGACTGCATTCGTGAACGCAGGCAGTCCGGACGCGTGATCCGAGTCGCCGTGCGTCAGGAAAACAGCTTCCACGTTGGCGGGATCAAGCCACAGCTTCCCCATTTCCTTCCGTGCGCTGTCCGGATCTATGCCCGCGTCGAACGCGATGATTCCGGAGGGACCCCGCACCAGGAAGAAATTCACGTACCGGTCGCGGACCGCGAAAACGTCGGGTACGACTTCACTGGTTTCGATTGGAGTCATGGAATGCATGGTGCGAACGACCGTCGCGATGCGTATCCCGAAGGGAACGATGAAAGCCGCCAGCGCCAGCCCGGCGATGATCAGAATACGTTTGACAGGTTTTTTCATGTGCTGTCCCTTTTGTTGGTCATCCTTGACGTCATTTAATGGATCCCCGCGTACGCGGGGATGACACACCTGACTACCTCCACATGATTTCCCCACTCCGTGAAAGCCCGCTCACGGCATCGGGACGAGTCCCTCGGCTTTCACTTTCCACTTACCGTCCTTCGGAAACCCGGGCGCAGGAACAGCGGGCGCGCCGTCCCAGCCTCCGGCCATCATCGCGATCGCTGCGAGAAGCCCTCCGTTGCCCGGCAGGTAGAGTGGCAGTTGGGACGTCTGGAAATTGTGTCCGTTGTTCAGGTACCGGTTTTTCCGCGTGTCGAGAAGCAGGGACCGGACCGCCAGATCCGGCCTGCCGCAGCGGGCCGCGGTCATGGCCATGAGCGGATAATCCCATCCCCAGGTGCTTTCCCAATCCCAGTCCGCCAGCACTTTTTCCAGGGTCCGGACCATGGCGGACGTGTCCACAGCCGCGCCTCCGGTCCCGTCGCCTTTCGAAAATCCCGGAAGCATGCCGAATGCCCCGAGCATGGAGGGATGATCCCTTCGCTGGGAAGAATCCGCAAATGTGGTTATCGCGGTTTCCGTGTTCTGGTACAGGCCATCCGCAATGGGCAGGCCCGGCAGGCCAGCCAGCACCGCGTCCCATTCCCGTTTCCGTTCCAGTCCGAAGCGTTCGCGCCAGGCCTGGGCCGTTCTGAGTCCCCAGGCCCAATAGGCCAGTTCAAAGGTTGGATTGGACGTGGAATCAGGCGGATGAATTTCCTGCGCGGGGATGAGCGGAGGCCCGAGGTGATAATGTCCGGTTTTCGTGTCCGGACGGCAGTAGGAGGCCATGAATTCCGCGGTGGCGGACACGAGGTCCCGGTACCGCTCCAATACGGATGGCTTGGATTTCGATCGATACAGGAGTTCAGCATAATAGATCGGGTGCGGCTGCTGCCAAACCAGGTAAACGCCGATTTCGGACGGGCTCTCCCGGCCGTCGGGATCCGTCATCTTGGGCCACCGGCATCCTCTGTATCCCTGCGCTTCCGCGGTTTTCTGCGCAACCGGCTGAATCCGCTGATACCAGACGAGGCTTTTCTCCAGAAGATCGGGCCTGCCCCACAGGGTGAAATGGGCCGCGTGCCACCAGTGCATTTCCAAATGGAATTTGCCGAACCAGGAATTGCAGGTCAGTCCGGTTTCCTGCGGGGGTATGGAGCCCGCGCATTGGACAGCAGTGAGATAACGGGAGAGGATCACGCGTCTTTCGAGTTCGGACGCGGCCGGATCGCGGCTTCCGGAGAAATCAACTGCCGCACCCGTATTCCAGAACTGTCGCCATCCTCTCCGCGAAGCTTCCAGTACCTGATCCGCGACTGGAAGCCGTTTCGTTTCTTTTTGAATGGCATACCTGCAGACAAAGGAGAACCGTTCCCGTCCCTGGACTGAAAGCAGGAACGCATGGGGCCCTGTCCTCCGGAAGGCGCCGCCTTTCTCCCATCGGATAGAGACGAAAAAAGTATCCGTGTCCAGGATTCTCCGGAGCAGGACCGAACGGCCGTCCTGCGGGATGATTTCAGAAACATGCTTTTCCGGACTGTCCCAGTCCGCTCCGTCCCCTCCCCAATCTCCGGATCCATACGGGAACTCGAAAACCACGGAAAGCCGTCCGTTTCTCAGCAGTGGGGAGCGGAAACGGGCCGCGACCGCGTCCAGTTCCGGATGGCATGCGGTTTCCACGGACACGGTTTCGTCCTGTACCCGGAAAGCGCTGGACAGAATACCGCTCCGGATATCCAGCGTCTGCCGGATATCCGTCAAATCCCGCAGCACAGCATCGGCTCCATCCTCATCCGTGATCCGGAATCCGATGCGGCCCAGGTTCAGCCTGTGGGGGTTGGCCCTCAGCCAGCGGCCGGCCGGGCTCGCCTGCTCAGCGGCATAGCCCACGGACCGTCCGTCCGCTGAATGGAAACGCAGGGTCTGTTCAAGACTGTATCCTTCGGGATTTGGGAAGGAATGCCAGCCCCACTGGGACTGGGTGGAAAGCGGAATCCCTTCCTGGTACGCTTTTGGGAAGGACTGGAGTCCCGTGGCGTCCGCAGTAAAAGCGAATTCGCCGTTGCCGACCGTGAACGGGGAAAGTGGATCAAAGGAGTGGACTGAGGGATTGTGCCTGGCCGTGATGGCGAGTCTGTCGATTTTTCCAAACGCATTGGAAGCAATCAGGAGAACGACACAGGCCGTAATACATGCCGTTCCGGATAGGATACCACGGGCGAGATTGCTTCGCCCCGCCTTGCGGGGCTCGCAATGACATGCATTTGAACTGGTAACGATCATTATTCGCCCGGGGCGAATACCCCGGGCGATCACGGCTTTTTTACTCACCGAACGCTGAGTTCCAGACGCGCGTCCATGCGGCTCGGGAGCTCACACACTGCCATCTTCCGCCTGGTATCGTATCGCAAACGGACCGGCCTGCCATTCAACACGGATGACAGGGGCTTCGCATCGCATCGTATCTCCACGGATGCGGCGGACGACAGGATTGGACACTCGAGCACGACTGAATCGTCCGTCCGACTCAACTTCATCTGTTTTTCCCTGTCTCCGTCGAATGCGTCCACATAATCGAACACCGCCGAATCCCCCGGCCCGCCCGGGAACGCGTGAATCACGATTCTTCCGCTGTCCTTCAATTCGCCCTTCCACTTCCGTGAATTTCCGCGGAAGATGTCGCCTGTGACGTACAGCGCATTCTCCCGCACATAAACGGGTATGGCGTCCACGGGAGGATTCACAGTGAAAGAGACGGGGCCGCCATACTCGGCCGCGGGATTGCCGAACTCGAACCATCGGCCCTCGGGCAGATAAACCCAACGCTTCGGATCCGGGGAGAAAACGGGCGCGACCAGAAACGCGCCGCAGAACATGTACTGGTCCCAGAGGTCCGCGGTCCTGCCGTCGGCCGGCCATTGGTAGGCCATGGGCTGCATCAGAACGCCGTTCCGATAGGAAGTGTTGGCCCATGAATACACGGTGGGCAGAAGGTCCATACGCAATTCGCAGGCGTCGCGGAAAACCTTCTGCAGGGATACCGGATATTTCCACGGCGGCCTGTCCTCCCCTTCCCCTCCGGAACCGTCGATCTTGATTTCGAACAGCCCGCTCCACGCGCTCCACTGCAGCCAGCGGCTGTACAGGGTTTCGTCGATGCGTCCCGGACCCAGGTAACCGCCCGTGTCCGATCCCCACATTGGGAACCCCATGAAGCCGCACCGCACGGCATTGGCCTGATTTCCGGCCATTCCCTTCCAGTTCGAACGGCTGTCCCCGCCCCATACCGCGCTCAGGAAAGGCTGGCACCGGTGAAAAGCGGCTCTCGCGAAATTGAACTGGTCCGCGCCGTGTGCGCGGGAGAGAAATTCATGGATGGTCTTCGAGTAGAGATAAACGTACTTGTTCCGCGATTCGGATTCCCGCACCCGTTCGTGCCAGGGCTCGGTGAACGGAAAATTTTCATCCGCGCGGTCCATCTTGTGGCCCCGGACACCGACCGCGTACTGAAGGCTCAGCCTCTTTTCGAATTCGGCGAGACCTGCGGGATCCGTCAGGTCCATATACCCCCGGTATCCGGGCAGAAGGCCGGGGAAACCGGTGTCCTGGAACGTCATCGGCCCGACCCATGTCATGAAACGGAGCCCGTATTCGCCGGACAGGGTCCTGATCCACTTTTCCGGATCCGCGAACTTGTCCGAGAAATCCATGCGCGACCATTCGTTCGCGCCGTTGCTGTAGGGCCGGTCGACCCAGCAGGCCGTGAGCGGAATGCGCAGGTCCGTGAAACGCCGGGCGTCGTCGAGAATCTCGTCCTTGCCGCCCCGGTTGAGGTCCCGCCAGAACACCGGGCCGCAGGCCCAGAGGGGAATAGATTTGGGCCGGCCGATGACCCGGAAATACTGCTCGTGTATGCGGCCCCCGTCCGGCCCGAAGAACAGGTACCAGTCCAACGCGTCCGATTGATGCTCGATGGAGGTGATGCCATCGATCGCGAAACCGTATCGGCCCCTGGCGAATGTGTCGAAAAACGAGCCGAATCCGGCCGTACTCATGAAGAAAGCGGAATATGCCGATGCGTAATTCTCCGCAAAATCGCGGCTGCCCTCGCCGTACACGTCCACGTCCACGACCCGGCCCCGCAGGTCCGGATTGAGCGCATTGTCCGGGACCAGCTTTTCGATGAGGCCGTAATAATGTTCGCCCCGGTCCTTTATCCGAACGGTGATATGCTCGAAGGAGGGATGGGCGGCTTGAAAATGCAGGCCGTCCCCGTTCCGGGAAACGGTCAGATCCAGGAAAACCGGAAAATCCCGGTGGAAACCGTCGCCTTCCGCGAAGCGCAAACCCAGGACCATCGTGTCCAGGGACGATTCCTTCACGAACATGGAGTCCGGACGGACAAAGTTGAAGGCGAACGTCAGTCCTTCGACCGGGACTCCGCCGTCCTTGAGAATGTCCAGGGTAACGTGCCCGATGCCGACGGTGAAAGGCCCGGACGTCCAGGTTTGCGAAGGTACTGCTTCACCCGGGCTGAAAAGGATCAGAACCAGGAACGGGATGAGTCTGCGGCAGGGAAAACGCATGTCGGTCCTTTGAATCTGTTGTGAAGAAACCATATTATATTCGCTCACATCCCCCGCCGCCCGCTGCGCGGGATCCAGCTATTATTTGCCTACTTGTTGAAGACCCCGCTTTGCGGGACCAATTTATTATATTTCTAGAGTATTGAAGGCAAGCGGCGGGCCTTCAATCAGTAAAAATCGTGCTGCTTGGTCCCGCGAAGCGGGGGAATGCGCTCGCTGATAGATTCACGGAACGGAATCGTTCGCAGTACGGTGACGGATGACTTGACGGAGACGGCGGCCTGAACGGAGGCCGGTTCACTCGAAGTTCATGAAATCGAAGTCCGCGAATCCGCCGTCCGCGGCCACATTCGGATTCACGCAGAACAGTCCGACTTTCGAGCCGATCCACATCCCCTTCTGCGCCCGGAAGGGCAAGCCGATCGGCTCCCACGACTTCCCATCCGCGCTCCACGAGAAAGCGCAGATCGCGTTTTCATCCACGCGGACACGGAGACTGCAGGCCCCTGTGGGCATGGGAACGGATGCCTCCCGCACCGTGGCATCCTCGGCGCGTTTGTACCGGCCCCGTTCCAGAACGAGGCGGGTTTCTCCGTTGTTCCGGGTCAGTCCAAGCGCCGCCCATTCCGTGCCCATGACCGTGAGTCCCGCCTTTTCCCCGTCCGACTCCGGATGGAACGACATCGCAGTCGTCACGGTGAAGGACGGGGCGGGGATTTTCTGAAGGAGCAGGTTGGGCACGAACCAGAAATTGCCGTTCTGCGACGGGGACCGCACCGCGGACAGCCTCAGGCTTCCCGGGTTCGCGGAAAGGGACCACCAGTCGTCCGAGGGATTGGCGTGCCACTGCCATTGCGGGTTCAGGGCCGGCCCGCTGAAATCGTCCGAAGTCCGCGGCTGCATGGGTTTGACCTTGCCGGCGATGCGGGGCTTTCGGAATTGCGTCACCGGCTCTCCGATACCATCCCCGTCCGGGTCCGCGCCGATCACGGGCCATCCGTCCGTCCATGCCGCGGGCTGGAGGTGCACGACGCGGCCGTAGGGTCCGCGGTCCTGAAAATGCATGAACCACCATTCGCCCGATTCCAGTTCCACAAGACCGCCCTGATGCGGGCCGTTGATTGCGGTACCGCCCTGATGCATGACGGTCCGCGCCTCATAGGGGCCGAGGATGTTCTTCGAACGCAGCGCGGTCTGCCAGCCGCCGGTCACGCCGCCGGCCGGAGCGAGTATATAATACCAGCCGTCCTTCTTGAGGAATTTGGGACCTTCGATGGTGGGCTGATGGAGCGTGTCGCAGTAGATGACCGTTCCGTTGTCGAGCAGTCGCTCCCCGTCGGCGCTCATCCGGTGCAGGATCAGCACATCCGCGTGCAGTTTGCTCCGGATCAGCCAGGCGCTTCCATCGTCGTCCCAGAAGGGGCAGGGATCCTCCCACATCTCGACCGCTGTGACGTGACGCAGGGTATAAGGGCCGGCGGGGTCTTCGGCCCTGGCCATGAACAGGCCCTCGTGCGGTGTGCAGAAATAGACGAAAAAATGACCGTCATGAAAACGGATGGAAGGCGCCCAGGATCCCTGGCCGTGCGCCGGTTTGTCGAACTTCTCGAACGGCAGGCGTTCGTACACGTGTCCGAGCAGGGTCCAGTTGACAAGATCCCGCGAGTGCAGGACCGGGATGCCCGGCATGCAATTGAAGCTCGAGGCAACCAGGTAGAAGTCCTCGCCGACGCGGATGACGTCCGGGTCCGAATAATCGGCGAACAGCACGGGATTTTGATACCGGCCGTTCCCCAGGTCCGGATTCCACATCCGGCCGTGCAGACCGGCGGCCACGGCCAGGGTCAGAACCAGAGAGCTGATTCGCTTCATATTGCGGCTCCCGGATGATATTGGACTGCGGGCGCTTTCTTCCAGCCGAAGCGCGTACTTCCCCTCCCCGCAGGACTTATGTCGCGGTTCCACCCGGTAAGCGGACCCAGCCGCGGCTGAAACCGGTGCCGCGCTTTTACTGCGCGGATTCGCCGGAAATGATCTTGACCGCCCGGCCCACGTCATTCGGGGGAAGATCAGGCGGAACCGCGGGCCGGCCCAGTTTCTGAAAAATCATGAACCGGGCGCACTTGGAATTGTCGCCCAGGCAGTATGCGTTCTTCATCATGTCCGCGACCGCGGGCATTTTGGCCATCTGGTCGTTGAAGAAGAGGCATCCCTTGAGCAGTTCGCAGTCGGCCATTTTTCCCTCCCGGGTTGTGAGAGTGAGTCGGTGGATGCTTTACATGAGTTAGCCGTCCGGTTGATGGACGTACGGATTTTTCTGATAATCAGTAGACGACGCCGCTGGCCGCGGCATAGGCCTTGAGCACTTCGGCCGCTTCCTTCCGAAGCAGAGGCAGACCGACCTGGACGCCGCGCCTGCGGCATTCCCGCTTCCAGTCAGCCGGCAGGGGGCCCTCGTCAAAACCCGCTATTTTCTCCACATCCGTCCGTGTCGATCCGTAAATCAGCTTGTCCACGCCCGCCCAGATGACGGCTCCGAAGCACATGACACAGGGCTGGGCGCTGGAGGCGAGAACGAACCGTCCGGGTTTTCCCGCGCCCAGGTCGAGCCTGTGATGCTTCAGCTTCTCCTCCGCCAGGATCAGGGCGAGAATTTCCGCGTGATTCACCGAACAGCGGCCCGGGACCACGGTGTTCACGCCCACGGCAAGAAGGCTGTGATTGCGGCCGTCGAACACGGCCGCGCCGAAGGGCCCGCCCGTGCCGTGCCGGACATTGGCCGCGGCGAGCGCGATCGCCAGCCGCATTTTCCCTTCATCCGACCTGCGGACCGTTCCGAAATCGACCTCCCGCTTCACCCACCCGGGAAGGGCGATGGTTCTCCGCAGGGGCGGGATCACTGCTTCAGGCCTGCGAGAATCTCAGCCCCGAAGGCCATGCATTCCGGCCGTTTCAGGTTGTCGTAATCCTCGAACGCGGCCATCATCTTCGCGGTTTCAGGGTCCATCAGGGACTTCGTGACCCGGCCGAGAAACACATGCGACGGGACCAGCGCGGCGCCGGTCAGTTTCGCGAGATGGTTTGCGATGAGTATCTCCTCCTGCTCCGGCGCCACCGGCCGGCCCATGTTGCCGCATACGGCGAACAGGCCCGCCACCTTCCCGCTCAGAGTATCCCGGTTCGCCTTCAGGTAATCCTGCAGTTCCGGGGAGACCACGGCCATGCGTATGGCGCCGCCGATCACCACGTGCTCGAATCCGGAAAGGTCCGGTTTCTCGCGCACATCAAACACATGCGCGATGCCGCCCATTCCTTCGGATATCCAGGCCGCGGCATCGCGCGTGGAGCCGCACCAGGTGGCGTACAGCACGGCCCACTTTTGTTCCGACGGCGTGGCGTAGAACTTCATCGCTCCGGCGTTTCCGGCCAGGGCGGCCGCGCCGAGGCCGGCGAGTCCGGATGCGAAAAATTTGCGTCTGTCCATGTGACCTCCTGGGAGCCGTCCGGGTCTAAGAACCAAAATGTCCTATATCATAGAATATAAAAAACAAACCGCACAAAGTCAATCGAATGGATTAAATGACCGGTTTCAGGACCGGCTGACCGGTCTTCTTCGGGGCACGCTTACTTCTTCTCCGCCATCAGCCTGGCGACCGCCGGTTCCATGGCTTCGGTCCAGACCTTGTACCCCTCCGCGTTGGGATGGAGGTAGTCGGGCATCAGCTCCTCTTTCAGCGTCCCGTCCGGTTTCAGGAACAGACCCGAATAGTCCTCGAAAAAGATGGTTTCCCCGTCCGCGATGCGGCTGGCCAGGCGGTTCGTTTCCGTAATTTTCATGCGCTGGGGCGTGGGGTTCAGGTCGCGCGGGAGAATGGCGAGCAGAAGAATTTTCGTGCCCGGCAGATAAGTCCTCAGCCGGCCGCACACGGCGATGATTCCGTCCGCGATCTCCTGCGGCGTGCAGTCGTCCCGGTTGGAATTGTTCGTGCCGATCAGCACGACCGCCAGTTTCGGCTTGACCGCGGAGAAATCGCAATGGTCGAGCCGCCACAGCACATGATGCGTCCAGTCGCCGCCGAAGCCCATGTTCACCGCGTTCCGCGGCGCGTAATACAGGTCCCAGTACTTCCGGCCGGTGTTGTCGAATCCGTGCGTGATGGAGTCTCCGATAAGGAGCAGATCCGCGCCGCCCCGTTTCAGCCGGTTGTGGACCGCCTCGTGTCTCGGCTGCCACCACGAAACTGCCCAGTCGAAAGTGGACGGCGCCGGAGTCACGGACCTGTGTGTTCTGGCCGCTGTTTCGCGGAAAAGCGTCTTTTGCCGGCTTGCGCAGCCTGCGAGCAGAAGCGCTGCCGTGGTTGCGGTGATTCCAAAAACAATGGTTCGATTCATTTTATACCTCTCATTCTTTCTGCGCAAGGGTTCCCGCGAAGGTGTCGCGCATAACGGTTCCCGCTGTCCGATAGCCCGGCTGATAAAACGCCGGGCATATCGGACCTACAACTGCCGCTTTCCAGACAGCCGCATCGGAAACACGCAGAAGACCCCGGGGTCCGATGGATTCATGGATCGAGAAAACCGGACATCCAATGACGATCGTATCGAGACCCCGGGGTCTTCTTTTATTGCCGCATGAACTCATCGGACCAGCGCCGCTTTTACGGAGCGCGCAGTCCCTCCCGCGCGGACCGTGATGACGTACACGCCCGAAGCCAATCCTCCGGCTTCCCAGAGCAGGTCGTGCGGCCCGGCCTCTCGTACGCCTTGTTCAAACACAGCGGCCAGGCGGCCCTGCAAGTCCTTGACTGCGATCCGGACCGCGGACCGGGCTCCGAGATGGAAGCGGATGCGGGTGGATGCGTTGAAGGGATTGGGATAAACCGCGTTCAGTGTGAATCCCGCCGGGCTGAGCGCGGCAGGCCGGGTATTGTCCGCAGACGCCGGCTTGTCGTTGACCTGGTTCTCCGGACCGTCCCCCCTGTCGTAATACCGCCATTCCGACTCCCAGACGAACGGGAAGAGCCCGCTATCGGTCCGGATCTGGCAGTCGAAAGAGACTCCCGCGTCCGCTCCGCTGGCCGCGTGCACCTCGACCGCCACGACGTTTCCCGTGTCGCGGATGAGTGAAAGGTCGTTTGGCGCGTCGATGCGGAAAGTCGTGTAACCCGAGGTCTGCACCCGGGTCGCGAAAGCGCCGTAAAAGGGAACTTCGTCCTCCGGGAAGTTATAGCGGCCTGCCTCGATTCCGTTGAAATAGGCCACGAGCCCGTCGCCCCCGCGTATCATGAGGGTCAGCCGGCTGACGGACGCGGATGCCGGGATGTCCAGGGCTTTCCTGAAATACACGGTACGGACCCCGGCCACGGTTGTCGTAAAACTCCCGGACGGCCGGTTGCCCGCAGGCGCGATGCCGGAAGCCCAGGCGAGATCGTCGTACCCGGGCTGCGTCCAGTCCAGGTCTGCCTTGGTCGTGTCCACGGTCATTTGCACCACAGCGGACGTGTCCATTGCGTTCCCGGCCGCGTCCGCGGCCCTCAGGTACAGCGTCCGGGTCTGCCCGTGGCCGCAGGACACGGAGGTCGCATGCTTCCGGCTTCCCGTTTCGTCGAAGGTGTTTTGCATCTCAGAAAAGGGTTCATCCGAATCGCTCCATCGCACGGTCGCGTACGTGTCCGTTTCCGCCTCGAGGGGGATGGATTCCGCGTACGCGATGAATGGCGACGCGGGCAGGCGCGTGAATGCGGGCGGTTTCGTGTCATCGTATGGCTCCCAGGGGCTCAAGCCGTCGATGGCCGTGATCAGCCGGTCCGCGATCTGGTGATGCGTGGCGACCGTGGGATGGTAATTGGCGTACCCGCCGTTGTAATAGGGATAATCCGTGTAAAAGACGTCCCCGTGGCCTGCGGCATTTTCCTCCTCCACGACCTGCCCGATCGCGGTTTTCAGCCAGTCGAGCCCGTTGGCCGCAACGGCCAGAATCCGGACGCCCGGATACACGTCGCGGATCGTCGCGATGAATTCATGGTACCGGCCGATATACAGGTCCCGGTTCTCCTTCGCGACCGGTCCGCTGTACCCGCCGAACGCGTTGTAATCGTTCAGGCCCAGCCCGATCACCACCAGGTTGGGAACCCACTGCTCGAAGTCCCAGGTCTGGTTCCGGCCGAACGCGTGAGCCTGGTCGAACTGATCGGGCAGGTTCTTGGTGTAGTCGCCCTGCCATTCCACCACCAGTCCCCATCCGGAGATGCTGGTCATGTGAACTTCCGCTCCGTAATGGCGGCCGACGATCGGGCCGAAGCCCTCGTAGATGTTGGTCACGGGCGCGTCCGAATCCGGCGTTCCGGTGAGCTCGTTCCATTCCGCGCTGGTGAAGGAGTCGCCGATGAATTCGATTCGGCGGGCCGGACGTTCGGGCGGCGGCAGCAGCGTCTTCCCGTCGTCCAGGATGAACCCGTTGAACGCGAACCGGATCCATGTGGTCTCGTTGCGCTTGAAGAGCACCAGCGTGTGCGGCCCGTCGGTCAGGCCCTCGGCCAGTGTATAGGAAGCGGCCGCCGTGGATGTTCCCTTGAACACGCCTTTCAGCTCGCCGTCGACGAACACGTTGAAATAGGTGAAATTGTCCGTCAGCCGGACACCGATGGACGTGCCTTCGAACCGGACCGTGACGCTGACTCCGGGCCAGGAATGGGAAGGCGCCTTGGGATCGGAGAAGTCCCACCGGCCCGTGTATAGGATGTTCGGGTCGTCCGCGGGGATCAGCACGGACGCAGTCAGGGCGATGGAGGCGGTCAGCGTCCATGCGGCCGCAACCAGGAAGATGTTTTTCATCCGGACTCCGGGAAAAAGTTCATATTGTCAGTGATACGCGACATCCGATGATCGGACCGCGGTCATCAGAAAGAGCGGGAATTCTCTCGGGCCTACCGCCGTTTGCTTTTCCATCCGTAAAACCGTTTGGAACCGGACATCCGCGAATCCCTTCTGTCGCGCCAGGATGCCCAGCGCTTCCCGATCGAATCCGTGATGGCCTTCGAACCCGGGGCCGTGAAAGAAGCCGTCTTCAGACTCCAGGTCCGCGACCGCCAACCGGCCGCCTTCTTTCAACAGCGCATAAAAAGAGGAAAGAAGTCCGGCTGTATCCGGCACATGGTGCAGGACGAGGAGAGAGACGATGATGTCATATCGTTC
>CAVTNR010000017.1:0-117109 GCA_963736115.1 uncultured bacterium
TCTGGCAGGCGCTTCAGGATCCGGGATTCCCCTTTCTCCGGTACGCGCTGGCCGCGGGTCTGCTGTCCAGCGTGGCATTCGGAATTCTCGGCCCCATTGTCGTGGCGCGGCGCATCGGCGCCATCGCGGGATCCATCTCCCACTCCATGCTCGGCGGCATCGGCCTGGCGGTTTTTCTCCGCCACCAGACCGGATGGCCGGGATTCACTCCCGGAGCGGGCGCGCTCGCGGCCGCTCTCGTTTCCGCGGCCGTGATCGGCTCGATTCACAGCCGCGGGAAAGAGCGGGAAGACACGGTCATTGCCGCGGTGTGGACGGTGGGCATGGCCGCGGGCGTGCTGTTCCTGTCCCTCACGCCCGTTTTCGTCGACCCCATGAGCTACCTGTTCGGCAACATCCTCCTGCTGACCCGGAATGACCTGGTGATGATCGCGGGGCTCGACGCGCTTCTGCTGGTCGTCGCCCTGTTCCTCTACCGTCCCCTGCTGGCCGTGTGTTTCGATGAGGAATTCGCCCGCATCCGGGGGCTCAACACAGGCGCCCTGTCCATGCTGCTGTTCGGACTCACGGCGCTCACGGTGGCGCTTCTGCTGCCCATGGTCGGCACTGTTCTGGTCATCGCCCTGCTGACCCTTCCCGCGGCCCTGGCGGGACGGTTCACGAAGCACCTGTGGAGCATGATGATCGCGGCCGCGGCCCTGTGCGCAGTTTTCGCGGTGGCGGGCGTGGCACTGAGCGCGGTCATCGACATCCCGAGCGGAGCCGCCATTGTTCTGCTGCTGGGCGCGGCATATCTGATTCCGGCCCTGTTCAGGAGGAAGCGATGAGCGGCCGGCCGTTCCGTCCGCGCTCCGGCACGATGCGGCTCCCCCCGCCGTCCGTTTCTATGGTCACGGATCCATTCCGTTTTCATCTTCATCCGGACTCCCATGCATTCTGATTTTCCATTCATCGGAGTGGATGTCGGATCGGCCAGCGTCAAGCTGGCCGCTCTGGCGTCCGCGGAAATGGCCCAGCGTCTGGCCGCCGGTTGTCCCCGATTGTTCCGGCCGGAGGGCGCGCCCGTTCTGGACGGGAGGATGGTCGTGCTTTCCCGCTGGGAGCGGCACGGCGGGGATTCTCTCGGGGCGGTCTCGGCGATTCTCAGCGAGATTCGTTCCGTCCTAAACGGCTTCGATCCAGACCGTCTGGCCATGACCGGATCGGGCGGCCGGGAGAGCGCGGCTGCGCTCGGCGCGGCATCCGTGAATGAATTCCGCGCCGTCGCTGAGGGCATGAACGTCCTGCACCCGGAGGTCCGGACGGTGCTCGAAATGGGCGGCGCGAGCTCGAAGATCATCCGGACCGAAAGGGACGCGGACGGGTCCGTGCGCATCGAAGATTACGAGACGAACGGCGAATGCGCGGCCGGCACGGGTTTGTTCTTCGACCAGCAGGTGGAACGGCTCGAAATCCGCGTGGAGGATGTGTCGGCTCTGGTCCGGGACGCGCGCCGGTCGGCAACCGTGGCGGGCCGGTGCTCGGTTTTCGCGAAAAGCGACATGATCCACGCCCAGCAGAGAGGGTACCTGCCGCCGGAAATACTGAAAGGTTTGTGTGAAGCAGTGGCCCGGAATTTCAAGGGTTCCCTCGTCAAAGGACGGGCGCTGGAGTCGCCTGTGGCCTTCATCGGCGGCGTGTCGCAGAACGGCGGCGTGGCCGAGGCCCTGCGTCTTCTCCTCGGTCTGGGTGACGGGAACTGGATCGTGCCGCCGCTCGGCCGCTGGGCCGCGGCTGTGGGGGCGGCGGTGGTCGCTGGAAAAGAAGTTCATAGTTCATGGTTCATAGTTCATAGTTCAAACGCGGGTGATTCCACGTCCGGTTCTGCGATTGTTGGAAAAACGGAGTCCAAGGGGAAAGCCCGAGCATCCGGCCCCAGGCTTTTAAATGATGACGGTTCCAACTATGAACCAGGAACCATGAACCATGAACTTTCTTACCCCACCACCTCCCCTCTCTCCATGTCCAAAGTCGTCCTGCTCCGCGACCGCATCCGGCCTTTCCGCTTCCCGGACTCAGGAACCGTGCCGGCCTATCTCGGCATCGATGTGGGCTCCGTGTCTACCAATCTCGCGCTGATCACGGAATTCGGCGAGCTCATACACGGCATTTACACCATGACTCGCGGCCGGCCGGTGGAGGTGGTGACCGAGAGCCTGGCTGAAATGGAATCCGTTGTCGGCGGCCGCGTCCGGGTGCTCGGACTGGGGACCACCGGATCCGGAAGGGACCTGATCGGCCTGCTGGCCGGCGCGGACGCGGTGAAGGATGAGATCACGGCGCACAAGACAGGCGCGGTCCACATCGGACGATCTCTTCTGGACCGAAGGGTCGATACGATTTTCGAGATCGGCGGCCAGGATTCCAAGTTCATTTCCCTTCGCGACGGCACGGTCACGGATTTCTGCCTCAACGAGGCCTGCGCCGCGGGAACCGGCTCTTTCCTGGAGGAACAGGCCCGTCAGATCGGTGTCGAGATCAAGGGCGAATTCGCGGCCCTGGCCATGGCCTCGCGGCATCCCCTGCGCATCGGCGAGCGGTGCACGGTGTTCATGGCAAAGGAAATCGTCCCCTATCTCCAGAAGGGCGTCCCGCGGGAGGACTTGATCGCGGGACTGGCCCTGTCCGTGGCGCAGAACTACCTCAACCGGGTCGTCAAGAAAAGGCCCATCGGGGAGACTGTTTTCTTTCAGGGCGGCACGGCCTACAATGACGCGGTCGCTGCCGCTTTCGCGACCTTGCTGGATCGGGAGATCGTCGTGCCGCCGCACAACGGCATACTGGGCGCGATCGGCGCCGCCCTGCTCGCGGCCGGGTCCCGTACGGCCGGCAAGCCGACCGCTTTCCGCGGTTGGAAGCTGGACAGCGTTCCGCGCAGTCTCCGCGAGTTCACCTGCAAGGCTTGTTCGAACCAATGCACGGTGGAGGAATTCACGGTCGCGGGCGAGAAATCGTACTGGGGTGACAAGTGCTCCGAGAAGTACCGCCGCAGGACCAAAACGGAACGCAAGCCGGTTCTGCCCAACCTGATACGCATCAGGGACAAACAACTGGAACCGTTCCGAAAACCCGCGGCCGCGGGTCCGGCCGTCCGGGGACGGGCCGGAATCGCGCTGACCCTGCATTTCCAGGACCGCCTGCCGTTCTGGAAAACCTACCTCGAATCCGCGGGATTCGAATGCGTGTTTTCCGGCCACACGGATCCGGATGTCGCGGCCGCCGGCGTGGAGGCGTGCGTCAATGAACCGTGCTTTCCGGTGCAGGCGGCGCACGGCCATTTCGTCCGGCTCATGGCCGAGAGGCCGGACATCCTGTTCTTCCCCCATGTCGTGAATGAGGAGGACCCGCTCGAAAGCGTGGCTTCTTTTCTCTGCCCCTGGGTGCAGACTTTCCCCCTGATCGCGAAACACGTGTCCGTTCTGCAACCGGTCCGGGACCGTATTTTCTGCCCCACCGTGGCTTTCCGTGAAGGCCCGGTTGCAGTGGAGGAGCGGCTTTACAGGGAAATGTCCGGCCTGGGCGTCAGCCGGGTGCATAACCGCCGAGCCGTGGCCGCCGCGTATGCGGCGCAAGCGGGATTCAGGGATTTCCTGCGCCGGAAGGGCGAATTCTCTCTGAAGGTCATTCGCGAGAGCGGTGCGCCCGTGGTGATCCTGATCGGCCGGCCCTACAATATATATGATGCCGGCATGAACCTGAACGTGCCGGTGAAGTTGGTGGAGCTGTACGGCGCGAATGTGCTTCCCATGGATGTTCTCCCTCTGGACGGCGTGGACATCAGGCCGGTGCACGATCACATGTTCTGGAATTACGGCAGGCGCATTCTGCAGGCCGCTCGGTACAGCCGGGACCTCCCGAATGCGCACCTGATCTATCTGTCGAACTTCAAATGCGGGCCTGATTCGTACATCCGGCATTACGTCGAAGAGGCGGCCGGAAAGCCCTTCCTCTTCCTGCAGTTCGACAGCCACTCGAACGACGCGGGCATTCTCACGCGGGTGGAGGCGTTTCTGGAGAGCCGGGGGCTTCTTTGAAAATCAGTTCATAGTTGATGGTTCATAGTTCATAGTGAAAGAAGTGACGCTGAACCGGTCGATAAACTCCTTTTCTATGAAAAATGAACTATCAACCATGAACGTTTTGTAATTGCCAACTATGAACCATGAACTATGAACCATGAACTTATTAAAGAAGACATCAGGCAGCTCTGAAAACGTGCATCCACTGAAGGGTCGCCGCATGCTCGTGCCGCGCATGAGCACGGTCGGCGCGGAAGCGCTATCGGCGGCGCTCCGTTCATTCGGAATCGACGCGGTCGTTCCGCCGCGCGCGGGCGAGAAGAGCATGGCCATGACCGGCCGCTTCATCACGGGCGAGGAATGCCTGCCCCAGCGGATCACGCTGGCCGATTTCTTCGAGGCCATGTCGGAACCCGGATTCGACCGAGACAAGGCGGCTTATTTCATGCCCACTTCAGCCGGGCCCTGCCGATTCGGCCAGTACGCCAATCTCATGCGGAAGATCCTGAAGGAACTCGGACACGATAACGCCCTGGTTTTCTCTCCGACGTCCACGGATCAGTACGAAGGCATTGCCGGAAACGTCACGCGCTTCAAGCGCACGGCCTGGCGCGCGGTCGTGTCCTCGGATGCGCTCCGCAAGATGACCTACATGCACAGGCCCTACGAAGCAGAACCCGGAGCGACAGATAGGATCGCGGACGACGGCCTGAAATCCCTGTGCGCCATCCTGGAGAATCCGGAAATCCGCCTCAGCCGCCAGCTTCGCATGCTGTCCGGTGTTTTCGAGGAGACCCGCGACCGGATGGCGGGAATTCCGCCGAAGGAAACGCTTGGTACAAGGCCGCTCATCGGCATTGTTGGAGAGATTTTCATCCGGTTCAACAGCGAGAGCAATCAGCACCTGGTCCGGCGTATCGAGGCGCAGGGCGGAGAAGCGTGGATCGCGGATGTGTCGGAGTGGATCTGGTACACGAATACGGAGCGCGAGCGGCGTTTGCGAGAGGCCGGCCGGTCCTTTAGCCCGGGCATGGCGGCCGCTAAAATCCGACGGTGGGTTCAGAAACACGACGAAGAAGGGATACTCGCGCCTCTCCGGGGAATTTTCCTTGGCCGGGAGGAGGAGTCCGTCGAGAAACTGCTTGAATACAGCCGGCCCTACCTGCCTCATGAAAAGGCCATGGGCGAAATGACTCTGAATACCGGCAAGGTCGTGGCCTTTCATAAAGCCGGATGCGACGGCGTGATCGACGCAAGTCCCTTCACGTGCATGAACGGTATCGTCACCGAGGCCGTGTACCCGCATGTCAGCCGCGATCATGGCGGCATGCCGGTCCGGATTTTCTATTTTGACGGCGTACCGGTCGACCTGGATTCAGCCCTGGAAATTTTCATGGAGCTGGCGCGGGGATATAGAAGAAAACAGGGCAGAGGTCAATGACCGACCCCGGGGTCGACCCCGGGGTTGAACGCCGGGGTTGAACGGCCGCACAGGTAGTGCATGCGATTTTTATTGACATTAGTTGTTCGATTGAGTATCATTATATCAGTCAATAATACGAATCCTGGGATTCGTATTATTTTTTCCGCTTTACCGCAAACGTTTGCGGCAATAAGTTGTTCCATGGAGGGGATAATGGGAGATTCCAGACATCTTCACAAGAGCCTGATCATTCTTTTGATTTTTTTATTTTCGGCGACATGGATGCCAGTCCGGTCAGGGATTATTGTCGATCACACCTGCATGGACACGGACCGCATTCCGGATCCCTACATCGCGGACGTAAAAAAAATCTGGTTCGACGTGCTCGGTGAATCACATTCAACTGCTTACCTCAAGGGAGGCGACCTGCTGGAGGCGGAAAACAGCCGTTTTCAGGCGAGCTATGTGGATGGTTTCGGAACGGTTCCGGAGGCATACACGGACACGCGCCTGCGTATCAGCCGCATTGGACGCGGGGACGTCAACCATACGACAGGTTGGCCCAATCTGCACGGCGAGGAGGATTGGTTCACTTCTGCCCAGGCCGTTTCGGCTACCAAGGCTCACATCGACTACTGCAACGGAAACGGATGGACGATCGGTATACTCGCGTTCGGCTGGTGCTGGGACATGACCTGGCACCACACAGTTTTCGCAGAGACTGTGGAGGACTGGGGAGGACGCTGGGGAGGCGCGCTTGATTATTACAATGGGACCTCCATCGTGACCCAGCCGATCTGGGGTCTGACCGCCGAGGACACGCCGAACAGCCCCTTCCTCAGTCTACAGGATTACCTTCTGGCGACGGACGCTTACGCGTCCTACTGCCAGACGCAGGGGTATGCCACCCGTGTGGTATTCACCACCGGCCCAGTGGACGGCAACACGACTACTGAGCTGGGTCTCGGCCGGCATGTCAAACACGAGGCGATACGCGCGTATGTCGCCGCAGCAGGAGACCGCGTGCTTTTCGATTACGCGGACATTCTCTGCTACAACAGCGCGGGCGAAATCCGGCTCAGTTCATGGAGCGGGCATGCCTTTCCGGTTATCCATTCCGAAAACATGCAGGACCTGGACGGCACATATACGGAGGATGGGGACCATATCGGCAAGAAAGGCGCGCTCAAAATTGGCAGGGGCATGTGGTGGCTCGCGGCGCGCCTGGCCGGGTGGAACGGTCTCGGTGTGCGACTCAGGGCACGGGTGTGGCTGGAAGGTGCGTACGGAGCCGGGCAGATGGCGACAGGCTTGCGATCCTCCGGGCACGTTCCCCTGACGTCGCCGTACCCGGAGGACCCACGCACGGTCACTGTCGTTCCTGAAAATGCCGTGGACTGGGTGCTGGTCCAGCTACGGGCTACTGCGGACGGTCCTGTTTTGCTGTCGAGGAGCGCCTTCTTGCGGAGTGACGGGTGTGTCATCCGCGACGACGGCGTGACCGGGGATATCGCCCTGGAAGTTCCGGACGACGATTACTTCGTCGTCGTTCGGCACCGGTGTCATACGGCCGTCATGTCCGACACGGCTGTGACGCTTACTCAGACGAACGATTGCGGATCACGATTATACCGGTGCGGTGTCGTGTGCGTACGGTTCCGGCGGATCCAGGGAAATGGAAACCGGCGTCTGGGGCATGTGGGCGGGAGACGTCAATCAGGATAAGAATGTCACCACTACGGACTACACGTCCTGGTACAATTCCGCGCGGTTGGGGGAGTCCGGTTATAGGGCGACGGATATCAATCTGGACGGCGTGGTGACGACGTCGGATTATACCATGTGGTACAACAACGCGAGGCTGGGGGCGGCGTCGAAGGTGCCGTGAGTAATTTCGCCACCTATTGTCCTCCTGTGTCTGATAAGGAGGGAGACCGGGTATAAGCCTTTACCATTTGCAACAAACGGCCCGGGTATTCCTAGCCGGAGCACATGAAATGACGGGATTTCCATCCTGTCATTTTTTTTATCCTACAGGCTTTTCTGCCCCTTTTGGTATATTATATGCTTTTGAATTATTAATTGATCGTATCTTCTTGTTTTTCAACATTTAAAAAACGAAGGATGGGGTTGAAGGATTTTGCCGTTTCATTATGCAATATTTGCGCGATGAAGGGAGATTTGATATGGTGATTCGTATCGTAAAAATAATTGTTGCGACATCCGGCTTTTTCTATTCGGGCCTGTTTCCCCAGACTTTTATCCCTCAATCCGTCACGGATCAGACCCCGACGGATCCGCTGTCCAATCCGGGTCCGAGTTCCTTTGAACCGCGATATATCAGCGGGCTGGGATCCGACAATTCCTTCACGCTCTTTTGCGAGGACCGCGCCTATGTATCCGGCTCCGGGTATGCACTCAGCCGGGCGGCGACCACTTCAGGGCCGACCGGATTCCCCTCCTCCGTCACCGCGGGCGACATCTACGCCACTCATTTTATCGTGAAAGATTGGCCGATTAATGTCTACGGGACGGATTACGCCTATCGGGCTTGGGCATCCACGAACTCGCCGGACCATTACTTCTACGTCTCCAACGACCTGAACACCTGGACGCAAGTCAGTACATTTCAGGTCAGCAATGCCTCCGGATTTACCCCGCCCAGGTCCGGAGTCGTCTATTACGGATTTCATGATGTGATTCAAATAAACGGCACGTATTATGCCTTTGCGGAGGCCCAGTCGTCCGCTTTTTATCTGGTTCGCAGTGTCCTGGGAGGCGACGTGTGGGAGGCATTCGCGCTGATGGGAGGGAATACAGACGGCGACGGGCCCCTTCTGACGGCGCATTCCGGCGGCAACGGCTGGGTCTGCACCGGTAATTTTATCGACCTGGGATACAAGCGCGGCATCGGGAGTCTGTTCGTGGATCCCTCGTCCGAATCCTATACCAATTATTATCTTGCGATCAACACGGCTGCGAAAACCGGACTGCCCGCAGCCGATCTGGAGGCCGCATTTATCAATCCGTCCAATTGGACATGGAACGACGGATCCACGGGTCGGGCCGCGAATCCCATACTCACTAAGACGGCGTCGCACGATTTGAGAGAGGGGTGGATCGTTCCCAACAGCGATCCGGACGCAGACTGGACGATCATCTACAGCGGGAACTACGGGTCCTCAAAGGGGAGTTATGCGCTGGGCTACGCCACGCTGACGCCTCCCGAGTCATCCGTACGGATCAAGCTGAAAACATGGCTTGAGGGCGCTTATGTATCCGGAGGTTCCATGCACACCAGTCTGCAGTCGGCCGGCCCCATTCCTTCCGTTTCCCCCTACAGCGACGGACGGGACGGCGGGTCCGTTCCCGCGTCAGCGACGGATTGGGTGCAGGTCGAACTCCGCGAAACACCATCCGGATCCCCGGCCGCGGTACGGTCCTTCTTCCTGAAGAGCGATGGAACCCTCATCGAGCCGGACGGCTCCGAGGACCTGACTGTTCCGGGAGCGGGCGCTGGCGGGTACTACGTGGTTCTGAATCATCGCAACCACGGTGCGGTCATGTCCGCGGATACAGTGGGGCTCGACGACAGCCACGCGGCCGAATACGATTTCAGGAATGGGGCCGGCCGATATTACGGCTCAAACGGGGCGAAGGAGATGGAAACGGGCGTGTACGGCATGTGGGCTGGGGATTTGAACCAGGACAAGAATATGACGACGACGGATTACACATCCTGGTACAACTCCGCGCGGCTGGGGGAGTCCGGATACAGGGCGACGGATATCAATCTGGACGGCGTGGTGACCACGTCGGATTACACGATGTGGTACAACAATGCCAGGCTGGGAGCGGCGTCGCAGGTGCCGTAAAAGAAATCGAAACCAAGGTTGACCTTGGGGGCCTCGTGCAATGCGTCTGCAGCGGAAAGGGTAGCCGCGGCCTGAAGGCCGCGCTGAACAGGGCTTACTTTCTTCTTTTTCAACTAATATGGTCAGATCTGCTTTAAGCCGATCGTTTTAAGGTAGTTGAATGTGGAATTATAGAAAGATGGATCTCTTGTGGGGTCCAATTTGCTCCCTTCCGGGATGAAAACCACCATACCCTGTCGGGCGCGTGTCAGAAGGACCCTGTAGGCATTTTTCAGATAAGTCTTCCTTGACTCTTTCTTGATATTCTGCCATTTTGTGCCCCGGAACGAGTAATGCTCCCAGCTGTTGTTGCTGAACCGGAAATCGCCATCCCAGGAAACGCAAGTCCAATCCAGTTCAAGACCCTGCACATGAAATTCCGTGGCAGCATCCTCCAGATAATATGAAGAACGGACGTCTTCTTTGCTGTCCAGGAACCATTTCACCGGATTGACCGGAGTTCGGATATCGATTGCATAGGGTTTCAATCGTTCCGCCTGGGAGGAGACGACGATGCCATATCGTTCACTTCCAGCGGCTTGGCTGCGAAGCCATTGTTTTGAGGTCTCCAGATTTCGGGTCAGAACGATCGGATAACGGTTCTCTAGATCGCGGTATAATACCTGTGCACGGTTGATATCACAATCCAGGACTGTTTTTATAAATTCCGAAACCGTCTCAGCCCGGAAAGATCGCATGGAAATTGAGAGATGGAGTTTGGATTCATAATGGATGCCGGCGCGGTCCCGCATGGAGTCGAGAATAGCCTTGGTGTTGTATTCGCTGTCCGTCAGAACAGGAGAAATGTAGATGTGCCAATCCTTGAATGACTGCCGCAGGGAGGATAGCCATTCCCCGATACCCGCTTCCCCTGTGTTGATCTCCTGACCGCCTCCAACGAGACAGATAATAACGGCCCAGTCTTTCTTTCGATCCATGCAGGAAATGAGGTATTCTGGTTCAGATGCGTTAAAATCGGGTATTTTCTTTTTCTGCCGCATCCAGGCTGAGGTGTGCTCCTTATCCCAGGCGCGTTGTGCCTCGTCAAATAATGCGACGTGATCCGTTGGCGGCCGTGAGGCATCGCGGAGGCATTCATCCCTGAAATGATGTACGTTTTGAATAAAAGCCCTGACGCGGGCGTGTGCCTCGGACTTTCGAAGCCGATTTCCCTGCTCCGCTTCACGTTGCACGTGGTCCCTGGTCAATGCCTCCCGCAGAATTTCAACGAGTGGGCCGTTTCCCGACAGAAAAACACTGTGCAATTCACTTTTGGGGTCGTTGTAACGGGTAGCAATGTTCAGGCCGACGAGAGTCTTTCCCGCTCCGGGAACCCCGGTAATAAAACATATGGCCTTCTGGCCGGTGGTTCGAGTCTTCTCGATGATCTCATTCAGTGTATCGGATGTATCGCTTAGGTTAATCGCGCCGGCATCATTTCGAGAGATGTCCGCGACGTTGTGGCCTGAATACAAGGCCCGAGCGGCTTCGATGATGGTCGGAGTGGGGCAGTAGCGGGATGATTCCCACTCCTCTTGATCGATCAGACGGCCCGGCAGTTCATGCGCGATCTTTCGGATCATTATCGCCAGGCCTTCAGCATTAATGCAAATTGTCCGGAACAGACCTGGTATCCGTTGATGGGGTACGAGATCGCCTTTCATGACGCTCGCATGCGTAGCCACGACCAGGGGTATCAAGGTAAGATCATGACTGCCCTCATGAAAATACTTTAAATCAAGGGCATAATCTATTATCTGATCAATGTCACCGGTACGGTGCTGCTTGGCCCCCACTTTGAATTCAATGACTATCAGAATCCCGTTTATTAAAATGATGGCGTCAACCCGATGACCCATTCGGGGAATAGTAAACTCGAGATATATCCGTCCTCCGAACCCGACAAGAGAATTTCGAAGGAGAGGCAATTCATAAAGCCATGCATCTCTCTGTGTTTGCTGAATAGGGAATTCACTCCCGCGGACGAGTTCAGACAGCACGTGGTCGTCCGAGACTTTCTGAAAGTCGGAAAGAGAACTGGAGTACCAGGAACGGCGGACGATGGAGGGTAAGGTGGAAGTCATGTCTGGATTAGGATGACCGTCAGCGTATCATTCGTGTGCCTGGGTTGAGGAAAGGAGCTATATTTGCAGGAAACCGGCATTTCCAGGACCGATAAGCGTTACAGATACAAATTGTCATCAGAACGGAGATGATAATGCCATTTAAAAATATCGGTCAACTCAGCATTTTGATGATATGTTTTGCCAGACTTTCCGCAATCTCCCTGTGACGGGGTATGGGCTGACAGGCCTTGGTAACCGGATTCTGGTACCAGTCGTGTTTCCCGCCATGACGAATGAGCATGCAGCCCATCTGTTCAAGAGAACGGATCAGGTCGATGCGTTTCATGCGATCTGAAGTTCGCCGACATGTCGGATATTGGGAATCTGGCCGCTTGTCAAATCTTTGTACAGATCCTTTAAATTATCCGTCAACTCTTCGAGCGATTCTCCCTGGGTTCTGTAATCGGGGAATTCTTCGAGCCAGCCGATGTACATTTTATCTTCCTGATAATAGATGTATTTCTTAGTCATGTTGCCTGTCCTCCTCCCAGGGAGTTATTTCTTCACTGTCGGGGAAGTCTTTTCTTCAGTAAAATAATATATGCTGAATTTCTTGGATTATCAAGTAAAAATGCGCGGCCTGAAGGCCGCGGCTACCGCACAGACGGGATTCCCCTGTTTTCCCCCTTGCCTTTGTCCCCCCTTTCCCGTATCTTTTTCGAAACAACCCCAATGACGGAGGACGAATGGCAGTCCGATCCCGTAAACCGTCCAAAGCCGCACCTGCAAAGCCGGGCGGCACCTCGAATCCGGCAGGCATTCCTGCCAACGCTTACACCCCCCTGAAACCCGGGGAAAAATACATCCCTTTCGTTCCCGCAGGGAAAACGATTCCCGAAGTCACCCGCAGGTCCGTGCTCACAGGCGTTCTCATGGCTGTGCTTTTCTCCTTTGCCGCCTGTTATCTCGGACTGGTCGCGGGCCAGGTGTTCGAGGCGGCCATTCCCATTGCTATTCTCGCTGTGGGGCTCGCCGGTCTCTACGCGAGGAAAAGCTCCATACTCGAAAATGTCATCATTCAGTCCATCGGCGCCGCCTCCGGCCTGGTCGTGGCCGGCGCCATTTTCACCCTGCCTGCTTTGTACATACTCGGACTTGAAGTAAACCTGCTCCACACGTTCATCGCATCCTGCCTGGGCGGATTCCTCGGCATTCTCTTTCTCGTTCCGCTCCGACGTTATTTCGTGGCTGAGGAGCACGGCAAGCTTCCGTTTCCCGAGGCTACGGCCACGACGGAAATACTCGCCACGGGCGAGCGGGGCGGTAAGTCCGCGAAAATCCTCGCCCTGTCCATGGCGATCGGCGGGGCCTATGACTTTCTCGTGGAGGCGCTTCAGGCCTGGCCTAAAACCCTCCGAACCGATGTTCTGCTCGGCAAATTCGGACACGCCCTTTCCGAAAAGGCGCGATGGGTTTTCAAGCTGGACGGCACGGCCGCGCTGTTCGGGCTCGGGTACATCATCGGCCTGCGTTATTCGGCCGTGATCGCGGCAGGATCCGTTTTTTCCTTTCTCATACTGGTCCCCCTCATCTGGCAGTTCGGCCAGGCCCTTCCGTCCATCGTCATCCCCGGAACCGTGCCGATCGGACAGATGACGGACGGCCAGATCTTCTCGGCCTATGCACAGAAGATCGGCATCGGCGCAATCGCCATGGCCGGCGTGCTGGGCATTCTCAAGATGGCGAAAATCATCTTATCCTCGTTCTCCGTCGGCGTCCGGGAGATTTTCCGCGGCACGACCGCGTCTGCGAAATCGACGCTTCGGACGGACACGGACATCTCCATGAAATACAACCTGGCCTTCATTCTGCTCACTCTGGCCGCGGTGTTCGGCGCGTTCGCCCTATTCGCGTCCGGAGCAGGGGAGCCCGCCTTCGTGCTTCAGGTCGCGGCCATAGGGCTGGGTATCGTGGCCATACTCGCCTTTCTGTTCACGCCCGTGGCGGTGCGCGCCACGGCCATCGTGGGAGTGAATCCCGTATCCGGAATGACGCTCATCACCCTGATCCTTTCCTCGCTGGCCCTGGTGTCCATCGGCCTCACTGGCGCGGTGGGTATGACCGTGGTGCTGGTGATGGGATGCGTGGTGTGCACGGCTCTTTCGATGTCCGGCGGTTTCATCACGGACCTCAAGATCGGGTATTGGCTCGGCGCCACGCCGGCTAACCAGCAGAGATGGAAGTTTCTCGGCGTCGTGGTCTCGGCACTGTCCGTTTCACTCGCCCTGCTTCTCATCCAGAAGGCGTACGGCTTCACCATCGGAGGGAAGGGGATTCTCGACGGCGGCGTGCCGAACCCAGCGATTTCGGCGCCGCAGGGCAATCTCATGGCGACCATCATCCAATCCCTGATGGTCGAGTCGCAGATTCCATACGGCCTCTACGCACTCGGCGCACTGTGCGCCCTGATGATCGAGATGCTCGGCGTGTCCCCGCTCGCCTTCGCGCTGGGCATGTACCTTCCGATCCAGATCAACATGCCGCTGCTCGTCGGGGGGCTGGTGTCATGGGCTGTGATGAGGAGTTCCGGGTTCCGGGTTCCGGGTTCCGAAAAGAAAAAGGATGAAACCCGGCAGTCTCCGAAGGAAAGGGGCATCCTGATTGCTTCGGGATTCATCGCGGGCGGGGCGCTGATGGGCGTCATCGGAGCGGTGCTGAACCTGAATGAAATCGGAAAACCGGTCCGCTTCCTCTCCATCGGAGCGGAATACGCGGCGCAGGTTCTCCCGGACAGCGGCAGGACGATATGGGAGATCGCGTCGTTTGCGCCTTATTACCAGGCCGGACCGGGCCAGTGGATCAGCCTTGGCTGTTTCACGTCGTTGTGCGCGTTCTGCTATTTTTACGCGAGGGGCGGCAGACGCTGATGCGGCCGAATTCCGGTACCGTTTGAAAGGCACCATCTCATTCATTGCTTGATTTATGGGCATTTTTTCACTATTTTATAAAAGCAAGAGACAATTTAGAATCACTGGATCTTTTCACTCACCCCAAGGAGAAGGAAGATAAAAATGGCAGACAAAGCGAGTCCCATGACCAAGTCCCAGCTGATCTCCGTACTCGCGGAGAAAACCGGGATGTCCAAGAAGGATGTCGTCGCGTTCATGGATCTCCTCGTCGATACCGCGTGCAAGGAGGCCAAGAAAAAGGGCCAGTTCATCATGCCCGGTCTCGGAAAACTCGTGAAAGTGCACCGGAAAGCCCGCATGGGCCGCAACCCGGCAACCGGCGAAACCATCAAGATCGGGGCCAAGACAGTCTGCAAATTCAAAGTCGCCAAGGCCTGCAAGGACGCTGTTCTGGGCACCAAGTAAACTGCCATTCTTGAGATTTAAGAAGGCCCTCCGGTATAAGAACCGGGGGGTTTTCTTTTTGCCCGGATTTGATGATAAAGTGAATGTTTTTATTGATCTGTCCGTTCGTCATCGGCTTCTATCATCCGGGATTTGCCGGGAAATCCTTAAAAGGATTTCCATTTTTTTCCTCTATGCAGACCCACGGCTGAAGCCGTGGATATTCCCACGGATAAATCCGTGGGCTGAGGCCGTGGGCTGGGGCAATCAGGCGGGAAGGGAGATGGATCCGGATTTTTAGTGAAATTAATCACAATAATCCTTGACTTTTTTTCTTGAAATCCTTACATTTTTTGACTCCTGACAGATCGGTTGCGTATTACTATGGTGAACAAGAAGGTGGTTGCCCGGCTGTCCAGTTACCGGACAGCGCTTCTCCGGTTCCATGAACTCGGCTTCGTCAAAGTGTTTTCGGACACTCTGGCCGAAGCCGTCGGCGCCACCTCCGCCCAGGTCCGGAAGGATTTTTCCCTGTTCGGCATCTCCGGCAACAAGAAGGGCGGGTATCAGACCGATGTTTTAATCGAGAAGCTCCAATCCCTTCTGGGCAAGGACCGCGTTCAGCCCGTCATTGTCGTCGGCATCGGGAATATCGGGACCGCCCTGCTCAAGTACCGGGGATTCGAGGATGAAGGCATTCGAATTGTCGCGGGGTTCGACCTCGACCCGGCAAAGATCAACAGGAAGCTGAAAGTGCCCGTTCTGCCGGCGGATGAAATGCCGGACTTCATCCGGGAACAGCGCGTGACAATCGGCATCATCGCCGTTCCGGACGCCGCGGCCCAGGCCGTGTGCGACACACTGGTCGCGACCGGAATCCGGGGCATCCTCAATTTCGCGCCGATCGTCCTTCGCGCGGAAGAGGGCGTGATCGTCAACAACGTCAACCTGCAGAACGAATTAGAGAATGTGATCTATTTCGTGAATACGCTGGCGAAGCAGATCAAGGTAAAATAAAGCGAGCGCCGGCGTCATTGATCCGGACCGGCGTAACCGGGGATGAACGAAACCCGCGGGCGCGGTCAGAAGCCCGCGAAAGTGGATCGAGCGATTTGAACGGATAAAACACGGGCGTCTGACAGCCCGATTGATTGGAGAACGGGATGAGAGCGGTCAAGCTGAAGAAGAGCCACCTGAAGGGCTTTCTGACCTGCGTCGGCGGGTGGGGCGAACTTTGGGGGCCCGTGAAACGGAACGGGCGGCACGTCCTCGAGTCGATCGAAGACATCAAGGACATCGACCTCACGGCCCTGCGCACGACCCTGCCTTTCAAGAAACTGCTGTTTCCGCCGAAATTCAGCATGTTCCGGTATGACGCGAATAGCTACCAGGACACCCTGTCCGCCATTCCGAAGCGCGTGATTTTCGGGCTTCACGCCTGCGACATCAAGGCCCTATGCATCATGGACGAATTTTTCGCCAAGGAATACAAGGACCCCTACTACTACGAGCGCCGGAACCGCACCGCCATCATCGGCCATTCCTGCATTCCGGACGACAAGTGCTTCTGCAACGCGACGGACAACGAGACGGTCACTGAGGGCTTCGACCTGTTCCTCAGCGACCTGGGCGATTTCTACCTGGTCTGGGTGGGATCGAGCCTCGGAGACGACATGGTCCGCGAATGCCCGAAGCTCATCGACACGAACGTGGGGCACGAGGACCTGAAGAAGTACATCCAGTTCCAGAAACACCGGTCCGAGCAGTTCAAGCATCAGATCGATCTGACCGGCATGCCCGACATCGTGGAACTGAGCGCCGACAGCCCGGTCTGGGAGGAGGAGGGGAAGAAGTGCCTGTCGTGCGGCGCCTGCACGATCGTCTGCCCGACCTGCCCCTGCTACAACGTCAACGACGAAACCGATCTCGGCAAACCGTCGGGCGAACGGATGCGGCAGTGGGACTCCTGCATGTTCCGCGAGTATTCCCTGGTCGCCGGCGGCCATAACTTCCGCGAGGCCCGGGCCGAGCGGCTGAAGCTCCGTTTCACCCACAAACTGCAGTCATTCGTCGGCAAGTTCGGAAAGCCGGCCTGCACCGGATGCGGCCGTTGCATCGCCACGTGCCCGGTGGATATCGACATCTTCACCATGGTCAAGAAACTGCAAGGCGAGGAGGTGCGCTCATGAGCGCGGCGGTCGAAATCCAGAATCCCTACCTGCCGGAGCCCTACCGGCTCATCCGGCGGTACCCGCTCACCGACGATGTGCACTTCTTCCAGGTCCGGGCGGTGGACATGGACCGGGCGCTGTCCCTCCAGTACGCGCCCGGCCAGTTCATGATGGTGTCCATTCCGGGAATGGGGGAGGCGCCGTTCTCCATCTCCTCGACTCCGTCCCGGCCGGGGCTGATCGAATTCGGCATCCGCCGGGTGGGCCGCATCACGGACCAGATCTTTACACTCAAGGAGAACAGCGTGCTCGGCGTGCGCGGCCCCTACGGGACCGGCTTCCCCATCGAGAAGATGGAGGGGAAGAACCTCGTCATCGTGATGGGGGGCCTCGGCGCCATTCCGCTCCGCTCCCTCCTGCAGTACGCGCTTGACAACCGGGACCGGTTCGCCCACCTTGCGCTCATTTACGGCGCGCGGACCCCGGCCGACATGCTGTTCCGCAAGGAATTTCTGAGCCTCATGGATCGCGACGACATCCAGTGCCTGCTGACCGTCGACAAGGACGACACGGGCAAATGGCCCGGCCACGTCGGACTGCCGACCGTGCTCTTCAAGCACCTCACCGGGCTTGATCCCAGGGAAACGAACCTCGTCGTGGTCGGTCCCCCGGTCATGTACAAGTTCATCGTCGCGGAAGCGCTCAAGCTCAATATCCCCAAGCACCAGATCCTCATGTCGCTCGAGCGCCGCATGAAGTGCGGCATCGGCAAGTGCGGCCACTGCATCATCGGCGGCTACATCTACACCTGCCTCGAGGGTCCCACATTCTCGTACTGGGATGTGGTCCACATGAAGGGTCTCATCTAACCGCAGGAGAGACGGTCTTGGAACGCAAGAAACTGGACATCGGCCTTTACGGGTTCACCGGCTGCAACGGCGACCAGCTTGTCATCGTGCACAGCGAGGACAAACTGCTCGACTTTTTCGGCGCGGCGAACATCAAGTCGTTCTCCCTCGCCAAGAGCGACAACGACGAATCGGCGCTCGACATCGCGTTCATCGAGGGGTCCATCTCCAACCGCGAGCAGGCGGAACATGTCAAGCACATCCGCGAGCGCTCCAAGATGCTCGTGGCGATCGGCTCGTGCGCGGTGTTCGGCGGCATCCAGAGCATGCACGTGAAGCCCTCTTGGGAGGAACGGTTCAAGAAGGTGTACGGCAACAACAAGCTGGCGCTGCGAACGCCCACGCCCTCCGTGCCCGTGTGCGGAGTGGTCAAGGTGGATTTCAGCCTGCCCGGGTGCCCCATCGACGCGGACCAGTTCTTCTATGTGTTCGGCCAGCTGCTGCGCGGCCAGACCCCCGCCATGCCCGATTACCCGGTCTGCGCGGAATGCCGGTGGAAGGAAAACGAGTGCCTCCTGCTGAAGGGCATTTTCTGCGTCGGGCCGGTCACGGCGGGCGGATGTCAGGCCGTGTGCCCGTCGCACAACCTGCCCTGCCTGGGCTGCTGGGGCCCGGTGCAGGAGGGGAACGCCGATTCCCACGTCGCCCTGCTGAAAGAGAAGGGCTTCTCGGCTGAAGCCATTCAGAACCGGATGGGCATGCACGCAGGTGCGGGCATTCCCGAATCCGTCAAAAAACTGCTGGGAGCATAGATCATGCGCGAAATTCTGGTGGAACCGATGGCCCGGGTGGAGGGCGACGGCGGTATTTCCGTCCGAATCGACGGCGATACGATCAAGGAAGTGAATTTCAACATACTCGAGGGCACCCGGCTGGTCGAGACTCTGGTCGTCGGCAAGACGCCCGAAGAGGACGTGTCCATCGCCTGCCGTATCTGCGCGATCTGCACGATCTCGCACCGGTATGCGGCCCTGCGCGGCCTCGAGAAGGCGCTTGGAATCACGAAACTGCCGCCCAAGGCCCAGCTGATGCGCACGCTCATGCACATGGGCGAATTCATCGAGAGCCAGTCCCTGCACGTGTTCGTGCTGGCGCTCCCGGACTTTCTGGGATTTCCCTCGGCCATCGCCATGGCCGGCAAGTACGGCAACGAGGTGCTCAAGGCCCTGGCGCTGAAGAAGTACGGGAACAAGATCATGCGCCTGACCAGCGGCCGCATGATACACGGCGAAAACCCGACCATCGGCGGGTTCGGCCGTTACCTCGACAAGGCCGCGCTGCTCGAGCTTAAGAAGGAAGCCCAGGAACAGATCGAATTCGCGGAACTCGGCGTTCAGCTCGTCGGCGGAATCGACATTCCCTCCTATTTCGAGAAGGAAACGGTGTTCATGTGCTGCGAGCCCGGAGACGGCGAGTTCGGGGTGATGGGCGATCAGATCAAGATTTCGGACGGCAAAACCGTTCCGGTCGAGGAATACCGCAGTCTGACGAACGAACTCTTCTCGCCGCATTCCGCCGCCAAGCACTGCCTCTACCAGGGCAAACCCTACACCGTGGGCGCCATCGCCCGTCTCAACAACCTCGGAGAAAGGTTCAAGGGCCGGTCCCTGAAGCTGTACGAGAAGTACTGGAACAAGCGCTGGCTGAAGAATCCCGTGTTCAACAACCTGGCGCAGGCTATCGAGATTGTCTGGTGCCTTGAGGCCATTCCGGTGCTGGTCGATGCCATTCTCGAGATCGAGGACGATCCGGCCCTGGTGAAGCCGTCCCGTATGGACGGGGAAGGGGTCGGCGCGGTGGAGGCGCCGCGCGGCACGCTGTACCACAATTACCGGCTCAAGGACGGACTGGTGGCCGAGGCGAACCTCATCATCCCGACCGGCCAGAGCCTCGAGGATATCGACAAGTACCTGCGGATCGCGGTTGCGGAGCTTCTGAAGCAGAAAGCGGATGACGAAAAGATACGCATGCAGTGCGAAATCATCGTGCGCGCGTACGACCCCTGCATCAGCTGTTCAACGCACATGGTCCGTATTGAACGCGTCTGACGCTTTTTTCCCGGATCCGGAAGGCCGGATTCGGGCGCTGATCCGGTCTGAACGGACGGTCGTTGTCGGGTTGGGAAACCCGGACCGGGCCGACGACGGGGCGGGAATCGAAATCGTGAGCAAATGGAAGGCCCGCCTGGGAAGGCGGGCCTTTCTTGATACGGAGACGTCCGCGGAGACCATTGTTCTGGATCATCTGTCGGACCCGGACGCGGATGTCTTTCTGTTTGTGGACGCGGCGGATTTCGGCGGAAAGCCCGGGGATTTCCGGCTGTTCGGCATCGGGGACCAGGAACTCTTCAGACCCGCGCTGTCCACCCATCAGGTGCCCATGGACCTGCTCATGGGCCTGATCGCGTCGCGCCGCAAGGATGTTTTTCTTCTCGGAATACAGCCGGGATCCCTGGAACCCCTGGGGGGCATGACGCCGGAGGTTTCGGAGACGGTGGAACTCCTGTCCGGAATTTCAGACTGAGCGCTCAGACGGATCCGGTCCGCGAGAAGGAATGCGGACGCCTGTCCAATCGTATCAAAAATAAAGGGGTTATCCGGGCGAATGCCCGCACAACCCCTTTATCATGCAAACCGTGTTGCGGGTGCTACTTGGCGGATTTCTTCTTCATAAACGCGGCGACGAATCCGATCACGGAAATCGCGATATTGATCAGGCTGCCGCCCGTGCCGTTGTCCATCTGAAGGGCTGAGAGCGGGTTGCTGGCGCCGAGGAGGCCGAGAAGTCCCACAACGCCGTTCAGGCCGGCCACAGCGGGAAGCCCCACTTTTTTCTGGCCAGCGCTCCCCTTCATGCCGAGAAACGACAGCGCGGCGCCGGACACCAGGTTGAAAATACTGCCGCCCTGTGCGGTCTGGAGCGCTGCATCAGCCGTAGTGGCCGTGCCCAGCAAGCCGAACAAGCCCTGGACAATTCCGATGATTTTCGTCAGATTGTTACCCATTCCCTCTTCCTCCTTGTTTGTGTAAACCTCAACGAGCCGGGTCCGGTTCTTTCCCGGGTTCAGGAAACCGAATCCGGAAAAGAACCGGTCGCCCGGTATTCAGAGACGTGATGCCCTCGGGGGCCTCAAGCCTTATTTCGCCTGGGACTCGGCCGCTTTTTTCAGCTTATCATTGGCCATGATGGCGATTTCGACACGGCGGTTGGCCTGTCGGCCCTCGGGCGTGTCATTGGTCACGACCGGCTGGGCTTCCCCATAGCCCATGAGCGTGAGACGCGTGGCGTCCACCTGATTGGTGCCCAGCTGGGCGGCAACGGCCTGGGCGCGTTTCTGCGACAGCTGCATGTTGAAGTCGTCGCTTCCCACGTCGTCCGTATGCCCTTCGATCAGGACAGCTGTATCCGAATATTTGTTCAGCGTGGCGGAAAGCTTGGTCAGATCGGCTTGTGCCTGTTCCTGAAGCGTGGCTTCGCCGGTGTTGAACAGCAGTCCGGATTTGAACGTGATCTTGATGCCCTCGCCGACGCGCTCCACTTTGGCGCCTTCGATGTCGTTCTGGATTTCCGCGGCCTGCTTGTCCATGTAATTGCCGATGTACGCTCCGGCCGCGCCTCCCACGGCCGCGCCGAGAATGGCGCCCAGGGCGGTGTTGCCCGTCTGTTTACCGATGACGGCGCCGATGCCCGCGCCCGCGGCTGCGCCGATGGCCGTGCCTTGCGTGGCTTTGCTCAGGCCGGCGCACGACATGAACTGGGCCGCCAGAACTGAGACGAGCAGCAGGATGACGATCTTTCGCATGTGACCCTCCTTGTGGGAATGATGAGGATTGGTGTTTTTGTCCGGATTGCGGACTCCGGCCTAGCGGGAGCCCCCTGCGGGAAATCTGCCTCGCTGCCGGTTATCCGAGAATAAGAGAGAAACCCTTTTTCATCTTCCGACCGCACGGTTTTCATCCGGTCAGTTGAACGCCGTCAACCGGCTCAGGGACAGTTCAAGAGCCTGAACTGTGATAAAGAGAAAGCGAGTGGAGTATTTAACCGATTAAAATCAATTGTTTATATAGGTAAAGTTAAGATAAATATCGAATTTGTCAAGAGGAATCGGAGCCGCCCGGAAAACTCCGGGCGGCCTGGTTTTATCTTGCCAGCTTCACGAGAAGCAGGATCGGGAGGCCGATGATGAGCAGAGGCAGGAGAAGGGGGATCAGGACAACGAGGAGTATGAGTCCCACGAGGCCCAGAACCGCGGCCCCGATGACTCCGACTCCGCCGAAGACCAGGAGCAGGACGAATCCAACGAGCAGAAGCGCTCCGACCACGGCAATGGGCGCGATGATCAGCCCGCCCAGCAGGCCCAGAATGCCGTGCAGCAGCGGCGCGCCCGCGGCAAGCGCGATGAGGATAATGCAGAGCAGAATCAGTCCGTTTCTCATGGCAGAAGCCCTCCTGTCTGATGACAGGAGTATATACGTGGATGTCCGTCCGGGGTTGCGAGTATTCTTTCAGGATGGAGCCAGGATGTCCTCCACGCGGGTGAGGCCGCGGATGGCCAGGCCGGGTAGGGCGTATTGGCTCAAGTCATGCACGTATTCAGTCCCCATGCGGGAGAAAGGCAGGTAGGCCAGGGCTGAGGATTCGAGCTGAAAGGAGAGCGAACCGAACAGGCCCGGTCTGCTCGGCGGGAATTTCGTGAACAATGTGGACTGATGGAAGAGGATCATCCGGCACCTTGAAAAAGCTCCCTCGAGCGGAAGAGTGACTGGGAACAGCCCGCGGGTCCGCACGGAATCCGCTTTCCGGACCGCCGGCGGCCTCCGGGTCACGCGCGCGGCGGCCGTGAGTGATGCGCGGGGCGCCATGCGGAACGCCGGCGCCCAAATCTCCCGGACCATGGAGCCGGTTTCGGAGAATACGATGTCCGAGGGTTCCCAGTGTATCCCGTCCCCGCCCCATTTGGAGATCCCGTCGATGCGAACAGTCATGCGCCAGAAAGGGAACCGGACGTCGAATGGTCTTCCGGCGGGCTCCTCCTCGATCGGACTGTCGGAGAACCGGCCTTCGCGGATTACCCACAGCCGGTCGCAATGGCCGCAGGGGAAAAAGAGCGCGTCGGGATACGCCGGCAGGTCCGTCCCGCAATTGGGGCACAGGAGCGGGTGGGCGGTCCAGCAAGGCCGCGGCCTGGCGAGGCGGAACCGGGGGCCCTGCAGGGGGTTGTCCGAAACGGGCTCCCGCGTGACGCCGTCGACCAATTTACCCTCCCGGATGAAGAAAGGGAAGTAAACGAGCGCCAAGCGGTCCTCCACGAAATCCTCGAATTCACACTCTTTTTGGAAAATGGGTTCGCCGGAGTCCGCTTGGGAATTCTGCTCGTCGGCGAATGAATCCGTCCGGGCAGACGTATCAGGAGTGACGCGCCAGCTGGAAGTCAGGAACTCGAGGAACCGGCCTTGAGCCAGGCGCGGGAACGAATGGATGGTTTCCGTAATCGGCCCGTCCAGCCAGTTGGAAATTTTCTCGTAGAGGACATCCGAGATCCGCTCCCATTTGCCGGCTGGGATTCGCGGATCCGGTTCTTCCGCTTGCGGAGCGGACGGGATGATCGGGGCCTTCGTCTCCTCGGCGCGGCCGGTGGACGCGGGTGATTCCGTCGTTTTCGAGAAGGCCAATGTCCCCCGCCGCATGAATTTTTCAACGGCCTTCTGCATGACTTCAGAGGAGCGGTCGTTCTTCAACAGCCGCAGTCCGGGAACCTCCCGCATGAGCGCATGGAGCTTCAGCACCTGATGACGAAGACCGATGGAAAACGGGATGCGCCGGTCGCAGGAGCCGGAGAATGTGGCGTCCAGAAACCTTTCGTTTATACGGGAGGCATGGACGGACAGGTGCAGGCCTTGAACGAGCCAATAGGGGGCATAGAAAAGATTTTCGGGCTTCTGATCCGGAAAGATGATGTACACCGGCTCGCCGGATGGGATCAGAACCTGGCGGGTTTTACAGAACGGGCAGGAAAGGACGTTCTGGCCGGCCTGCAAGCCCGCGGCGGCGCCGCACTGCGGGCAGGCGGCCTCGAACTCGAAGCGTGTCGGATCAGAAACGTTCACCGCACGCGTTGCAGAATACGGCGTTCGTCAGGTTCTTTGCGCCGCAATGCTGGCACTTCTTGGAGGCCTTGGGCGGTTTCACTTCCTTTCCGCAGCGGGGGCAGAACTTTGCGTTGGCTGCGAGGTTTTTAGCGCAGTGCGGGCAGGTCTGCAGAATGACCATCTGATTGCCGCAATACGGGCAGAACCGTGCGTCCGACGGCACCGGATTGCCGCAGTCCGGGCACACGTCCCGGGTTCCTTCGACTTTCCGCTCCGTGCTCAGAACCTGAGCGAACATGGAGGGCAGCATCATCCCCACGCCCAGCCCGGCGCCGGAGGCCGCCCCGCCCTGTTCCGCAATTTTTTCAACGGCCATGGCCGCCTTCATCTTGAGAAGCTTGTTCAAATCGTCGAACACGTTCAGCCTGGACTTGTCGTCCAGCGCCTGCTGGACCTCCGGCGGCGGCGTGATGGAATTGATGTACAACTGGTTCAGCCCGAGGCCAAAACGGCTGAAATCATCCGTCAGGCGTTTCACGAGGCCCAGGGATAACTCTTCGTAACGACCGGGGAGGTCCAGGATGGAATCCAGGTTTTCCCCGAGGTGGTCGTTGAAACGCGAGACGATCACCCGGCCCAGGTAATCCTCGATGTCCTGCGACAGGAGCATGTGCTGGGTGCCGACGAGGCTGTTGATGAAAAGAACGGGCTGGAGGATCTGGACATTGAAAATTCCGAAGGCGCGTATGCGCACGACGCCCAGGCTTTTATCCTTGAAAGCCACGGGGTCATGCGTCCCCCATTTCATGTTCGTGAATATTTTCAGGTTGACGAAATACGCCTCCGCGCGAAGCGGGCTTGTCATCCCCCAGGGAATGCTCATGATCTTGTTCAGGATGGGGAGGTTGCCGGTATAGAGCATGTGGTTGCCCGGCCCGAACGCGTCGCAGGCCTTGCCGTTGTAAAAAAACACGGCGGCCTGGCTCTCGCGGACGATCAGCCTGGCTCCGAATTTGATCTCGCCGGATCCTTTCTCGGGAATACGGTGGACGATTTCCGTGCCGGTCTTGTCGAACCACTCAATGACTTCCAGGAACACCTTGTTGTCCATGCCCATATCATCCCTCCATGGTGTGGAGATTCATCTTGGCCGGGATCCGTCCGGTTTATTCGGACTTTTCAGCAAGAACTCGGCCGGACTTGTCCACAATCAGCCTTCCCTTGCCCGTACGGACTGATGCTTTTCCGTCCAGAAACGATTCAGCCTCTTCATATTGAAGTGGAATGATAACCCGTCCTTTGCGGTCGATGAACCCCCACGATCCGCCACGGATGGTCCGGTATTCACCGTCCGGTTCCTCGCGGCATCCGCGGCACACAGCGGCCATCCCCTCTGAGAAGGGGAGTGCGAAATCATATTCAGCGGAGACGATTATTCGGCCTCTCCTGTCGAAAAAGCCGATACGGCCGTTCTGGACGAAACGGGCCTTATCCTCGGAAAACGGGTCCGGTCCGTTGTCGATTATAAAAGGCCTAAGAAGGGGCCGTCCCGAGACGTCGATGAGCACCCATCCGAAATCGTCCGCGACCGAGGCAACTCCAAAACGGGTGAATGGTTCAACGAAATTATAGACCGGAGGGATGACCGTTTCGTTATGCCGATTCCGGAAACCCCAATTTTCAACACCGTCCCGCTCCACAGCGAATGGAATCCGATCGCGCTCCGGGGATTCAGAGCAGGAGTGGAAGAGAATCAAGCAGGGGAGAGAGAGGAGCAGGCATGCGGAGGATCGCTTCATGTTCCCTCTTGGATTGACGAAAAATCTTTGTTTAATATATATAAAAAGACGGATGTTCGCCAGTTTTATTTTAAACCCCGGATCACCGACAGGAGATATCCGATATAACCGAGAGGATGTCCGAAAGGCGGGCGAGAAGAAGCGGATCATCATTAATTCAAAAAATCAACGCAGCCCCGCTGCGCGGGCCATTTCGGACCGACAGCTGAATCTATGAATCCGGAACCCTGAACCTGGAGCCCTAAACCCAGAACCCGGAACCCGGAACTTCACGTAAAGACCCCTTGACATCCATATGATTTGTATCTACTTTAATGCACCGCCATGGTCCACGAGCGATATTACATCAGCAAAGAGCACTGGCACAATGCTCTGACCGACTGGATGCGTTCGCATGCCCTTTTCGGCCCCATGCCCGGGGAGGCCGGTCTCCACCTGGAGAAAATAACGGCTTCCAATCTCCATTCGCTTGTCATGGATCAATGCAGGACCGTTGAATCCCCCAAAGACCTTTTGTTCCCTCTGATCGAAGAATTCCCGTCCGTCCCGGAACCGCTGGGCCCGTCCTGGATTCTTCTCGGGGTCCGGGCCTGCGATCTCAAGGCACTGGCCGTGCTGGACCGGGCATTCGGCGGCCCGACGGCTGATCCGTTTTACGAAATCCGGAGGAAAAGGATCGTGCTGGTCGGGTCGGACTGCACCCAGCCCTGGCCGTCCTGTTTCTGCACCCAAACGGGCGGAATGCCTTATCCGACTGAAGGATTCGATCTGAACGTGGCCAAATTGTGGGACGGCATGGTGGTGGAAGTCGGGACGGACCGCGGCCGGGCACTTCTTGAAGACTTTGACCGCGCGTTGAAACCAACGGTGAAAGAGGAGGAAGACGCCCAGGAGAAATGGCGGCGGGAGACGGTTCTGCGCGTTCACCGCGGGAATCCGGGCGGATCGATGCCGGGCTTTTCCGAATCCTCCGGGTTTCCACGGGGTGACGAAGCGTCCTGGGAGGAGGCTTCGGCCGACTGCGTTGAATGCGGGGCCTGCAATGCGGTTTGCCCGACCTGCCACTCCTACTTTTTCGATCTGCGCGGCTCCGGCGGTCGGGGGTTTCACCGCAGGCGTGTTGCCGATTCCTGCCTCATGCCCGGATACGACCGTGCCGCCGGAGGGGAGGAGGAAAGGGCTTCAACGGCTGGGCGATTCAGGTACCGACTGGTCTGCAAGCTGATTCATCAGCCGGCACAGACCGGACTGTCAGGATGCACGGGATGCGGCCGGTGCATCGACGCCTGCCCGGCCGGCATTGATATGCGAAGCGTGCTCAATCGTCTCGGCGGAATCCCTGTTTCCGCGCATGAGCGGAGCGAAGGGCGCATTCCGCTTTGATTTCACGTCCCGGATGATTACGCTTTCAGGATATGACCGGCAGGCGGGCGGCCTCCGTGAAAGGATAAAGCCACGGGCACTCGAAATCCATTTTTAATCCGGAAAGCCGTTGTGGAAGAGTCGGCTGTCATGGGGCGCGCATCCGTCCGGATCCGGCTCAGGCCGGACGGCGGATTCCGTTTCCGTCCCGGGCAGTTCGCCTTCATATCGATCCCGGGTTTCGCGGAATTGCCTTTCAACCCGTTTTCTCCCGCGGACGCGGAGGCGACGGTTGAATTGATCTGCCGGATGCACGGTCCGGAGCGGTTGTTCTCGGGTCTGAAACCCGGTGAAACCATCGGCATCCGCGGCCCTTACGGCAAGCCGTTTCCGTTTGAAGCATTTACCGGCAGGGATTTTCTGTTCCTCTGCGATGCGATCGGACTGGCGGCGGCCAGACCGCTACTCATCGAAACCGCAGTCCGCCCGGAGGGTCAGGGGAGGACGCGGCTGATCCTCCTGAACGCTCCGGAAGAGGATGCCGCATTCGCCGCGGAAACCGCGGCCGGATTGACGGGCGTTCACGTATCCGCCGCAGGAGGCCTGAACGCCCTCTCCTCCGGGGGACCGGATCTCTCCCGCAGCGTGGCCCTGCTGTTTCTCGGCCGGCGGCAGCTGATTGAAGCAGGGAAAGCGCTCGCAGCGGCCGGATTGGCCGAGGATTCGATGTTCGGCCGGATGGAAAAGCGCATGGCCTGCGGTATCGGACACTGCCGCCTTTGCGCGGCCGGGCCCGTATTCACATGCGTTGAAGGACCCATTCTTCCATTCGGTCGGCTGATCCCTGAAATTTCCGCGACGGGGGCCGCATGAGCGGGGTTCTGGTCATCAACATCGATCGGTGCCGCGAATGCGGGTCCTGTAGGGTCCCCTGCAGTTATACCCTGCATCCGGAGAACAACGGGATATCCCGGTTGAGAGAGATCGCGGAATTCGCACTGTCCTGCAGGCGCTGTGTCCGCCCGCCGTGTATACGGACCTGCCCGGCATCCGCCCTGCAGCGCTCGACCACGGACGGCCTTATCACCCGCAGGCCGGACCGCTGCGTGTCGTGCGGATCCTGCGCTTTCGCGTGCCCGTTCGGCGCCATTCCAGTGGAAGTGCTGGTCTCTCCCGAATCCGTGTGCGACCTGTGCGCGGGCCGGCTCGCGGAAGGAGAGAGTCCGGTCTGCGCGGGCGGATGCGGCCGGGGGGCCATCTCCTTTGTGCCTCTGGAAAAAGCGGCCGGCATCGAGCTGCGCGCGGGTTCCGGCTCGTTTTTCGCGGTGGGGAAGTCCTGGAAAAAACAGCCGGGAGCCTCGGAATGAACGGGCCCATCCTCTCTTGGATTCTTTTTCCAGGCGTCATTTTTGTGCTCACAGGCGCTCTCCTCGCGGGCTGGATCGAGCGGAAGGTGCGCGCCCGGATGGAATACCGGCAGGGTCCGCCGCCGTTACAGATCCTGTACGACTGGATCAAACTGTCGGTCAAGAGGCCCGAGGGCCGCCGGTCCCCGAGGGGATTGCTGCGGACAGCCGCGGCTGCGGCCGGCCTGGCCGGGGCATTCGGCTTCGGCATCCTGGTCTGGCAGGACCGTTTCATCCCGTTCAGCGGCTTTCCGGGAGACTTCTTTGCGTGGCTGGCCTGTTTTTCCGCGGCTTCGCTTCTGCCGGACTTAGCGGATACCGCGGGCCGGGGCCGTTCCCGGTGCGGGCCGGGTTCCTTCAACATCCGGATCACATCCATCTTCCCCCTGTTCATCGCATGGGGTGTTCCTCACCTCGGAGCGGGCGCCTCGTTCGGCATTCCGGACCTGATCCGGTCCCAGTCCGTTTACGGTCCGGCGGTTTTCTCGCCGGAGGGCGGACTTGCCTTCGCAGTGTCTTTTGTTTCGGTTTTTGCCGCCGTCCGTTCCGCGGATTCGGACGGGTCCGAAGCCGGGATGCGGATCGCGGGACCCGCGGCGGAACCCCATCCGGGAATCCGGATCGCATTGGCCGATATGAGCCGTCTCATTTTGCTGTTTACCGTACCGGAGGCGATGGTTCTGCTGTTCACGGGAGGCGCCGCGGCGACGGGCCGCATGGTCTCGATTTTACTGTACGCCGCGGTTTTTCTGGCGTTGACCGCAATCCCGAATCTCGGTCCCGCCAGAACCCGCGGCCGGTCGCTCCGCGGGCATCTCGGCCCCCTGACCCTGGCGGCCCTGGCCGCCGTGGCCCTGACCCTCATCGGGCGGTGAACCATGGGCATCCGCCTTCAAATCGTCACCCGTTCCCTTTGGATCTATCCGGTTGTGGCCGGGGGCTGTAACGGCTGTCATCTGGAGACACTGGCCTGCCTGGGGCCGAAATATGATCTGGAACGGTTCGGCGTCCGCATTGCCTCCTCACCGAACCTGGCGGACGCGCTGCTGGTGTCGGGTTCCCTGATCCATCCGGATGACCGACGGCTGAAACGCATGGTGCTCGAGATGGCCGGACCGAGCCTGGTGCTGGCCGTCGGCACCTGCGCCCTTGATCAGGGACAGTTCAGGGGCGGGGCCGTTCAAACCCACACCGCGGATTCCATCCTGCGGGTCGACCTGCACATACCCGGCTGTCCCCCGAGGCCGGAAGCCGTCATCGCCGGATTCGGGAAACTCATCCGGCTGATCCGGCAGAACCCCGACCGATGAGCTGGAAGGAAATCGAAAAAGATCTGCTCGAGCGGCTCGGGGATGATTTCTCCGAATGGCAATGGTTTGGAAGCAACCGGGTCCGCGCCCGTCTGAGACCCGGGGCACTTCCGGCGGCGGCACAATTCCTGGCGGAGAACGGCCGCGTCCGGTTCATTTCCGCAACGGCTCTGCAAACCCCGGCCGGGGCGGTCGATGTCTGGTACCATTTTGATTTTTTCCAGACCGCGCAGGTGCTTTCCGTCCGGGTCACGGCGCCGCAGGACGACCCGGTTCTCCCCTCCATCGCGGCGGTCTGGCCCAACGCCGGATGGAGCGAGCGGGAAGCCGCGAAGGCTTTCGGCGTACGGTTCGGAAAGGATGCCGGTGTATCCCGGAGCGGCGGCAGACAGAAAGAGAAGACCGGATGACGGATCCCGCGGTGAATGATGAATCCCGCCGCAAGCAGCGGGGTATCGAAAAAACTTGGATCATGGACGCCGAAAGCGGCGGGGGATCAAACTCGTCGGAGCGGCCAGAAGCCCAATCTCCGATCATCCAGAAAAAGTTGAACCAGAATGACCAGGCTTCTGGCCGCCCGATTGAAATGACGCGTCCCGAATTCTGGGCCGGCGACTTGTTCCGGATTCATGCCGCGGAGGGACGGGTCGTCCGCCTCGAGGTGGTGACGGGTGTCCGGCACCGCGGAATCGAAAAGCTTGCGGAGACGAAGTCCTGGAGCCGGCTCATTCCCCTGCTGGAACGGATATGCGGCATCTGCAGCGCGAGCCATCCGGCCGCGCTGGTGCGGGCCGTCGAGGAACTGGCCGAGGTCCGGCCGCCCGAACGGGCGCAGTACATCCGCACTTTATCGTGCGAGCTGGAGCGGCTGCAGTCGCACCTGCTGTGGTTCGCCACGCTCGGGCATCTGGCGGGTTTTGACACGCTGTGGATGTGGGCATGGCGGTACCGGGAGGAACTGCTCGTCCTCAACGAGCGGATATCCGGCAACCGCCTCATCCCGTCTCTGATCGTCCCGGGAGGGGTGCGGCGCGACCTCGACGGGGATCTGAAGGACGAAGCGCGCCGCGCCCTGGAACGGTTTCGGCCGGTGCTTGATCTGCTGGACGGCCAGTTGTCCGCGGATCCCGTTCTGCGCTCGAGAATGCGCGGCATCGGCGTGCTGGACGCGGAGACTGCGCGGCGCGTCTGCGTTGTGGGGCCGATGGCCCGGGCTTCAGGTGTGGCCCTCGATGTCCGGAAGGACGATCCGTATTTCGCCTACCCCTGGGTGGACTGGAATCTGTCCCTGCGGGCCGAAGGAGATGTTCAATCCAGGGCCGAGGTGCGGCTGGACGAAATGCGTGAATCCCTCGATATCTGTCTTCAGTGCCTGGAACGGATGCGGCCGGGGCCCGTACTTGCCGAAATGCCGGCGGTTCCGGCCGGAATGACCGTGGGCCGTGTTGAGGCGCCGCGCGGCGAGCTGTTCACCTGCATGGTCAGCGACGGATCCGCGGCGCCGGTGCGTCTTCAGATCCGGCCGCCCAGCGTGCCGAATCTGCAGGCGCTTGAAACCGTCTGCCTTGGCACGGATCTTGAGGATGTCGCGATCGTGCTGGCCTCAGCGGATCCATGCACCGGGTGCGCGGAGCGGATGACGGTCATCGAAGGGACAGGCAGGAAAGGGCCGGATCCTCTTCTGCTCTCCCGCGGGAAAACCGCCCGGAGGCGGCCGGCATGAAGCGCTGGATGAAAACCCGGGACATCCGCGAGGCGCTGCGGTCGCTTTTTTCGATGCCGGTCACGACGGATTTCCCGAAAACCAGACGTCCGCCGGAGGATGGGTTCAGGGGCAAGCCCCTGTTCGATGAATCCGGATGCGTTGCGTGCGGCTCATGCGCCCGGGTGTGCCCGTCCGGCGCAATACGCGTCCATGATCCGAAGCCCGGTGCGCCGGGCCGGAAGACGCGGGCCGTGCGGCGCATGGAAGTGCGGTATGACGCCTGCCATTTCTGCGGGCTCTGTGAAGAGCGCTGTATCACCGGCCGGGGTATCCGGATGACAGCCGGATACGACCTCGCCCTCATCGACAGAACCCTGGCCTCGGAATCGGTTGAGAAGGAGATGGTTTTCTGCGAAGGATGCGGCCGGGGCGTCACCACGGCCGAACACCTGCGGTGGATCAGCGGCCGTATCGGCGAAATGGCGTATGCCAACCCGTCCCTGATCCGCATTCAGATGGAACCCCGTCTGACGATTCAGGCTTCTCCGGCCGGAACTTCTCTTCAGAGGGGTGATGACGTGAAAATTCTCTGCCCGGACTGCAGAAGAAAAGTCCGATCGGCCGGCGGGCTGGTACCGCCGGTATCCCATCCGCATTTCGTCGAAGGGAGTCCGTCATGAAGAAAAAAGTCGTTCTGGCGCATGACATGGGAACCAGCGCGGACAAGGCCGTTCTTGTCACCGTGACGGGAGAGATACTCGACGCCGTTACGATGCATTATCCGCTGTCGCATCCCCAGCCCACCTGGGCCGAGCAGAATCCGGAGGACTGGTGGAACGCCGTGGGCGCGACGACCCGGGCCGTTCTCCGCAAGGCCCGCGTCAAGTCCGAGGACGTGGTGGCCGTCATTTTTTCCTCCCAGACCCAGGTGCTGGTTCCGCTGGACGGGAGCGGCAAACCCCTTCGGCCCGCGATGTCGTGGCTGGACAGCCGCAGCGCGGAAATTCTCCGGGAGGAGCTCTGGACGGCTCCGAGGGTGATGGGCTACCATCTGCCCCGTCTTCTGCGCTACATCCGCGTTACGGGCGGGAGCCCGGGCCAGACAGGCAAGGACCAGATCGGCAAGATTCTCTGGCTGAAGCGGCATGAACCGGACGTGTTCCGCCAGGCGGCCAAGTTCGTCGATGCCAAGGATTACATCAATTTCCGCCTGACCGGATCGCTGTGCACGTCCGTTGATATTGCCTATCTCTGGTGGTTCATGGATTCCCGCCGGATGCGGAACCGGTGGGATCCGAAGCTGTGCCGGCTCGGCGCCATCACACCGGACCGGCTGGCAGAGATTCGCGAGAGTGTCGCCGTGGCCGGCCGCATCACCCGCCAGGCCGCCCGGCACACCGGCCTCACTGAAGGGACTCCCGTGGTGAACGGGTGCGGGGACCTGGCCGCTTCGGCGCTCGGTTCCGGCGCCCTCGGCGACGGGGAGCTGTTCCTCAACCTCGGCACCAGCGGCTGGGTCGCGGGGCACGTCGCGAAGCGAAAAATCGACATCCCGCATTACACCGGGTGTATCGGCAGCGCATGGCCGCAGAAATATTACCTCGGCATGGCGCACCAGGAAACGGCCGGCGTCTGCCTCGAATGGCTCAAGAACAAGGTGCTGTACCACGAGAAACAGCTCAAGAAGGAGAGTCAGGTCGGTTCCGTCTACGAGATCCTCGACCGGCTGGCCGAGAAAGCCGGCCCCGGCGCGGGGGGCCTGATGTTCACGCCCTGGATGTTCGGCGAAAGGTGCCCCATCGACGATGAATTTGCGCGCGCCGGACTTTACAACATCGGGCTCAACCATTCGAGGGAACACATGGTCCGTGCGGTGTTCGAGGGCATCGCTTTCAATTCGCGCTGGGCCATGGAGACGATTGAAAAAATGTACCGGCCCGTCCCCAAGCTGAATTTCACGGGCGGCGTGGCGCAGAGCGACGTCTGGTGCCAGATCATCGCGGACGTGATGAACCGCGAGATTCACCGAGTGTCGAATCCGCAGCAGGCGGGCGCCCGGGGTATCGCGCTTCTGGCGTCGCTGGCCATGGGTTACATCGAATCCTTCGAGTCCATCGCGAACCACATAAAAATCGACCGGATCTTCCGCCCGAATCCATCTAATCGTCAGCTCTACGACAGGCTGTTCCGCGAATACCGGAACCTGCACAAGCAGAACAAGGGGTGGTTCAGGAGGATGAATCAAAAAAGTTCATAGTTCATAGTTCATGGTTCATGGTTGAAAAAGTTCCGGGGTTTCGGGTTATGGGGTGGTGTCATCCCCGAAATCTTTTATCGGGGATCCAGGGGAGGGGTGGAAACACAGTTTTCAGGTTCGTGGCTGTGAGAAAAGAGTCCCCAGTTGTAGGTCTGAAATGGCTCGCGTTTTTCAGCGAGCCTTTCGGACATTCCTGACGTGTGCTTGACTTCAAACATTCAGGAGCCTGCATTGAAAAAAACGACGATCACCGAGAATATCCGAGACTACTGCGCCGAAGGCGCGAGCTGGAGCGAAGAAATGGTGCCGGTGTCGGACGGGGTCCGGCTGCGTGTGATCACGTTCCGGCCGTCGAAACCCTCATCCGATCCCCCGGTCGTCTTTGTCGCGGGCTGGATCACGCTGATGGCGGCCTGGAAGGACGTTCTCCGTGAGATGACGAAGGACTTTACGGTTTATTATGTGGAAACGCGGGAAAAGATATCCTCCGAGGTGTCCGGACGGGTTCCGTACACGGTCGAGGCGCTCGGAAGGGATATAGACGCCTTCGTCTCGAGGCTGTCACCGGGTAACGGCCGGTATGTCCTTTTCGGAAGTTCCCTGGGCGCCACCGTGGTGCTCGATTGCGTCCGGTTTATCCGCGTCCGACCGAAATCCGTGGTCGTTGTCGGGCCGAACGCGGAGTTCCGAGTGCCCTGGTGGGGAATGATCGTTATCGCCCTGTTCTGGCCGCCGAGTTACGGGATTATGAAACGTTTCATCAAATGGTATCTGCGCAATTTCCGCTTGGACGTGCAGAGCGACCGGGCGCAGTACGAGAAATACTGCAACAACCTGGACGCCGCGGATCCCTGGAAGCTCAGGCGTGCGGCCTGGGCGTTTTCCTCCTATAAGATCTGGGACCTGCTCCCGAAAATCGACCTTCCGGTTCTTCTGGTGTCGGCTTCAAAGGACAAGCTGCATGAGCCCGAGAACCTGAAACGAATGGCGGGATTGATCCCCGAATGTACAATGGCGGACTTCGAGACCAACAAAGGCACGCACAGCGCGGAAATGGTGCAGGCGATGAAGCGGTATCTGGAAACGATATAATCCGGCTGCCACGGACGTTGCGGCGATTCGGCCGAGAGGTCTTGAGGCGACTTTTAATGGTCTGATAAAAAAGCCTCCAGCGGGTCTCTGAAAACCCGCGGGAGGCTTTGTCGTTTAGTTGAAACCCTCCCGGAGGCTTGAAGCCTCCGGGAGGGTTGTTCTCATTTCACCAGCAGCATCCTCTGCACGGCGCGGAATCCGTCGGTCTGCATGACCGCGAAATACACGCCGCTCGCAAGGTTTGATGCATCCAGCAGGACAACATGTTCTCCCGCTGTCCGTTTGCCATCCACCAGGACAATCGCTTCCCGGCCCCGCACGTCATAGATTCTGAGCGTGACATGCTGATCCTTCGGCAGGGCGAACCTTATCCGTGTGGACGGATTGAACGGATTCGGATAGTTATGGAACAGGGCCGCGGTCCGGGGAGCCGTGTCCGCGATGCCCTGCGGAACGGCCGGATTTCCGGTCGTGGTCCATTTTGCGGCGTGACCGCCCGTGATACCGTTTTCAAACCAGCCTTCGTTGGCGAAAGGTCCGAGCGCGGTGTCGACCGGGGTTACTGCGATCCAGTACGTGGTCCCCGGCTTGAGTCCGCTCAGATTGAACCGGGTCACGTCCCCGACGGTCACTCCCTGCAGGGGCCTGACGGCCGGAGCGAAGCGGGTGGAATCTTCCGAGTAATAGATATGGTACTGGTTCGCAGACGGCGCCTTTTCCCACGCCACCTGCACAGTCGAGTCATTCAGTGTGAGGAAATGAACCGGCTGAGGCGCCACTCCCGCGGCAACATCCGCCCAATCCATGGCTGATGCGTAATCACCCGCGAAGAAAGACGCATAGGCCATCTGCAGACGGACCCGGACCGAATCGTGATCAACCGGGCGGAGCGCCTGCGCCCGTTCCGCCTGCATCAGGTGCAATGGCACGACCAGCCCGAGGTCGGACGCGCCCTTCCAGCCCGCGCCGGCGGCCTTCCAGAGCCGAGCCTGGTCTCGGGTGAAGCGGACGAAGCGGTGACCGTGCTCGAGAGAAGCCTCGATTTCCGTGCCGCGGTTGAAGTCGTTCCAGGACTGAATCATCACCCACGGCATTGGCAGGGTTTCGCCTGCCTCCAGGGCTTTGCGCCAGGTCTGGATGTAGACCGCTGAATCGGACCGGTTCATGAAGCGGTCCTGCCCTTCGACCCAGTTGCGGTCATCGAAGCCGGGCCAGACGCCACCGATCGCGAAGGTGAGCCGGTCGTTGTCCATCAGCCGGCGGGCCCTGGCGTAACTCGTGTCGAGGTAAGCTTCGCCCCAATCCGCGCCTTCCATTTCCCACCGGCCGCTGGACGTCCGGACCCGCGGGAATGCGGCTTCCGCGGCTCCGAAACCTGTGGTGTCGAGCCGGTTCCAGACGACAAAGGCGTCCTCCGGAAGAATGGCGTTCGCGGTCACCCGGAAGCGGGCCAGAGAATCCGGCAGGTCCGCTTCCACGAACAGGGGCCGGCGGGTCAGGGAACGCTGTCCCCAGTAAGCCGGATGTTCCAAGATGGAATCCGCCAGGAACACCAGATTTGAATCCCGCCTTCCAGAGGCATCTTTTCCGTAGGAGGCGGCAATACCGAAACGGAAGCCCTGCATTTCGTAGGTATTGTTCAGACGATCCGTTTCGTCGAGCAGGGCTTTGAGTGCCCTGTTTTCAACAGAGGCCGATCCTTTCCAGTCCACAACGAATCCATCGATACCGGCCGCCCAGGCAGACAGGATCTGGTGCCGGGCAGTGACAGAGTCGGATCCGTCATACCATCCGGCCAGGGCCGTGTCCGCGGTTCCGCCGCGGTTTTCCGGAACCCAGAAACGGAGTGTTTCCGCCGTGTATCCGGCTTTGAGCCCGGCGAGTATAGCGCGGCGGTCCGTGCCCCACGGCCGGACTGTTTTAAAACCGAAGTCGGCGTTCGTGACCGAGCCCGATCCCGGGAGGAAGAACGCGAACGGCAGATTACGGGTCGTGCCGGTGTACCCGGGAGGCACGGTCGCGGCGTCGATTGTGATCTCGTAGTCGCCGGGAGCGACCTCATCGAACCGGTAGGAACCGTCCGGTCCGGTGACCGCGGTTGCGGCCGTGACGCCGGAGGCGGACAGCCTTACCGTCACGCCGGGCAGACCGGGTTCGCCGCCGTCCGGACGGCCGTTTCCGTTGCGGTCGTTCCAGACCAGGTCGCCCGCGCTTCCCGGAACGGCTTCCCAGGGATAGGCGAATCCGAAATTGGCGTTCATGACATGTTCGCCCGCGCCCAGTCGGATGAAAATCCGATCCGGCGTGGTGATGCGCCAGACGCCGGACGGATCCGGGCCGTACTGGCTCGCCTGGATCACATATTCGCCGGCAGGAAGATCAGCGAACACGAAATTACCGAAATAATTGGACTTCACGCTGTCGACCTGGACTTCCGCCTGCGCAGAGGGCCGGATGCCGGCGGTTGAACCGCGGACTGCCATTTCGATGCGGTTCTCCTCGCGGCCTGCGCTCAGGCCCTGGTTCTGGATCACCCGGAACAGGCGCACAGCGACATAAGGCAGCATGCCTTCCATCTGACCCTTGGTCCGGTCCCAGTTGGAATCATGCCAGGTGAAGAAGCCGATGGAACCCAATCCGGTTTCATTCGACGCAAAACCGAAATCGACGGTGAGGCCGATGTCCTCAGGCAGAACGACGATTCTTGCCGGATGATTGCCCGTGGTGTTGATGGGATCGCCCGGCATTGCCGGGTCGGTCAGATCCGCGGACACATAATACACGCCCGGAGCCAGTCCCGTAAAGGAGTAGTTGCCCGAAGCATCGGTTGAATCCTCGGCCACGACATTCCCCGTGGAGTCCGAGATGACGACGGTGACGTACGGAAGAACAGGTTCTCCGCCGTTCCGGCTCGCATTCTTGTCCGCGTCGTTCCAGATGTTGCCCGTGATCGACGCCAGAACATGCGTGCCCGTGAAGTTGACGTTGGGCTTGTCTTCGGTGATACCCGTGAAACTGGAATCCGCCGGTCCGAAGGTGTAGCCGGGCTTGGAGGGCGTCACGGTCTCGTCGGAGCCGTAGGGAGCCTCATGGTCCCATGAGCCGTCGGAGCCCGTGATGACCGTGTCGCCATCCGCGAAGGTGATGACCACGCCCGGGATCGGGTTGCCGCCCGGATCCTTCACGATGCCCGACAGGAGATGCCGGTTGAGTGTGCATGTGAAGTTCTGCAGAAGATGAGAACGTGAAATGCTCTCCAGTAACCGCTCAGGGGGCGTCCATCCGCCGTAACCCGTTTTCGCCGCGGTGATTGTCGTCGTGGTGCCGTGCTGGATGAGCGTGGAGTAGAACCCGAGCGAGTTGGTTGTCTCGGTGCGTCCGTCATGAGAGAAAGTGACGGTGACACCGGAGAGCGGACGACCTTCGCACATCACGAATCCGGAGACCACATAGTTTCGGAGGGTGGCGGTGAAATTCTGAACCTTGTCGGACTGCACATTCAGCCAGGTTTTCATCATCGGCGAAAAAATGTGACCTTCCTTGAGAGGCGTGATCAGAACGGTCGCGCCCTTGTTGACCGTTTTGGAATAGGAGCCGGTCGAATCCGTGACGACGGATCCGCCGCCGCCTCCGGTGAAGGTTACTGTCACGCCGGGAACCGGAACGCCGTCCAGAGTGATGATCCCGGACAGGACGAAAGTGGTTCGGGTCGCGGTGAAATTCTGAACCTGGTCGGTGATAATATTCGTCCAGCTCTTCGAGACCGGAGTAAAGGCGTATCCGGTCTTCGTCGGTGTAACCGTCAGATTGGATCCGAAGGGAACGGACTTGGAATAGGCGCCGTCGACTCCGGTCGTCATGGATGTGCCGTCCGAGAAGCTCACCAGAACGCCGGCCAGCGGTACGCCGCCGGATGTAATCGTTCCGGAGACGAGTTTGGTGTCGAGGGTGCCCGTGAAGTTGACGTTGGGCTTGTCTTCGGTGATGTTCGTGAAACTGGAGTCCACGGGCCCGAATGTGTAACCGGGCTTGGAGGGCGTCACGGTTTCGTCGGAGCCGTAGGGAGCCTCACGGTCCCATGAGCCGTCAGAACCCGTGATGACCGTGTCGCCGTCCGAGAATGTGATGACGACTCCCGGAATCGGGTTGCCGCCCGGATCCTTCACGACGCCGGAGAGCAGAAGCTGAATGCGGACCATGCCCGCGTCCCAGGTCGAATTCGATTCACCCGGGGAGAGGAAGAATGTGACGGTTCTGCCGGTCGACACGTCCGCGTCGCTGTCAATGGCATCGTCTCCTCCCTGGTCTTGGCTGCTGAATGCGTACCCCGCGGGCAGAACGAACTCAATCCCGTACATTCCTGCCTGCAAATCAGGGAAACTGTACCGGCCTGAAGCATCGGTTGTCGTTGACCGGAAGAACCCGACGACCGCGGCAGGTGACGCGATTCTGGATTTGCCTGTCGGACTGCCGCCGCCGGCCAGGTAAAGATTGACGGTGATACCCGGAATCCCGGGCTCGGAAACGTCCTGAATTCCATCTTTGTCCAGATCGTTCCAGACAAAGTCACCGACACTGGACGGCATGGCTGTCCACTGAGCGTAGAGGGTGGCACCGGACTCGACTGAGTAGGTTCCACCAGCGGTGTAGGAGGTGCCTGAACCATCAGCAGACGTGTTCCAGCCTGAGAACGCGTAACCGGTCTTGACCAAAGTCCCCTGATCGGAAAGAGTCAGGTCAACGCCATAGGTCTTGGTCTGATCGGCAGGATCGGTTCCGCCGGTCGAGCCGTTGCCTTCATAAGTCACGGTGTACGTGTCCGCGGTCCACTGGGCGTAGAGAGTGGCTCCTTCTTCAGCGGAATACGTACCGCCAGCGGCATAGGCCGTTCCTGAACCATCCGCGGCCGTGTTCCAGCCGGAGAACGTATAACCAGTCCTGTCGAGGGTTCCCTGATCGGAGAGAGTCAGGTCAAGGCCAAAGGTCTTGGTCTGGTCAGCAGGATCGGTTCCGCCGGTCGAGCCGTTGCCTTCGAACGTGACGGTGTAGGTGTCAGCAGTCCAGATGGCAAACAGGTCAAGGTTTGCGTTGTTGGTGTAGGAGGCGGACTCGGCGTAGGAAGTTCCGGATCCGTCAGCAGCCGTGTTCCACTCGACGAAGGTATACCCTGTGCGGACCAGGGTTCCCTTGTCGCTGAGGGTCAGGTCCACGCCATGGGTCTTGGTCTGATCGGAAGGCTCGGCGCCTCCAGTGAACCCGTTTCCGTCATAGGTCACGGTGTAGGTGTCAGCAGTCCACTGGGCGTAGAGCGTGGCTCCGGACTCGACGGAGTACGTGCCGCCTGCGGAGTAAGAGGTGCCTGAACCGTCAGCGGACGTGTTCCAGCCTGAGAACGTGTAACCAGTCTTGACCAGGGTTCCCTGATCGGAGAGAGTCAGGTCAACGCCATGGGTCTTGGTCTGGTCAGCAGGATCGGTTCCGCCGGTCGAGCCGTTGCCTTCGAACGTGACAGTGTATGTGTCAGCGGTCCAGATGGCAAACAGGTCGAGGTTCGTGTTGTTGGTGTATGAGGCGGACTCGGCGTAGGAGTCTCCGGACCCGTCTGCAGTAGTGTTCCACTCGACGAAGGTATACCCTGTGCGAACCAGGGTTCCCTTGTCGTTGAGGGTCAGGTCCACGCCATGGGTCTTGGTCTGATCGGAAGGCTCGGCGCCTCCAGTGAATCCGTTTCCGTCATAGGTCACGGTGTAGGTGTCAGCGGTCCACTGGGCGTAGAGAGTGGCTCCAGACTCGACGGAGTAGGTTCCGCCTGCGGAGTAAGAGGTGCCTGAACCGTCAGCAGCCGTGTTCCAGCCTGAGAACGTGTAACCGGTCTTGACCAGGGTTCCCTGATCGGAGAGAGTCAGGTCCACGCCATGGGTCTTGGTCTGGTCAGCAGGATCGGTGCCGCCTGTGTTGCCGTTGCCTTCGAACGTGACAGTGTAGGTGTCAGCCGTCCAGATGGCAAACAGGTCAAGGTTCGCGTTGTTGGTGTATGAGGCGGACTCGGCGTAGGAGTCTCCGGACCCGTCTGCAGTAGTGTTCCACTCGACGAAGGTATACCCTGTGCGGACAAGGGTTCCTTTGTCGCTGAGGGTCAAGTCCACGCCGTGGGTCTTGGTCTGATCGGAAGGCTCGGCGCCTCCAGTGAACCCGTTTCCGTCATAGGTCACGGTGTACGTGTCAGCAGTCCACTGAGCATAGAGCGTGGCGCCGGACTCGACGGAATACGTCCCGCCAGCGGTGTAGGAGGTGCCTGAACCGTCAGCAGCCGTGTTCCATCCTGAGAACGTGTAGCCGGTCCTGACAAGAGTTCCCTCATCTGAGAGAGTCAGGTCCACGCCATAGGTCTTGGTCTGGTCAGCAGGATCGGACCCGCCTGTCGAACCGTTGCCTTCGAACGTGACGGTGTAGGTGTCCAGGGTTCCAGTGAAGTCTTGATTCGGCCGATCTTCAGAAAGTTCTGCCAGCGACCGGTTGATGGGATCGAATGTGTAGCCTGTCTTAGAAGGAGTGATATCAGTCTCTGTGTTGAAGGGAACGCCGGACTTGGAGTAGAACCCTGAAGCGTCGGTGGTGACGGTGGACCCGTCATAGGAGAACGTGACCGTGACGCCTGCCAGGGGGTTGGTACCGTCGTCAATCGTACCGCTGATAGTGTACGCAATTTCAGTCCACTGTGCATAGAGCGTGGCTCCGGCTTCGGCGGAGTAAGTGCCGCCTGCGGCGTAAGAGGTGCCTGCGCCATCCGCGGCCGTGTTCCAGCCTGCGAACGTGTAACCGGTCTTCACCAGGGTGCCCTGATCGGAAAGAGTCAGGTCAACGCCATGGGTCTTGGTCTGATCGGCAGGATCGGTTCCGCCGGTCGAGCCGTTGCCTTCATAAGTCACGGTGTACGTGTCCGCGGTCCACTGGGCGTAGAGAGTGGCTCCGGACTCGACTGAGTACGTGGCTCCTGCGGAGTAAGAGGTACCTGAGCCGTCAGCAGCCGTGTTCCAGCCGGAGAACGTGTAGCCGGTCCTGACAAGAGTTCCCTCATCTGAGAGAGTCAGGTCCACGCCATAGGTCTTGGTCTGGTCAGCAGGATCGGACCCGCCTGTCGAACCGTTGCCTTCGAACGTGACGGTGTAGGTGTCAGGGGTCCAGTGAAGTCTTGATTCGGCCGATCTTCAGAAAGTTCTGCCAGCGACCGGTTGATGGGATCGAATGTGTAGCCTGTCTTAGAAGGAGTGATATCAGTCTCTGTGTTGAAGGGAACGCCGGACTTGGAGTAGAACCCTGAAGCGTCGGTGGTGACGGTGGACCCGTCATAGGAGAACGTGACCGTGACGCCTGCCAGGGGGTTGGTACCGTCGTCAATCGTACCGCTGATAGTGTACGCAATTTCAGTCCACTGTGCATAGAGCGTGGCTCCGGACTCGACGGAGTAAGTGCCGCCTGCGGCGTAAGAGGTGCCTGAGCCATCCGCGGCCGTGTTCCAGCCGGAGAACGTATAACCAGTCCTGTCGAGGGTTCCCTGATCGGAGAGAGTCAGGTCAACGCCATAGGTCTTGGTCTGATCAGCCGGATCGGTTCCGCCGGTCGAGCCGTTGCCTTCATAAGTCACGGTGTACGTGTCCGCGGTCCACTGGGCGTAGAGAGTGGCTCCGGACTCGACTGAGTACGTGGCTCCTGCGGAGTAAGAGGTGCCTGAACCGTCAGCGGACGTGTTCCAGCCTGAGAACGTGTAACCGGTCTTGACCAGGGTTCCCTGATCGGAGAGAGTCAGGTCCACGCCATGGGTCTTGGTCTGGTCAGCAGGATCGGTGCCGCCTGTGTTGCCGTTGCCTTCGAACGTGACGGTGTAGGTGTCCAGGGTTCCAGTGAAGTCTTGATTCGGCCGATCTTCAGAAAGTTCTGCCAGCGACCGGTTGATGGGATCGAATGTGTAGCCTGTCTTAGAAGGAGTGATATCAGTCTCTGTGTTGAAGGGAACGCCGGACTTGGAGTAGAACCCTGAAGCGTCGGTGGTGACGGTGGACCCGTCATAGGAGAACGTGACCGTGACGCCTGCCAGGGGGTTGGTACCGTCGTCAATCGTACCGCTGATAGTGTACGCAATTTCAGTCCACTGTGCATAGAGCGTGGCTCCGGACTCGACGGAGTAAGTGCCGCCTGCGGCGTAAGAGGTGCCTGAGCCATCCGCGGCCGTGTTCCAGCCGGAGAACGTATAACCAGTCCTGTCGAGGGTTCCCTGATCGGAGAGAGTCAGGTCAACACCAAAGGTTTTGGTCTGATCGGCAGGATCAGTGCCGTCGGTGTTCCCGTTCCCATCATAGGTGACGGTATACGTGTCAGCAGTCCACTGTGCATAGAGCGTGGCGCCTTCTTCAGCGGAATACGTACCGCCAGCGGCATAGGCCGTTCCTGAACCATCCGCAGCCGTGTTCCAGCCAGAGAACGTGTACCCGGTCTTCACCAAAGTTCCCTGATCGGAAAGAGTCAGGTCAACGCCGAACGTCTTGGTCTGGTCGGCAGGATCGGTTCCGCCGGTCGAACCGTTGCCTTCGAACGTGACAGTGTAGGTGTCAGCCGTCCAGATGGCAAACAGGTCGAGGTTCGTGTTGTTGGTGTAGGAGGCGGACTCGGCGTAGGAAGTTCCGGATCCGTCAGAAGCAGTGTTCCACTCGACGAAGGTATATCCTGTGCGGACCAAAGTCCCCTTGTCGCTGAGTGTCAGGTCCACGCCATGGGTCTTGGTCTGATCGGAAGGCTCGGCGCCTCCAGTGAATCCGTTTCCGTCATAGGTCACAGTGTAGGTGTCAGCGGTCCACTGGGCGTAGAGAGTGGCTCCAGACTCGACGGAGTAGGTTCCGCCTGCGGAGTAAGAGGTGCCTGAACCGTCAGCAGCCGTGTTCCATCCGGAGAACGTGTAACCGGTCCTGACGAGAGTCCCCTCGTCGGAGAGAGTCAGGTCAACGCCATAGGTCTTGGTCTGATCAGCCGGATCGGTTCCGCCGGTGGAGCCGTTTCCATCATAGGTGACGGTATAGGTATCGGCGGTCCACTGTGCATAGAGCGTGGCTCCGGCTTCAGTGGAGTAAGTGGCTCCAGCGACGTAGGCCGTACCAGAACCGTCAGCAGCCGTGTTCCAGCCTGCGAACGTGTAACCGGTCTTCACCAGGGTTCCCTGATCGGAAAGAGTCAGGTCAACGCCGAACGTCTTGGTCTGGTCGGCAGGATCGGTTCCGCCGGTCGAACCGTTGCCTTCGAACGTGACAGTGTATGTGTCAGCGGTCCAGATGGCAAACAGGTCGAGGTTCGTGTTGTTGGTGTAGGAGGCGGACTCGGCGTAGGAAGTGCCGGACCCGTCAGAAGCCGTGTTCCACTCGACGAAGGTATATCCTGTGCGGACCAAAGTTCCCTTGTCACTGAGGGTCAGGTCCACACCATGCGTTTTGGTCTGATCGGCCGGGTCGGCGCCTCCAGTGAACCCGTTTCCGTCATAGGTCACGGTGTAGGTGTCTGCGGTCCACTGGGCGTAGAGCGTGGCGCCTTCTTCAGCGGAATACGTACCGCCAGCGGCATGGGCAGTGCCTGAACCGTCAGCAGCCGTGTTCCAGCCTGAGAACGTGTACCCGGTCTTGACCAGGGTGCCCTGGTCAGAGAGCGTCAGGTCAACGCCATAGGTCTTGGTCTGGTCGGCAGGATCGGTTCCGCCGGTCGAGCCGTTGCCTTCGAACGTGACGGTGTAGGTGTCGGCGGTCCAGATGGCAAACAGGTCAAGGTTGGCGTTGTTGGTGTAGGAAGCGGACTCGGCGTAGGAAGTGCCTGATCCGTCGGATGCCGTGTTCCACTCGACGAAGGTGTACCCTGTGCGGACCAGGGTACCCTTGTCGCTGAGGGTGAGGTCCACGCCATGGGTCTTGGTCTGATCGGAAGGCTCGGCGCCTCCAGTGAACCCGTTTCCGTCATAGGTGACGGTGTAGGTATCAGCAGTCCACTGCGCGTAGAGGGTGGCCCCGGACTCGACTGAGTACGTGGCTCCTGCGGCATAGGCCGTTCCTGAGCCCTCCGCGGCCGTGTTCCAGCCTGAGAACGTGTAACCGGTCTTGACCAAAGTCCCCTGATCGGAAAGAGTCAGGTCAACGCCATGCGTTTTGGTCTGGTCAACAGGATCGGTTCCGCCTGTGGAGCCGTTGCCTTCATAGGTGACTGTGTAGGTGTCGGCTGTCCAGATCGCAAACAGGTCGAGGTTTGCATTGTTGGTGTAGGAGGCGGACTCGGCGTAGGAGTCTCCGGATCCATCTGCAACGGTATTCCATTCGGAGAACGTGTGCCCAGTGCGAGTCAAGGTTCCCTTGTCGCTGAGTATCAGGGCAATGCCATGCGTCTTGGTCTGATCGGCAGGTCCCGTGCCTCCAGTGAACCCGTTTCCGTCATAGGTGACTGTGTAGGTATCAGCAGTCCACTGAGCGTAGAGCGTGGCGCCTTCTTCAGCGGAGTAAGTCCCGCCGGCGGCATAGGCAGTGCCCGAACCGTCAGCGGCCGTGTTCCATTCTGCGAACGTGTGGCCTGTCCGGACAAGGGTTCCCTCATCCGAGAGCGTCAGGTCAACGCCGAAGGTCTTGGTCTGATCGGAGGGATCGGTTCCGCCGGTTGAGCCGTTGCCCTCGAACGTGACGGTGTAAGTGTCGAGAGTTCCGGTGAAATCCTGATTCGGGATGTCTTCGGAAATTTCAGCCAAGGAACGATTGATGGGATCGAAGGTATATCCTATTTTCGACGGCGTGATCTCCGTTTCCGTATTGAACGGGACTCCGGGCTTGGAGTAGAACCCGGAGGCGTCCGTAGTGACAGTGGATCCGTCATGGGAGAATGTGACCGTGACACTGGCCAGGGGGTTGGTGCCGTCATCGATTGTGCCGGAGATTGTGTATGTGTTTTCGGTCCACTGGGCGTAGAGCGTTGCGCCCTCTTCAGCGGAATACGTGCCGCCAGCGGCATAGGCGGTGCCAGAGCCGTCAGCAGACGTGTTCCAGCCTGCGAACGTGTGGCCTGTCCTGACCAGAGTGCCCTCATCCGAGAGCGTCAGGTCCACGCCATGGGTCTTGGTCTGGTCTGCAGGATCGGTTCCTCCTGTCGAGCCATTGCCTTCATAGGTGACGGTGTAGGTGTCGGCTGTCCACTGGGCGTAGAGCGTGGCGCCTTCTTCTGCGGAGTACGTTCCGCCCGCGGCATAGGCGGTGCCGGAGCCGTCAGCGGCCGTGTTCCAGCCTGCGAACGTGTGGCCGGTCCTGACCAAAGTGCCCTGATCGGAGAGAGTCAGGTCCACGCCGTGTGTCTTGGTCTGGTCTGCAGGATCGGTTCCGCCGGTTGAGCCGTTGCCCTCATAGGTGACTGTGTACGTATTGAGTCCGGTACCCTGAATAGAGAAATTATAGGGATTCTCATCCCCGTCGTCGTTTTCAATGCTGATCGTTGCTGATCGCGTTCCACTGGCCGAGGGATCGAAACTCACCTGGAATGTCCGGGTTCCGCCGGAAGAAGCGACCGGACTGACGGGCTGGCTTGTAACCGTAAAATCCCCGGAATGGGTTCCTGAAATCGTCACAATGGGAGATCCGGTCAGAAGAAGATCCGCATCGCCCGTATTCACGATGGTAAAGGTTCGCACAACGGTGCCGCCTGTCACGGTCGTGGCACCGAAATCCGTGTGATCCGTGGAAGACGGGACGACATCCCCGTTGGAAATGGAAGTCGAATTTCCCTGTACGTCCATTTCAGGCACGAGCGGATAGGCGCCCGCATCCCATGTATAATCCGTTTCCGCGGCCGACAGGGTGGTTGTGGCGGTTCCTCCCGTGGAGGCGTTCGCGTCACTGTCCGCCGCGTCGTCTGCCCCCTGATCCTGCGGACTGAAGGCGTAGCCGGAGGGAAGGCCGGAGAAAATGAGGTAATAATCACCCGGAGCCAGTCCGGTGAACGCGAAAGTGCCGTCGCTTGCCGTGGTCGCGGATGATCCGATCTGTGTCCCGGATCCGTTGTACAGGGTGACCACAACGCCCGAGAGGCCCCCTTCGCCCGCATCCTGAATTCCATCTCGGTCCAGGTCTTCGAATACCTTGTCTCCGATATTGGCCAGGGAACCGGAGGGAAGATAGGCGCCTGCGTCCTGAAAATCGTTGTTGTCGCCGAGGTTCAGCGTGAAGGTGCCCGTCCTTCCCGTGACCGGGCTGACGTCGCTGTCCAGCGCGTCGTCGCCGCCCTGATTCTGGGCCGTGAACTGCCAGCTCGAAGGAAGGGTCGAGAATTCCAGATAGTATTCGCCGGGGATGATGTTGGTGTAGGCATAAAGCCCGTTGGAATCCGTAGTGCGCGTCCCGATCAGGGAGTTGCCCGTCGTGTACAGCTTTACCGTGACATTCTGGACGCCCGCTTCACCCGCATCCTGTATGCCGTCATTGTCCGTATCGTTCCAGACCCGATTCCCGACCGAGGCGGAACCGGCAAAGGGGGAAGCGGCCAGGGGGCAGGACGCCGCATCGTTCACCGAGAGTCCGCTTTGCCCGGTGCCCACGTAAACGGAGGAGCCGGTGGTAATGTTGATCTTGTAAAGCCGTCCGCTCGTATTGTTGCCGACGTACAGATAGTTGTCATTGGCGGTCCAAGAGGCGCCCCACTGGTTTCCGTTGCCCGGATCGGTCTCCAGGGATCCGGTGATATCCACCGTCCAGACCGCGCCGGTACTCGGGTTGAGTCCGTACACAACCGCGCTCGTACCGCTGTTGTGTACGCCGTACAGGTTCCCGTCCGCGGCCATATAAGCGCCGTCCAGGGCCTGGAAATTCGAGCTGAGCGCGCGCGTGGTGACGGCCCCGGTCGAGAGATTCACGATGTACAATGTGGAGGCCGACATCGACATGTAGTTGTTGCTCAGATCGCAGTCGCCGCGGACATTGCCGCTGGCAAGCGGCCGGAAGCCGGTGTCCGTGAAGTTGCCGGCGGCGTCCATCTTCCAGATGCGGTATGGAGAGGCCTGGTCCTGGAAATACAGATATCCGTCCGCGTTGTTGTAGGCCGCCGCGTTCAGGCTCCTGCCGAATGTCGCGATAGTCTGATACGTGAACGGGTTCGTGCTCGCATCGAGGCGGGATACGATGCCCGAACTGGTGTAAATGTGGAAAAAATTGGGCAGGCAGGAATATCCCTGGGCCGCCACCGGATTCGGGTTCAGAAGGGAAATGAGCGCGGCCATCAGAAGCCAGACGGCCAACAGGTTGAAACGGAACGGATTACGCATGGATCTCCCCTGCCTTGATGTAGGTGTGTTTTCTTTCAGAAGCATTGGTTGAAAATTCATTCACCAAATTCGAGTACGGACATGGAATGTATTGTTCAAAAGAAGGATAATGCTGATTTGAACCCTGAACGGGGAAGTCGAAAGGCGAGGGGTTCCCATGACAGGAACACTCGGAGAGGATGTTGCCGGGAATATGATTCATCTCATTCCCTCATTTTCTCTGTCAGGATAATCTCGCAGGTTTGAACGCAGGCAGGCTGTTCTACGAAAAGAGGGGCTCTTTCGCGTTCGATGCCGGCGCGTACCGGATCAGAGACCCATATACGATGATACAGTCTGTCCTTCATGACAAATCGGTATTCTTTCTTGTCGCTCCGGTACTTGTTCGTGATCGGGGTAATCGGGACGTTATTACCGCTCTGGTTCAAATGAAGATCCCAGAAATTATTGACACCGGACAGAGCAGGTTTCGGCCGGAGCGGTCCGGAATCGGATTCACCGGACAGTGATATTTCATCCATGCAAATGGAATTGACAGGGGCTTCCATTGCAAGAATACCAATGCAACTCAATAGGAATAATCCAAAAAGAATAATTTGAATTTTTCTTGTCATCTTAATTGTTGTATTTAATATAATTAATTGTTAAAAATGGTTAATTTAATTTTGGAATGATTCCTATTATTATTGAATCGAATAGTCCTATAAATTCAATATAAACATATAATTCATTTTTTCAGGGATAAGATGCTTTTTTCATTTTAGAATGATTTTATCAATAATTCCATTCAATAATCCTCTATTCTCAATTTGCATGCCAATTACACCGATGGATAATATGTTCAAGTCTGTTATGTGGCACAAAGTGCCGTTGTTTACGATGGAATCCTGTCCACTGATTTCTATATAAAAGAAAACCTCCCGGAAGCTGAGAGTCTCCGGGAGGTCGAATAAAGTGATACGATATGAAACGGGATTATTTTATCAGCAGCATGCGCTCCATCACCCTGAATTCCCCGGCATTGAGGACCGCCAGATAGACCCCTCCAGCCAGGTTTGAAGCATCGAAATTCAGGGTGTGTGAACCCGCGGACCGCCTTTCATCCAGCAGAACCGAGATACTCCGCCCCCGGACGTCGAGCACATGGAGGGAAACATGCATATCCCTGGGCAATTCAAACCGGATAGCGGTATACGGATTGAATGGATTCGGGAAATTGGGATGGAGAACAGGCCGCAAGGGAAGCGCCGCTCCATTTCTGTATTCCACCGCGCTCGGGGGTTTGCTGGTGGACGTGCCCGGATTGGTGACGGACGCGTATACTCCCGGCGCAGGGCTCCCAGTGGTCCAGGCCCCGGACGGATCCTGCAATTCAATCCCGTTCGAGAACCCATCCCCATCCGAATCGAGGTCGGCGAGGCCTGCTCCCCAGATCACGTTACCGTTCGAATTCACCTCAGTCAGGTATCCGGATTGGATCGCCAGGCCGAAACTGTTTCTCGGCCCGCCCTGGCCGTTATGGCAATTGCCGCAGGTGAACTTGGCGCCGTTGGGGATTTGGTTGACGCGTTTTTCCCGAGCAATTCCATTAATATAGAACATGGAAACAGCCAGGCCAATTAAAAACATACGCTTAAGCATTTCCCGTTCCTCCTCTTTGTCTACGGAAAACTTCGGATGCAGGATTTCGATCATGAAAAAATCTGGAAATAATAATGAATTTTCGGGAAAAACGCAAACGATTTCATTCTGTAAAAAAACCTCCCGGAGGCATGAAGCCTTCGGGAGGCGGAAGGTCCCGGGGGGAATCGGGGCTACTTCCAGTCGAATATGCCCTCGCTGAACTTCATCCTGAGTACGATGTAGAGATTGGAATAGCTGTATTCGGAATAGGCGAAATCAGGATCGTCCAGTTTCTTGAAAACATACCCGACGCCCGCGGTCATGTTCTTTTTCAACAGAAAGCCGATGTCCGCGGCCCCGCCCGTTTTGCTCTGACCCGCGGGGGACAGGGTGACCAGCCGTAAATCAATGCCCGTGCTCCATCGCGGCATCCAGGAGAATTCCGCGCGGAGCGCATAGAGCGCGGTCGTGGTCCGGCTGGAGAACAAACCGATTTCCTCGTCGAGCAGGCGCCGTAGCGCGAACCGGGCCCCGAACTCCAGCCGCGGCGCGGGTTCCCAGTAGGCATGGCAAGAGACAATGGCCCGGTCGAGCCGCGTCTTCGGCGCCACGTGCGTGTTTTTGTCCGTGAGAATCTGCATTTTCGCGATGCCGTTGAACGCGTCGCTGCGCTCCGGCCGGAAAGCCATGCCGACCTGGTATTCGTTTCGGTTCCAGACGTCGCCCGACTTTTTCAGGTATTCGGCTCCGGTCAGCTCCATCCGTCCGATGGCGCTCAGTCCGGCCATGAGCCGGCTTTCCCCGCCCAGGCTGACCACGCGCTTGCGCAGAATCCTGTCCTGGCGCATCTCGAATTTTCCCGCGGCTTTCCAGGGCTTGTCGGGCAGGTATTCCAGGGCCACGGAAACGGCGTTGTTCTCCGGGGTGGGCACCTCGAGGGAGTCGACGGTCGCCACGCTTTCCAGCGCGATGTTGAGCGTCAGGTCGGGACGCACGGCCCACTTGTTCTTCAATCCGATGGATGCGCGGCTCATATCCTCGCCCGTGACCCCGCCGATTTCGTATTTGCCGGTCACGAGGGTGTTCCTGCCGAAGCGGGAATCGATGCCCAGGAGGGTCTGCGTCCGGCGACCGGCGCCGCTGAGCAGCCGTTCCTTGGCGAAGAACTGTATCCTCTGGGTCAGGTCCACGCGGATGCCGACGGCCGTTCCGGTGGGCAGGGAGGTCCGGCCCTCGGCCAGGTTCTGGTCGTGCTCCAGAGTCGTCGAGAGGCGCTTCCACCATCGGTGGCTCAGCTGGGCCTTCAGCATTTTCGAGCGGTAGTCCCGGGAGGACGCGGAATCGGCTCCGGCGCGGTTCCGCTCCGCGTCTTCGTATCCGAGCTTCGCGGTTGTCGCCTCGCCGAGCGCGTACTCGTAGAACGCGTTGACCACCCGGGTCCGGTTCTCGTTCACCGTGCCCTGCTCGATCACCTGCCGGTAGGCCTGTGATTGGATGCGTCCGAATTTTCCGAGGCGGAGCGTGTGGTCCATCCCGACCTTTTCGCTTCCGACCTGGAACGCGCTTCCGGTCAGTGACGGGTTCTCGAAATCCTCGTCCACGCGGCGGTAATAGCCGTTCGACTCGAGTGCCGTGAAGGGCTTGAGCTTCAATTCGGCGCGAACCGCGCCGCCGTTCCGCTTCTCACCGTCGAAACCGGAGGAGAGACTGCGGGCCGCCTCGCCGCTCAGCGAGATCCGCCTGCCGATGGGAAGCGAGAGATCCGCGCCCGCGAGCACATAGTTGGAGGGCTTTTTCTCCTCGAAGACCAGGGTCGAACCGAGCCGGATCCCCTTCTTCCAGTCGCCGTCGTACCGGAGCCCGCCGATCACGTTGCGGGCCGCGCCCCCGCGGTATTCGTACGAGGCGACGATCCAGACCGGATTGCCCCCGGCGTCCTGGCTCGACACCGGCTGCTTGAACATGAGGGTGCCGTCCACGTAGTTGATATCGTAGTCCTGAAACCGCACCAGTTCGTCTGACGACAGTATCCGCTCGGGATGGTAGCGGTCGCGCGTCTCGATGCGGACCTTGTCGGTATTGATCGTGATGCGGCCGCCGGACAGGAAATAGAATCCGGATATGCCCTCGCCGCGTATCTCGTCAAGCCGCATGGTGCGGTCGTTCAGGGTGGAGAAGCCGCTCAGGGACTGGCCCTTCCAGGAGAGGCGGCCGAATACGCCGTTGAACGACCGGTCGTATTTCGCGAATTCCGCGGTTCGGAACTGGGTGTTGAAGTCGCCCGCTGCGAGAAAGGACTCGTTCCGCTCGATCTTGCCGAAGAACTTCGACTGGGTCTGGGCGTCCCAGGTCAGGGTGCTGGCGTCTCCGTACAGGGCGTACTGCTTCTCGGGGTCCAGGTCCCGGAACAGCTGGTTCTCCCGCGTCCGCCGGCTGTCGAAGGATACCGTGGCCATGTATTTTTTCGCCACCGCGCCCTTCGCGTAAAGGGCCATGCGGCCGCTTACGGGAAGACCGCGCCATTCCCCTTCCTGAGCGGTCCAGTCGGCCAGCGTGAATTTCGGGAAGCCGGGATCCTTCAGTCCCCACTGCCGGCCGGCCACGGCCGCGTCCGCGGAACCCACCAGGATCAGCGGGCTCAGGGGCGTGGTGTAACGGACGGGCACGGCGAGGGATGCCTGCCCGACTTGCACGACGGCCTCCTCACGGCCGACGGCCCGGGCCGCGCGGATCCGGAATTCAACGCGGTCGTCCGTCACCGGCACCTGGATGCCCGCGGACAGGGAATCCAGATCCGGGTCCGCGACGGACCCTGCGGCGATTCTCACATCCGCGGACTTCAGGCGGCGGACAGGGAACCCCCATGCGTCCTCCACGCGGATCCGGATGCCGGCTGTCGACTGGCTGTCGGCCGGAAGTTCCACACCCGCACCTTCTAACTTCAGCGACGCCGGAGCGCCGACGATGTGCACGGCGTGAACGGCTTCGAACATCCGCCCGCCGGCGCCGACGGCGCGGGCGCGCAGTTCCACGGGTCCTTCCGGAACCGGGATGTTCAGAAAGTCATACCGGCCGTCGATCCGGATTTCCCCGGAATCGGCGGGCGCGCCGTTGACGAAGAGCCACGCCCTGGCGCCCGGTTTTCCGGACACGACCACGGCGATGCGCCCCTGCTCCAGGACGCTGTTCTTCTTCGGCGACTTGATGGAGAGCTGTCCGGACGCGGGCACCGCGACCGCCAGAACGGCGCACAGCAGCGGCGGGAGCCATTTTCGGTTCAGGTTCTTCATGCCCGGTTCACCTGCTCTTCTCAATCGTGAAATTCGCCTTGGCCATTCCGCCCGGCGGAACCAGGACGAGGCGCGATTTCGGGTCGTCGAGGAAACCGAAGTCCGACACGGTGACCCGCGTCCCCTCCGGAAGCGTCTTCTCGTTCAGCCGGACGACGTGCTGGCCCTCCCCGACGTCCGGTATGGAATACTTGCCGAAGGTGTCGGTGCGGACGCGCGTTCCGTCCTCGAGGATCAGCTCGATGTTGCCGATTCCGGGTTCCCCGCGGTCATGGGACGCGTTTCCGTCCAGGTCCTCGTACACCTTGCCGATGATCAGGCCGCGCTCGTCGAACGCGCCTCCGGACACGAGCACAGCGGCGCTGGCCTCGGGAGAAACCACGAGAACGCCGCCCGCGGTCGAGGCCGTGGCCGTCGCGAGATTCTTCAGCTCCCCGCGGCCCGCGGAGAGTCCGATCCGGACACGGTATTTGATCTGCACGCTTCCTGCCGGCGGAACGGCGCGCCGGATCGTCCACGTCATCAGGGGCCGGCCGCCGGATTCCGTGACGGATGGATCCGGTCCCGGAATCGAGTCGATCCGGGTCGTGCCGGGTTCGTACCGGAAGCCCTTGGGAAGACGGTCGAACACCATGACGGAGACCAGGGAGTCGTCCGCGCTCTGGTTCAGGCAGGTGACGGTGTAGGTCAGGACGTCGCCGCCCTGGGCCGTTTTCCGGTTCACGGTCTTGTGGACGTCCAGGAAAGACCGGACGAGCCGCGTCCGGGCTTGGGTGCGGGAATGGTCCGCGCTTAGGGCGGTGTCGCCGTCGCAGATGATGCGCGCCGTGTTCTCGATCTCCAGGACTCCGGGCGCCAGGCCGGGCCGGACCACGGTTTTCAGGACGATCGAGTCCGGACGGCCCGCGGCGAGGCCGGACTGGACGAATTCCAGGAGGTTCGTCACCGGATCGTAGGAAACCAGCCTGGCGGAGGGTTTCAACAGCACCGATTCGGGAACCAGCGCGAGTTCGGGGGGCAAAAAGTCCGTGATCCGGACATCGCCCGTCACGTCCCGGTCGGGCACGCCGAAACGAAGAACATAGGAGAGAGTGTCACCGGAAACCGCGGTGGTTTTATCCACGGTTTTCGACAGCCAGAGGCCGTTCCCGGGCAGCAGGGTGATTGCCGCGTCCGTCACACGGATCGCGCCTGTGGAGTGCACGCAGGTCAGCCAGGCGATGTTGTCCACCCGGGTGCGCGAACCCAGCCTTTCCGTGACGCGGACGTCCAGGAACACCGTGTCCCGGTCCCCCGGAACCAGGTCGGGAAGCCGCCAGATCACGGCGCCGGTCGAACCGGACCCCGTGCCGGCCCCTGTTTTGGGCGCGGCCGTCACGGTGCGTGCCGACGCGTCGAACGTCCAGTCGGCCGTGGCGCCGATGAATTCGAGATACTCCGGCAGGGTGTCGGTCAAAACCGGATTGAACGCGGGGATGTCTCCGATGTTCGTGGACACCAGACGGTACCGGATCGTGTCGCCGATGAAGGTGGTGCGGGGTCCTGTGATCTCCAGGGCCAGCACCGGAGGCGAAATCACGGTGATGCCCCAGCGGGAACTGTCCTGGGCGCCGGCCGAGGAAACCGCCCAGACCCGGTTGTCGATGAAGGTGCTGTCCGGCACCGGCCTGGGGACGGTCACGGTGAGACGGAGCGTGTCGTGGAATCCCGGAGAGAGGTTCCGCAAAGTCCAGGTCACGATGCTGTCCCGGCAGGTGCCGCCGTGCGTCGCGGACATGAATTTCAGTCTCGGGTTCAGGGTGTCGAGAACCGTGACGGTCGTGGACTGGGCGGGAACGCCGTTCGACAGGATCAGGTCATAGGTCAGCGTGTCGCCGGCCCACCAGGTCCGTTTTGCCGCCTGCTTGATGATTTCAATGCCGGATCCGGTGTTCCGGAAGGCCGAGGCCGCGGAAGCGAGGACAGGCCCGGTCTCAACGGAGGTGAATCGGGCCGTGTTCCGTATCGTGTCCCCGGACACGGTCGCGGAAACCCGGGCCCGCAGTCGGAACTCGCGGCTCGTCCGGTAATCCAGAGAACCGATTGTCCATGTCAGGACGCCGCCGGATGTGTCCGCGGCCGGATCGGACGAGATCAGGTCCAGGCCCGCGGGCAGGATGTCGGAAACGGTCACGGAATTGAGGACTTCCGTGCCCGTGTTCGACGCGGTCATCAGGTACTCGAGCGTGTCTCCCGGGGCGCATTCGGAAGCGCCTGCGCGTTTTTCGAAGAGAATGCCCGGTTTCGAGGAAACGCGGATTTCCCAGGCCGAGCTGTCCCGCACGCCGAAGGCCGCGCGGGCCCAGGCTTCGTTCCGGATGCGCGTCCCGTCCCGGACGGGGACCGTGATTCCGGCCATGAGCTTCAGCGTGTCGCCGAAATCCGGCTCGAGACCGGAAAATTGCCAGGTGACGATGCTGTCGGCGCAGACACCGCCGTGGGAGGCGTGGATGAAAGCCAGCCCTGGCGGCAGGGTGTCGGTCAAAGTAACATCGACCAGCGGCCGGACGCCTGAGCCCCTCAGGACCAGGCTGTAGGCGATCGTGTCGCCCGCTGCATAGGCGGTGTCACGCGCAAGCTTGACCAGCTCGATTCCGGCGCCGGGTCCGAGCGAGACCGCGGCGGCTGAGGCTGTGTCTGAATCGGCCTCGGAGGAGACGAGGACGGCGCGGTTCAAGAGCGTGTCGCCGGCCGCGCCGGATAGGGCGCGGGCCAGAAGGGTCAGGCGGGCCTGCCCGTCTTTGGGGAGAAGGTCGACCGTCCAGGAGACGACGGATCCGTCGACTTCCACGGTCCGGTCGGATGAAAGGAATGTCAGCCCTTCGGGCAATGTGTCGCGGACCGCCACATGGGTCAGGTCCGTGACACCGGTGTTGCGGGCCGTCAGGGCATAGGCGAGCGTGTCGCCCGCGTAGAAGCGCCGAGGCGAAACGGTTTTCGAAAGTTCCGCCTCGGACCACGGCAACCAGCGGACAGGAACGGGCGCCGACCGGCCGGCCGGCGTCCCGTCCGCCGAATAGGATACGCGGTTGACAATGGTTTCGGAGTAGTTGGATTTCAGAACCCTGCAATGGAGCCGGAGGGTGACGGACGCGCCGGGATCAATCGAGGGAAGAATCCACTCGACCGCATTTCCCCGGACCGTGCCCGAAGGAACGGATGAAACGAGGGAGAGCATGACGGGAAGCGAGTCCGTGATCGTGACCCGGGTCAGGCGGGCGGTTCCCGCGTTCCTCGCCGTGATTTCATACGCGAGGGTGTCGCCAGCGGACACGGACGTGCGGGAGGCGGTCTTCACCACCTCCAGCACGCCGGCCCTGACTTCGGTCACGACCGTGTCGGTCGGCAGGGTGACCACCGTGCCGGCGCCGCCGTCATACGACACATAGGCCGTATTCACGATGGCGGCGCCGGCCGGGGCCTGTGCCGCCCATGCCGAACCGGTCAGGATCGCTGTGAACAATCCGGACAGTAAGGAAAATTTACTGTTCTGCCGCTTCATATCTCCCGGTGACCGTCCCGTTGGGGACGGTTAATCGATGACCACCTGGAACGAAACCGTCACCGAAGCGCCGGCTGCAACCGTTCCCACTCCGAAAACCGCAGTCGTGCCGTCGCACTCGCTTTCATCGGTCGGAGAGTCGGAGGCGTCGGTTGGATTCGCGGCGCCGACATACAGAGTTCCGGACTGATAGGTGGTGTTCGCCGGAACAGCGTCCTTGACAACGACATTGGTCGCGTCTCCGGACCCGCTGTTGGTGATCGTGACCGAATAGGTCAGCGTGGCTCCCGGGGGTTGGTCGCCGGCGGGGGACACTTCCTTGTCGAGGCTGAGGACGGGAGCCGTCACCGTGGTGGTGGCGGTCTCGTCGCTGGTGGCCGAGTTGTCGTCCGATGTGGCGCGGAACACGGAAGCGTCCACGGTGGCGTCCGCCGTCCCCGCGGGTATGGTCGCGACCGCCCACATGGCCTGGGAGCCGCCCGATGCAATCGAACCGGTGTTCGTGGCGGCTACGTCGCCGGCGTCGAAAATGCCGTTGTCGTTGGCGTCGATGTAAAACGTCCATGACCAGGTCTGGGTGCTCGACACGTTGGAGAGCGTGTAGCTGTCCGCCCCGTTTCCGCTGTTGTTCACCGTGATCAGGTAGCGGACCACGTCTCCGGGATCGCCGCTCTGGGAGGCCGGAGCGATGTCGGTCGAGAAACCGTAGGTTTCGTTCACGGTCACGCGTCGGCCGTTGGTGTTGTTCGCGACCGCGACGACCTGCGTGTACGGCTGGGTGGCGCTGTCGTTGTAGTCAAGCGTGATCTGGTTGTCGATGGTGGTTCCGGCGGCCAGGGGCGAGTTCACCTGCACCTGGTAGGTGATGGTGCCGGATCCGCCCGCGGTCACGTTGCCGACGGACACCGGAACGCCTGAGCCCGTGCCCGTGGGCGTACCGTTGAGCGTCACGTTGCCCACCCACGCGCAGTTGGCAGGCACCGGAAGGGCGACGGATACGCCGTAGGCCGTCTCGGAGTTGGTGTCGTTGCTGTTGCCGTAGGTGACCGTGTAGGTGATGACGTCGCCCGGATCCTTGGCAACGGCGTCCGGAGAAAGGCCGGCGGTCATCAGGGCGGCCTGGACGGTGGTGGTCAGAACCGAATTGTCGGTCGCGGCGCCGCTGCCCTGCGACGTTGCGGTCACGGTGGTCACGTACTGTTCACCCTGGGTGCCGTCCGCGTCGGAAACGACCACAACAAGATAATAAACGGAGTCTGCGGCAAGAGCGGACGTCGCGGACACGACTGATTCGCCTGCGTCATAAACTCCGTCCCGGTCCGTGTCCTCGTAAATGGTGACCGTGTGGCCGGAGCCGGTTGTGAGCTGGGACAGATCGAACGTGTCCGTCCCGTTCCCGGTGTTCTCGACGGTCAGGGCATAGGTCACGCTCTGGTTGCGCGGCAGGTTCTTGGACTGCGTGGACTCGATATCCACGCCGAAGGCCTGCGCGACCGTGGTCGACACTTCATCGGACTCGATTCGTGTCGCGGGGTCGTCGACGTCGGCGATGACATTGCCGTTTGCGTCGCTGTAGCCGCCGTAGGCCCGGTTGGTGATGACCGTTCCGGCAGGCGTGCCCGCCGCGAACGTCTGCGCCGCGAGGCCGAAGGCCAGCAGCACAGTCATTGCGAATGACATCTTCCTGTTCATTGCTGTTGCTCCTTGTCTTGGTTTTTTAACAGTTTCGATTGCCGTTGATGACACAGTTCCGGTCTTCGTCCGGCGCTACGGAGGGCCGTGATTGGCGGATCCTCCCCGATAGTCGAGGGATCTCATACAGATACCTCCTTTTCTTTTTTTTTGTTTATACTTTATTAATTTAAATATCGCATTATTCCACAACCGCGCGGAAGGACAGGGTCTTCCGCCCCCCAGGCGCCAGAGTGTCTTTCAGGATCCACTTGATGTGCGTAACCTCTTCATTTCTGGCCGGCCGTTCGATTTTCACGCCATTGACGTTGGTGGCCGTTACCATCACGGGCCATACCGAGTAGACCATCCCCTTGTTGACCGAGAACACGATTCTGCAGTTGTCGCCTCTGGCCGAGTCGACGATGTAACGGACACCCTCCGGAACGGGATCCACGACCTCGGGCTGGGTCATGACCCCTGTCCCCGCGTTCCCGGCGAGAATGACGTATTCAATGGTATCGCCGGGCGCATAGGACACCGGCGTTTTGCCGGATATTTCGTCCGCGGTCATGTTGATTTTCCGCTCGGAGACGTCCAGCTGCAGCTTCGGCTTCCCCTGGGCGAACGCCTGGAGGGCGGTCAGGGCCAGTCCGAGAGACAGGATGATGCGGATGCGTTTCATGGTGTTTCCCCCTTCGTGGATGGTGGTCATTGTATCCTCACTCTGAATGTGACTTCGCCGGATTCAGCCGGCGCCAGCGCGGAAGGCCGCTGGAACCTGATGTGCGTGACCGGCGCCGTGTCTGCGCCGTCGTAACTGGAACCGCCGTTGTGGCTGTAAAAGACGTTCATGCCGGATGCGGAGACGGATCCGGTGACGAAGGTGGTGCGTGCCGGTATGGTCTCCAGGACGGTTACGGCCGTGGCGTTTCCGTCCCCGATGTTCTCGTATCCGATGGTGTAGGTCAGTTCTTCGCCCGGCGCGGCGGTTCCCTTGTCCACGGACTTGGAAAGAACAAGCTGGGGAGCGCCGACGCCCGTGCCCTGGATGGCAAAGGTGTAGGGATTCTCATCCGAGTCGTTGTTCTCGATGGAGACGGAGGCGGAACGGGCGCCGATGGCCGACGGATTGAATGTGATCTGGAACGAGGTGCTGTCACCCATCGGGTCCACGGCGGACTCGGGCGTCAGGGTCACGGTGAAATCGGAGGCGTGGGCGCCGGAAACGGAGACATGGGGGGAACCGCCGGTCAGGGTCAGCACCGCGCTGCCCGGATTCCGGATTTTGAACGTGTGGGTGACCGTCGCCCCGGAGACCGGGGCGTTCCCGAAGTCCGTGTCGTCCGCGACGGACGGGGTCGCGTCGCCGCTGGCGATCTCCACGTCCCGGCCGGTCACCTTGATTTCGGGGGCCGCCGTTCCGGTGCCCTGAACGGTGAAGTTGTAGGGATTCTCGTCCGAATCGCCGTTGAAGATCCGGATCTCGGCCTGCCGCAGTCCCGTGAGAGTCGGGTTGAAAGTCACCCGGAAGGTCAGGGATCCGCCGCCCGCGGGCACGACGCCGGAGGAAGGCTGCTGGCTGACCAGGAAATCGCCGGCATTCGCGCCCGTGATTTCCACGCGCGGCGTGCCGGTCAGGCTCAGGTCCGCGCTGCCGGTGTTGAAAATCGTAAAGGTGCGGGTGATGGTATCCGTCAGAATGTCCCCGCTGCCGAAATCCGTGGAATCCGTGACGGACGGAGCGGCGTCTCCGTCCGCGATGGATACGCCGTTGCCCCGCACGTCCATTTCCGGAGTCGCGGTGCCGGTGCCCTGGATGGAGAAGTTGTACGGATTCTCGTCCGGGTCCGTGTTGGCGACGGTGATTTCAGCGGACCGGAGTCCGACGGCGGAGGGGTTGAAGCGCACGACGAAGGTCACGGAGCCGTTGACGGCCACGGTGCCGGACGCGGGCTGGGTCACGACGCTGAAATCCGCCCCGTTCGCGCCCGCGATCTGGACACGGGGCGAACCGGTCAGGAGGAGGGACTCGGTGGCGGTGCCCAGGTTCCGGATGGTGAAGGTGCGGTCGATCGTGCCCGTGAGGATGTCGAGGCTCCCGAAATCCGTGTGGTCCGACAGGGAAGGCGCGGTGTCTCCGTCGGGGATCGACACGGAATTGCCCTGCACGTCCATTTCCGGGGCCAGGCCCGTGCCCTGGATCGCGAAATTGTACGGATCCTCGTTCGAGTCGTTGTTGTAGATGGTGATGGTCGCGGACCGCAGGCCTATGCCGCCGGGGTCGAAGCGCACCTGGAAGGTGGTGGAAACGTTCCTCGCGATGGTCGAGGACGGGTCGACGATCACGGTGAAGTCCGCGGCGTGTGTCCCGCCGATCTCCACGAGGGGCGTGCCGTACAGGGTCAGTGCGGCTGCGCCGGTGTTGCGGATGGTGAACGTCCGCCTGACGGTTCCGAGATAAGCCGAAGCGCTGCCGAATTCCGTGCTGTCCAGAACGGACGGCGTGGCATCACCGTCCGCGATGGTCCTGTTGTTGCCTCGCACATCGATTTCAGGGAAAGTCGTCTGCCGGATGGCAGCGTCGCAATTCGTGATGAGAATGTTGGCGGTCATGAGGTAATTGGCCGTGTTCCCGGTTGTCGCGTTGGGATCGCTGTCCAGGTCGTCGTTGCCGCCCAGGTTCTGCTTTCCTATGATGTAACCGCCCGGCAGGCCGCCGTTGAAATTCACGTAGTACTGGGATCCAGCGGTCAGTCCGCCGAAGTAGTAGAATCCGTCCGAATTGGTCGTGGTCGTTGATGTCAGAACCCCGCCGGATGTGTACAGCCGCACCAGAACGCCGGGCACGCCGAGTTCACCCGAATCCTGTATCCCGTCGTTGTCCGTGTCCTCCCAGACCCGGTCCCCGATGCCCGTGGTGCGCACGCCGGCGTCGTACAAGTCTTTGATTTCGCCCGCGGACAGGCTGAATGTCGCCGTAATGCCGGTCGCATCCGCGTCGCTGTCGATGAAGTCGTTCGATCCCTGATCCCGCAGGGCGAAGGAAAAGCCGGCGGGAAGTCCGGAGAACCGGAGGTAGTATTGCCCCACGGTGATGCCGCTGAAACCGTACGCGCCGTCCCCGTCCGTCACCGTCGACGCCACTATTGCGCCGCCGCTGGTGTGCAGGGTGACGGTCACGCCGGACATTCCGGGTTCCTCCGAATCCTGGATGCCGTCGTTGTCCTGGTCGATCCACACGAAATTGCCCGCGTAGCCCGTGCTCGGGAAGGGCGCCGGGGCGAGGGGGCAGGAAGCGCCGTCGTTGTTGTTCAGGCCTGATACGCCGGTGCCGATATACACGCTCTCGCCCGAGGAAACATCGATACGATACAAACGGCCGCTCTGGTTGTTTCCCGCGTACAGATAGCCGTCGCTGGCCGTCCACGTGGCGCCCCAGGTGCCGTTGTTGATGCCCGCGTCATAATCGTCCGCCAGGCTGCCGGTGATGGAAGAAGCGACTGTCTGCCCCGATGATCCGTTGAAACGGTAGAGCTCCTTGTAGTACACCCCCCAGAAATACCCGTCCTGCGTCCGGTAGGCCATGTCGCGCGCGAGAAAGGCCGGTCCGCCCGTGGCCTGTGTTGTCACCGTGTTCGCGCTGATGTCGTATCGCGCCATCTGGGTTCCTGCGTCGTTGATCACGTACAGATTTCCCGAAAGGTCGCAGTCTCCCACCCACCCAAGCCAGGGCGCGGCCCTCATGTTGGTGATGGCTCCGGCCTCGTCGATGCGGATGAAGCGGTCTCCGCTGTAAACGGACCCGCGCTCGATGGCGTACATGAATCCGTCCTCGTAATTGTACCCCACGGCATTGATCGTGTATCCGGCGGAGCGGATGTTGATATAGGAATACGGGTTGGTCGAGGGATCGAGGTACGTGATGCTTCCGCTCGTCTCGTAGATGTGAAAGAACCGGGACATGCAGGGGATGGGATTGCCGGAGGATGTGCCCGTTCCCTGAATCGCGAACGTATAAGGGTTCTCGTCCGGATCATTGTTGCCGATCGTGACGAGGGCGGTCCGCAGATCGATCGCGGAAGGGTCGAATTCGATGGTGAACGTGACGCTGGCGTTGACGGCCACCGGCGTGGGCGGCTGGGCCGTGACCGTGAAATCCGAGGCATTCGTTCCTGAAATGCTCACGCGGGGCGAACCGGACAGGTTCAAGTCGTCGCTTCCGGAGTTGGAAATCGTGAAGGTCCTCGATTCGGTGACACTGCCCGCGGACTGGACGTCCCCGAAATCCGTGCCGTCCGCCGTTTCCGGCGCCAGATCGCCGCTCGCGATCGTGAGGCCGTTCCCGGACACGGCCATCTCCGGAAGAATGACGCCCCTGCCCTGAATGGAGAACGTGTACGGGTCCTCATTGTCGTCCACGTCGTCGTTGGCAATGCTGATCACGGCCGTGCGGACTCCCGTCGCGGACGGGTTGAAACGCACGGTGAACAGAACCGTACTGCCCGGGGCGATGGGCGAACTCGGCTGGAGGGTCACGCTGAAGTCCGCGGCGTGCGTCCCGGAGAGCGCCACGAGGGGCGAGCCGGTCAGGCTCAGGTCCGACGTTCCCGCGTTCAGGATGGAATAATTGACCATCCGCACGCCTGAGGTGACTTCCACGCTTCCCAGATCCGTGCTGTCCGTTGCGGACGGTGTCGGGTCTCCGGACGCGATCTCGACCGAGTTGCCGGTCACAACGATTTCGGGATCGTGCACGAGAACGCCTGCGCCGGAGAGCGGCGTGAATCCGTCCAATCCGGCGGATTTCTCGGAGGAGGCGTCGAGGCCGTCCAGCTGAAACGCGCCGCTCTTCGAACCGGCGGCAGGGCCGGCCGCGGTTTCCGCGGAAATGCCGGTGCCCTGCAGGTTCAGGATCAAACGGCTCGCATCCGGATCGTTGTTCGTGATCGTGAGAAAGGCCGTTTTCAGCCCGACGGTCAGGGGACGGAAGCGCATCGACAGTTCCGTTTCCCCGGCCGGCGGCAGGAAGGATGCAGGCTGGTTGAGGATGAGGAAATGGGCGGCGTCGTTTCCTGACACGAACAGAGGCGTTTCGACAGCCAGGTCCGAACCGCCTGTATTGACGAGGGTGAAGGTGACGAGTGGTTCCGAACCGAAATCGTAAGTCGCGCCGTCGACCAAGGGGGCGCCGTTCACGAGCACGCCGATCCGGCCGGGTTCCGCGGCTGTTTCTGGTACGGCTTCGGCCGTGCCTGTCAGATATAAATAGTACGGATTCTCATCCGCGTCATTCGTTCCGATCGCAAGGGACGCGTTTTGGACGCCTGCGGACAAGGAACTGAAGCGGACTGAGAAGGAGGTTTCGGCTCCTGGATCCACATCGCCGGATGGCTGTGAAACAACCCGGAATGCATCCGAACTGTCCAGCGTCAGCGGAACGGTCAGGGTCAGAACTTCATTCCCTGCATTACGGACCGTGAAAGTGACGGTCGTGTCCGATCCGGCCGGGAGAGTTCCAAAATCCAGCGTTCCGCCTGAAGAAACCGCGAAGCCGCCCGCGACCGTCACATCCGCTTCCGCGGCTTTGGGCAGGCTGCCCTGGAAATCGATGCCGGTCGTGTCGGACAGGACGTCCATCAGTGTGACGTACGCGGGCGTCCAGTCCGCGTATCCGGCCTTTTCGGGCGTGAGCACGGTCGTCCGGCCGGCCGGAACGCTGTGGCTGAAATATCCGTCCGCATCCGTGATGCTGACGTGTCCATCGTGTGAAAAAGCGATTGTCGCGTCCGCCAGGGGCGCCGCGCCGTCCGTCACCCGTCCGGAGACTGTGATCCAGGTCACGGTTCCGGCGCCTTGGATGACGAAATAGAACGGATCATCGCCAGCGTCGCTGGAGGTAATCGTCACAACCGCGGTCCGCATCCCCTCGGCAGAGGGAGAGAACAGGATGTCAAAAGGCGTGGACGCTCCGGAACCCAGCGAGTCCGCGGGCGGGGCGGTGACCGCGAAATCGGAGGCGTGCGGGCCGGTGATCGCCACTGCAGGGACACCAGTCAGGACCAGGGCTGTGGAATCCGTGTTCGTGATGACGAATGTCCGTTTCACGGCTCCAGATACAATATCCGCAGTCCCGAAATCCGTGCCGTTTGCCGCCGCAGGGGTTTCGGATCCGTTGACGATCCGTTCAGGCCCGAAATAAACGGCGAATCCGCCGGCCGGGATTTCCTGGCCGGAAAGGTTTGAAAATAGAGCCATGAGGCTCGAAAGAACCAGGCCGATGAACAGAGTGGAGAACAGGCCGCAGCTGCGGAGGCGCCGGCGGATTCCGGCATGAATCCGAGTCAGGATCCGAATGGAGTCAGTTGTCAGGATGTAAAATTGATCGGGGCTTCCTTCGGGGATGGAGGAGGCGGGGAAGTGACGACCAAAGAATGCCTTGTTCAGGATGAACATCTCATTCCCTCAGTTCGGTCCTGGACATGGACGCGGTTTTAAGGTCATTCGTTTCCAGGACTTCGGCAGGAAAATCGAAAATCTGTGGAAGAAGATCCATGACCGGCGCGGCGCAAAGACACCGATTATGAATTTTATCGCTGAAAACCGAGCGGTATTCCTTTTTATCGCTTCTGTATTTATTGGATATATGGAAAAGCAAATCGGGGTTTATCTGCATCTTTGGAAAACCCTGCTTATCCTCGGTTACCATACGGTTTCTGGTTGTGGGTTCGGTTACATGGTTTTTTATAATCCCGGCTGTTGAATTGTTGATTACGCCGGTTTGATCCGACAATTCCACGAATGCCCTTACTTTTTGAAATACAAGCATTAGCAGTATTATTATGAATATTCTCATGTCCTATATCATCCTATGGCTTCATTTGTATTATTTATAGATGTTTAAGTCATGTCAATCTGTTTATTTAAAATTGGAATCGTTCCTATAATTGCTCGATCTGCACGCGGTTAATATCAATAAAAACAATATTTTTAGTTAAATAGTATTATTTCAATATTTTTTCATTTTGCAAATAAACTTGCCGCGAAACGAGTATTCAGGATGATTCAGTCAATTCACATGCCAAAGAAATCCTGTTTCGCACGGGAAGCTTCCTGATGATTACGGCTGGATTCGTCAGGCGTGAAATTTGCATGTGATTTTCCGGGTCCATCGAAGCCGGGTTCATTTCTCTGATAGGCGAGCATGGCAGGAATAAAAAGCTTGACAATGGCTTCACATTTCCATATATTTTTACCTGAACTTCAAAGGAGTCTGCGTATCGTCAGTTCGTTAAGGGTTTGATGGAGTTGACATTTTCGCGTTGCTCTTGAAGCGGAAGGTCACAGGCTGATCCATCTCCTTTGAACGGACTTTTTTTATGCCGGTTTTTCAAGGTGAGATGCCTGTGGTCGGCCGCCTTGAAAAGTCGGCTTTTTTTATTGTTCATCACAGAGTGGAGGAACCTCCCATGAAAAAACTGCTGGTCATCATGGCCGCCGGACTTCTTGTCCTGTCTTTCTCGGCCTCCGCCTTCGCGGTCAGCAAAGCCGCCGTGCTTTCGCTGATGATATCGCCCGGTGCCCGCGCCGCCGGAATGGGCGAAGCCTTCGTGTCCGTGGCCGACGACGCCACGGCCACGTATTGGAACCCGGCGGGTCTCGCCTTCCAGAAAGGCCATGAGATCACGCTGATGCATTCCAACTGGCTGCCCAATCTCGTGTCGGACATGTTCTACGATTTCGTGGCCTACCGAAAGGACGTGGCGTCCCTGGGCGGCGTGATCGGTTTCAACCTCACCTATTTCAACATGGGTGAGCAGGCCTACACCACCGAACAGGGGCCCGAGGTCATCGACACGTTCAAGAGCTGGGACCTCGCGGCCACGGCCTCGTACGCGACCCTGCTGAAGCCCAATCTCGGTCTCGGCATCAACGCCCGGTACATCCACAGCGCGCTCGCGCCGATGGGCGCCGGATCGGAGCAGGGCAAGGGCGTCGGCAATTCCTTCGCCGCGGACCTGGGCCTGCTGTACATGCCCGGATGGTTCAAGGGGCTCAGCATGGGTATGAACCTGTCGAACATGGGCCCGAAAATCACCTACATCGATGCGGACCAGGCGGATCCCCTTCCGACCAACCTGAAAATCGGTGTCAGTTACAAGATCCTCGACTCCGAGTTCAACAAGCTCCGTATCGCCATGGACACCAACAAGATGCTCATCTACAAATACTGGAAGCATATCCAGACGGGCAAGTCGCTCAAGCACGAAGAGTGGCTGAAGCTTGACGACGACGTCCAGGCGACTTACGAGTCGGAAACCGACCCGTTCTACAAGGCGATTTTCACCTCGTGGGGCGACGGATCCCTGAGCCAGCAGGCCAATCAGCTGATCAGTTCCGTCGGTCTGGAATACATCTACAACAGCATGATCTCGCTCCGGACCGGCTACTACTACGACTATGACGGAAAGGTGCAGTACCCGACTTTCGGCGCGGGCCTGCAGTATGACAAGTACCGGTTCGACTTTTCCTACATCGCCGCTGACAGCGACAGCCCGCTGACGGACACCATGCGGTTCTCGCTTACAGCGGGGTTCTGATCGTCCGCCCGATTTTTTCCGGCGTCGAGTCCATGAAATACCCCACGCGTGAAGGTGGGGTATTTTTTTAGCGGAGACAATTCATGATGCGGCGATTCTTTTCATGCCTGTGCCTACTCCTGGCGGTTCAGCTCCCGGCCGTGCCGGGAACCGGAGAGGGACCGGTATTCCGTCCCAGGGCCTGCCGGCCCTCGGAACGCAGCCTGCTGTCCACGGCGCGGACAGCGGCTGTTCAGCCGGCGGCTGGTTTCGGCCTCCGGAAAGAGTCTGTGCCGGAAGCGGCCCGGACACCGGACACCTTGAAAGTGCTCGGACTGATGGTCCAGTTCAGGCAGGACGCGGACCTTGAGACCACGGGAGACGGCCGGTTTATGCTCGGACCGGCTGCGGGCGAAACCATTGACCCGCCTCCGCATGACCCTGCCTATTTTCAGAACCAGCTTCGGGCGCTGGCTAATTACTGGCGCACGGTCTCCGGCGGCAGGCTCATTCTCGAATGGGAGGTCGCGGCGGAAGTTTTCACCGCTGCCGACAGCCTCGGCGGATACGTTCCGCCGGAATCATCCCGTTCGGACGCGGCCGTCACATTGGGAGCGGTCCGCTTTTTCCGCGACGCGGTGCGGCTGGCGGACGCGGCTGGTGTGCGCTTTTCCGACACTGACTGCCTGATCGTGTTCCATGCGGGTGTGGGCGGGGACCTCGCTTTCGATTACGATCCCACGCCCCGCGACATGCCGTCCATGTTTCTGAATCTCGAAGATCTGAAGGACTATCTGCCAGCGGCCGAGTTCAATGAAAGGGGGCTGTCGGTTCAGAACGGCGCCTATGGCGTCGCGGAAGGCATCATTCTCCCCGAGACCCAGAGCCAGGAAGGATACGAGATCGGTCTGCTCGGTACGGCCGCCCTCATGTCCGGCTTCCAGTTCGGGCTTCCGGCACTGTGGGACACGGAAACCGGCCGGTCCGGCATCGGCGCCTGGGGCCTCATGGACCAGGGGTCGGGCAATTACAACGGCCTCATTCCGGCCAGGCCGAGCGCGGTCGAGAGGATGCTTCTGGGGTGGTATCTCCCGAAACCGGGGAACAATCTTGCGGATTTCCGGATCGCTTGCCCGGCCGCGGCGGACACGGTTCGATCCGATTTCAGGCGGCCGATCCGGATCTCCATCAACGGCAACGAATACTATCTGATCGAAAACCGACAGCACGACCCGGACGGCGATGGCGTCGCCCTGGGTCTGGATGCGAACGGCGGAACCGTAACTTTTGACGCGGATTATCAAGTGCATTACTCCGGTGAGCCATCCGTCATCGTCTCGGTAGACGAATACGATTACGGACTTCCGGGATCCGGGTTCCTCATTTGGCATGTCGATGAATCCGTGCTTCAGGCCGGAATTGAAAACAACACCGTCAACGTCGATCCCTCTCGAAGGGGAGTGGACCTCGAAGAAGCGGACGGCAGTCAGGACATCGGCGAGTCGTACGGCATGTTCGATGCAGGTTACGGATCGGAAACGGGCGTTCTTCAGGATACCTGGTTTGCGGATAACGATGTCCACCTGCTGGTCAACGGAAGCGACTCTGTCGCATTCACCCCGTTTTCACATCCGAATACGAGGTCCAATGACGGAGCGGATTCCCAGATTTCATTTTCCGGTTTTTCCGAATCCGGTCCGGTAATGGCATTTTCGGTCCGGTACGGGCGGATGTCCCCGGATTTCCCGAAAGCCTTACGGGGGAAGGCCGGGTCCTATCCGCCACTGGCTGCACGATTCAAAGGATATGGAAATCCTGATCTTCTTCTCGTGACACACGACGGCAATCTGTATGGATGGGACGGCGAGGGATATTTCAGTTCCTTTCCGCAAGGCGCAGTCATCAGTATGGACCCCGATTTCGTTCAAATAACACGGAACATGCCGGTTTTCGCGTCTCTCGAGTCGGGAGTGTCCGTTCCGCCTGTGTGCGGCGATCTGGACGGAGACGGGTTCGACGATCTGGCGGTGCTGACGGATGACGGCCGTTTTCTGCTCTGGAGCGCGGTGTCCGAATCCGGCCGAGATGCCCCGTGGATCCGGGGGACGTTTCCGCTGGAAGGGGAGAAGGGAACGTCTCTCGTTCTCGTCCCGGTCCGGGGAGCCGGCCTGCGGCCTTTCATCGGAACCGAATCCGGCCGGATTTTGACGACTGGAGGAGACGGAACCCTCGTGTCGGTCGCGCATCCGTTCGACCGTCCGGTTTCAGGCGTCGCATGCTGGGGCGAATCGGACACGCTTCTGGCCGTTGCGTCCGAAGGCGGGTATGCCCTGCTCGGCGCGGATGGACACATTGTTTTCAACGGAATCCCGGGCATTACCGGACTGTCCGAACCTGCGACGGGCCGGCCGGGTTCCGGATCCGGAATGCAGGGCTTCCTGTCTGAAAGGAGCATGATCCGGATCATCCATGCGGATGGATCCTCATCGGTGTTGCACCGTCCGGATTTGGAGGAATCGTTGTCATCCCCGTCCCTGGCCGACGTCAACGGTGACGGCAGCCTCGACATCGTGTCCGTTTCAGGGGGTCGGGTCTGGTGCATGAACCAGAACGGAACGCTCATTGAGGGTTTTCCAGCGCGGATTGCGGCCGAGCACGCGGAATGCTCAACTCCAATAATAGGGGACGTGGACGGGGACGGACTCCTGGATATTCTGGTTTCCACGTCCGAGGGACTGATCGCGGCTGTATCCGCGGACGGCGGCAGGGTCGAAGGTTTCCCTCTTCCATTATATGGGAAGCAGGCTGTGGCACCGACATTAGCCGACCTGGACGGCGACGGGCGCATCGAGATACTCGCGGCCTCGGACGGCGGTCAGATGGCGGTATGGGACATGGATGGCTCCGCCGAGAACCTGTCCCGGACCTGGCCCATGGCGCGTCACGACGCGGCAGGTTCGGGCCGGAGCGATTTTATCCCGGGAACGACCGGGCCCGTGCCTTCCGGCGGACTCCTGCCGGCCCGGTTTGCCTACAACTATCCGAATCCTGCGTACGGAGATTTCACCGTGATCCGCTACAGGCTCCGCGAAGCAGGCCGCGTGCGCATTGCCGTCTATTCCCTGGCCGGCGCGGAAATCGCCGCTTTCGAAGGGCCCGGGGACGGCCCCGGCGACCACGAGGCGGTCTGGAGCCTGAAAGGCGTGGACAGCGGCGTTTACACCTGCCGGATCCAGGCGTCCGCTTCAGGCGAATCCAGTTCCGCTTTCTTTAAAATTGCGGTGGTGAAATGATTCGTATCGCCAGCCGGCTGCGGCCCCTCCATGGCAGAGGGACACCTCTCATACAGGCGTCTCTTTTCGCGGCTGCATGCATCCTGTCTCTTCACCAAAGCCTGTCCGGCCAGCCTTCTGTGCTTTACAATCATCCCGAACTTGAATGGCAAACGGCCGAGTCCGCGCATTTTTACGTTCATTTCCACGAAGGAACGGAACGCACGGCCCGGGCCGCGCTCGAAACCGCGGAACGCGTGTACGGTCCGCTCACCGCGCTGTACGGTTACGAGCCGGACGGCCGTTTCCACCTCATCATCCGCGACCACGAGGATGATTCGAACGGCGGGGCTTATTACTACGACAATAAGGTCGAGATCTGGTGCTCGGCCATGGATTTCAGCCTGCGCGGCACGCATGCCTGGATCGACAATGTGGTCACCCATGAAATCGCGCACATGATCTCCCTTGGCGCGGCGCGCAAGGCGCCCCGACAGCTTCCGGCCGTGTACTTCCAGTATCTGGGCTATGAACGGGAAAAACGGCCGGACGTGATACACGGGTATCCCAACCGCATCATTTCCTACCCGGTTCTCGGAACCGTGGTGCCGATGTGGTTCGCAGAGGGCATGGCGCAGTTCCACCGCCGGGGTTTCGGGTACGATGCCTGGGACACGCACCGTGACATGCTCCTGCGCACCGCCGCGTTTGACAAGAGACTTCTGCCGCTCTCCGCGATGTCCGTTTTCGGAAAGAACAGCATTGGAAACGAGCGGGTGTACAACCAGGGCCTGGCTCTGACCTCCTGGATCGCGTTCCGGTACGGAGAGGACAGGCTCGGCGAGCTGGCCAGGGCCATGAAAAAGCCCCTGGCGTTCGACTTCTCGTCCGCTTCGAAGAAGGCGGTCGGACGCGACGCGGAGGACCTGGCCGGGGAGTGGAACTCCTGGGTGTCCGCCGGATACGCCGCGGGGCTTGAGGCTGTTCTCGCGGGAAAGGTCGAGGGACGGATCGCGGAGGCCGAAGGATCCGGGAATTTCACGCCGGCCTGGTCGCCGGACGGATCCGGACTCGCTTATGTTTCCAGCCGAGGCAAGGATTACCTGTCCCAGACTGCGCTGGTGGTGCTCGAAGGAAACGCCTCCAAACCGAAACCGCTCGCGGCCGGCGCGGCGGCCGGCATCTCCTGGTCCCCGGACGGACAACGGATCGCATTCTCCCGCAAGACGGCGGACCGGTCCGGTTCGCATTATTTCGATTGTTACACCGTGGACGTCCGCACGAAAAAAGAAAAAAGGATCACGAAACGGCTCCGCTTCCGCCAGCCGGCCTGGTCTCCGGACGGAAGGCGCATCGCAGGCGTGGTCGAGAAAGACGGCACGTCCAACCTGCTGCTCGTATCCGCTGACGGGAAGCATGTCCGGTCGGTCACCTCGTTCTCGAACGGGGAACAGATATTTGACCCCCGCTGGCTGGCGGGAGAAATCGTCTTTTCCATGGCCTCGCCGGGCTCCGGACGGGGCATCGCGGCTGTGGATACGGTTTCGGGAACGCTTCGCGCATTGATCGACTCGGACGCGGATGAACGCGATCCGAACCCCTCGCCGGACGGACGCTTCCTCTATTACGCCTCGGACCGCACCGGTATATTCAACCTGTACCGGCTGGAACCGGTCAGCGGACTTTCCGAACCCGTGACCAATGTGACCGGCGGCGCGTTTTCACCCGCCGCGGCTCCGGACGGCCGCATCGCGTACGCGCTGTTCCGGACGGACGGTTTCAAGATCGCGGTGCTTGATTCCGTCCGTGCCGTTGAAGACCGCGCGATGCGGTACACCTCACCCTACGATTCCATCCGGGCCTTCATGTCCGGGCCATTTGACTTTCCGGTTTCGGTGAAAACGGCCGGGGTGCCGGGCTTTTCGCCAAAGCCGTACGACCTGGCTTTTTCGAAACTTTCTTTCTACCCGGTCCTGCGCATGGATTATCCCGGACTGCTCAAGATCGGGGCCTACACCTTCGGCAGTGATTTTCTCGACCGGGTTTCGGTTTCCGGATTTTTCGCGGCGAACGGACGTTTCGACACGGACGCGTCCCTGACGTTCCAGTACAGGCGTTTTTTTCCGACGCTCTTTGTCGAAGGGTATCGCGTCGGCCTGCATGAGCCGAAGGAGGACGCGGACTACCGGTTCGCCCTGCTCCAGGCCGATGTGGGCGCGGACTGGCCGCTCGCCGGTCACACGGGCCTGCGCACGGCCCTTCAAATCAGCCGGTACGACGCGGCCATGGAATTCATGGCCCAATCCGTCAAGGCCAAGATCCCCTATACCTACCACAAGGGAAGCGTCCTGCAGTTGCGCATGGAGCACGCGGCGCCGGTCCGGGCGGTACAGGACATCGCGCCCGTCCGCGGCCGGCGGTTGACGGTCGAGGTGGACGCGGCCTCGAACCGGTTCATGACCGGTTTTAACGCGAATTCCAATTACGGCTTCCTGACAGAGACGTACCGCAAGTACGATTACGTTCAGTTCCTAGCGGACTGGAGCGAAACCGTTCCGCTTCCGGCGCGGGACTGCGGCCTCGGGTGGCGCGTGCAAGCCGGCGCAATCGACCGGTCGGTGGACAGTTTCTACAACCTGTTCGGCGGCGGTCTCGACGGCATGCGCGGCTATTCCTTCTACAGCATCGAAGGCCGCAAGCTGCTGCGCCTCGGGCTCCGGCTGAGCTTCCCGATCCTGCCGCGGCTGAATACATCCGCGGCTTGGCTGCATTTCAGGGGATTGTACGGGACTGTGTACGCGGACGCGGGCGACGCCTGGAGCGGGGATTCTCCGGATTGGAAAAGAGATGCCGGGGCCCAGCTGAGGCTCGGCGCCTTCTCCTTCTACGGACTGCCCACCGCGATTTTTTGCGACGCGGCCTACGGGTTCGACCGGATCACCCTACCCGGCGGGCATGAGGAAGGCCGGGCCTGGCGGTGGTATTTCGGTGTTCTGTTTGATTTCATGGATTGAGTCTTTCAAGCGGGAGAAACGAAATGACTGGAAGAATCATGATGACGCTGGCACTGGCCGGTCTTTGCCTTTCCGCCGCGCCGGAGACGGCCGCACAGGAGTCCGCATGGACACGGGCACGGATGTCCGCCTTTATGACCGCGGCAGACACGTCCGCTCCATCCGGGGATGCGGCTCTCGGTGCCCGGCCGGGACAGCGGCCCATGCGCAGTGCCAGGCTGGCCGGTTTTCTCTCCGCCGCGGTACCGGGCGCGGGACAGGCTTATGGCGGGTCCTGGATCAAAGCCGCCGCTTTTCTGGCCCTCGAAACCGCGGCCTGGATCGGATACAGCCATTACACGAACGAGGGCGATGCCATGCGGAAGGAGTTCCGGGCGTACGCGGACGAACACTGGAGCCGGGAGCGTTGGCATGCCGCTTATGTCGAGGGACAGGATCCGAGCACGCACGCGCTTCCGGATTACAATACCCAGCAGTACTACGAGATGATCGGAAAATACGATCAGTTCATGAAGGGCTGGGATGACTGGTCGCAGGGGGGGGCGAATCTGACGGAGAATCGCTATTATTATGAATCCAGGCGGCGCGAACACAATGAACAGCTGATCAATGCCTCCAAGTGCACCATGGCCGCACTCGGCAATCACCTGATTTCAGCCCTGGACGCGGCGTGGACGGTCCGCAGGGGAAACCGGAGCCTGTCCCTTCAGATCGCGCCCGGGTTTCGGACATCCTACGCCTCAGCGGAAGCGGTTCCCGCGCTGAACCTCCGGGCGGCGTGGTGAGGCTTGATCCTCCCGGAGGCTCGAAGCCTCCGGGAGGATACCGAAGGAAAAGTCCCCGAGAGGTTGAAGCCGGATCAAACAGATCACATCCATGACACGGAACATGATTTCATGAAAAAATCATTGACGGTTCTGATTTCCTGCGCTCTCCTGCTGCATGCGTCGCCCCGCGTCGCCTCGGCCGCGGAGCCGGCCGCTCCGTCGCGGACAAAAGCCCTCGCTCTTTCCCTTGTCCTTCCCGGAGCGGGAGAGATCTATTCCGGTTCGCGACAATCGGCCGCGGTTTTCTTCGGCGCCGAGTGCGCTCTATGGGCGGTTTTCGCGGGATTCAGGGGATATGCCGGGTCGCGTCTGCAGGACTGCCGACTCTACTCGGCGGGCCACGCGGGAGCGGATCCCTGGGGCAAGGGACGGGACTTTCTGGTGGCGATGGAAAATTTCATGACGCTCGCGGATTACAACGAGGCCAAACTGAGGCAACGGGATCTGAATGCCGTGTATCCGGAGGGCGGCGTGTATGAATGGAAGTGGGATTCGGACGCCTCCCGACGCAGGTTTGAGCGCATGCGCATCTCCGGCGACCGCGCAAACCGCGCCGCCCTTTTCACCGCGGGGGGGATTGCGTTGAACCACATTGTCAGCGGCATCAATGCCATGCGCATCGCGCGCAGGGCAGAAACCGCGGCCGCTCAAGGCGCAGTGTCGCCGACGGCAACGGACTGGCGCGTGTCCTTTGCCGGACTGCCGGACGGCGGCGGCGTGATCGGGGTGTCGATGCGGTTCTGATGGGAAAGCCGAACCCCGGATAATCATGTCGGGAGTGCCGCGCCCCAACGCGGCTTTTTTTATATTCGATATGGCCACGGACCGCGCCGGGTGTGCACAAACGGGAACATCGCACTTGGGAGTGCCGCTCCGGGAGTGCCGCGCCCCAGCGCGGCTAAATATCTAGTGATCTACCCAGCCGATTTTCGCAACCATCGGTTCATTTATGGGCTACTTCATGCCGGCACTGCTCCAGGGCCAGTCTTCCCGCCTTAGGACCAGTCCGGCCTTCACAGGATTTTCCTCAATATAATCGACAACTGCAATTTTGTGATTCTCATTCCCGATGAACCGGTCCCAGTAATCCCTCTGCCAGAATCCGCAATGTGCGACCTGCCCTTCCCGGGACCGCCGCGCCCCTGCGCGGCTGTCATGGCGCATGTCTTCAACCAATACCTGTGCGCGAATCCGTCTGGCTGTGAAGGACTTCCAGGAATTGATGATTTTCGATAAAGGGCAGGTCCCTGTCGTCTGGATGAGGACATGGCAATGGTTCGGCATAACGACGAACGCAAGAAGACGGTATCTCTCGGGATCGAACCTTTTCCAGGTGTTGATCACGAGTCCAGCTGCGATCGGTTTTTCGAGGATGCAGGAGCCGTATCCCGTGTCGAGAAATGCTTCGATGCGTCGACCGTGCTCCTTCGCTTTAGGAGCGCCTTTTAAATGCCTGAGTTCCTGTTCCACGTCACGGAACATGCGGACAGGAACCGCATCTGCGAGACGATAGGTGATGTGCTGAAGAACATGGGGTGCGTCGATATGAGGAAGGGAACCGCGGAATTTTCGACCGTTGAGCATGGCCGCGCTGGTGCGCGGCCGTCCCACGGTGATTCTCCCTGTTGAGGAATCGTGGTTGCTTATGCTTCGGTCCCCCGGTTCATCCGCTGCATGGGATGAGAAGGGGGGCATGACAACTCCACAGAAAGGATGCCCGGTTTTTGATTGACTCTCGTATGACAGCCGCGCTGGTGCGCGGCGCTCCCGGAGCGGCTATTGAAATTGCGGCATTAAAAGAACGGCATTCCCGGTTGTCCGCATCAGTGAATTCCTCCGGATCCTACCCGCACAGCCTCTTGTATTCGGCGGCGTTCCCCTCCACCACGGCTTTTTCGACAGCTTCCTTCCAGCGCTGAACGCGCGGGCTCTTGTCCGTCATGGATTCAATGATATTGGTGATGTCCGCCTTCTTTTTGACGGACAAAGACCTGAGCGACTCAAGCGTTGCGCGCAGGCGCCTCCGGTCCGCATCGGACAGAGCGACCGGCTGGGGAATCGCGGGTTTGAGAATCGCCTCGGTCGGCTGCGCGGCCGTGGACCCGGAAGGCGCATCTGATCGGGGCAGGGTGAACCCGAATGACAGGCCGCCGCCGTCCGTCTCGACCCGTATGGTCCCGCCGTGCGCCTCCACGGCCAGCCTGCAGAAAGCCAGGTCCAGCGCGGTCCCCTCGCCGGTGCGTTCCGTGCCGAACATGCCGGCCCTGTCCCCGGGCGGCAGACCGTCGCTTGTCCCGTTCACCGAGGCCCGCACCCATTCATCCTCGCCCGAAATGGCCTTGACCCAAACCTCACCGCCGGACGGCGAGATCTCCGCCATGCGGATCAGCAGGGTCGAGAATACGCGCCGTATCCAGTCCGGATCGCCGATCACGTCCAGGTTTTTGACCACGTCGTTGTGCGCCCGGATTCCCCGTTCCGCGAAAAGTTTCTGCAAGCCATCGAGCGACTTTTCCGCGGCATCATGCAGGCTGACGATTTCCTCGGCTGTGGTGCGCCGTTTGTCCCGCAGCGAGGGCACGTCCAGGATGTCCTGCGCGCGGTCCAGGGCGCGGCCCGCGGCGGCGCGGGCGTCCCGGCCCCCGGGCGCGGACGCGGCTTCAAGCAGGGGCTTCAGCTCGCGCATGACCGCTTCCTGCACGGACTCGTTCATGCGCGTCGCGGACAGGAGTCTGGCTTCGGTGTTCTCCAGCCTGCGCAGAAGCCGGCGTTCGCGAGAGCGGCCGATCAGGAGAGCGACGATGAAGGCGCATGCGAACAGAAACGCCGTGATGCCGGCAATCAGGAAGCGGATGAAATCCGGACGCATGCGGACGCTGTTTTCAGCGGCCGCCAGCCTCGACTCAAGGGCGTCGCGTTCGATCCGGTTCCGGGTTTCGATTTCCGACAAGCGGGCTCTTTCCGTTTCGGAACGCACGCTGTCCCGCAGTGCCTCGTAGCGGAGCTGAAATCCGAAAGCGGAACGGAAATCCGAGCGTGCAGCGGCGATCGAGGCCGCGGATTTCAGAGTTTCGGCGAGGAGGGCCCGGTCCGCCGATAATTCGGCTTCGGACAGAGCCTGTTGCATGAAATCCGAGGCGCGGTCCGATTCCCTGCGCATCATGTGGCTCGAAGCCAGATGCGTCAGGATGGATATCCTGAGGGCGGGACCCGTGCTCTGTCCTCCCAGGGCCAGTGCCCGGCGGTCATACGCCAGGGCGGAATCGGCCAGGCGGAGGCGCAGAAAGGCGGCCGATATCGCGTCGCAGGCCGCGGCGGAGCGGACCGAATCGCCCGCGGCGAGGGAGAGGGCCAGCGCCTCGCGGCCCGCGGCCAGGCTCCTGGAGGGCGATTCCTCCAGGGTGCGGAAGGCCGTTTCCACAAGACGGTCCGCCGCGGCCGTGGTGGAATCAGGAGCGGCCGGCGATTGCGCGAAAAGCGGTAATGCAAACAATAAAAAAGCGAGACTTGTTTTAATCGGATTTTTCATGCGTCGGTTTCCGCGGTCCGGCCGGTCAGTCGGGCGGCCAGAAGCTTGGTCATTCTGGTTCCAGTTTTTCTGGATGATCGGAGATTGGGCTTGTGGCCGCTCCGACGGGTCTGATTCCCCGCCGCTTGCCTTCAACCAGAAAGCATATAATAGTTTGGTCCCGCGCAACGGGGCGGCGTCCATCATCCAAGTTTCTCGCGATACTCCGCTGCTTGTCTTCAATAATTCGTAAATAGAATAGCTTGATCCCGCGAAGCGGGCGGCGGGGTCCTTCATTTCAGCAGAAGCAGTTTTTTGGAACACGAGGAGGTCCGGCCCGCAGAGACGGCCTGTACCCGGTACGCGTATACGCCTGAAGGAAGCCCTTCTCCGGCGTCGTTCCTGCCGTCCCACGCGATCTGATGCGTTCCCTCCGCGTGAAAACCGCCTGTCAGGGACCGCACGCGGCGGCCCTTCATGTCGAAGACGTCGATGCGCACTTCGGAAGGGGATTGCAGGCGGTACTCGATCACAGTGCCGGCATTAAACGGGTTCGGAAAGTTCTGGCCGAGAATGAAGCCGGACGCCGAGCCGCCTGTCCCGTTCCCTTGCACGGATGTGACGGTCGGATCGATGAGCTCCACCTGGTCGAGAACGAAAGTCCCGGCCTGGGCCCCGACATTGAAGCGCAGATAGGCCGCGGGATCGTTGATTTCGCAGACGAATTCGAAGGGGCCGAAGAAATTGTCCTGGTCCACGGTCACGTCCTGCTGGAAATACACGGTATAGGGTTCCTTATTCTCCTGCAGGGTCACTTCAATGGTCCTGGCGGGCGTGGCACGGGCCATGAATCCCAGTTCGTAGGTGCGGCCGCTCTGCAGGGCCACCGGATTCTGGAGCTGAATCTGCCAGTTGGCAGTGCCCGGCGTGGTGATGTTAATGACCGCAGCGGCGCCGACGGCCAGTCCGGTCGTGGTGTCCAGTGAGAACGCCGCGCGCGCCTCAGCCAGCCAGATGTTGAACGACCAGGGCCAGAGGCTGCAGCTGAACTCGCCGTTGGCAAGAATGTTGCCGTCCGGCACGTCGCCCACTGAAATCACCACGGGCTCGGACATTGCGGTTCCACCCTGCTTGCCGTTCACAACCGCGGTCATCACGTACACGCCGGGCGGGACGTCGTTCCAGTTGAATTCGTACGGAGCCCGCGTGTCCGTGGCTGAGGCAATGCCGTTCCGGAAGAACTGGACATTCTGAACCTCCCCGCCGGATACCTGGACGTCTGCCTGGACGGGGATGTCGGAGCATTCCTCGAAATGCTGGCCATGAACCGGACTGGTGAAGGAAACCGACAGGGTCTGGGCGCTGAGAACGGCCTGAACCAGGAAAAGGCCGGTCAGAAGCGCAATCTGGACTGATTTCTGTCTCATGGGGGCCTCCAATGCTTGTTCTTTATGAATTTAATAAAGAGACTGGAGAAATGAAAACGATTTTTTACAGGCGGGACATAAAAAACCCGACTCCGGAGTCGGCCCCGGGGTCGGATGATCCTGTCACTGGCCGCCTTGTCAAGCGGACTATTGCCGGGTTTGTCTCCTCCCGGAAGAATCGGGTTCGGATCCACCGGATATATTTTTTTCTTCACGTGATATTCTTCTGTCAGCGTCCGGCCGGGTGCTTTCGTCTTTCGAAGACGCGGGATCATGACGGTCGAACGGCCGTTTCGGTTCAGGCGGCGGCGGATCCTGCGCAGAAAGCGGCGGAAGAAAATGATTATTAATGATGATGACCGGAGGCGGCGACGGCGGAATCGGAGGAGGCGGAGGTCCCCCGCCAGCAGGCGGATCCGGGGAGGCGATTGGCAGAACCGTGAAGCATCCGTTGCAGAGTAAAGCGATCGGGACCATGATCGCGATTGTCTTCCGGTATTCCGATTTCAGCATGACAGGCCTCCCTTCCCGATTTTGAGTTTGTCGCCCCGGTTTTCCTTCTGATCGGCTGTATCCCGCGATCATGTCCCGTTTTTTTCAGGACCGGACCGCCGCTTCAGAGGATGAAGGAGGCGGCGATCCGGTTGGAGGCGTTCCGCTCTTGCTGGTTCTATCGTTTGCTGTGCCGGGACCCGGAGTTTCGGCTTTCGCGGCTGTCCGTTTTTACCCCGCGATCCGCCTGTTCCCCGGAATTCCGTGACCGGATTTCCGTCTTGATCCGCGGCGATTCCACGTTTCCGGACGACCCGGTTTTCAGGCGGGGCTTTGACGGTTCGGCAGGCGCGGCCGGGCGCTCGGCCTGTCTCTCGACCCGGCCGGTCCGGTTCCGGGTATCCGGGAACGCGGGCATCTGGAAAGAGGGTTTCTTGTCATTCCAGGTCATGGGTGTTCTGGAATCGCTCCGGTTCGCGGCGGGTTCCCTGTTTTCCGCGGAACGGATTACCCGTCTTGCCTTCGATCCGGAATCGGTGTTTCCGGTTTCGGTTTTACGGCCGTTTGTGTCCCTATTCGTCCTGTTCCGATCCGTCTCAGCCGGGCTGACCACAATCCGGCGCACTGTTTCATGCAGGGTACCGGCGCTCGCAGGCGGCGGTGTTCTGCGGACTGTTGCAGGCGTTTCCCTGTCACGGGCCGGATCCTGCCTGTCGAAGGAACGATTCCGGTCTTTCGGAGGCTGTTCCTTCTGCCGGTTATGATCCTGACCGGGGCCCTGATCCGAAGGACGGTTGCCGTCACGGCCGGAGAATCCGCTGTCTCCGCCCCAGCGGTCATCAGACCGGTCATTCCAGCGGCCATGGTCGTCCTGCCGCCTGGGAGGTGTATAACGGGAGCCGGCCGGACCGCGGTTCCAGTCAGGACCGTTTTCCCAATGCGCATAGTGTCGGAGTCCCCGGTAATGGGGATGATCCATGACCCATCTCGAAACGGGAAACCAGTGCTGGGTCCGTATTCCGAAGCGCCAGTCCATTCCCCATTGGAAAGCGATGCTTACGTCCGGGCCCTGGAGCCAGAGACCGAATTCCGATTCCGGGATCCAGCACCGGTGATACCAGTCGTAGACCGGGTAAATCACCGGGGGCGCGCATGGCGTGAACATGAACGGATTGAGGAATACAGCGACCGGAGGAACTTCCACCACGTTCCCGTTGGTGTCGTCCGCCCAGGCGTTTCCTGCCGGCCAATCCTGCGCATGCAGGCTCGTGTAATACGAGTAGCATCCGGTGAACACAAAGACAACCGGGAGCAGGGGCAGAAACCGGAACCACGATTTGAAAGTTTTCATGACACGCCTCCTTTCGGGATGACAGAAAGTAACTGTTCAAAGGACGTGCCATATGTAAAATAGCGACCCAAGCTTATGTAATTAAATAATTTAATCAGACAACAGGGTACGTGCCGGCAAGAAAAAATTGTAAATCTTGTTATCGGTCATGTAAACCAGATTAACAAAAACCGCCCTGGTGCAAAAACCAGCATCGGGATTTTTTGCTTGATTTCCATTTCGCATCTAAATACCTTTCCACCAGGCTGATGACGCCTCTGTTATCCGTGCCTGCCCGTGATAAACGGCCGGCTGTTTCGTTCCGCGAGTCCCGTTACCGGAGAGCATCCCGGAGGACTCCCATGCGCCGGCTGCTCGAACAACGGCGCGAAACCCTGCTTCACTCGATTCGGAGTGATCCAATGGCAAAAGACATCAACCGGGTGGTCGTGACCGGAATGGGATCCGTCACACCCATCGGTATCGGCGTCGAATCATTCTGGAACGGACTCATCGCCGGGAAAAACGGCGTATCCCGAGTCACCCGTTTTGACCCCACCGGATTCCGTTCGCAGATGGCCGCGGAAGTGAAGGATTTCGTCCCTGAAGACTGGATCGAAAAGAAATCGGTTGATCGGATGGACCGGTTCACCCAATTCGCCATTGCGGCATCGTCACAGGCGATGAAAGATGCGGGCCTGGATGTCTCTCCTTTTGATCCGGCGCGGGCCGGAATCATCGTCGGTTCCGGAATAGGAGGCATCGCCACAATGGAGGAAAGCCACAGGAAACTTCTTGAGAAGGGACCCAGAAGCGTCAATCCTTTTCTGGTATCGAAGTTTCTGATCAATATGGCCGCCTGCAATGTATCCATCCAGTACGGCCTGAAAGGCCCCATCTCGGCTCCGTCGATGGCGTGTTCCACCGGGGCGAATGCGATCGGGGACGCGTTCCGGATCATTCAGAGAGGGGACGCGGACATCATGCTTGCGGGGAGTTCCGAGGCCGCGGTGAGTCCCCTGGCCTATGGCGGTTTCTGCGCGACACGGTCCATGTCCGTGAATCCCGAACCGGAGAAGGCGAGCCGGCCTTTTGACCTGAACCGGGACGGTTTTGTGATGGGCGAGGGCGCGGGGATCGTGGTTCTCGAAAGCCTGGCGCATGCCGTCCGGCGCGGCGCGAAGATTTACGCGGAACTGGCCGGTTACGGCAACACAGCGGACGCATTTCACGTCACCGCGCCAGAGCCCAGCGGAGATGGGATGACGAGAGTCATGTGCGCGGCGCTCCGGGACGCATCGATGGATCCCGGAGAAGTGCAATACATCAACGCGCACGGCACATCGACGGACATGAATGATAAAATTGAAAGTGCCGCCATCCTGAAGGTTTTCGGCGGCCATTCAGAAGCGCTGAAAGTCAGCTCCAACAAATCCATGATCGGTCATCTGTTGTCCGCGGCCGGGGCCGTGGAATGCATCGCCACGGTGATGAGCGTCCGCTCGGGGGTTGTGCCTCCGACCATCAATTACGAGACCCCCGACCCGGATTGCCCGCTGGATTACGTCACCCGGGGCGCCGAATCGATGGACCTTCGGGTTGCGATCAGCAATTCCTTCGGTTTCGGAGGGGGGAACGCCTGTCTGGTGGTGAAGAAATACGAGGGGTGAGGAAAAAAAGTTCATAGTTCATAGTAGGTCCGAAATGGCCCGCTTCTTCTCGCGGGCCTTTCGGACAGTTGCACAAAAAAAAGACGGTAACCTTTCAGAAGAAGGTTCCCGCCTTTTATTTTATGTAATAGCAAATCAATGATTTCTTTAACTATGAACCATGAATTATGAACTATGAACTTATTTTATATCTCTCGATCTTCTTGTAAAGCCCCAGCCTACTGAGACCGAGCTCGGCCGCGGCCCTGGAGACATTGTTCCCGCACCGGGTGAGGCTGGCGATGATCATTTTTTTCTCCAGAGCCTCCACGGATTCCTTCAGCGATCCCGGGTCGGCGGATTCCGCCGCGGATTGAAGGAATCGGGGCGAAAGATGCCGGGGTTCAATGACTTTTTCATCCCCGGCCATCGTGACTGCGCGTTCGATCTCGTTCTCGAGTTCGCGCACATTTCCCGGCCAGTCCGCCGCGCGGAGCAGGCGTTCCGCCTGAGCCGACACGGGTTTCAACGGCCGGCCGAGTTTTTCGGAGCATTTGCGCGCGAAATGGCCGATCAGATCGGGCATGTCCTCGCGCCGCTCGCGGAGCGGGGGCATGCGCACGGGGAAAACGTTGAGGCGGTAGAAGAGGTCCTCGCGGAAGCGGCCGGCCTTCCGTTCGGCGTCCAAATCCTTGTTCGTCGCGGCGATGACCCGCGTGTCCGTGCGAACCGTCTTCGTTCCGCCAACGGGCCGGACCTCGCCGTCCTGGAGCACGCGCAGAAGGCGCGTCTGGAGCGCGGGCGACGTCTCCGCGATTTCGTCGAGAAAGACGGTTCCCCCGTCCGCCATTTCAAAAAGACCTTTCTTGTCCCGTATCGCGCCCGTGAACGCGCCCCGCACGTGGCCGAACAGCTCGCTCTCCAGGAGGGTGTCGGGCAGAGCGCCGCAGTTCTGGGCGACGAACGGTTTGTCCTTCCTCGGGCCGTTGAAGTGAATGGCCCGGGCGAGCAGCTCTTTGCCCGTACCCGTTTCGCCGAGCAGGAGCACGGTGGTCGGGCCGTCAAGCACCTTGGACACGAGTTTGAAGACTTCGAGCATGCGCGGGCCGCGGCCGACCAGGTTCTCGAAACGGGCGGATTCCACGGCGGTCCGGCGGAGATGCAGGTTCTCCTCCCGGAGGCGCTCGTTCGCCTCGGCCAGTTCCGCGGCCAGCCTGCGGTTCTCTCCCGCGAGACGGTAATGGTCAGCAGCGCGCCGCACCAGTAGGGCCAGATCGTCCGGCTCCCAGGGCTTGGCGACATAGGCGTAGATCTTTCCCCGGTTCACGGCGTCGACCGTGGCCTCGAGGTCCGCATAGGCGGTGATCAGGATACGGACCGCATCCGGCCTCGCTTCCAAGGATCTTTCCAGAAATTCAACTCCGGTCATGGCCGGCATCCGCTGGTCGCACAGAATCACGGCCGGGTCGCCGGTTTTCAGCCATTCCAGAGCCTCGGCGCCGCCGGCCGCGGACCGCACGTTCCATTCGGGTTTCAGCAGGCGCTCGATGGAACGGAGCACCTCGGGCTGATCGTCGACCACAAGAATCGTTTCCTTCCGCATTCCAATCCCTTCGAATCTGATCGCTCGCGCATTCCCCGGTCCCGCGATGCGGGATCAAGCTGCAGATGCTGGCTATTGAAGACTTCGCGGGACCAAGCAACACGATTTTTTCTGATTGAAGGCCCGCCGCTTGCCTTCACTGCTCTAAAAATATAATTAATTGGTCCCGCGCAGCGGGCGGCGGGGTAAGCGAGCGAATATAACATATTTTCTTCACTACAGATAGAAGATTCCCCGGCTTCGCCGGACCAAGCTATCTGATTTTTTCATTATTGAAGGCCCGCGGCTTGCCGCGGGGAGCTTCAAAAGATGCCGTTTATCGGCCGCTGCGGCCGTTTCGGCCGGCGCGGCGCACGGGCAAAGTCACGATGAACCGGCTGCCTTTTCCAGGGCCATCGCTTTCCGCCCGGATGCTTCCCCCGTGTGAACGCACGATGGCATAGGAAATGCTGAGACCCAAGCCCGTCCCTTTTCCGATTTCACGGGTGGTGAAAAATGGATCAAAGACACGGCTCATGACATCCGCGGAGATGCCCCTGCCGTCGTCCCGGACCTCGATTTCCAGCCGGTTTTTCAAACGCCGCGTGGCGATCCAGATATTGCCGCCCGGGGAGACGGCCTGCACGGCATTGGCGATCAGATTCAGAAACACCTGGTTCAGACTGCCGGGCTGGCATTCGATGCGGCCGTCCGGTCCGTACACACGATGCACGGCCACGCGGTCCGCGATCTCATGCCTGAGGATGAGCAGGGCGCCGTCGAGTCCCTCGTGCGCGTTCGCGACCGACCAGACCGCCCGGTCCACGTGCGAAAATCGCCTGAGCTGGTCCACGAGGTCCCGGACCATGCGACTGCCGGACTCGGTGTCCGCGATCAGGCTTTCGATTTCCGGCAGCAGGCCGCGGATCCGCTCCGCGTTCCGGCGCGGATCCGCGAGCAGGCGGCCGAGCCCATCGGACATGGATCTGAGCTGTCGCACGTTCGCGTATATGAAACCCACGGGATTGTTCAGTTCATGCGAGATTCCGGCCACCAGCTTTCCGAGAGATGCCATTTTTTCGGATTGAATGAGCCGGTCCTGCGCGTTCCGGACCTCCGCGACCAGTCGGCGCAGGCGGCCGTTTTTGTCCGCGAGCGACCGGTTGGTCCGCTCCAGGTCCGACATGATCTTTTCGCGGACCTTGGCCTCGGTCAGCCTGCGGACCATGGCGTTCGAGCGGCGTATCGCGGCGTTGTTTTCGAGCGCCGCGGCCATCTGATTCGCCACGGTCACGATCAGCGGCATGTCGTCGGCTGAAATCCCGGATCCCAGGGCCAGGCCTCCGAACAGCCGGCTTTCACCGGCGACGGGCACCAGCCAGTCCGCGGACGCCGCTTCAAAGAGCGCAGCCAGGTCAGGCCGTCCGCGCCGCCGGAGAAACGCCTCCCTGCCGAGAGCCGCGATCCAGGCGGTACGGTTCCGGATCCGGTTCAGCGCCGCAGGGGAGACAGCTGTTCCGCGGCTGACGGTTTTTTGAATTGCGGCGCCGCGGCCGTCCAGCAGAAAGAAGGAGCAGGCTCCGGAACCGGAATGAGCCGCGAGTGTGTCGACCACGGTTTCATACAGCTTCGCGTCGTCGTGGATCCGGAACAGACTCCGGCTCAGCCGGACCAGGACGGAGCGGACCGTCCGCCGCATGCGGCGGAGTTTAGCCATGCGCTCCGAATGCAGGGCGGCCGCGCCCGAGAATGCCAGGGCCGCGCAGTCGGCCGCGAGCAGGGTCGATGTCGGGCCGATCCGGTTCCGGATCAGCGCGCCGGCCAGGGCGATCAGCGAGAATGCGGCGATGACGCCGTACGTCTCGGCCGCGGCCCATTCCCATCGGCGCTTCCCCGCGGCCAGGATCGCGGCCGCGCAAACGAGAAACCCGAGCAGAAGGCCGGCCCGGATCCGGGATTCCGGGTGTCCCGCGGTCCGGGACAGCCAGCGGCCGGCGCGGATGAGGGAGCGTTCCGTTTTTGGAAATTCGTTCACCCCATAGGCGCGGCCGGGCCTGAGTCCGGCCCGACTCACGATCCGTCCGGTGGGGAATGTCACGCGTATGTCCACCGGACCGTCCGACGGGAGGCCGAAATGCACGGCCGGATCGGAACCGGACAGGTACCCGCCCCCGACCGACACCTCCCGGACCGCCAGGAACAGGGAGTCTGAAAATGCCGGTATTTTGCCGGTGGAAGGATGACGGAACAGTTCGATGCGGGTACCGACCGCGTCGCGGTTTGAGCGAACGCCGTGGACCCGCACCGTCAGCCACCGGCCGTTGCTCACCGGATTGGTGAACAGCCAGGCGAAAGTGTCCTTGTTCGCGACGCAGAGATCCAGATCGCCGTCCCCGTCCCAGTCCGCGGTAGCCGCGCCCGTGCTGTATCCCCGTGATCCGCCGGACGGCAGGCTCTCCTCGGCCGCGGGACGGAAGGTGCCGTCCCCGTTGTTGAGATAACAGACATCCGGTCCGATGCATGTCACCAGCAGATCGATATGGCCGTCCTGGTCGAGGTCGGCGGCCGCGAGCCCGTAGGCGGGCCGTACGAGAGTCAGGCCGGAACGGGCTGTGACGTCCTCGAAGGTCCAGGCCGGATCTCCGGGACGGATGCGGTTTTTCAGCAGGCGGACGCCGCCGTCCCGATCCGAAAACAGCAGGTCCGGCTTTCCGTCATTGTCCATGTCCGTGAACAGGACGCCGTTTGTCCTCGAGGGCTTCCGGAACACGTCCGGGCCCGGATCCACGCGGCTGAAGCGGCCCCTGCCTTCGTTCCGGTAGAGGTCCGCGGGCCTGAACCAGTTCGCCACCGCGAGATCCATGTCACCGTCGCGGTCCGCATCGCAGAAAGCCGCGCCCTGGCTTCCGCCGCCGGACGCCAGGCCGCATTCCGGCCCGGCTTCAGCGAAAGAACCGTTCCCCCGGTTCAGCATCAGCCGGTTCGACTGGTGCTCATCCGTGAAGAACAGATCGAGCCGGCCGTCTTTGTCCACGTCCGCGGCCGCGCATGCATTGGCGTCCATGTCCGGAGGGAGATGGAGGTCGGCGGTCCTGTCGCGGAAAACGCCGCGGCCGTCGTTCCGGTACAGGCGCGTCGTGCCGGTCCATCCCGTGACCACGAGGTCCGGCCGGCCCGTGTTGTCCAGATCCGCGGCCAGCACGCCGAGTTCCAGGTTGCGTATGCCGCGCGGCGACAGGTTTCCGCCGAGCCTGGACTGGATGGTCGCGTCCGTGAAACCGGAATCCGGCCCCTGGTTCACGAGCAGGCGGTTCAAGGACCTGAAGCAGACGATGAAAAGATCGGGCCTCCGGTCACCCGTGAGGTCGCGGAACGTCACGCCGTAACCGTCCGTCACATCCGGAATGAGGGCATGCGGCCGGTCCGGCCGGAACAGGCCGGACACGCAGGAATCGGTTGAAGTCGCGGAAAAGCCGGAAGAAGACAGAAACAGAAGGGCGGCCAGGCATGCGGTTAAGCGCATGCCGGCGCGGGTTTGGATGGATGCGCCGCGGCCGTTCCGTCCGGGAGCGCCGGACCGGGTCGGGGGGAGGAACCTTTTCAAGTCGCCGCTCTTTCGTGCGGAAAGACCGGGCAGGCCAGCCGGATTATTTCTTTTTCCCGGAGGGGCAGGTGGAGATGCCGAAAGGCACGTACAGCGGGCAGAATCCGATTGCGGAGGTGACCGCGAACATCACCGCGATGACCATAAACACCCATGCCAGCCCGCCGGTCGCGACCTTGGCCGCAATCAGGATCACGAGCAGTGCGGCGCCGAACAGTCGCAGAATTTTGTCCGTGGGGCCCATGTTCTTTTTCATGACGCGTCTCCTTTTCAACAGGGGATGGGTCGAAGGGGTCCAGTCGAAGCGGGATCCGTCACTCTCAATATCCGGATGGATTTCCGTAAAATCAAGGGGATTTTGCCGCTTGACCCGGTCCGCGGCCTTTCGTACCTTGTGACTGAACCTATTGAGGAGACCGTATGAAACTGCTTCTGATTGTCAATCCGCATGCCGGTCACGGCAGGGCGGGAAAGTGGATCGAGCCGGTGCGGAAGCGTTTCGCTGACCGAGGGATCGAAACCGATCTGAGGGTCACCGGGCATCCGGGTCACGCAGTGGAAATCGTCCGCGAAGCTGATTTCACCCGGTTTGACGGACTGGCCGCGGCGGGCGGGGACGGAACCCTGTTCGAGACCGTGAACGGCTTCTTCCGGAACGGCTCGGGCCGGCGCATTCCGCTGGGCGTCATTCCCGTGGGCACGGGAAATGCTTTCGCCAGGGACCTGGAGTTGAAGACCATGGGCTGGGAAAAAGCCGTGGACGTGATCGCGGCCGGAAAGACAAAGCCCCTTGACGCCGGCCTGTACCGGTGCGGTGAGAGCGAGACCCGGTGGCTCAACATCATCGGGCTGGGATTCGTCGCGGATGTGGTGCAGACGGCTTCCCGCCTGAAATGGCTCGGCAACCTGTCGTATACGCTGGGCGTGTTCCACCGCATGGCGGCGCTGAAGACGTTCCGGATGACGCTGACCGCGGACGGCAGGACGCTGGAGCGGGAGAGCCTGTTCGTGGAAGTGTCGAACACCCGGTACACTTCGAATTTCTTCATGGCGCCGGCCGCGCGGCTCGATGACGGGCTTCTCGACGTCACGGTACTCGGCCCGATGACCCGCAGGCGGCTGATTTCGGTTTTTCCAAAAATCTTCACGGGCGAGCACGTCCGCCTGCCCGAAGTGGAATCCTTCACGGCGACGCGGATCCGGATCGAGACGGACACGCCCAAGATCCTTACACCGGACGGGGAATTGACGGGATCCACTCCGGTCACGATCGAATGCCTCCCCGGAGCCGTCGAGGTGTTCGTCCCGTGAAAACGTTTTCGTCTATCGCGGCATTCCTGGTCTCGGTCTATGTCTGGATCGCGGGCCTCATCCTGGTCGGGATCATTCTGTCCATCGCCCTGATGATCAGCCTGGTCGCTCCGCCCGAGGCGACGGACCGTTTTCTGAAAAAGGCCTGCCGGTTTCTCCTGGCCGCGTTGTTCATACGGGTCGACGCGGAGGGACTGGAACATGTCGTTCCGGGCCGGACCACTGTTTTCATGGCGAACCATGTCAGCGCTTTCGACGTGCCCCTGTTCGAGGGATACATCCCCGTTTCCTTCCGCAGCGTGGAGGCGGCGGAGCATTTCTCCTGGCCGTTGTACGGATGGGTGATACGCCGGTTGGGCAACATTCCCATCCGCAGGGGGAATTTAAGGGCTTCGGCGCGGAGCATGGACGAAGCCGGAAGCCTGCTGGCGGGCGGCCGGTCGCTGGTCATCCTCCCGGAGGGAGGCCGCACGAAGGACGGCCGCATGCTTCCTTTCAAGCGCATGCCGTTCGTGATGGCCAAACAGACGGGCGCGGACATCGTGCCCATCGGATTGTCCGGCCTGTACAGCCTGAAGCCGAAGCATTCCCGGATCATCCGCCCGACGCGGGTCAAGATACGGTTCGGACCTCCTTTGAAGGCGGAAAAGATACGAAACCTGTCCGCTGAGGAATTGAGGGACGCGGTGCGGGTGGAGATCGAAAAGCTGGTGGAGCGGCCGTGATAGGAGAAAGAACGGGTTGGGTAGCCGCGGCCTTTCCCGCTGCGCGGGACCAATCTATTACATCTCTGGCAATTGAAGGAAGGCTGCGTTATTTTTTAGAGAACGCGGGCTAAAGAGACTGTGTGAAAATGCCAATATGGCAGCGGATTCCCCAGCTAAGTTGAGAATTTAACCGGCATATTTCCTATTATCACACAGTCTCTAAAACCCGCGGCTACCAAATCCGATTTTATCCGGCGTGGCTTCAGGCAGCGGTTACCGATTTATTTCCTCACAACCCCTCTTCCGACATCCAGCTCCCGTGCAGGTTGCAGCTTTCCACGATCCGGACCGACGATCCCTGAGCCTTCAGATGAAAGCAGGTGACCGGATTCACGTAGGGGGTCAGGAACACCCGGGTGACGAACAGCTTGTCGACGTAGCAGTCGATCCAGTTGATCCGGTGTGCGGGCTCCATGGGATGGAGAATTTTTCCGATGCGGACCGTGACGTCGACGCATGGATTTTCGGGGACCAATCCGCATTTCCGGGTCACGGAGATTACGGGGCTGTGCTTGTCCGCGCCCTCCGCATGTTTCGAGGCGTTATCGGAGAAATGCTTGTCGTTTTGGGTGAATTTCTCCTGAGGGGCGAAGCAGACCGGACATTTGTCCGGGGCGCTCCCGAACTCGACGTGACCGCAGACCGCGCAGATGAACAGGCTCATGGCATACCTCCCTTTCAAGGTTTTCAGATTATTTCAGAACTCCCGGTCCGCAGTCCGGTCCTGATGACCCGGCCGTGGGCAGGCAATTCCATTTCTGATTCCTCTATCCCCTTGTCATCCGTTTTTTGTGCCGGCTGCCTCCGTCCATTTTAAATGATTTCAATGAGTTGACTCAGTCTGGTTTTCCGTGGAAAGGTACATTTTCAACTGCCATTTTGCAATCAACTTGTAATTGATTATATATACTGCTGATACCCCATGACCACAAGGCTTTTCGGCCGGTTATTCCGCTGTTCACTTATATGAGCAAAAAACGAACCATTCCTAATCTTCACGCGTCTCTGACATATGCTTCGCCCCGCATCTGTGGCATATCGCGAAAGGGGCCTCTCTCCGGAGAGCCCTGAAGCGTGCCGCTCTTTCGCCGTTCCAGAGATCCCTGAGGGTTGAATCCAGAACGTTCCCGATTTCATAATCCGGAAAATCCACACAGAAATTCGCTTCACCACCAGGCTGAATATCCAGCAGTCTTTCCGAATTCGCGCAAGCCGGGGGACCGACCGGGGTTTCGGCATCTTTAAACCAGGAGCGGTACTGATGTTCAGTCAGGGGCATGTAAGGATAGTCGCGTATGCCGTCCAGGTTCGCACGGTACAGGCGAAGCTGTTCCAGAAACAAGCCGAAATCCACACCGGATGTTTCGTGCATGAAGCCCCGCCATGAGAACGCCGTGACTCCCAGTTTTTCCGCCATCTCCTTCTCGTAGGCGGCGCCCACGGCCGGAGGAACGAAATAATACGGAACCATCACCAGAGTGCCGATGCGCAGCCGGCGGGCCGTGTCAGGCATGGATCCCAGCCCGGCCACGGACCAGGGGCTCACGGTGAAGCAGATCGAACGGCTGATGCGGATTCCGGCTTTCCGCTCGAGTTCGGCAAGCCGGAGGAGTCCCTCCTCGATCCGGCTGAAACAACCCGGAACACCGCGGACGTTTTCATGCGTGTCCGGAGGCCCGTCCACGGATACCGTGATATGGATACGGCCGACGCGGACCAGGTCTTCGGCGAAATCCGCGAGCCGGGTGCCGTTTGTGTCAATCGATGTGAACAGGCCTTTCCCCCGGATATACTCCAATAGATCCATCAGGCCCGGAAGCAGAAACGGTTCGCCGCCCCGGATCAGGACAGAGCCCAGTCCGGCGGACGCGGCCTCATCCACCACGCGTTTCCAGTCGTTCAGGGTCATGACCCGGGGGGGCTTGATGCCGTCCCCGCTGTCCCGGTTTCGCGCATAGCCCCCCTCGCTCCACTGGCCGCACATGCGGCATCTCAAATTGCATGCATGGGTCACGGTCAGGGAAAGCATGGCGGGGAAAGGGGTGAGAGGGGTGCCGGACGGGGGCATCGTCATTCTCCAATCTGATGAGGGTTTCACCCAGAGAAGAAGAGGCGGCATACCTTCAACCGCAGCAAATCGGATCGCCGGGTCGGGTTTGAAACGGAAAACGGCGGCCCCGCAGGCCGCCGTTTCGACGCATCTATCGAATATGCGGAGCACTAACGGGTTATTTCAGGTAAAGCACCTTCTGCGATTGGAACAGACCGCCGGCCCGCAGGAGGATCATGTACACACCCGCAGGGACCGGAAGCCCTGCGTCATCCGCAGCGTTCCAGGTGTAATCGTATGTGCCTGCTTTTTTCGCGGCTCTGGAAATCAGCTGACGGACGACGCGTCCGTTCGAATCCAGAATCGAGAGGGAGACATTGGAATCATCCGTTACGCTGAAGGAAATCCGGGTTTCGGGATTGAAGGGATTGGGAAACGCGGGGGACAGCCGGGTTTCGGTGGGCAGGGCGGTTCTGGTGTAAACAATCCGGATCTCGTGCCGTACCGTGGTTTTGCCGTCCGTGTCCGTGTCTGAAATACGGTATTCGTAACTATGGCCGGGCATGGCCGTAAAGTCGAGGTAGCGGTATTCTGTCCGTGCTGAGGCGTCGCCGCGTCCGGCCAGAGATGGATTGGCCGTGTAATCGGACAGGACCGTCCATTCGGACGATGTTTCCTCCCTGCGCTCAATGCCGAATCCGAGGTTTCCGCACTCCGATTCCGTCGCCCATGTCAGAAGGATGCCGCCGGCCGCGGCCCTTCCGGAAAATGCGGCGAGGCCGACCGAGAGCGGCACGTCGGTGGCGAAGGATTCTTCGGAACCGTAAATCATTCCCGTGCCCGGTACGAACATGGAGATTCTGTAATAGTAAGTCTCGCCGGATGTCAGGCCCGTGAGCGAATATGTGAAATTTTCGCCGAAAGAGGGGCCGACCAGGGGGCTCTCAGCAGCATCGTAGAAATCCGCGTAGGTTCCGGATTCGGTTCCGACTTCAAACTGGATCGGACAATTCTCGTCAAGAAACATGCTGGCATAACCGTTCAGCACTGCGGACACATTGGTGATACCGGTCGCCGGATCGGTCTGGATGGTCCAGGGGGCCGTATAACCCGGGTAAAATGCCGCGAGGAATACGATTCCCGTGAAGGCGGTACTGAACTTCCGTCTCATTTTTTTCTCCGGATAAGCGGTACGTGGAAGGGGATAGAGAAGATATCAATAAATACCTGTAATAGCAAGCGTATTTTCCCGGACCGCATCCGATGTCCACGATCGACGCGGGATCCGCAAGTGCGATCCTTCCGACCAGATCGATCGAAGGACGGGTGCGTTCGTTCCCGAATTTCAGATAGGCGTCCGGATTCCAGCCGGTCATCGATTTTTCTCCCGGATCGGGCGGATCCGTTTCAGGGGCGGGTCCTTCAACCGCGGATCGCCGGTTTCATGCCGCCGTACACGGCGTAATTGTAATACTTCCAGACCACGTCCACATCCGTGAACCCGATATCTTCCAGCCATCCCAGCTGGTCCGTCAGCCGGGCCGGCTTGTCCTCCTCACGGTACTTGGCCAGCCATTTGTTTTCGATTTCGTCCGGAGAGACGCTTTGACGCATGAAAGCTTTCCATTTTTCCATGTACCGGTTCTGGAGGTCTTCGTTCGAAGCCAAGACCACGTCCGCGTTGTAGAAAACCCCGCCGGCCGCGAGTGATTCGAAGAGCTTCCGGTAAAAATCCTGCTTGTCTCCGTCTGATGCCAGGTGGTGCAGGGCGAGTGATGAGACCACGGCGTCCTGTTCCGCGTCGAAATCGTATGCATTGAAATCCGCCCGAACGAAGCGTATATCCGGATGGTCCGACAGCCTGTTTTTCGCCATTTCGAGCATGTTGGCCGCAAGGTCGACGCATGTGACGGACGCGTTCGGGAAGTTTTGCAGGACCCGCGCCGCGACCGTTCCGGTCCCGCAGCCCAGGTCCGTCACCCGGATGGGCCGTGTCGATTCGAAGGGCAGAGCGGAAACCAGGGCGTCCACCATTTCCGAATAGTGCGGGATGAGTCGCAGGATGATGCCGTCGAATTCAGCCGCTTCCTCTTCGAAATGTTTCCGGATCCGGTCCATTCAGGATTTCCTCCGGTTGACCTGGAACTCGATCAGTTCCACCGGGGCGCCGTTGTCGAGTATCATGGCGGTGCGGACCCCTTCGGAAGGGGAACACACTTCGCCGATCCGTGTCCATCCTCGAAGCGCGGCGTCCAGATCATCCACTTCGAAAGCCAGATGCGGAACCGTCTTGATGATTTCCGGCAGGGGGCAGTCCGGGTCGAAGCGCATCCATTCGATTCCGAACGGGCTGGTCTCGAACCCGAAAACGTGGAACTTCAAGTGCGGCAGGTACCGCTCCCCCGGACGGGGAACGGATGTGGGAATGCCCAGATGATGGTATCGCCAGCCCAGCCGAGAGACGGCGAAAGGGGGCTCGTGATCGAGACGTTTGTCCGACATGGCTCTCAGGCCTGATCCTGTTTCATCCAGAACGGGGCAGTGAGGAACCAGAGGAACATGCCAGCGGCCATGAGGCCGTAATGCGTCTGCATCGAAATGACGCCGCGGAAAACGAGCAGGCTTGGAACCAGCGTCAGTCCCAGGGCGACGGCCGAGGCTGCCTTCAGAAGCGTCTTCATTCGGCGCCTCCTTTCAGGGATAGCACCCGTCTCTGCTGGAACGCGGCCAGAACGATATAAAGAATAACCGCAATGAACCACCCCGGAAGTCCCTTGAAGAAAATTTCCACGTCGAGAGCAAACACGACGGACAGGGCGCCCATCCAGGCCGCGAAAACCGGCCATCCGAAGAGGATGCGGTGTTTCTCGGCGTAATACGGCTGCAGGCCCAGCCTGGGGAAGATCCAGAAATCAGCGAAGATCACCGCGCCGATGGGCATGAGAATGAGGCCGTACAGGGCCACGAAATCCAGGAGCATCATCATGAACGCGGGGAAGAGAGCCGCGACCGTGGTGATCATTCCCGCGGCCAGCGTGACCCGCCAGCGTTTCCAGCCCGGCGTGACGGTCTGCAGGGCAAGGCCCGCGCGGTACAGGGTCGGGTTGGCCGTGGTCCATCCCGCGATGACCACCGAGGCGGCGCCCGCGAGGCCCGCGCCCATCAGCGCGATGGGGCCCGGGGCCACACTGCCGAGCGCGGCGGCGCACAGGATGCCGGACGCGATCCAGGCGACATAGTGGCCGATGAACATGCCGAACGCGCTGGTGAATCCGACTGTCCACTTTTTCGCGAACCGCATGATCGACAGGTCCGCCATGCCGATGTGCATGGCCATGTTGCAGAACCACGAGAAAAACAGGATGTGCCAGAACGTGAACCGCGACTGCCCCGCCAGCGGCACGCCGGTCCAGATCTTTTCGTTGGCGACCCGCCAGAAATCGGACGGCGCATGCACGCCCAGCGAGGGCAGGACGGCGATCGCCGCGGCGATGAAAACCAGGGACATCCACGGGGCCGATATCTTCCCGAAGCGGGCGATTTTCTCGAAACCGAAAATGGCGAAGGCCGTCACGACGAGGCCGACGGCCAGAACCGTCACCACCCATTCGGGACTCGTCGGCAGACGGTCCGTGAGGGCCGGCATCCGGAGCCCGAAGGGAAGCCCAATGGCCGTGGCCGAGACGGATATCATGGCGCCCGCCAGAAAACAGTACATCATGGCGTTGACCGCATTGTAGAGAAAGCTCACCCAGGGGCCGGCCACCTTGCGCAGCTGCCAGTACAGGTTGAGGCGGGTCCGGACCGCGATCGGCGCGGTCAGAAAGGCCCAGCTGAGCACGGCGAGAATGTTCCCCGCGAGCAGGCCTAGAAACAGGTCGGCCGCCCTTACGCCATGAGCCACGAAGAGCGGGCCGATGACGTATTCCGTGCCTGCCACATGCTCTCCGGAGAAGAGACCGATGAAACTGGATGTGCCGTGCAGTTTCGACTCCGGGACGGGCTCCCGGTCGAATTCGTTGAGTTTGTCAAGCGTCTCGATGACGCGTCGGCCCCTGGCCGCAGACATGGATGTCATCCTTTCGATGGGTCCGGTTCAGATCCGCTTCGACAGCACACCGTTTTCGTAGGCTTTCACGTCAGCGATCCAGGTACCGGCCGGGGGCGCGCCCTGCGATTCGCAGAACATGTCCCAAACGGCGCCGATGGGCATCAGTCGGCTCTCCTCGAGTACGGCGAGTCGAGTGAAATAGTCCGTTTCATCCTCAGCCCTGCGAAGCGTGTCGGCCGGTTCCAGCAGGGCCGCGAGAAAGGCCTTCTGGCCGGCGCGCATGCCAAGGACCACGGCGCCGATCCGGTTGAGGCTGGCGTCGAAAAAGTCCATGCCCATATGCACGCGTCCGAGAAAACCGCCACGCACGATCCTGCGGGCGATTTCCGACACGGTGTCATCCCAGACGGGCACGTGGTCGCTGTCCCAGCGCACGCCCCGAGAGACATGGAGCAGTATTTCGTCCGTAAATAAAAGAAGCGCGCTGAGCTTGTCGGCCACGGACTCCGTTGGGTGGAAGTGGCCGAGGTCCAGGCACACCCGAAGTCCCCGGGTCAGCGCATACCCGAGGTAGAACTCGTGCGATCCGACGACGTACGATTCACTGCCGATGCCGAACAGCTTGCTTTCGAGAAAGTCCTTTGTCGCGGACTCGGGAAGTTTTTCCGAGAACACCGCGTCGAGGCTCTCGAGCAGGACGCGGCGGGGCCCGGCGTCGTCGAACCGTGCGTCCTTCGATCCGTCCGGAATCCACAGGTTGTGCAGGCAGGTCGCGCCCAGGCTCCGGCCGATGGCCGCGGATACGGCGCGCGACCGCCGGCAGTGCTCGATCCAGAATCCGCGTATGCCGGGGTCCGGATGGCTCAGGGTGAAACCCGAGTCCGCCTTGGGATGGTTGAAACAGGTGGCGTTGAAATCCAGGGCGACGCCGGCCTTTTTGGCCCAGTCGATCCATTCGGAGAAATGGCCGGGCTCGATCGCGTCCCGGTCCACCTTTTTCCCGCCGAAGTCGCCGTACATGGCGTGCAGGCTCAGCCTGTGGCGTCCGGGAACAAGAGACAGGATTTTCTCCGCATCGGCGCGGATTTCCCCGTTGTTCCGGGCCTTTCCCGGAAACGCGCCGGTGATGGGGAAAACCTCCCCGCCGCTGTTGGGCGTCTCGCTCCCAGCCAGGTCGTCGGCCTGCCAGCACGGGATGGAGAGAGTAACTCCCGACAACTGGTCGAGCGCTTTTTCGGTGTCCACGCCCAGGCCGGCATACGCCTGCCGCGCTTCGTCATATTTTGTTTGAACGGAAGAGGAAGGCATTCAGTCGGACTCCGGATTAGCGGTGGAGGTTTTTGCGAAGTTCATCGTTCATCAAAACAGCGGTTCCGGGTTTCGAGTTCCGTGTTCCGGGTTGATGGAAGCTGTAGGTCCGAAATGCCGAGACCGCGAAGCGGTCGAGGCTTTCGGGCATTTTTATGGATTTGTCCGATAGTCGGCGAAAAGCTTGCCCCGGACTTGATCCGGGGATGCCGGCATATCGGACCTACAACTTTTTTTAACCCGGAACTTTGAACCCGGAACTCGGAATCGTTTTAAAGCCCCGGATTCCCGGTCGCCGGAGGCGCGTGGTCCTCCTTCGCGGGCGGGCCGAGCAGTTCCGTCAGAATCGGCTTCAGGCCGTCCGCCCAGATCTGGTAGGCCGGGAGCGCGGGATGCAGTTTGTCCGGGTCCATCATGCCCTCGAACAGGCGGCCGTCCGCGTCCGCCAGCTTGTCATTGACGTTCAGGAACCGGATCTTCTTCCCATCGGTCAGACTTGGCAGTACGGCATTGATGCGGTTGACCACCGGCATGGCATACGGATGGTCGTTGCGCGGAAACACGGCCGTCAGGATGATCACGGCCTGCGGCGCTTTCTCTCGCATGCCGTCGAGTACCGCGCGTATGCCCTTCACAATGCGGGCCGCGCGCGTTGAATCGCCCTCAGGCACGGGACCGTACCCGACATTGTTGGTGCCCGCGAGGAGCACGATGACCTTCGGGCGCACGCCGTCCAGTTCGCCGTTCCAGAGCCGCCACAGGATGTTTTCCACCGAATCGCCGCCCCATCCGAAGTCCGCGGCGTTCCACCCGAAGAATTGGCTCCTGAAATGCGCGAGCAGGTGCGGGTAATCCGTCGCGCCCCACCGCCGGGTGATGGAATTACCCGCAAAGTAAACGTCAATGCCGCCTTTGGCCGCTTTATCGAGGAGCTGGGCGTGGGCGGCCTGCGAGTTCGCGTCCTTTCTTTCAACCGGCCGCCAGGGCGCGGGAGACGGGGGCTTGTGGCCGAGCCGTCGGCCGGCCCAGGGGATGAAGTGTTTCCAGTTCGGCCCGTCCGTGTGGCCGCCGTCATGCTGGCGCCAGGCCAGGTGACCGTCGAGCAGCCCGGTATTGACCGGCGGCATTTTAATGGCCCGGTAGTCCCCGTCCACGCCCAGGTCCTTGACGCCGAGCAGACGGAAGACCGGTCCCGCCGCGACCGCCGCCATGTAACTGCCCTGCTGGTCGAGCCATTTCGCGTCACCCTTTTCCGGAATGCCGTAACTGATGAAGGTCGGACGGGGCGCGCAGAGCGCGAGGAGCTGGTGGCTGTCCACCGGAATGTCCCCCGCGTTGCGGCTGCCGAAGGAAGCCTCGGCAGCGCCGTATTTCAGGAAATTGCCGGCCATCCAGTGGTACTCGCCGGAACCGGTGAGATTTTCCACTGCTTCGCCGAAATTGCGGCGGTGCGGCTTGGCCCCGCCCTCGCCGGACGAGCCGATCAGCACGACCGCGAAACGCGTGTCGAATGCCATGGTCACAAGCGCGGCCTTGCCGTAGCGTGAGACGCCCTCGATGCCGACGCGTCCGGCGTCCACCGACGGATCCGTTTCGAAATAATCCAATGCGCGGGAAGCGCCCCAGGCCCAGGCGCGGAGACTGCCCCAGTCGTCCGGCTTCCGGAACCGGCCCTGGTTGACCAGGCCGATGATGCCGCGGGTCAGGCCGGCGCCGTTGTCCGCCTGCACGCTTCCGGGCTGGAGTATCGCGTAACCCCATCCGTCCGCGATGAGTTGCTGGCGGGCCGGAGGATCGGACGGCGGCCCGGTAACGGGACGTGGCGGCGGGGGAGGCGCGGGCATGCCGGACGTGGACGGGGCTTTCTCCTTCGGCAGTCCGCCGAAACCGAACATCATCATCACAGGAACCGGCCCTTCGGCGTCCGCGGGCGTCACGAGTGTGAGCTTGATGTCCACGCTGATCCGCGGACAGACGGAATTATCCACATGCCCGATCAATTCCTTTCCGATCACCGGATAGGGTCCGATCGCGGTCTCGACCGTCTTCACGACGGTCCAGGTCACTTTGGGGACGTTTTCCGGAACACGGCCGAATACCTCGCGTTCGAAATCCTCGACGATTTCCGGCCTGCGTTTTTTCCACCATATCTCCGGCGTGGCCGCATTTTTCCCGTTATTCAGTGTCAGGACGTCCGGCCAGTCCGGGAACGGGTTCGCCAGGCTCGTATCGTAATTGGCATGATCGGGCTTTGATTCGTCCCCGCTCGGGCCGGGCCTGAGCGAGACGATGCCGAGCTGGGCCATCATGTTCCGGTGGTCCTGGTCGGTAGTGTATTTCGGGAGGGAGTCTGTCAGGGCCGTTGTCTGTCCTCGGGCTCCGGCTGGATCCGACAGAGAGGCAAGGCAGGCCACTGCGGACAGGACAGCGGCCGGGAGTCGCATGGTCTTTCTTTTCATCTGTGTGCTCCGTTCGGGTTCAAATCTGTCGAATTCAGACCTGAAAGGTCTGAGAGACCTTTCAGGTCTGCCGGATATTTCACTGAGCGCAGCCTAAAGGGCTGCGGCTACCAAGACTCTGTCTTCTTTTAGCGCAACCTACCTTCAATTGGCATAAATATAATTGATTGGTCCCGCGCAGCGGGAAAGTCCGCATAGCGGACCAAGCGATTATATTTGTACAGGATTGAAGGGTTGCGGTTACCCAATCCTTATTTTTTTCGGAGGACCGCCGCTTCCCGCACAGTCTCGAGTTCCGCAACCAGAGCCGGGTCCGGTTTGAGACCTCGGAAACGGCCGGCCATGGCGTCCCCCTCTTCAATCCGGGAAGCGTGGTAATACGCCCGGGACAGGTTATAAACGAGTTGACCGTCTCCCGGAAACACGGCCAGGGCCTTTTCGCATGCGGCGATGCCGCCGGCCGTGTTCCCCAGCGCGAGCCTGAGCTGTCCGGCCCACTTCCACATGAAGGCCGATTCGTTGAAGGCCAGGCCCTGTTCCATGAAGGCCAGGCCGCGCTCGTATTGGCCGGAGTCGAGCAGAATTTTCAGCGCTGGCTCGTAAAAGAGATCCAGATTCGGCACAGTGTAGACGAGGGCTTCGTATTCGTGGAACGCCTCCTCGATCCGTCCGGCTTTTAGAAAAGCATCCCCCAGACGGATGTGCCCCTGTTCCAGAGTGGAGGCGCCGGTTTTCAATATGTCGAGGGCGATGGAATCCGTCTGCGATTCGGGTTTGAAACTTTCCAGAACCGTATTGGGCCCGGTTTTCCTGAAAGGCCAGCCGCCCCGGAGGTGATGGACGATGAGCGCTGCGGACGCGCTGTCAAGAGATGTGACTCCCCAGTGCGTTCTGTACCAGGACGAAGGTTTCAGGTCCCGGCTGTTCCAGTCCGGAGCCGGGATTCCCCTTTGACGGAACGCGTTGAAGAACGCGTGCGCCATCAGGAAATACCCGTCGATGTTCGGATGCAGGTGCTCGTGCATGAGCGAGAAGCCGACCAGGCCGTTCGGCGAGGCCTGCTCGAAAACCGCCTTGACTTCCACGAGCGACGCACCGGCCAGGCCCGCTTCCTCCCGTATCACGGAATTGAACTCCTCGGATGCGCGGAACCGCAGGCCGTCCAGGTCCTTGGCCCTCAGATAGGCGGACCGTGCGGAGCCGAAATCCCCTTTCCGTTCGAGCATTCGGGCTTCGCGGAATACATCCCCGGCGGCCGGCAGGTTTCCGGACGATTCGGAGATAAACGGGCCAGGCGCTTGGCTATGGTGCCCTGGCGGGCGAAGCGGCCAAGTTGCCGGTGCCTGTCCCGGGCTCGGTAGCTTTAAAGGACCCCAAGCACTTCAAGCTGCTGGGCAAGCGCGTGGCCGACGTAGACACTGCGCGGATCGTCACCGGAGCACCGCTGTACGCCAGTGACCTGAATCTGCCTGGAATGCTGCACGCAGTGTTTGAGCGCAGTCCGGTCCCGGGCGGCCGCGTGGCCAGCGCCAACTTCGACGAAATCAAGAAACTGCCGGGCGTGCGCGATGCATTTGTGTTGGAGGAGGTAGGCGGTGCTTACGCGCTGCGTGCGGGCGTCGCAATCGTCGCCAGCAACACCTGGGCTGCACTACGCGCGCGCCAGAAGCTGGCGGTCACCTGGGACGATGGCCCGGTGGTCGGCCAGAGCTGGGACGCCTTTGTCGAACAGGCTAGGGAGGTCAGTACCCGACCCGCCGCCGACGTGCAACACCAGGAAGGCGACGTGTCCAAGGCCTTCGAGGCTGCTGCCAAGATAGTCCGAGCCGAGTACATCTTTCCCTTCCTGGCGCATGCTGCGATGGAGCCCCTCAGCTGTACCGCCTGGCTCGACGATGGCGTAGTGAAGCTGTGGACGGTGGTGCAAGACCCCAGTGACGCTCGATCGCGGGTATCAAAGGTCCTGGGCCTGCCTGCATCCAAGGTGCAGTTGAACAGTCTGCGTTGCGGTGGCTCCTTCGGTCGGCGCCTGAGTAGTGACTTCGTTGTGGAAGCCGCCGCTATCGCCAAGCGCGTTCGCAACCCTGTGAAACTGACTTGGTCACGCGAAGACGACATGCGCCATGACCACTACCGTGGCGGAGGCTTTCACTTCCTGCGCGCCGGGCTGGATGCGGCGGGCCGCGTCACGGCTTGGCACGACCGCTTCGTCACGTTTGGCCAGCCAGGCGTCGAGCTGCGTGCAGGCATGGACTCTGGCGGCGGAGCGTTCGCAGCAGGCTGGGTGCCGAACTGCCTGATCGAACGCAATGTGCTTCCTTGCGACATTCCAATCGGACCATGGCGCTCACCCGGGGAGAACGCCAATGTGTGGGTGATCCAGAGCTTCATCGATGAACTTGCATTTGCTGCTGGCGAGGATTCGCTCGAGTTTCTCTTGCGCTGGCTTGACCGTGCGCCACCGGGCGAGGCGGGAATAGACGTGCCTCGCCTGCGGCGAGTACTCACGACATTGGCTGAACGCGGTGACTGGGGCAATTCACTGACGCGCGGCCGCGGTCGAGGGCTGGGCTTTTTTTACGGCAGTGGCGCTTACGTGGCCCACATGGTGGAGGTGACCGTCTCGCCGCAGGGCAAGTTGGCGGTGGATAGAGTCGTGTGCGTTTGCGACGCGGGCGCACCCATAGTCAATCTGAGCGGCGCAGAGGCGCAGGCTGAGGGCTCAATCATTGACGGCTTGGCCTCAGCCTGGGTGCAGCAGATCGACATCCGGCACGGGCGTACGGTGCAGGGCAATTTCGACACCTACCCCATGCTGACCATGGCCGACGTGCCCAAGCGCATCGAAGTGCATTTCCTGCCCAGCGTGCACGCGGCTGCGGGCTTGGGTGAACCGATGCTGCCCTCAGTAGCGCCCGCGTTGTGCAATGCAATCTTCCGGGCCAGCGGGGTGCGGGTGCGGCGCCTGCCGATCTCCAGCATCGACCTGTCTTGGTCGTGAGTCAACGATCAGGGGAAGCCATGAGTTGCCAAGCTGTTCCTAGCAGGCCAGTTCGGCGCAGCCCAGGCCGATTCGCACACCAGTGAAAGTCGCATCATCGGCATCACTGACGGCGACACCGTCTCACAGCTGACCATCATCGCTCCGTGCGGCTCGCATCCATATCGCAGGCTCCCGCCAAAGAATCGACGTGGATCGTGACGGAAGTCTCGAGGCCAGCGCGCACCCCTTGGCTAGCTGATTGCAGGTTGCGTGGTGCGTTGCTAACCTGCATTCACAGCGCGGGCATAGCTCAATGGAAGAGCCGCAACCCACTCCAGGTTGCCTACGGTGGTTCGATCCCCCCAGCCCGCTCCACCCATTCGAGAGCGATCCGCCGCGCCATGCAGGGACGGCAGTTGCGCATGCGCAGCTGTGATCAGCGGGCGCTCTATGACGATCTCAAGCCGAGAGACGACGGTCAGACAAACCGCGGAAATGGGCGGCGCTCCGGGATCGGTTTCGTGAAGTGCCGATAAGCAGAGCGGGGGTGGGTGTGCCGCCAGAGGTAGAGTGCAGCACGCGTCAACCGCGGGGCCGCACAGGTTCGGGAATCAGCCAGCTGGTTGCGCGCACGGAGTTGCACAAGCGCATTCATCCAGCCGGTCGTTCTCTTGTAGCCTCGTCACCGATGAAGCGATCGGTTCAGTTCTCGACCCGCGTGGTAGCGGCCGATCACGTCGACATCGGGGACGTCGCTGCGTGGGCGGCGCTGGAGTCCCGAGCGATCGAGCCCAATGCGTTCCTGTCGCCGCACTTCGTCATCCCGGCTGCACGCTACCTCACACCGGACCAAGCGCCGCTAGTCTTCTTCGTCGAACGAGTGGCGGCGGGGGGGCGCGAACTGGTCGGCGTTGGCGTGTTCACGGAAGCTGCTGCCACGAAGCGCACCCGCGTGCGCAGGCTCGTCGGATACCGCTCGCGCCACTCATTTCTCTCCGGCCTTCTGCTCGATCGTGAACACGCGGTGCAGGCACTGGAAGCATTGCTCGAGTTCGTCCGCAAGTCGCTGTCGCACTGCAAGGCCGTCGAGCTGCCACTGGCGTTGAGCGATGGGCCGTTCGCCGGCCCCGGAGGCATAGCAGGCCGCGCCTGCACGCATGCTCCGAGGATCTCCGAGGTGGAGCCTCGAGCGATCCTGGTGGTGGCCGACTGCAGCGAACAGTTGCTCGACAAGAAACTGGCAGCACGGATTGGCGACATCGACCGAAGGCTGCGCCGCTTGCGCGAGCGCGGGGCCGTCGCTTGGCGCTGGCATCGCGAGGCGGGGATACCTGTCGAAGCGGTGGAAGCCTTTCTCGCGCTCGAGCACAAGGGATGGAAGGGCGACGAAGGGTCGTCCTTGCGCTCCCGCCCGGAAGATGAAGCATTTCTTCGTGAAGCGGTTTCTGGGTTTGCGTCGGAAGGGCGCGCACTGTTCACCGAAGTGACTCTCGACGGGGCTCCGATCGCGTCAACCTGCAACTTCATTTCAGGCAACGTTGGGTTCGGCTTCAAGGTCGGGTGGGACCCGGCCTTTCGGTCGACCTCACCGGCGCTGATCAATGAACTTGAGTTCATGCGCCACGCGTCGACTGAATTCGGCGACATCGAGTATTTCGACAGTGGCGCGAGTCCCAAGTCATATATCAACGAACTGTGGCTGGCGCGGCGTCGCGTGGCGACGATCCGAATCCCTACAGGGTGGGTCGGGGCTTCCTCGATTGCGATTGCCGACTGGGCGGTGCAATTGAAGGGATATGCTCGCAGTCGCAGCAAGTCAATCGCGGCCATTCGCGCGCTTGCGATGACGAAGGTGAATATGCTCCCGAGTCTGAACGCTCATGAGGCTGAGGCTTAAGTCCCGCATGAAAGCGATGCTGAACGCTGTTCAGCACGGTTTGGTCGCGCAGCGCGCGCTCGAGCGGCTCGACCGCGTGGGGATCACTATCAACCCCTATGTCCTGTTCCGAAAGGGGGTGGGACCCTATCAGACTGACTGGCCCTGGTTGGCTGAAGAGTTCCCGAGTAGTGTGCTGGTCGAATCGGACATTGCCGCTGTCGCCGCCTGCGATTCTCGAACCGAAGAGCAAATTCAAGCTCGACTGGACAAGGGCCACCTGTGCATCGTCATCAAGAACGGAGAACGCATCGCGGGCTACTGCTGGGCCGATTTGCGCGAGGTGAACGACGCGGTCTGCGATTACGAACTTGGTCCCGGTGAAGCGTACTTGTACGACGGGTTCATCGTGCCAGAGTTGCGGGGGCGTGGCCTCGCACAATACATGAGCGTGGAATTCTACCGGCACCTCCACTACGCGGGCCTGCACACCTCCTACAGCAACACTAAAGGGCGATCAGCTGCGCCGCACAGACCAGGAAATGAGCTAGCGGATTGTGCGCATTGAGACACACAAGCAACTTCTTCCAGCCGGTTGTTCTCTTGTAGTCTCCTCACCCATGAAGCAATCGGTTCAGTTCTCAACCCGCGTGGTGGCGGCCGATCACGTCGACAACGTGGACGTCGCTGCGTGGGCGGCGCTGGAGTACCGAGCGATCGAGCCCAATGCGTTCCTGTCACCGCATTTCGTCATCCCGGCTGCACGCCACCTCACACCGGACCAGGCGCCGCTAGTCTTCTTCGTCGAACGAGTTGCGGCGGCGGGGCGCGAACTGGTCGGCGTCGGCGTGTTCACGGAAGCTGCTGCAACGAAGCGCACCCCCGTGCGCAGGCTCGTTGCCTATCGCTCCCGCCACTCCTTTCTCTCCGGCTTGCTGCTCGATTGTGAATACGCAGCGCCGGCAATGGAAGCATTGCTCGAGTTCGTCCGCAAGTCGGTGTCGCACTGCAAGGCCATCGAGATTCCACTGGCGTTGAGCGATGGGCCGTTCGCCGGCCCCGAAGGCATAGCAGGCCGCTCCTGCACGCATGCGTCGAGGAGCATCAACTCGGAGCCTCGCGCGATCCTGGTGGTGGCCAATTGCAGCGAGCATTTGCGCGAGACGTCGCTGTCATCACGGATTCGCAATATCGACCGAAGCCTGCGCCGTCTGCGCGAGCGCGGGGCCGTCGCTTGGCGCTGGCATCGCGAGGCGGGGATACCTGCCGATGCGGTGGAAGCCTTTCTGTCGCTGGAGCACAAGGGATGGAAGGGCGACGAAGGGTCATCCTTGCGTTCCCGCCCGGAAGATGAAGCATTCTTTCGTGAAGCGGTTGCTGGATTTGCTTCTGAACGACGCGCACTGTTCACGGAAGTGACTTTCGACGGGGTTCCCATCGCGTCAATCTGCAACTTCATCGCCGGCAACGTGGGATTCGGCTTCAAGACCGCGTTTGATCCGGCTTTCCGATCGGCCTCACCGGGGCTGATCAACGAACTTGAATTGATGCGCCACGCGCCGACAGCTTTCGGCAACATCGAGTACTTCGACAGTGGTGCGAGTCCCACGTCATTCATCAACGAACTGTGGCTGGCGCGTCGTCGCGTGGCGACGCTGCAAATCCCAACTGGTTGGGTTGGAGCTTCCTCGTTGGCGATTGCCGATTGGGCGGTGCAGATAAAGGGATATGCCCGCAATTCCGGCAAGCTGATCGCGGGCCATTCGCGCGCTCGGCAAAGCGCAGGTCAAGACGCTCCGGCGCTTGAATACTCGTGAAGCTCAGGCTTGGATCCCGCATGAAAGCAATGCTGGACGATGTTCAGCACGGCCTGATCGGGCAGCGCGTTATCGAGCGGCTCAACCGTGTGGGAGTCACTGTCGACCCCTATATCCTGTGGCGAGAGGGAGTGCAGCAGCCGCATCAGACCGACTGGCCCGGGTTGGCTGAAGAATTCCCGAGCAGTGTGCTGGATGCATCAGACATAGCCGCTGTCGCTGCGTGCGTGTCTCGAACCGAAGAGCAAATCAGAGGCCGACTGGACAAGGGTCACCAGTGCATCGTGCTGAAGACGGGAGAACGCATCGCGGGTTACTCATGGGCCGATTTCGATGGCGTGAACGACGCGGCCTGCGACTATGAAATCGGTCCCGGAGAAGCGTATCTCTACGATGCGTTCATAGCGCCCGAGTTCCGGGGGCGCGGCCTCGCGCCGTACATGAGAGTGGAGTGCTACCGGCACCTCCGTCACGCGGGCCGGCACACCTTCTTCAGCATCTCGGACTATTTCAATTCGCCCGCGATCAAGTTCAAGAAGAAGCTCAACGCCGAGGCCATACGTCTCTACCTGCGAATCAAGCTGGGCGATCGGCAGATTGGCAATTGGCTGCTTCGGGACTACGAGGAACGCCCTGTGCGGCCAGCGCCCCAAGGCGGCTAACTCAACGGCAACCGCACGCCAAGGGCCAGGTAGTGGATGGCTTGGGTGCGCACGACGGCATCCTCGCGGACTGACATGCCGGCCTTAGCCGGATGTGCTTGGTTCACGCCCTTTCTTCGCAGCACCTTTCCCGCGGCCGTGCTTTGCAACTGTGAGGTGCGACCGCTAGCGGCTTGAAGGCCCAGTTGACTTGCCGGGACTTGATTAGCGAGCAATCTCAGCAGTCCGCAGCACGCGCTCGGAGGACGGCGGGGCGAGCGCCAAGGCGGTGAGCAAGCGAGACAGGATGATCTTCATGTTGAAGCGGCGGTTGAAGCGGTACTGGAACTCGGCGAGGTAGCGGTGAGCGTACTTGGCGAAGTCAAATGCGTGATACGAGCCGCTGATGGCGGTCTTGAGATTGCCCAGCAAGGTGTTGATGGCCTTGAACTGCGGCAGCTTCACGCTGGCCTTGCCGCCGCCGGTGACGTGGCGCTCATGCTCGGCCCCGACGATGGTAGTGGCGCCGAAGCACCACAGCCCGTCGGAGACGACGGTGGCCGAAGGGGCGATGTGGCTGGCCGCAAAGACGGCGACCTCGAGTTCGGTATGGGGCTGCTGGCGCAGGCACGCCAGGATCGGCTGCCCGCTGGGCGTGGTCTGCACGGCCGCGACGAAGGGCACCTTGTTCTCGGAGCCGCGACCGGCCTTGCCACCGGAGAGCTCGCCACCGAGGTAGGCGTCGTCGATCTCAACGCGCCCGCTAAGTTCGCGCCGGTCCTCGCGCACGCGCATCGCCTCCATGATCTTGTGCTTCATCAGCCAGGCGCTGCGGTAGCTGACGCCGAGCTGGCGCATGAGCTCGAGCGCCGAGACGTTGTTCTTGGACTGGGTGAGCAACTGCATGGCCAGGAACCAACGCGACAGCGGCAGTTTGCTGGACTCGAAGATGGTGCCACTGATCAGGCTGCACTGGTGCGCGCAGGCGCCGCACTGCCAGTAGCGCAGGCCGCCGCGCTCGAAGCTGGTGCGCGCAGCGCCGCCACAAGCCGGGCAAGCAAATCCAGTGGGCCAGCGCGCTGCCTCCAGCGCCGATCGGCACTTCTCTTCGGTCCCGTATCGCTCGTAGAACTCAGGCATCGACAGCCCTGGTTGAAATTGAACTCGGTTCATCTTCATGGCGCACCTCCGCGGTTAGTGCGACCATGTTCGACCCTCACTAGCTCACCAGATGAGCTTGCTGAGGTTTCTCGCTAATCAGGTGCCGGGATGTGCGGCGCAGTTGGTCTTCCCCTTGAGGGCGGCGGCGCGGCACTGGGCAGCGGCAAGTCAGCGCCCCTTTGTGTACTGCTGCACATCGTCAAGGCGTGCGTCGCGCGGGCGCCCGGGCTCCTCCGGTCCGTCTGCGGTCACACTCCAGGTCACACTACAAATCAGACCTGTATGGCACCACTTTTCGACGCCCCATTGCGCAAGCTGGTCCGGCTCGTCAAGGATCGGCTGAAACGGACCGGGATCGCGCAGCACCTGGCCTACGACCAAAAGAACCGGGCCACATTCACCGGGCTCGAATGGCACGAAAAGATGCTTGCCGACTCGGTACGGGTGAAGTCCTACCGAAAGGGCATCGGCAGCGCAGTGAAGCCGGGGGACGTGGTGGTCGACCTCGGCACCGGCACGGGCATCCTGGCCATGTTCGCCGCCGCAGCAGGGGCCGAGCGGGTCTATGCGATCGACCATTCCGATTTCATCCAGGTCGCGGCCGAGATCGCCCGCAGAAACGGCTTCGACAACATCCGTTTCGTGCAGAAGAACAGCCGGGAATTCGCGTGCCCGGAGCAGGCCGACCTGATCGTCCATGAGCAGATGGGCCACACGATCTTCGGCGAGCACATGATCCGCAACCTGCTCGACCTGAAGCGGCGGACCCTGAAGCCCGGCGGCCGCATCCTGCCCGCGCGCTTCGAGCTTCTTGCGGCACCAGTGAGCCTGAAGGCCGAATACCGGAGGCCCTTCCTGTGGGACATCGACGACGTCGGCATCGACCTGTCATTCCTTCGCACCTACGAGGGGATCGACAGCTACCGGTCCCCGGAACATCGACGCCGATTGCTCAAGGGCTTCGAGGTGGAGTCCTTCCTGGCCCGACCCAAGACATTGATCGCGTTCGACATGAACCGGATCGAAGGCGAAGACGACATAGCCGTCCGCCACACCGTCACGTGGGAGATCGACACGAACGGCGTGTCGGACGGCATCTGCTTCCATTTCCGGGTGGAGTTCGACGACGGCACGACCTTCGACACCTCGCCCTTCAGCCCCCAGACCAACTGGGAGAATCTGCTGCTGCGAACCGCTCTCACACCGCTCGCCGCGGGCAGCAAGTTGACGCGGACCGTCGAGCTGAGTCCGCTGACGAACTGGGGACTATGGCGGGTTCTGGAGCCGCTCCAACCGGCAAGCAGCGGACCAGCGCGATCTGAGCTCGAACCAGCGAACAACAGGTGATGAGTACTTGCGTCAGCGGGCAAGCTGTGCCCACCGTTCTTTCAAGTGGGGCATGGACCACGCGGCGCCGAGATGAGCATTGTTCACCTCCATGCGGAGGTTGCTCCATCGTGGAAGCAACTCGGTCTGACTGGACGTCAGAATCCCGTTGTGTGAAAGGGTCGCGCAAGCGCGCCGTCTCGTGCACGAGCACTTCCTCGGCGCAGCGCGTCGGTACTGTGGTGTCGTGCAGGAGGTGGAGTTTGCGGATTCAGCGCGGATCGGGATCCGTTCCGGTTGACTTCCAGGCGTGCTTCGACCAGCGCAACGACGTCGTCCAAGGCAGCGAGGCGCATGCCATTCTGCGCAGCGATCGACTGCACGAGACGATCCACTCGCTCGATCTGCTGCGCGCCACCAAACAGCGCCCGCGCCGCTGACGAAGGGCCGATTAGCGCCAACGCGGCGGTCGCGTACTTTTCAAACGGCACAAAGTCACTCTGCTCGGCGCCGAGCGATTGACATAGCCTCAGAACCCATTCGTACACCGATCGCGTCGCTTCGAGATCGTCGTGAACGGCTGAGCTGATCGACCGCATTCCGTCGTGAGTAACACAGCGATAGTTGCCGGCAATCAGCATAGGCCACTTGCTCAGTGGAACGAACAAGGATTCGTGCACCTTGAGCTTGACCGGCAATTCGAGTTCGCCAGCGTCCGTGTCGAACCGCGCCGCGTCGATGTCGGCGGCGAGCGCGCGAAGCATGCCCGTGTGCGCATCGGATACGAAACGCGCCGCCTTGAAATTGCTCGGGAGCCGGACTTGAATCAGATTCTGCGGTCCGTCGGGAACCCGCGAGGCCTGCGGATCAGCGCTGCAGTGCGTCATCAGTGCAGGGTCAAAGACATCCCATACCGCGGCATCGGTGTAGCACGCACGGCACGCATCGACGGCGATGCCCGGAATCCGCTCAAGGTAGGGGAGCGGCGGCATGTTCATTATCGACAGGCAAGGAACCCGGGCCTCAGCCAGTGCGGCGAGGAGCTTGCGCACGTCGGGGGATCGGTATTGGGGCTCCTGCATCGCCAGGACCGCCAGATCAAACTCGGCAGGATCGACGAATCCAGGAGCAACGGCCAAGAGCTTGCCAGGCAGTTCGCGGGAATCGACCTCCACGGGCTCATCGCGACCCTTGACTGGAAGGCGCACGCGCATGCCTTCCGCGGTTGATCAAGTCGGCCTCGGCCGAGAGGCAAACAAGTCGGACGGCGTGACCTGCGAGCAGCAACTTGGTAGCCAAGAGCGAGCCGTAGGAGGCCCCCAGAATGAGAACTCGGTACATGCGCTGCATAAGCTGAGTCTCCCAACTCGTTCGCCGCAAGAGTACGAGGAATGCGACTCCGAATGCGAAGAATGGGTCAACTGACTCCCGTAGGACGTGACAAATGTGCCAAAGCCAAACGCGGCGCGGTGAAAGCGTGCCATTCAGCAACAAGCTTGCGAGTGCAGTACTCTGGTTCATGGCGCTTCCGTTTCCGGTGACGATCCACCGCGCGTTCAGAGCATGAATTGATAGGGCGTCAGCCACGTCCAGCGACCGCCTCCGAGCCGCGAAATCGGATTGTCGAAATCCTGCAGTGGGTCGAGTCCTGATGGCTACGGCATGCGATCGCGATCGCTCAAGCGGTCAGTGCGATTGCGGCTGCGGCGGGCGTGCGGGTCAGTGGTAGTCCTCTTCGAGCTGGTGGCGTACCGCCGAGACGACTACGTCGCTGGTACCGGCAATCTCGAAGAGTGCGACATAACCCGAGCGACCAAACGGAATGATCAGTTCGCGCAGAAAGGGGCTCCGGCCGGCTTTGCGGCACGTGAAGGGCGAGGTCTTCAAAGTAGCAACACCCGCGCGAATGGCGCCAAGTGCTTGTTCGGCCAATTCGAGGTCCCCGCTGGTTCGGCCAAGTTCCCGCTCGAGGACGAAGTCGAACAACCGCTCCAAGTCAGCCTCAGCTTCGCGGGTCAGGCGGACCCGAAAGTTCACCGCGGGTTCGCCGTCTTGCGCTTGCGCACAGCGTCCAATCTTCGCTGGAGCTTCTGCACGACCGCATCGGCGTCAACGTAGTCGCCCGTACGGCGAGCATCGTCGAGTGATCGCAAGCCCCGCGCGATGAACTCCGCTTGGTTGCGTCTGCGTAGCACGGTCGCGCGGACCGAAGCTTCCACGAACTCGGACAGCGTTTCACCTTCGCTGAGCAGCGACTCGACTTCCGCACGCAACTCTGGCTCGACGCGGACAGATGGGATGGTGGCAGTCTTCATGGCGGCAAATGTAGCGCATTTGCATTGCAGCATGTGCGGCACGCGCTTCGTTTGCGCAGCGTCAGCCGAGGCGGCGACACGCCAATCGCGCGATCGCAACACATTGGCACTGGTCGTAGGTGCAACGCTGGCCATACCGAAAGGCCCCTCAAGATTCGACCATTGCCAGCCCGGCGCAGCGGACTTGCCGCGGCACATACGGCAACCAGTTGCTTTCCGTACGGCAAACAGGCATCATCAAGACTAGCCTAGACGCATGGGCGAACGGAGCCCAGCATGCCCAAGCCCATCCGAGTCGCTCTCTATGCCCGCGTGTCGACCGACAAGCAGTCCACAGAGAACCAGTTGCGAGAACTCAGGCAGGTCGCGGACCGTCAGGGCTGGCAGGTGGTCCAAGAGTTCGTCGATCACGGCATCAGTGGTGCCAAGGGTCCGAAGGACAGGCCCAAGCTGGCCTCGATGTTGCGCGGGGTGGCCCGAAAGGACTTTGATCTGGTTGCCGCCTGGTCTGTGGACCGCCTCGGGCGTTCCCTCATTGATCTCGTAGGGCTGCTCCAGGAGTTGCACGCGACCGGCGTGGACCTCTACCTGCACCTGCAGGGAATGAATACCCGGACTCCCGCCGGCAAGGCCCTCTTCGGCATGCTCGGCGTGTTCGCTGAATTCGAGCGGTCGATGATCCAGGAGCGGGTGAAGGCCGGCATGGCGAAAGCCAAGGAAAAGGGCACCAAGAGCGGGAACCCCATCGGCCGGCCCACAGTTTCCAGTGAGATCGAGGACCGCATCAGAGCGCTGCGAGCGGATGGCCTGGGCATGCTCAAGATCGCCAAGGCGGCGAGCTGTGGCGTATCGGTCGTGCAGCGCGTCCTGCGGGCCACCTGACGACGCGCACGATGCAGCGAGACGGACCGAATTCGATCGGTCGATCGCGTGCCGATAGATGGCTCCGCATTGTCGGGGTCCGCCGCGCGCTTGAACCGGGCTGAACCTGTTCCGGCCTTGCAGACATCGAATCCGGCGCCGAAACTACTGGCGGACAGACTGGTGGACAGACGATGAACCGCCTGCAAATCCAATATCCATGCGGCACTTGACAGACTCCGACTCCGCCAGGAGACCGTATCGGGAAGAGCGTCAGGCCCGCGCCAGGCCGCGCGCGGATCGACCCGGGGCTCAGCCGCGAAGCCGAGGGGCCGCCCATGCCGCGTCAAATTAGAACAATCCGACGATGCGCCCGCTGTCGTCGATATCGATGCGTGTGGCGGCCGGGTCCTTCGGCAGGCCCGGCATCGTCATGATGTCGCCGCAGATCATCACGATGAACTCGGCGCCGGCCGCCAGTCTGATCTCACGGATGTTGACCACGTGGTTCGATGGCGCGCCGCGCAGTTGCGGGTCGGTGGAAAACGAATATTGGGTCTTGGCCACACACACCGGCAGGCGGCCGTAGCCTTCGTCCTGCAGCTTTCGGATCTGGGCGCGCACCTTGGTGTCGGCGGTGATGTCGGCGGCGCCATAGATCCGCGTGGCGACCGTCTTCATCTTCTGCCAGAGGGGTTCGTCGTCCCCGTACAGGAAGCGGCAGTCGGCGGCACCGCTTTCGGCCAGGCGCACGACTTCGCGCGCCAGTTCCTCCGCACCGGCGCCGCCTTCGGCCCAGTGGCGCGCCACGATCACTGCGGTGCCGTGGTGCGCCATCTTCTGCTGCAGCAGCTTGATCTCCGCCTCGGTGTCGTGCGTGAAGTGATTGAGCGCGATCACGCACGGCAGGCCGAAATGGTTGCGCATGTTGTTCAGATGGCGCTCGAGATTGACGATTCCCCGCTCTAGCGCCGGCAGGTCTTGCGCTTCGAGCGCTCTTGCGTCCACGCCGCCGTGGTACTTCAGCGCGCGGATGGTGGCGACGATCACCGCCGCGTCGGGCCGCAGGCCGGACTTGCGGCACTTGATGTCGATGAACTTCTCCGCGCCGAGGTCGGCGCCGAAGCCGGCCTCGGTCACCACGTACTCGCCGAGCTTGAGCGCCGCGCGGGTCGCGATCACCGAATTGCAACCGTGCGCGATGTTGCCGAACGGCCCGCCGTGGATGATGGCCGGGTTGTTCTCGAGCGTCTGCACGAGATTGGGCTTCAGCGCGTCCTTCAGAAGCGCCGCCATCGCACCATGGGCGCGCAGATCGCGCGCGTGGATCGGCTGATGATCGCGCCGGTAACCGACGACGATGCGGCCGAGCCGTTCCTTCAGATCCGCGAGCGAGGTGGCGAGGCAGAAGATCGCCATCACCTCGGAGGCGACCACGATGTCGAATCCGTCCTCGCGCGGAAACCCGTTGGCCGGTCCGCCGAGGCCGATATTGATGGCGCGCAGTGCGCGATCGTTCATGTCGACCACGCGGCGCCAGACGACGCGGCGGAAGTCAAACCGCAGTTCGTTGTTGTGGTGAATGTGGTTGTCGATCAGCGCCGCCAGGAGGTTGTTTGCCAGTCCGATTGCGCTGAAGTCGCCCGTGAAATGCAGGTTGATGTCTTCCATCGGCACCACCTGGGCGAAACCGCCGCCCGCGGCACCGCCCTTCATGCCGAACACCGGGCCGAGCGACGGCTCGCGCAGGGCGATCACCGCGCGCTTGCCGATGCGGCACAGCGCGTCGCCCAGGCCGACCGTGGTCGTCGTCTTGCCTTCGCCGGGTGGTGTGGGGCTGATGGCGGTCACCAGGATCAGCTTGCCGTCCGGCCGCCCGTCGAGCGAGGCCAGATAGTCGAGTGAGATCTTGGCCTTGTAGCGGCCATACGGGTCGATCGCGTCTTCGGGAATGTCCAGCCGGCGCTGTGCGAGTTGAACGATCGGCTGCAGCGTGGCGGCCTGTGCGATCTCGATATCGGTTGTCATCGTCTGCGTCATCTTCTTGTTGCGGCCACTTCGGGGGTGGGCCAGACGCGGCGGGCCGATCCAGCGACGCGCAACGATACACCGGCTTAGCGGTCGACTGCGAAGCCTCGTGGTCAGACCTCGGCCGCCAGGCGGCAGGCCTGGGCGATCGCGCGCTTGGCGTCGAGCTCGGCCGCCTCGTAGGCGCCACCGACCAGGTGCGCGGGCACACCCACGGTTTGCAGTTCGTCGTACAGCGCTCGCAACGGAGTCTGCCCGGCGCAGACGATCACGGTATCGACTTCGAACAGCCGGGGCTCACCGTTGACCCGGGTGTGCAGCCCGGCGCCGTCGATCTTTAGGTACTCGACGCCGCTGACCATCTGCACGCCGCGGCGGGCCAGCGTGAGGCGGTGGGCCCAGCCGGTGGTGCGGCCCAGCGTCTTGCCCAGCGCATCGGCCTTGCGCTGCATCAGCCAGACGCTGCGGTCGGCCTTGGCGACCTGCGGCACCACACCGGTCACGCCACCGCGCGGATGGTGCTTGAAATCGATTCCCCATTCACGCGCGAACACCTCGACATCGAGCGCGCCCGACGTACCTGCGTGCGAAACCAGCTCGGCGACGTCGAAGCCGATGCCGCCGGCGCCCATGATCGCGACCCGCCGTCCGATGGGCTTGCGGCCCAGGATCGCGTCGATGTACGACACGACCTTGGAGTGGTCGATGCCGGGCAAGGCCGGACGGCGCGGCTCGATGCCGGTAGCCACCACCACCTCGTCGAAGCCTTCTCGCTGCAGCAGCGCGGCGTCGACCCGGCTGTTCGGTCGCCACTCGATGCCATGCACCTCCATCATGCGGTGGTAGTAGCGCAAGGTCTCGTGGAACTCTTCCTTGCCGGGGATGCGCTTGGCCAGGTTGAACTGGCCGCCGATCTCCGCGCCCGCGTCGAACAGCGTGACGCGATGGCCGCGCTGCGCCGCCACCGTGGCGAAGGCCAGCCCGGCCGGCCCGGCGCCGACCACCGCGAGGCGCTTGCGGATCTGGTCCCGGGCCACGGGCCGGTAGTTCAGCAGCGTCTCGTTGCAGGCGCGCGGGTTGACCAGGCAACTCACCTGCTGGTTGCCGCTGAAGGTGTGGTCCAGGCAGGCCTGGTTGCAGGCGATGCAGGTGTTGATCTCGTCCTCCCGGCCTTGCGCGGCCTTGAGCACCAGATCGGGATCGGCCAGCATCGGCCGCGCCATCGACACCAGATCGGCGTCTCCACGCGCCAGCACCACCTCGGCCACCGCCGGCATGTTGATGCGGTTGCTGGTGATCACCGGAATGCTCAGAACCTTGCGCAGCCGGCCGGTCACCTGGGTGAAGGCCGCGCGCGGCACCATCGTCGCGATGGTCGGCACCGGCGCCTCGTGCCAGCAGAAATGGGTACTGATGATGTTGGCTCCGGCAGCCTCGATCGCCTGGCCGAGCGAGACGATCTCGTTCCAGGCCAGCCCGCCTTCGAGCATGTCCATTGCGGCGACGCGGAAGATCACGATGAAGCGCTCGCCCACCGCGGCACGCACGCGGCGCACCACTTCCACCGGGAAGCGCATTCGGTTCTCCCACGAGCCGCCCCATCCGTCGGTGCGCAGGTTGGTCTTGCTGACCAGGAAGGTGCTGATCAGGGTAGCCGGCCGAGCCGATGATCTCGACGCCGTCGTAGCCGGCAGCCTGCGCCATCGCGGCGCAGTTCGCGAAGTCGGCGATCTGCTTTTCGATGCCGGCTTCATCCAGTTCGTGGGGGGTGAATCGGCCGATGCGCGACTTGATGGGCGACGGCGCCACGCACTCGGCGGTGCCCGCCAGCGAGCCGGTGTGCAGGATCTGCAGGCCGATCTTCACCTCGGGGTCGACGGCATGAACGGCGGCAGTGATGAGCCGGTGCTGCTCCGCCTCGGCCGGGGTCGACAGCTTGCTGCCGAAGCCGCCGTCGGGGTTCGGTGAAATGCCGCCGGTGATGATCATCCCCACGCCGCCGCGCGCGCGTTCGGCGAAGTACTCCGCCATGCGGTCACGGCGTCCTCGACATCCTCCAGCCCGGTGTGCATCGACGCCCGTCAGGATGCGGTTCTTCAGCCGCGTCGAGGCCGAGGTCGAGCAGGAGAGAAGACATGGGGATAGCGGGTGGTGCAGGTCATCGTGCGTCCTGGTGTGTCAGTCTGCCTGCATCGTAAGGGCCCCTGCAGGCTCACGCCGCCAACACTCCCGTTCGTCCCGTCGGTTTACGCTCCGCGATCAGGAGGGGACCAAGGCAGGTTCCCGGTGCAATGAAGAGGATGGAGCGAGTCCGGGTCGGCCGAGCCCTAACTCCAGCGCAGATCGACCCGGCTGAGCGGCAACTGGCGAACACGCCTGCCGGTGGCCGCGTAGATCGCATTGCAGACCGCGGGCGCGAGCGGCGGGAACGCCGGCTCGCCGAGGCCGGTCACCGGATGGTCGGTCTTCAGGAAATGGACCTCGACCTTCGCCGGCGCGCCGAACATCTCGA
>CAVTNR010000018.1:0-5470 GCA_963736115.1 uncultured bacterium
GTCCTGGCCGCTGTCATTTTCTTCTACACCCGTATCATCCGGCCTGAACTCATCCATTTCCACCAGCAGCCCGTATTCTTCGCGGACAAGTCCTTCCTGGCCGAACGCCTCCATCTGCCCGGCGGATTCCTCGATTTCATCGCCGCATTCCTGACCGAGCTGTACCGCTATGGTTGGCCGGGCAGTCTCGTTCTGTCAGGACTCAGCCTGACCGTATGCCTGCTCCTCTTCCGCCTGCTCAAGCCCGGCCGCTGGTGGCTCGCGGCCGTGCTCCCGGCCGTGCTTCTGACCATGGCCCAGGCCCGATACGATTACCCGGTCGTGAAAACCCTGTCCGTGATACTCGGCCTGGAGGCATTCATTCTGTTCCGCGGCCTCGCGCCTGAAAACCGGGCGGCCGTTTCGGAACCGCGGTCGCGGCCCTGATGCCGGTTTACTGGCTCTCACCCGGCGCCAGCCTGCTTTTCGCGGCCCTGATCGTCATCCGTCGCGCTCGCGGATTCGCAGGATGAAAATCCCGGCCCGGATCGTATCAGCAGCCGGCGTTGCGGCAGCCGCCGCCTTCATTCCGTGGGCCGGCAGTCAGTGGGTTTATCTCATTTCGGAACGGAACGCCTTTCTGCGCCACTCGGCTTTCTGGCGCACGGACGTGTTCGACGCCGAACGATCACCCGGTTTTCCGTGGGACGGAGGCCGCGGTCGTTCTGATCCTCATTCTCGCGGCTGTTGTCATGATCGCGGAAAATCCGGAGAGAACGGACGGACCGGATCGCACGGCCCGGGCTGCACGCGGTGCAGGCGGCCGCGCTCGTTCTGCTCACTCATCCCGGCCGGCATGCATGCGGTGGACCGGGATGAGCGGGAATTCCTGGCGGTCCGGCTCGCGGCCCACACCGGTGAATGGGAACAAGTGACCGGACGGATGACGGGCCCTGCGGCGCGCTTCCCCATCAGCCTCATTCATTTCAACCGGGCCCTGTGGCATTCGGGAAGCCTGGCTTCGGATTTCTTCGCGTTTCCGGGTAATTTTCAGGGAAACGGTCTGTTCCCGGACCGGGACAGCCGCTTTCAGGCGCCGCTCGACTGCAGTGATCTTTACGATGACCTGGGGCATGTCAATGAGGCCAAACGCTGGGCCTTCGAGGCGCTGACTCTGTACGGCGAATCCGCGGACGTGCTGAAGCGTCTCGCTGAAACCCACCTCATCTCAGGCCAGGACTCGGCCGCGGCCCGTATTCTGGACCGGCTCAGCCGCAATCCCTTCGCAGGCCGCTGGGCGGACCGGCAGCGGATGCTCCTGTCCGGCTCCGCACGGGAACGGACACGGCCCGTATCACGGGAAAGGCCGGAAGGATGCCGGAAACGGATTTCATCGTGGACAGCCGCAATCCCGGCCGCGACATGGAAAGACTCGCGCAACGCGCGCCGGACAACCGCATGGCTGTCGAATACCTGCTGATGTCCGACCTGCTCGGCCGCGACCTGGAGAATTTCTGCCGGAATCTGGTCCGCTTCCGCTCAACGCTCCCGGATCCTCTTCCCGCCCTGTACGAAGAAGGGCTGATCGCCGCGCTTTCGACGCGCAGGGCCGCGGACCACGGGCCTCTTCCATCGCCGTCCGCAAAACGACCATGGACCGTTTCTCGGACTTCGAACGGATTCTCAAGACGCACGGCATACGCAGCGGAGAAGCGGCAGGCGACCTCGGCCGCAGGCACGCGGCCACCTACTGGTACTATCTCCTGTACGCGAAGCCCGCCGGATGAAAACGGCGGAACGGACCGGATCATGAACTTTCCTTACAAACGATACCGGAAGCAGGCCGCGCTCCTTTCTTTGGGCGTCATCGCCGCGTGCGCGGCTCTGCACGAAACCGGGCCGCGTCCCGGAGAAGCGGCCTCCGCCGGAAGACGGCCGCGCATCTCCCCGGATTACGCGGATGTGGTTGTGCCGCACAACATCGCGCCCCTCAATTTCCGCATTCTCGATCCCTGTGAAAAAGCCCTGCTGACCCTGGAGCCTGAGAACGGCCCGGCCGTCGAAGTGAAGTCCGGGGACGGCGCGTTCCGCATCCCGATCAAGGTCTGGAGAAACCTGCTCAGCCGGAACAAGGGCCACCGTCTCACGTACAGAGTGCGGGTTAAAAACGGCGGCCGCTGGATCGCCTACGAACCGTTCGCCAACCGCATTTCGGAGGAACCGATCGACTCCAGGCTGGCCTACCGTCTGATCAATCCGGCATTCAGCCTATGGACCGGCATGGGTCTGTACCAGCGCAATTTGGAGACGTTCGAGGAAAAACCGATCCTGCTCAACCGGCTGACGCAGGACAACTGCATGAACTGCCATCATTTCAAGTCCAATGACCCGGAAACTATCATGCTGCATCTGCGAGGCGGAAAGGGATCCGGCACTCTGATCCGCACGCCGGACGGCATGCGCAAAGTGGACACGTCCACGGATTTCAACAAGGCCGGCTCCTACCCGGCCTGGCACCCGGACGGCGGTATCATCGCATTTTCGGCCAACAGCCTGACCATGTTCTTCCACGGCCGGGGCGAGAGCCGCGACGTGCTCGACGCGAAATCGGACATCGTCGTGTACGACATCGGTCGCAACCGGATCACGTCCGCGGCCGGGCTGGCGGACCCGGACCGCATGGAGACCTTCCCGTGCTGGGCGCCGGACGGCAGCACCCTGTATTTCTGCGCGTCGGACAGGCTCGAACGCTACGTGGGCGTCCGGCACGGCCGCGAGGACCTGTTCTGGGAAACCATTCGGTACGACCTCATGCGCATCGCCTATGACCCGGGAACCGGCGTCTGGGGCCTGCCCGAGACCGTGCTGTCCGCGAAGACCGTCGGCGGCAGTATCACCGAACCCCGCGTGTCGCCGGACGGCCGTTTTCTGATGTTCACGCTCGCTGATTACGGCAACTTTCCCGTTTATCTCGAGAGCGCGGATCTGCATCTGCTGGACCTGGGGACCGGCAGAGTCAAAAAACTCGAATGCAACAGCGGTCGCGCCGAAAGCTTTCATTCCTGGTCGAGTGGAGGCGGCTGGTTCGTGTTCACTTCGAAACGCGCAGACGGTCTTCTCGGCCGGCCCTACTTCAGCAGGCTGGACTCCGCCGGAGTCGCCTCCAAACCATTCGTCCTGCCCCAGGAGGACCCGGCATTTTACGACACTTTTCTGAAAACCTACAATGTGCCCGAGCTGGCCGCCGGTGAGATCCGCGTCAGCCCCAGGGACTGGGCGAAAACAGCGCACGCGGGCCCGGCCGTCAAAGCCGCGCTGGACCCGGCGTTCAAGCCCCTGTCCGGGCCGGCCGGCGCGGCAGAGAGCCCGGATCTGTATCACAAGGCGAAGCGGTGACATGAAGGCCCGGCCCGCGGACGCCGAACCCCTGTCCCGGGGGCGCAGGGCCCTGTTCACGGCCGGCCTCGTCCTCCTGCCGATCCTCATTCTGGCCGGGCTGGAGGCCGGGCTCCGGATTTTCCGCTACGGCGGAAACCTGTCCCTGTTCGTTTCCGCGCCGGACGCGGCCTCCCCCTATTACGGCGTCAACCGGGATGTCGGCCGCCGCTACTTCCGTCTGACCTCTTTCAACCCCTCTCCGCGCAAGGATCTCTTTCTCAAGCAGAAGCCCGCGAACGGATTCCGCGTCTTCGTGCTCGGCGAATCTTCAGCCGCGGGATTCCCATACGGCAACAACGTGACCTTCCCCCGCATCCTGAACCGGCGGCTGGCTGATGCGTTCCCGGAGAAACGCGTCGAGGTCGTCAACACGGCCATGACCGCGATCACCAGCTACACCCTGCTCGATTTCATGGACGAAATCCTGGAGCAGCAGCCGGACGCCCTGGTCGTGTACGCGGGTCACAATGAATTCTACGGCGCCCTGGGCGCGGCCTCCATGGAGTCGCTGGGACGGAACGGGAATGTCGTGCGGGCCTGGCTGAAGCTGAGGCGGTTCAGGACATTTCTGCTGGTCCGCGACGCGGCGGGTCTGATCCGGAAAGCGGCGGCCTCGGGACGGCCCTCCGGCCGATCCGGCGGCGGGGACGCCATGGAAACCGAGATGTCGCGCATCGCGGATGATCAGCCGATCCCGCTGGGAAGCCCGGTTTATGAATCCGCGAAAAAGCAGTTCCGCCGCAACCTCGGCGACATTCTCTCGAAGGCGAAGGCCGCGGACGTTCCCGTGTTCATCGGCGACCTGGCGAGCAACGTGTAGGGCATGGCGCACAACGCCCGCCGCGGTGCTGCATTCAGTCATCGGAACGTTCCATCGTCGCGCAGCAGCTTCCACCAGCATGGCGCGAGCAGTCGCACCTAGTCGCCGGAAGTCAGCTAGGTTGGTGCGGGTCGACTGACTGCCGCCGGTGTACTGCGAGCCAAAGGCTTGCCAGCTGATGTTCCCTTGCTCCACCAACACGTCGGACCAGTCGGCATCCAACTCCTCAGCGATCACCATTGGCAGTGAGGTCTTTACGCCTTGGCCGACCTCAGCCTGCTTGGAGACGAGGCACACCTTGCCGTCGGGTCTGATACGCAGCACAGCCGAAAGTCGCAGTTCCCCCGGCGCGCCTCGCACAGTCTCCGGGTAGGCCAACGGGTCACGGCGGCGGCGCTTGAGAACGAGCAGCCCAGTGCCAAGCCCGCACCGGTGGTTGCGGTCGCGGCAATGAAGACCCGACGGGATAGTCTCATGCGCAGTGTATTCTGGCTCGGCCCAAAGTGGAATGCGTGCACGTCGGGCCACTTGCCGGCCGGCCCGTGAATCCCGCGGTGCTTCGCGCGGTCGCGTGGGCTGTGCAGCAGCGCTCTAACTATGGCACGCACCGTGCACCCGATCCGGAGCTCGGCGGCATCCTCGACAAGGCGAGACCTACAAGTAACACCAATCGCGCACGCACGCCAAGAACTGTACACAGCTCGTGGCGAAAGTACACCCTGGCCTTGACGATCACTCAATCGCGGTAGGGGCTGCCGGTAATGGCAGTCCCCTACCGCGATTGAGTGAATGCGGCGCGGGGTCACGTGCTCACAAGTCTTCTGCCTTCTCGGGCATCGCGCACCCATTGTTGTCGCCGAGTTTCAACTAATCGCAGTGTTCAGATTTGCGGGGCCACCTCTCAGGAAGGCTTCGTCTTCGTCGGGGATGGGGTTGGACTTGTCATTCATGGGAACTCCTTCAGGCCCGCTGGTGCGGACTGTTGGGTGGTTAAGTGGGTTGAATCGCGAACGAGCTGGGTCGCTGCCCGCCTTGGTGGCGGGCAGGCGGGTATTGCCGCCTCATACCAGTTTGCTTTCAATAGTTAGAGATGATGTCGATCCACGCAGCTTCAGGAGGCGTGGATGAAGAGTTGATCGTTGGCGATAAGCCCACCGTGGCGCGGCTTGCCGAACGGCTCAAGCGGGCTGGCAGTCACGCCGAGTACCAGCGAATCCAGTGCGTGCTGATGTC
>CAVTNR010000019.1:0-100460 GCA_963736115.1 uncultured bacterium
GGGAATGACGGCCGATCGCTACCCGGAAGGGTTCGACCTGGAAAAGGATCTGCGCGTCTTCCGCACGCACAAGGGGAATATCGAAAAGGGCGTTCGCGGCTCGATCTTCGTCTACGAACCCCAATCCGGCGGCGAAGGTCAAGATGAGCGAGGAGATCCCGTTCGTCGCGAAGGAGTTCGTGGTCGACAAGCAGTTCATTCCCCGGCAAGCTGAAGGCGGTCGAGGACGGCCCGTGCGGGATGTGGACTTGTTCGAGGACCTGGCTTACGAAGGCAGGCTGGAAGTTGCGCGTGCCAGTGCTCGGACCCGGCGGCCAGTACTTCGGCATGGCCCCGGCGGACGTTTACATTCTGGAGGCGCGAAGCACCGTTCTGGTGGAACTTCGTCAAAGGCTACATCGGCATCTGGCTGCAGATGCTGCTGGTCACGACTTTCGGCGTGATGTTCAGCACGTTCCTGAGCGGTGCGGTGGCCATGATGGCCACCTGTCCCGATCGTCATTGGGTTTTTCGGCAAGTTCATTCTGGGAGTCACCACGGGATCGATCGAAGGTGGCGGTCCGCTGGAATCGTTGATTCGCATCCTGACGCAGCCAACCTGTCGTCCGACCTCGAGATTGGCAGGTCCTCACGCCATCATCAGGGCGCTCGACGTGGTCTTCATGCAACTGATGGAGTGGCTGCCAACATCCTCCCGAACTACGAGAGCTTTAACACGGCCGCGTGGGTCGCTTACGGTTACAACATCGAGCCGGCCCTGATATCCACCTTCTAAGGGGCTGGCTTAGGCGTATTGCCTGTTGTTTCCCTGGTCGGATATTTCTTCCTGAAGACGCGGGAAGTCGCCGCATGATCCAGAACGTTTCGTTTCGACGCAAAGTCTCTTACCTGGGCGTCATTGCGCTCCTTTTATTTCCGCTGTACATGATCGGGCGACCGGCCATTGGCGATCCGACCACGGACAGCGGGGCCCGACCGGGAGGCACGCTGGCGCAGCTTCGCACCGAGTACGACTTGTCGCAGGCGGAACTCGGCGAAATCGATCCGGCCAGTGAATCGATGCGACTTGGCCACCTTGGGAATGCGGGCGTGGCCGCGAATATCCTGTGGACGAAGGCCAACGAGTACAAAAGCCGAGAACTGGGGAGGCGCTCGTCGCCACGGTCAATCAGATGGCGAAGCTGCAGCCCAACTTCGTCACGGTGTGGGAATTCCAGTCCCACAACCTGTCGTACAACATTTCGGTGGAGCAGGACGATTACCGCTTTCGATACCTGTGGCCAAGTGGAACTGGCCGTTCGAATTTGTGTATACCGATCTCGAACTGGAGGCGGGAACCCATGTGCTGGAATTTTCGGTTCCTGAAAATGCCTCCATCGGCAATACGATGGCCCGCTTTCGTTTCAGCACCTGGCCCAAGGTCTTCTTTCGCGGCTATGCCGGGGACGGCGAGGTGGAGGATTATCGGATCATGATCGGACAAACAGGTGACGTTGAGCGGTCCGGTGATACGCCAGTCAAATTCGATCTTGGCCAGAACTTTCCCAATCCCTTCAATCCGTCCACGCAAATCTCATTCGCGCTGCCCAAAAAGGGCCGTGTGGAGCTGGCGATTTACAATGTGCAGGGAGCCAAGGTCCGGACTCTGGTATCCGGCATCCGAGAACCGGGGAACCGCATCGTGACCTGGGATGGGGCGGATCAAAGCGGCAGGCAGGCACCCCCGGGTCTGTATCTTTGCAGAATACAGGGGGAGGGTTATCAAAAAACGATCAAGATGCTGATTCTGAAATAGGAAATCAGAAAATGATTCACTGGGAGGAAACGAGCAATGAAAATAAAAACGAAGAATATTCTTCCCTGGTGGCTTGGACCCGTCATTTCCATGCTGGCGGCGGCCGGCATGCTTGAAGCGCAGACCTATTATGTCGATCAAAACCACGCCTCGGCCAGCGATTCAAATCCGGGAACGGAATCCCAACCTTGGGCCACCATTCAGCATGCGGCCGAAACGCTGGTCGCGGGCGAAACCGGTTACATCCGGGCCGGTGTGTATCATGAAAACATCCATTTTAACAACAGCGGAACGGAAGGCAATCTCATTGTTTTTTCCGCGTACGCGGGCGAAAAGCCCGTGATTGACGGCACGGGCGTCACCGAATCCCAAAACGGCATGATGATCAATCAATCCTATCTTAAAATCACAGGGCTTGAAATACGCAACTGGCAGGAAAACGGCATCTGGACCGAAAACGCGCATCACCTCGAAATTTCGGATTGTGAAGTGCATGACGTCTATTACGGCATCGGCCTCTCCGCCGGAACGCACGATTTCGTGATCAACCGCGTTGTGGCCCATCATTTCTCCCTGTACGGATTTGATGCTTCCCCGGACGGGACCGATTGCTTCAATGGAACCTTCAATGACTGCGTGGCCCATACCGGCCGCGACAACGAGGCAAACGTGGACGGATTCGCGCTGGGGCACGGCACACAGCATGATTTTGTATTGAATCGATGCACGACCTATAATGTCTATGACGGATTCGACATCAGCTCCCGGAAAACGACACTCAACCGCTGCCTGGCATATGACTGCTGGAACGGCGCGTACAAGCTCTGGGCGGATCAGGTCACGCTGGTGAATTGCATCGGTTATCACTGCAATGAAGCCGTTTTGGAGCTGGATTGGGACGGAGATCCGGGGACGACCACACTGATGAACTGTACGTTTTACAATGGACAGACATACACCATCCGTATCGAGAGCGCCCGGGATGGTCTGAATATGACCAATTGCATTCTTGCGGGCGGGGACAATATCGGCCTGTTGTTCGAAGAGACCGGAATCGGAAATTACCACGGCGATTACAACATCTTTCACAATAATAATGCCGAACGCGCGATTGTGGTGGGCTATGAAGAGGAGTTCTCGTCCGATCAAGTCGCGGGCGGATCGTGGACCGGTTTCAGCGGTCAGGACGCGCATTCGCGGGTTGCGGGCTCGGACGCCGGACTGTTTGTCGATCCGGGCCAGTCCGATTTGCACCTGTTGTCCGCCGGTATTGCCGTGGATCATGGAACCGGGACAGGCGCGCCTGTCAGTGATTATGAGGGGAATTCCCGCCCGTCCGGCAACGGCTATGATATCGGCGCTTATGAGTATCAGGCCGGCACCAATGTTGAAACGGCCCGTGATGGCACCGCATGGCCTTTGGCTCCGTATTTATTTCAGAATTATCCCAATCCCTTCAATCCGGCGACAAGCATTTCCTACGCGCTGAACCAAAAAGCCCATGTGACACTTTCCGTTTACGACCTGCTTGGACGTGAATTGGAAATACTGGTCAATGCGGAACAGTGTGCGGGGACCTATCAGGTCACATTCAACGGGGAGCGGCTGGCAGGCGGGATTTATTTCTACAAACTGCGGGCTGATTCGGAAAACGGCTTTCAATGTACGGACCTCAGGAAAATGATATTAACCAAATGATCCGGCCGATTGAAAGCGGGGATCCGCAATAAAAAAGGGACAGAGTCCGAAAAAATGATCTATTCGTTCCAGTGAACGCGCCGGACGAGGGGCTCGGTCATTTGATGTAAATCTGTCAGCAGGCGGCGGGGAGCTTCAATTCTTCCCTTTCACATGGGACTCGGGGAAGACGGAATTAAAGCATCGTCGATTCCTGCGCAGGACCGGTCGGTCATCGCCCCGGGGTGCTCCCCTGGGGCGGTCGGCGTTTTGGCGATCACTCCGTCGTAAAAAGAAGAAAAATGGCTTGATCAGAAGATAAAATTTATGCATAATAGTCCGGCGCATAAGGGAAAAATGGCGCTTCGGAACGATTAAAGGGCCCGGAACGCGCGATCACGCGGCAGCTGCACGACGGAACGGAGGCAAGGCGGTTGAATACACCCTTTCAGAGGGAAATCGATCGAAGGCGCACGTTCGGCATCATCAGCCACCCGGACGCGGGAAAGACCACGCTGACCGAGAAACTGCTCCTGTTCGGCGGCGCCATTCAGCTGGCCGGCACGGTGAAGGCGAAAAAATCGTCCCGTTACGCCACCAGCGACTGGCTCGCCATCGAAAAGGAGCGCGGCATCTCCGTCACGACGTCCGTGATGAAATTCGATTACCGGGACTATGAGCTGAACCTGCTCGACACCCCGGGCCACCAGGATTTCTCCGAGGACACCTACCGCGTGCTGACCGCCGTGGACAGCGCGCTCATGGTCATCGACCACGCCAAGGGCGTCGAGACGCAGACGGAAAAGCTGATGGAAGTGTGCCGCATGCGCAATACGCCGATCATCACGTTCATCAACAAGCTCGACACGGAGGGGCTCAACCCCTTCGACGTTCTGCACGACATCGAGGACAAGCTCCAGATCGAGTGCGTGCCCTTTTCCTGGCCGATCGGAATGGGGAAGATGTTCAAGGGCGTATGGGACGTTAATCATCCGGGTGTGAACCTGTACCGGCCGGGCCAGGACGAACAGGGTCCGGGGGCAGGCGCTGTCCGGAATCTTTCGGATGAGGCGCTGGAGCGCCTGGTGGGGCCGAACGAGGCGAAAAAACTCAGGGACGACATCGAGCTGCTGAATGTCGCGGGCAACCGGTATGACCGCGAACACTACCTGACCGCGGTGCAGACGCCCGTGTTCTTCGGGAGCGCGCTGAACAATTTCGGCGTCCAGGAACTGCTGGACACTTTCGTCGACATCGCGCCCCCGCCGCTCCCGCGGCAGACGGCCACGCGCGTCGTTTCGCCGTACGAGGAGGACTTCTCGGGATTCACGTTCAAGATCCAGGCCAACATGGATCCGATGCACCGCGACCGCATCGCTTTCCTGCGGATCTGTTCCGGCAAATTCACCAAGGGCATGAAGGTTCAGCACCACCGCATCGGCAAGGAAGTCAAGCTCTCGAACGCCGTGATCTTCATGGCCCAGGACCGCCAGAACATCGAGGAGGCGTACGCCGGGGACATCATCGGCATCTTCAACCACGGGACGATCAAGATCGGCGACACGTTCACTGAAAAGGAGCCGCTGAAATTCACGGGCATCCCCAATTTCGCCCCGGCCTACTTCAGCAAGGTCATTCTCCGCAACCCGATCAAGCGCAAACAGCTTCAGAAGGGCCTGCTTCAGCTTTCGGAGGAGGGCGTCATTCAGGTGCTGAAGCCGGTTTTCGGCCAGATGGACATTCTGGCCGCGGTCGGAAAACTGCAGTTCGACGTCACCCGGGCCCGGCTGATGGACGAGTACGGCGTGGACGCGGACTACGAGCAGGCGGACTATGTGGCGTCTCGGTGGATCGAGTGCGACAAAGAGGAAATGCTCGAGGCGTTCAAGGAGAGGAGACGCGACTCCCTCTGCACCGACGCCTGGGGCAGTCTCGTGTACCTGGCGCCCAGCATGTGGATGCTGGACCACGTGAAAAAGGAATGGCCGGAAATCCGCTTTCTGACGTCGCATGAGCATGAATGATTGCGTCCGGCATGATCGCGCCGGGGCTCAGTCCCGGGGCGGAGCCCGGGGAAGATCATGTTCCTGATTCTGTCCATTCAAAAGAAAAAGGCCTCATGATGTCACATTCGAATTGTATGGTGAATGTCGATAGCATACATAAACAATTCGGCAAAATCGCGGCGGTTCACGATCTTTCCTTTCGAATCCATCGGGGCGAAATTTTCGCCCTGCTGGGCCCCAATGGCGCGGGGAAAACGACCGTGGTACGGATGCTGATGGGCATCCTGAAGCCGGATCAAGGGAAAATTGAATATTTTCTTCACGACACGGAAAGTCCGGAGGAGCCTCTTCCGTCGGAACTTGGATATTTACCCGAAGAACGCGGGTTGTACCAGGATATTCCCATACTGAAGACCCTGATCTTTATGGGCATGATCCGGGGGATGGATAAAAAACAGGCCGGAATATCGGCGGAAAACTGGATTGGGAAACTGGGATTGGCTGAAAGGAAGAAGGATAAACTGAGCGCTCTTTCCAAAGGCAATCAGCAGAAAGTGCAGTTCATTTCTTCCGTCATGAATAATCCCCGGTTCGCGGTTCTGGACGAGCCCTTTACCGGTTTTGATCCGATCAATCAGGAATTATTCATCGGGATCATCAAGGAGCTCCAGAGCAAGGGAACCACCGTTTTATTGAGCGCGCATCAGATGAACCTGGTGGAGCGGATCGCGGACCGGGTTTTACTCGTCAATCGCGGCAGGAAAATCGCCTATGGGTCGGTGGACGAGATCAAGGCAGGATGTTCCACCGGAGAAATGCTGATCATCCGGATTGAGGGCAAACCGGAATTGTCGGCTATTCAGAATGATGAAGCGGTGGAAAAAGTCGAATGGATGGATGACACAGAAATTAGAATATCGCTGAAACGGGACAAGTCCCTTTCGGGACTGCTCAGCAAGGTCGCGGCGGACAATACCATCACATCCGTGAGAACGGAACACCTTTCCCTGCATGATATTTTCATTGATCGCGTCAATCAGGACAAAGGGGAATCGAATGAACCAGAATAAAGCGCAAAAGCTAAAGATGGTTTATGAGGTTTCCATGTGGGAGTTCGGGCGTTGGTTCAAAGTCAAGGAACAAATCGTCACGCTGTTGATCGGCGCATGCGCCAGTTTGTTCATTTTCGGCGGGAAGGGTCTCCTGGAAAAATTTTCTGAAAGCGGGGTCACTCTTGTCGTCCTGAACGGCAACACCCTGCCGCTCGCGCTGAGCGGTGAGAGCCCCATCCATCTTGTCCATAAAAACAGCGCGGAGATTGAAGCTCAAAAACTGCTGATGACAGAGAAGAAAATTGACGGAATACTCACCCTGATCGACATCGACCATGCGGACCTGCTGGTCAACAGGGAAGGCCCCTGGCTCGGGGAGCTGAAGGAAGCCCTCAACTCGGCCCGGAAGCGGGTTAAAATGGAACAGTCCGGTATCTCGCCGGAACAGCTCGCCACTGTGTTCGAACCCGTGTCTCTGAACATCGTGTATGCCGAAGCCGCTCCAGATAAAAGAAGTCGGGTCGACACGATAACGGCCGGAATATTCATCGGTTTGACGCTGCTGGGGATTTTTACGGGTCTATCGTATCAATTCGTGGCCATCACCGGCGAAAAACAGCTTCGAATCACGGAGGTGGTCGTCTCCGCCATCAGCCCCCAGACATGGATAGACGGAAAGATCATCGGAATATCCCTGCTATCACTCGCTTTATTGGTCACTTATACTGCCGGAACGATGGTGTTTGTCTTGATTTCGTCTCTTTTCGGAAGCGGCTGGTCCTTCCCGATCGTTTTAACCAGTCCTTTCCTCGTAATGGTCCTGTTCCTCCTTTCCATTGGCGGGTTCCTTTTCTGGAACACCTTCTTTTCAGCGATTGCCGCAACCATCCACGACCCAAATACATCCGCCAGAAACTCGCTGATCATGGTTCCCGTCATTCCCATCGGTATCGCGTTCTACGCACTGAAAGATCCGGATTCATGGATCATGAAAATACTGTCCCTGTTTCCGCTCACATCCGCTCCGGTTCTTTCGGCAAGGCTGGTTTTAACCGAAGTGCCCGTCATCGAGGTGTGCGCTTCTCTGCTTCTATTGATCGTCTCCATCTGGTATCTGAGGAAACTGGCGGGGATCGTTTTTGCCACCTCCATCCTCATATACGGTAAAGAACCTTCCTGGAAGGAAATTTCCAGATGGATCAGGGAATCCGGGAAGGAGAAAAAGAGCCTGACGTTCTGATCGTGAATCTGACAGCGAGCGCATTCCCCCGCGCAGAGGAACTCAGCCCCGGCAATTACGGAACTTGATCGCGCCAGGGCTCTGCCCTGGCGCGTGAAAGCGCGGGGGTTCTGCCCCCGCAATTAGGGAGGGGATAAGGAGGGCAGAGTCCCGCTGCGCGGGACCAAGCGATAAGATTTATTTGATATTGAAGGCCCTCCCGGAGGCGCGTCCCGGGGCAGAGCCCCGGGACGATCAAAGCCGAGGGGCCGGGTTCAGGTAGAAGTGAAGCAAATTCATGTCCTTCAATCGTTTAAGCTGATATCGCGCGGAGAAGAATTGAAAAGCCCGCATCCGATAAAAAAATCATTGACTTTCCTCTCAAAGTTGATTAAATTTTCGTTCTGGTTCGGGATCGTAGTTCAACTTGGTTAGAGCGCCGGCCTGTCACGCCGGAGGTTGCGGGTTCGAGTCCCGTCGGTCCCGCCATTTTTTAAAGCGGATACGCCCAAAGGGCGTGACGGAAAATTTCAACATCAAATAAAGACAGGCAATTGTGAGGCGGGAAGGTCAAAAGGGAATGCACGTATTCCTTGAGGGTCAAAACTCGTTTTGACCAGGCCCTGTCTTTTTAAAAGACAGGGCTTTTTTGTGTGAATAATTATCGCTTCGGGTGAATTTTCAAGATGAATTATTCAGCCATTCTGCTCGCAGTCATTTTCGTGCCCACTTTGGGGTCGCTGTTTCTGCCGCTCCTTGGCAAGGCATCGGAAAAACTGAGAAACGCGGCCTCTTTGATATTTGTGGCCGTTGCGTTCGTCGGATCCTGCCTTCTCTGGCCAGCGGCCCGGGAAGGGGTGACGGTATTCCGCGGCCTGCCCCTGGGATTCCATTTCTCCCTCGGCGCGGACGGCCTGGCCGTGTTCATGGCCCTTGTTTCGTCCCTGATCAGCAGTCTCATCGTCCTATACTCCTTCCGCTACATCTCGCATTACGACAACCGCAACGAATACTATTTCATGGTGACCCTGTTCCTGGGGTCCATGATGGGGCTCATCTTCTCCCGCAATCTGATCCTTCTATATATATTCTGGGAAATCACGGCCATCGCCTCCTGGCGGCTGATCGGATTCTTCCGCGAGCCGCTCTATGTGCTCAGGGCGGACAAGTCCTTCCTGGTCACGGGTTTCGGCGCCCTGCTCATGCTGCTGGGCTTTATAATGCTCGGAACCGAGGCCGGTTCCTTCGAGCTGTCAGACCTCTCGGCCTTTTACGCGACCTCGGCCGTGCCCCATGCCGCGGTTCTGCTCATTCTGGCCGGCATCCTGTCCAAGTCCGCGACTCTGCCTTTCCACACCTGGCTGCCGGACGCGGGTGTCGCGCCTTCGCCGGTCACCGCCCTTCTGCACGCCGCGGTCCTCGTCAAGATCGGCGTGTACGTGTACGCCCGGCTTTTCGTGTCCACCCTGCCGGCCGACGTCTTCACCATGGAGCTGGTCGGCTGGATCGCGGCCGCATCGGCCCTGGTATCCGCGGGCGCGGCCCTGGTCGACACGGATCTCAAGCGTATTATCGCATTTTCGACCATCAGCCAGATCGGGTTCATCTTTCTGGGCTTTGCCGCGGGCAACGAAATCGGGCTCGCGGGCGGCCTGCTCTACATTCTGACCCACGGCCTGGCCAAGGCCGGGCTCTTCCTCGGCGCGGGCATCGTGGAGCAGAACACACACACCAAGGACGTGACGAAACTCGGCGGCCTGTATAAAACCATGCCGGTCACGGCCGTATCGTTTCTGCTCTGCAGTCTCTCGGTCATGGGCATTCCGCCCTTCGGCGGATTCTTCGGTAAATACATGGTGATCGCGGCCCCGATTCAGGCGGGCCGGTGGCCTCTCGCCCTGACTTTTATCGCCGGGGCCTTTCTCACGATCATGTACCTGTTCCGGGTGTTCCGTCTGGTGTTCCTCGGCGAATTGTCGCATCCGGAGGCGAAAGAGGGATCGAAAAGCATGGTGGCAGTGATCGCCGTGCTGGCCGGGCTCTCGCTCATCGCCGGCGTCTGGATCTCGGCCCCGTCCGGAATGGTCCAGTCCATCGCATCCTCCATCTTCACTCAGGTGAAATGACGCAGCCATGATCCCGTCGACACTGCTGATTCCCGTTTTCCTGCCGCTGGCCGCGGGCGTTCTCATTTTCCTTCTGGCGAAAATGTGGAAGGGATCGGGCGCGGTCCTGTCCCTGGCCGCCACAGCCGGCATGCTGGCCGTTTCCGCGTTTCTCTTCGGGAAGGAAGGGACGGCGACCCTGCCCTGGGCCGGTTTCGGCCTCGATTTCGTCGTGCGGCTCATGCCGTTCAACGGATTCATCCTGCTCGCGGTGTCCTTCTTCGCCTTCTGCACGGTTCTGTACGCGGCTTCGTATCTCAAGGGTACTCCGATCGCGCCGCATTTCTTCGGATTCCTGATGCTGTCCGCGGGCTTCGCGGCAGGCGCGGTGATCGCGGACCATCTCGTGCTCCTGCTGTTCTTCTGGGAGGGCCTGCTCGGGTCCATGTATGCGCTCATCGCCATGGGCCGCAAGGACGCCTGGCGCACGGCGGTCAAGATGTTCATCATCGTGGGCGTGTCCGACCTCTGCATGATGGCCGGCATCGCCATGACCGGTCACGCGGCCGGGTCGCTCGTAATGTCCTCCATCCACCTGCCGGTGGAGGGGCTCAATATCCTGGCCTTCCTCCTGCTCGCCATCGGCGGCCTGGCCAAGGCCGGGTCCATGCCCTTCCATTCCTGGATTCCTTTCGCGGCCGAGGACGCGCCCCTGCCGTTCATGGCCTTTTTCCCGGGCGCGCTCGAGAAACTCGTGGGCATCTATTTTCTGGCCCGGCTGTCCCTCGACCTGTACAGTCTGCAGGCCGGGTCATGGGTGTCGCTCCTGCTCATGATCGTGGGCGCGGCGACCATTCTGCTCGCCGTGCTCATGGCCCTGATTCAGAAGGACTACAAGAAACTGCTATCGTACCATGCCATCAGCCAGGTCGGGTACATGGTGCTCGGCATCGGCACGGCCTCGCCGGTCGGCGTGATCGGCGGCCTCTTCCACATGCTGAACAACGCGCTGTACAAGAGCGGACTCTTCCTCACCGCGGGTATGGTCGAGCATCAGGCCGGCACCACGGACCTGCGCCGGCTCGGCGGTCTCGGAAAGCGCATGCCCCTGACAGCGGCGGCTTTCGTCGTGTTCGGGCTCTCGATTTCCGGCGTGCCGCCCTTCAACGGATTCTTTTCCAAGGAACTGATATACGACGCCGCGCTCGAGCGGCACTGGGTTTTCTACCTCGCCGCGGTACTCGGCTCCTTCTTCACGGCCGCGTCCTTCCTGAAACTCGGACACGCGGCTTTCTTCGGGCCCGCGAAGCCCGAGCACAAGGACGTCCGGGAAGCGCCGTGGCCCATGCTCCTGCCCACGCTCGTCATTGCCGGCCTGTGCATTCTGTTCGGGGTATACAACACCCTGCCCGTGCACCGCTTCCTCGTGCCCGCTGTGGGGGAGGAGGCCCTGCACGGGCATCACGTCTCGGGCATGCCCGCGAACTGGATGCTGGTGGCCGGGACCCTGATCGTGCTCGCGGCCGCGTTGCTGAACCACTGGTACGGCGTTCGCCGTTCCGGCGCGGGCCTGGGCGCGGCCGATCACATTCACCACGCGCCCGGACTGTCCGGTGTTTACGACCGGGCCGAGCGTCAGGTTTTCGATCCCTACAACCACTGGACGGCCTTGATCGGCGTCCTTTCAAGGATACTGAACGCCGCGGACCGGGGCGTGAACGCCCTGTACGACGTCGTGTCCGTGTCCGCGGTGAAAACGCTCTCGGCCGGAATGCGCAGACTGCAGTCCGGCGCCTACACGGCCTACATCCTCTGGTCCCTGGCGGGTCTCGCGGCCGCGGCCTGGTGGATGTTCCGCTGAACCGGGCGGAAACCCGTTCTTCAGAAAAACAGGAGTCGTGTCCTTGCAGTCCCTTCTGATACTGGTGCCCCTGATCTGCCTGATGCTCTTCAACCTGCCGTGGAAGCGGGGCGTCGGTCAGGCCGTGTCCTTCGGCGCGGGTCTGGCGTTTCTGGCCGCGCAGGCCGCTTCCGCCCTGTGGGCGCTGCTGTCCGGCGGAGAGCCTTTCGGAGACCCGCTGGCCGGGTTCCTCGTGTTCCGGACCTCGGCCGACGGCCTGACCTGGGTGATGCTGCTCGCGGTGGCCGTGGTCGCGGCATCCAGCCTGGCCGTGAGCCGCGCCGCTTTCAACGATGAAAAGGACCGGTTTTACTTCGCCAATCTGCTGTTTGTGTCCGTGATCGGCATGAACGGCGCCGCGCTTTCCGGCGACCTGTTCACTCTGTACGTTTTCTTCGAGGCCGCCTCGGTGGCGTCCTTCATTCTCATCGCCTTCCGCCGCGGCATGGCCGGGCTGGAGGGATCGTTCAAGTACCTCGTGATGTCCACGGTGGCCACGGTGCTCATGCTCACCGGCATCGGATTCTTCATGCTCGCCGGCGCCGGCACCTCCTTCGCCGAAGTCCGCGCCGCCTGCGTCCAGTCGGCGCATCCGGAATTCGCCCGCATCGGCGGCCTGGTCTTCATGGCCGGCCTGTTCATCAAAGGCGGCGTGGTGCCCTTTCACGGATGGCTGCCCGACGCGTACGGCACGGCGCCCGGACCCGTGTCCGTCCTGCTGGCCGGCATCGTGACCAAGGCCACGGGCATTTACGGTCTCATCCGGCTCACCGTTTCCGTCCTCCCGATGACGCCGGAGATGCAGACCCTGCTGATGACGCTGGGGATCGTCTCCATATACGCCGGCGCCCTCGCCGCCATCGGCCAGTCGGACTACAAGCGCATGCTCGCGTATTCGAGCATCAGCCAGGTCGGTTACATTGTCCTGGCCCTCGGCTGCCGCACGCCGCTGGCCCTGGCAGGCGCGGTGTTCCACCTGCTGAACCACGCGGTGTTCAAGAGCCTTCTCTTCTCGAACGCGGCGGCCGTGGAATCGCGGCTCGGACACACTGACATGAACCGCATGGGCGGCCTGCAGACGCAGATGCCCTGGTCCAGCCTGTCGGCCGTGATCGGCCTGTTGTCCACGGCCGGAATCCCGCCGCTGGGCGGGTTCTGGAGCAAAGTCATCATCCTGCTGGCGCTCTGGCAGGCGGGGTTCCACGCCGCGGCCGTGCTGGCCCTGGCGGCCAGCCTGCTGACCCTGGCGTATTTCCTCTCCATGCAGAGACGCGTGTTCTTCGCCAAGGGTCCGGAGACCGGGACGGCCGTGACCGAAGCCCGGGCCGCGTACCTGGCGCCCCAGCTGGCTTTGGCCGGACTGACCGCGGCCATCGGCATCGGCTTTCCGTTCGTGTACCGGTTTTTACTGACGCCCATTCAACAACTGCTGTGGTGATCGAATGACCGTGGATCTGATCCTGCTCGGACTTCTCGTGCTGGCGGCCCTGTGGGCCGTCCTGAGCGTCCGCCTCATGATGTCGGTCATCGGGCTCGCGGCCGTCAGCGTGGCCGTGTCGCTCCTGATGTTCCGGCTGGACGCGCCGTACGCCGCGATGTTCGAGCTGTCCGTGTGCGCCGGCCTCATCTCCGTGATCTTCTTCGTGGCCATCAGCTTCACCAAGCGGCTGACGCCGGAGGATATCCGGACGCACCGCAAGGAAAGACTGCGCAAGACGGTCTGGCTGCCGTTTCTCCTGGCCGGGCTCGCGATTCTCCTGGTCGCCCGGCTGAAAAGCCCGGGTCTCGAGCCCGCGACGGTTCCGGGCGGTGACGTGCGGACCCTGCTGTGGGGCGGCCGCCACCTCGACCTGATCGGACAGATCGTGGTGCTGCTGGCCGGGGCCTTCGGCGTCGTGGTGCTATTCAAGGAAAAAAACAAATGAACTTTGCCGGAATCCCGCTCTTCGACGCCTTCGGCATCGCCGGGGCGCTTCTCCTGGCGGCCGGACTCTACTATCTGCTGGTCACCTCGAACCTGATCCGGGCGATGATCGCCCTGGAACTCATGATCAAGGGCGTCACGCTCTTCCTGATCCTCGCGGGCCGGGTCACGGGCCGCACGGACCTGGCGCAGGCCCTGGTCATCACCCTCATCGTGATCGAGGTCGTCATCATGGTCGTCGCGGGCGGGCTGGTGCTCGGCGTCTTCCGGAACACCCGTTCCGTGGGCTCGCGGCAGATCCGGAACCTGAAAGGCTGAAGCGCCCATGAACTCCAGCATCTGGCTTTCGCCCCCGGTCGCGTTCGGCATCCTGTTCGCCGTCACGGCCCTGCTCTCCCTGCTTGGCGGCCGGCTCGCGTTCAAGCGGAAGGGCCCGAAACCGTCCGGTTCGGGCAAGGGATACGCCTGCGGGGAGGATTTCAAGGGCCACGGCGCCCAGCCGGATTACAGTTCGTTCTTCCCGTTCGCGTTTTTCTTCACGATTCTTCACGTGGTGGCCCTGGCCGTCGCCTCGGTTCCGGCCGTGAACGCCGGCATCTTCGCCATTGCCGCGGTGTACTGCGCGGGCGCGGTGATCGGCCTGTCCGTTCTGCAGAGGAGGTGAGGTTCCGTGGGAGCGATTCAGCGGATCGTCCAGTGGTCGCGCATCAAATCGCCCTGGGTGATCCATTTCAACTCCGGCGCGTGCAACGGGTGCGACATCGAAATCGTCGCGTCCCTGACGCCGCGGTATGACTTGGAGCGGTTCGGCGTCCTGCTCAAGGGCACCCCGCGGCACGCGGACGTCCTGCTGGCCTCGGGACCCGTGACGCGGCAGATCGAGGACCGCCTGCTGCGCATCTACGAGCAGATGGCCGAGCCGAAGTTCGTGGTGGCCGTCGGCACCTGCGCGTGCACGGGCGGCGTGTTCCGCGGGCTCTACAACGTCAGGGGCGGCATCGACACGATTCTGCCGGTTTCAGCCTATATACCCGGGTGTTCCGTGACCCCGAACGCCATTATCGACGGCGTGGTCAAACTGCTGGCCACCCTGGAGAGCCCGCCGAAAAAGGCTGCGGCCGGCTGAACGCCGGGACCGCGCGCCTGGGGCCGTCAACCGGGAGCGGGTCCGCCGGGAGCCGCGCGCCCCGACGTGTGATATCTAAAACGGAACTTTTCCGGCCGCGGTTCGTTTCCATCCGATGCGTTCAATTGAAGACTGGAAGTCACGCATGACACAGGAAGAAAAATTCCGCAATGACCTGGCGGCGCGTTTCCCCGAACTGGCGGACAAAATCATCCTCCAGAGGGTCCGCCGCATCTGGGTCGACGTGCCGGCCGGCCGGTTCCGCGAGGTCTTTGACTTCTGCACGGAATCGCTCGGCGTCACCATTCTGCTCATTCTGACCGGCCTGGACGAGGTTGAATCGGGTACGTTCGGCGTCCTCTACCACATGGCCCGTCCCGACGGCGTGGTGATCAACCTCCGCATCCACCTGCCGAAGGACAAGCCGGTCATGCGGAGCGTCACGGACCGGTTCCCGTCCGCCGAGGCGTACGAGCGCGAACTGGTCGATCTGCTCGGCATCGTCGTGACCGGACTGCCGGAAGGCTCCCGCTACCCGCTTCCGGACAGCTGGCCGGAAGGGCAGTACCCGCTCCGCAAGGACTGGAAGCCCGCGGACGCCGCGCCGGCTCCGGAGGAAGGAAAGAGCCATGCCTGATTTCGGAAGCGTGCAGATCCCGGTCGGGCCCCAGCATCCGGCCCTGAAGGAGCCCGAAAGCTTTCTCATCACCCTGCGCGGCGAGAAGATCACGGCCGCGAGCGTGCGCATGGGATACAACCACCGCGGCGTCGAAAAGGGCGCGGAAGACCGCACTTACATCCAGGACATCTACCTTGTCGAGCGCATCTGCGGCATCTGCTCGCATTCGCACGCCACCGCCTTCGTCCAGGCCGTGGAGGAAATCGCCGGGCTCCAGGTGCCCCGCCGCGCCCAGTACATCCGCATGCTGGTCGGCGAACTGGAGCGCATGCACAGCCACCTGCTCTGGCTCGGCGTGGCCGGGCACGAGATCGGTTTCGACACCCTGCTCATGTACTCCTGGCGCGACCGCGAGGTGGTCATGGACCTGCTGGCCGCGATCAGCGGCAACCGGGTCAATTACGGCATGAACACCATCGGCGGCGTGCGGCGCGACGTGGACGCGGCACTGGCCGGAACGATCCTCAAGGGAGTGGACCGGCTGGAGGAACAGACGAAGTACTACATCCAGGTCTGCTCCGAGGAGACCACGCTGATCAAGCGTCTCTCCGGGGTCGGCGTGGCTGACGTACGAGGACGCGCTCCGGCTCCTGGTGGTCGGCCCGACCGGCCGCGCGTCGGGCGTGGCCCGCGACATCCGGAAGGACGACCCGTACGCTCGCGTACGACGAGCTGGATTTCAAGGTCGTGACCAGCGACCACTGCGACGTCTACGGCCGGACCCTGGTGCGCGTCGGCGAGCTGATGGAAAGCTACTCGCTGATCCGGCAGATCCTGAAGAAACTGCCTGACGGCCCGATCACGGTCAAGGCGCCGCGCAAGATCCCGGCCGGCGAGGCCCTCAGCCGGTACGAGGCGCCCCGCGGCGAGGACGTGCATTACGTGAAGGCGAACGGCACAGAGAAACCCGAACGCGTGAAGGTGCGCGCCCCCACGCTGGCCAACCTCCAGGCCGTTTCGCACATGCTCGAGGACAACAACCTGGCCGACATGCCCATCGTCATCGCGGCCATCGACCCCTGCTTCTCCTGCACCGACCGGGCCGTGGAACTCAAACGGGCGGATTCGGGCCTGCGGGACCGCATGGACTGGGGCCGCCTCCGGAAGCACGGCATCGATTTCTACCGGAGCCGGGGCGTTGATTTCACGGAACTGAACCGGTCACTCACCCGGAGGATGAAGAATTCCTAAATGGGCACCGCACTGATTCAGATACTCGTATTCCCGGGTCTGCTGTTCCTGGCGGTCGCGGGCCTGGCCGGAGAGTTTATCGACCGGAGGCTGTACGCCCGGTTCCAGAACCGGATGGGACCGCCGTGGTTCCAGCCCCTGGCCGATTTCATCAAGCTCCTGTCCAAGGAGGAGCTCGTACCGGACGGCGTGGACCGCGGCCTATTCCGGCTCATGCCGGTGTTCGCGCTGACCGCCGTGGTGACCGCTTTCTTCTATATTCCGCTCTGGAAACCGGCCGCGCTGGCCTCGTTCAGCGGGGACGCGATCGTCGTGCTGTACCTGCTGACCATTCCGACGTTCACCTATTTTCTCGGCGGGTACACGTCGAACTCCGTGTACGCCCTGCTCGGGTCGGCCCGCACGCTGACCCAGCTCTACGCGTATGAGGTTCCGCTTTTCCTGGCCGTGCTCGGACCCTGCCTGCTCGCGGGCACGTGGTCTCTGTCGGAGTTGACGGTTTTCTTCCAGGCGCGTCCCTGGGCCCTGGCCGCGAACGCCGCCGGATTCGGCATTGCCCTGATCGCCCTGCTCGGCAAGCTGGAAAAGGTTCCTTTCGACATCCCGGAGGCCGAGACGGAAATCGTCGGCGGCGCTTTCACCGAGTACAGCGGCCGCTTTCTCGCGTGGTTCCGGCTCTCCTTCGACATTGAGATGATCACGGGCGCGTCCCTCCTGGCCGCGGTGTTCATGCCCTTCGGCCTGGGGTTCGGGTTCGCGGCCGGATTCGGGCTGTACCTCGTTAAAATTCTGTTCCTCATCGCGCTGATCGCCCTGATCCGCTCGCTCGTGGCGAGATTGCGCATCGACCAGATGATCGGCTTCTGCTGGAAGGTGCTCGCGCCGATCGCCTTCCTGCAGGTGATCGTGAACCTGGTGCTGAAAGGGATTTTCTTTTCATGATCAGACCCGGTGCCATGTTCAGTACGCTGATCGCCTCCGTTTTCCGGAAGCCGGCCACCCATCGGTACCCGGCCGCCCCGTTCGAGATGCCGGCGCATTTCCGCGGCCAGATCCGTTTCATCGCCAAAAACTGCATCGGGTGCCGCATGTGCATGCGCGACTGCCCCGCGGACGCGGTTGAAATCCGCAAGGTGGGGGAGAAGCGTTTCGAGGCGCGTTTCGACCTCGGCCGCTGCATTTACTGCGCCCAGTGCGTCGACTCCTGCCCCAAGAGCGCTCTTGAAGCGACTGACCGCTACGAGCTCGCGGGATACAAACAGGACCAGCTCAAGGCGTTTTTCGAGGCCGCGCCCGCGCCGCCGGCGGCCCCGGCCACTCCTCAGGCGGAAGAGACGCCTTCCACGGAACCCGCCCCTGCCCCAGACGCTGGAAAATAAGCTTCCCCCTTTTTTAAAGGACGTCCGGTCGCTTGCCATTCTGGGCGTGGGATCGGACCTGCGGGGCGACGATGCCGCGGGCCTGATTCTGTGCCGCAGGCTGGAGGCGCGTTTTGCGTCCCTTCCGGATCCGTCCCGGTTCCGCGCCTTCATGGGCGAAACCGCGCCTGAAAACCTCACCGGAGAAATCCGGCGGTTTGCGCCCTCCCACCTCATCATTGTCGATAGCGCTGATTTCGGACGCGAGCCCGGAACCATCGTTGCCGCGGATCCCGTCGAGATTACCGGCATTTCTTTCTCAACGCATCGCCTGCCTCTTTTCGTGCTCACGGATTACATCGAGCGGGAAATGCCGTGCCGGATTCTCATTATCGGCATGCAGCCGCTGACGCTCGGGCTGTTCCGCGAGGTTTCCGAATCCGTTGCATCCGCGCTTGACGCACTCTCCGAAACGCTGATCAAGGCCATCGAAATCCTGCCGGGGTTTTCGTCCGCGTCTTCCAATCCCTGAAATCCGCAGTAATAACTTACGCATAGCGCATAGGGCATAGCGCAGAGCGCAACAGCGCAAAGTGGTATTTATTCGCTATGCGCTGTGCCCTGTGCATTTTTAGCGCTTTGCGCGATGCACGATGCCATGTTTTGGCCCCCGGTTTGCCTGTATTCAGGATGGGAGTATTGGATCCGGACTGTATCATTTGATATAACAGATTGAAAATACTTGGATAAGGATTAGTGATAATTTCGCGGAATCCGGCTTGATTCTCCGGCTAAAGGGGAAATAGTTACCCTTTTCCCGGCCGAAGGAGGAAAACCTTGCGTCACGTGATACTGCTTTGCCTGGCTCTGACCCTTGTCGCATGCGAGCATTTTCCGAGCAATCCCGAGCTCAAGCCGGATCTGCGTTTTGTCCGGATCGACCACCTGAGCACCCGGTATGTTCCAATCGATCCCCCGGCCGAGAGTCTGGTGGCGCGCAGGGTCAACATTCTTGAATTCCGGGTTCGCGCCGAGAACCTGGTCACCGCGGCACTGGAGTTCCGCGGAAAAGCGGCGCTTTCCGGTCCTCCGGAAACCAAGACGCATGCCTTCCGCTTCCGCACGGACCGACTGGATCCCGTGGTCCCGCAGGCGGGCTTTCCTTTCGATGTCTTCGCCTCCATCGACACCGGAAAAGCCTATGTTTTTTACCGCTTCCACATCCCCATGAACGAGTACTCCCCGTTCGCGGACGGCCAGGGCATGGTCACGGCCCTGACCATAGACGAGGTTCTCGCGATCGACGAACAGGGCGAGTCCTGCCGTGTCGCCTTTTCCAGCGGGGAAACCCAGCCTTAAATTCGCTTTGCATTCTGAAAAAGGTTGCCTAAATTATCCCCGTCCAATGGTTCACGAATCGGGGGTGATCATGAACGCAACCGGCCAAACCGGAGTTCTGGAGCGATGCATCCGCCTGGAACATACGGCTGTGGCATTCTATGTCCGGCTCGCCGAGCATTTTCCGGCTGATGGGCTGAAGCCGTTCTGGTTGGACATGGCGGAACAGGAACGAACCCATGTCCGGATGTGGGAGAAGCTCCTCGAATCGCAGAAGGAGGGCGGCCTCCCGGGTCTTTTCGACAAGCCGGAATCCGTCATCCGCGAGTTGGAGAACCTGAACCAGAAGCTGGAATCCAGGCTGAAACAGGGCCTGCCTTCCGATCCCCTGGACGCATTTCTGCTCGCCTACCAGGTCGAATGGCTGATGCTGCATCCGGCTTTTCCCGCCTTTTTTCTCGTGTACGCCCGCAAGACGAAGGACGCCTCGCAGGAGGAAGCCTACCGCCGCCATCTGGACGGCCTTATCCGGGAAGCGAGAAAGCTCGGCGTGGAGGATCCTTCCCTCGACCTCATCGCGGATATCATTGAGCGGCACTGGAACGTCCATCGGGACCTGGCAGCCGCCCTATCCGATGTCCGGGAGCTCCGGGACCTCATTCCCATGTGTTCGTACTGCAAGAATGTCCGGAACGACAGGGGATACTGGGAGAAGGTGGAGGCGTACGTGGAGACGCGGATTCCCGCGACCTTCTCTCACGGCATATGCCCGGACTGCATCCGGAAGCATTTTCCGGATTTCGCGGAAGACATCATCAATGATATGAACAAAAAACGGTGACGCGGCCCGTTCCGGAACGCTGCGTCCCGCGGACGGAGACGCTGACATGGTGATCACTTTCGTGCACGCGGCCGTGAAACCGGACCGCGTCGAAGATTTCAGGCGCGCGACTCTGGAGAACGCGTCGAACAGCGCCCGGGAGCCGGGCGTGATCCGGTTCGACGTGTTCCAGGACAAGGCGGATCCGTCGCGTTTCGTCCTGGTGGAAATATACCGGACCGTTGAGGATCCGGCCCGGCACAAGGAAACCGCGCACTACAAGTCCTGGCGCGACGCGGTGGCGGACTGGATGGCCGAACCACGGAAGGCCGTGCACTACGATCCCGTGTTCCCGGATGAAGTCGGGTGGGTCCGGGCGTGAGTTTTTTTGAAAGAAAACCGCGAAAACGCACGGAAGTGCAAGGAAAAATAAAGGTTTGAATAGTTATTCAAAATAATCCCTCTACAATCAAATCCGTGTTTCTCCGTGATCTTCCGTGGCGATTCTTTTACCACGGAGACACACGGAAGAGCGGGGAAAAAAGAGAGTATATTATTTTCAAGAAGTTTACATGAAAGGAGACTCCCCGCGGACCGGTCCGATCGGCGTGTCCGGATCTCATTTCGAATCTTTTGATTTCATCGCGCCCGGAACCGTACGCTTCGGAATCGGGCGGTTCGTTGAACTGGGACCGGAGGCGTCCAGGCTCGGCAGGTCCGTCCTGCTTGTATCCGGAGCGCCCGAGTCCGTTGAATCCGCGGCGGTTTCCGGCCTGACCGGATCCGGACTGCGGGTCTCCGTTTTCCGGATTTCCGATGAGCCGTCCGTCTCCGCAGTGATGGAAGCGGTGCGGTTGGCGAAAGCGTCGGAGTGCGATGCGGCGGTCGGCATCGGCGGCGGCAGCGCGATGGACTGCGCCAAGGCCGCGGCCGTGCTGGCCGCGCATCCGGCCGACCCGGTCGATTACCTTGAAGTTGTGGGCCGCGGCAGACCTCTGGAGATGCCCGGCCTGCCGGTCATTGCCGTGCCGACCACGGCCGGAACCGGCGCGGAAGCAACATACAACGCGGTTCTGTCGTCTCCGGAGCACCGGGTGAAAGTCAGCCTCCGAAGCCCGATGATGATGCCGCGTCTCGCGATTGTGGATCCGGCTTTGACCCTGACCTGTTCTCCGGCCGTGACCGCCGCGTCCGGGCTGGACGCGCTCACCCAGCTCATCGAACCATTCACCTGTATCAGACCGCATGCGCTGGTCGACGGCCTTTGCCGCGAGGGCATGCGCCGCGCCGCGGCCTCGCTCGGCCGGGCGGTCGAAGACGGGAAGGACATCACGGCCCGGCAGGACATGTCCATTGCCGCCCTGTTTTCCGGCATGGCCCTGGCCAACGCGAAACTCGGAGCCGTGCACGGCATTGCCGCCCCCCTCGGCGGACTCACGTCCGCTCCGCACGGCGCGGCCTGCGCCAGGCTCCTCCCGGAGGTCATGGCCGTGAACATCCGTCTGCTCCGGAAAGGTCCGGATCCGGCCGGTTCCCTCAGGCGTTACACGGAGGCTGCGCGCCTTCTGACGGGCGATCCGTCCGCTGAGGCCGAGTCCGGAACCGAATGGGCGCGGAGTCTGGTGGAATCGTTCCGAATCCCGCGCCTGTCCGCCTGGGGCCTGAAACCCTCCGATTACCCGGGTCTGGCGGAAAAAGCCGGACGCGCGAACAGCATGAAAGGCAATCCCGTGCCGCTCGCGCCGGATGCAATCACTGAGATACTGACCCGTGCGTTCTGATGGCGGCGCTTCCCGTGCCGCATTCGTCCGGCGCGGCAGGGCATTCGAGGACGCATGTCTGTCCTGATCGGGCCCGGCACGAAAGTGATGGTCCAGGGTATCACCGGGAAACAGGGTTCTTTCCATAGCCGCAGGATGCGTGCAACCGGTACGACCGTGGTCGCGGGCACCTGTCCGCGGCATGCCGCGGCCGGTCCGGACGGAATACCGGTATTTACATCGGTGCGGGAAGCGGTGATGGAAACGGGCGCGGACGTGTCCGTTGTTTTCGTGCCGCCTGCCGCGGCCGGCGCGGCGATCATCGAAGCCGCTGAAGCGGGCATCCGTCTCGTGATCTGCATCACCGAGGGTGTTCCCCTGCACGACATGTTGAAAGTCCGGGAAGCCCTTTCCGGTCTGACTATCCGCCTTATCGGACCGAACAGCCCGGGCATTCACGTTCCATCCGTCTGCACCATGGGCATCATTCCGTCCTGCGTCGGTTCTCCGGGGCCGGTCGGCGTGCTGTCCAGGAGCGGCACTCTGCTCTATGAAGCCGTCGACCAGATGACAGCCGCGGGCGCCGGACAGTCCGCCTGCATCGGGCTGGGCGGGGATCCGATGCCGGGAACTCGGCTCGCGGAAGGGCTCACTCTTTTCGCGGAGGATCCCGACACGGAAGCCGTGCTGATGCTCGGGGAAATCGGCGGGTCCCAGGAGGAAGAGGCGGCGGACCTGATCCGCTCCGGCTTCCCCAAGCCGGTTCTCGCATTTGTGGCAGGCGTGTCCGCGCCTCCGGGCAGGCGCATGGGCCATGCCGGCGCGTTCATCGACCGGGGCAGGGGAGACGCCCGGTCCAAGATGAAAGCTCTGTCTGACGCGGGCGCAACCGTGATCGATTCGCCCGCGGCCATCGGGGAGGCGGTTCGGGCGTGCATCGGGGAAGGGGAGTCCGTATGAGGGGCTGTTACCGGTCCGTTCTCTTTCTCCTCACGATGATCCTCCTGACCGGGTGCGGACGCGAAGGCGTGAACGGGCCGGAGGAGCCCGCACGGAAGGACGGCGCCGTCCGACTCAACCCGCCCGTGTCCGGCAGTCTTCAGAATCCGGCCTGGTCGCCGGACGGAAAATCCTTGCTGTTCACGCGTTTCAGAAACGGATACAATCGCGGCCCTGCGGACATTCTGATCTACACGCTTCCGGAGAGGGACGTTCAGGGCCGCGATTCGGCAGGCGGCGAGATCCGATTTCTGGTCCGGGACGGATCGGAGAATGTCAATGCGCCCGGCTCTTGCTGGAGCCCTGCCGGCCGGTTCATTGTTTTTTCATCGTCCCGCGACCCGCGAGACGAGATTTTCCGGATCGGCGAAAACGGCGCGCCCGGGGACGAACGGCGGATCACGGACCGGGAGGGGAAGGCGGGTTATGAACCGACGCTGTCCGCCGACGGACTTTGGGCGGTATTCGAGTCGCACGTGCAGGACGTCGAAGGGAATGGGGTTCTTGTGAAAATCAGAATGGACGGGACGGAACCGGCCCGCGAACTCACGCCGTCCATGGAGGACTGCCGTCAGCCGAACTGGTCTCCGGCAGGCGGCCTGATCGCGTATCAGAAGTTCGAATACGGACAATGGGACATCTGGACCTGCGACGAAGCCGGGGGCAGTCACAGGCGGCTGACGGCCGGCGCAGGGGACAAGACGGACGCGTCCTTCTCGCCGGACGGCGCTCGGATCATATGCAGTGTCGAGAGTCCGCAGGAGGCGGGTGCCGCTCTGACCGCATTTCCGGTATCAGGGGGCGCGGCTGCGGCCGTTACATCCCCCGGATGGTCGGACGGAGCGCCGTCCTGGTCTCCGGACGGCGGGAAAGTGGCGTTCGAATCGAGAGCCGGGGATCCGGACGGATCTCCCGGGACCGCGTTGTATCTGATCGACGTGAGCACTCGTTTTCCGCAACCGGAACGGTAGGATCGCCCGGGCCGAAGGTCCGTACCGGGCGGTGGTGAAAACAGGACTGGGCATGAAAGGCCGGCATGAACGAATCGAAACCTCCGAAACCCGAACCCGAATACCGCGGCTGTTTCGCGTGCGGAAGCGACAATCCGCGGGGGATCCATCTGGAACCGCGGGATGAAAACAGCGAAGCGGTCGCGGTTTTCATCCCGGACGCCGCGCTCGAAGGGTATCACGGCGTCACGCACGGCGGCTTGATCGCCACGGTGCTGGACGAAATCATGGTCTGGTCCGCCCGATTCGCGGCGGATACCGCGGCTGTCACAGGGGAGATGACGGTACGGTATCTCAAGCCGGTATCCACGGGTGTACGCTACACGGCCAGGGGCAGAGTCACGGAAAACAAGGGCCGGCTTATACGGACTGAAGGCACACTTGCGAATGAAGCCGGGGTGATCGTTGCCCGGGCGCAGGCAAAACTGTTCGCAGTCAAACAGAAACCCGGAGAACAGTAACAATAGAGAATTAGAACACCACGGAATCACACGAGATAAAAAAGATTATATTCAATCAACCATTATCTTCATCCGTGTTCTTTCGTGACGCCCAGCGGTGATCTTATACTGACTTGGACAAAGACGGATAATCGGACCGACTTGGTCATTTGGAGAGAATGTCAAACATTCCACGGTATTTAAGTGTTTGATTTTTATAGATCAATTGTGGTTCCTGCTTGATTTTTATCATAATTTTTCATAATATGCACCCTTTGTTTTATGGGAATCGAATGAATATTCGAGAACTGTCCATTCAGACCGTGACCGACACTGTGGCACGGTTATGCATGGAAGCCAATTTTTTTCTCGGCGAGGATATACTCGCGAAACTCAGGGAATGCCTGGAACGGGAAGAATCCCCCCTGGGTAAAAGTGTATTGGAGCAGGTTCTCCGGAATGCGGCTGTCGCCTGCGAGAATAAAGTGGCCATGTGTCAGGACACCGGTTACACCGTCCTGTTTATCGAGATCGGCCAGGACGTTCATTTCACGGGCGGCGGACTCATGGAAGCGGTTCAGGAAGGCGTACGCCGGGCCACCCAATCCGGCCCGCTCCGCAAATCCGTGGTCCGCGACCCTTTGCGCAGGGTCAATACCGGGGACAACACACCGGCAATCGTGCACACGGACATCGTCCCGGGTGATCGTGTCCGTCTGATCGTCGCGCCCAAGGGCGGCGGCAGTGAAAACATGAGTGAAGTGAAAATGATGGCCCCATCCGCAGGAAGGGAAGGAGTCATGGATTTCGTCACGGACCGGGTGAGGCGGTCCGGTCCGAATCCGTGCCCGCCCGTGATCGTGGGCGTGGGACTGGGCGGGACATTCGAGAAATGCGCATTTCTCGCCAAGAAGTCCCTGCTCCGAACGCTCGGAGAACCGAATCCGGATCCCTATTATGCGGAGATGGAATCGGAACTGCTGGAGCGCATCAACGCCCTCGGAATCGGCCCCATGGGATACGGGGGCCGCTGTACGGCTCTGGCCGTTCATATTGAGGCGCATCCGTGCCACATCGCCAGCCTGCCCGCGGCCGTGAACATTCAATGCCACGCGGCCCGGCACAAGGAGGCCGTGCTGTGAGCGGTCTTTCCAAGCGGATCCGCACGCCGCTGGGAGAGTCCGAAACAGCGGGCCTGCGGAGCGGGGACCTCGTCCTGCTCTCGGGCACGGTGTACACGGCCCGCGACGCCGCGCATCAGCGCATGGCTGAAAAGATCCGGCTGGACGAGCCCCTGCCGTTCGGACTGGCCGGACAGGTGCTGTTCTACGCGGGTCCCGTACCCGCGGCCCCGGGCCGCGTCATCGGATCCATCGGCCCCACGTCGAGCTACCGTATGGATCCGTACACCCTTCCCCTGCTCGAGCGCGGGCTGAAAGGCATGATCGGAAAGGGCAACCGGTCCCCCGAGATCGTGGAGGCGATGAGGCGCTGCGGCGCTGTGTATTTCGCCGCAACCGGGGGAGCCGCGGCGCTTTACGCCGGAACCGTGAAGCGGTCCGTGCTGATCGCGTTCGACGACCTCGGGCCCGAGGCCGTGTACAGGCTCGAGGTGGAAAACATGCCGCTGGTCGTTGTCAATGACTGCCAGGGCGGGGATTTGTATCGGGAAGGGGTGGAGAAATATAAAGTTCATAGTTCATAGTTCATGGTTCATAGTTGGAAACAGAAAGCGGGAAATATTTTCAATGAACCATGAACGACGAACTCTATCCTGTCCGAAAGGCCCGCGAAAAGAGGCGGGCCATTTCGGACCTACAATGCGCTATGAACTCGAAACCATGAACTATGAACCATTGAGACCCATGCCCCAACTGAACGAAATAACACGCAAGCGCGTGCTGGCTCCCCAGGTGATATGGTTCGAGCTGTACTGCCCGGACATCGCGTCGCACGCGAAACCGGGCCAGTTCGCGGTTGTGCGCAAGGACGAATTCGCGGAGCGAATCCCCCTGACCCTGGCGGATTTCGACGCGGCCGAAGGCACAATCGTCCTCATCATTCAGGAAGCCGGCCTGTCCACGAAGAAGCTTTGCGGCCTGAACGAAGGGGAGCGCATCATGGATGTGCTGGGGCCCCTGGGACATCCGTCTGAAATCGAAAATTTCGGCACCGTGGTCTGCATCGGCGGCGGCGTCGGCGCGGCGCCGATGTACCCGGTCACGCGCGGCTTGAAAAACGCGGGCAACCGCGTCCTCTCCATACTCGGGGCCCGCTCGAAGGAATTCCTCATTCTCGAGGAGGAGACCCGCAGGATCAGTGATGAACTGCATCTCTGCACGGACGACGGCTCCTCTGGATTCAAGGGGTTCGTTTCCGGGAAACTGGCGGAGCTCATCGCATCCGGGGAGAAGATCGACCGCGTCTGGGCCATCGGTCCGGGCGTCATGATGAAGGCCGTCTGCGACGTGACCCGGCCCGCCGGAATCTCCACCGTGGTCAGCCTGAACACGCTGATGGTGGACGGAACGGGCATGTGCGGCGGCTGCCGCATCACAGTCGGCGGCAAAGTGAAATTCGTCTGCGTCGACGGTCCGGAATTCGACGGACATCAGGTGATTTTCGAAGAACTGCTGAAACGGTCGCGCATGTACGCGGACCGGGAGTCCCGGGCCGCAAGCGAGCATGCCTGCAGGCTGGGGCTGAAACCATGAGCGGTTCCGTGAAAAACGACCGGGTCGAAATGCCCAGACAGCCGGCCGCGGAGCGCATCCGAAACTTCGACGAGGTGGCGCTGGGATACTCGGAGGCGGATGCCCGTCGCGAGGCGGACCGGTGCATTCAGTGCAAAAAACCGCTCTGTGTGCAGGGTTGTCCCGTGGACATCGACATACCGCGCTTCATCCTGCAGATCCGCGAAGGCGACGACGCGGGAGCCGCGGCCACGCTCAAACTGAAAAACAGCCTGCCGGCCGTATGCGGCCGTGTGTGTCCCCAGGAAGAGCAGTGCGAAAAACTCTGTATCCTCGGCAGGAAGGGCCGGCCTGTGGCCATCGGCAGACTCGAGCGGTATGCCGCGGACCGTGAGACTGAGGCAGGGGAAGTCATTCCAGCCGTGGCTCCTCGGTCTGCTTCCCGGCCATCCGTGGCTCCGCCGACAGGCAAAAGCGTGGCCGTCATCGGCGCGGGGCCTGCGGGCCTGGCCGCGGCTGGAGAACTGGCCAAGCTCGGCCACCGCGTGACGGTTTTCGAGGCTTTGCACAAACCCGGCGGCGTGCTCGTCTACGGCATTCCCGAGTTCCGTCTGCCCAAATCCATTGTCGAGCAGGAATGCGATTTCATCCGGAGCCTCGGCGTGGAGATCCGGTGCAATTTCGTGATCGGCCGGTCCGGAACGGTGGACGAACTGCTCCGGTCCGGTTTTAACGCGGTTTTCGTGGGCACCGGGGCCGGTTTGCCCTATTTCATGAACATTCCGGGCGAAAACCTGAACGGCGTCTATTCATCGAACGAATTTCTGACCCGGGTCAACCTCATGAAGGCGTACCTTTTCCCGGAATACGACACACCGGTGCATGTGGGCAGAACCGTGGCCGTGATCGGTGGGGGAAATGTGGCCATGGACGCGGCGCGTTGCAGTCTCAGGCTTGGCGCGGAAACCGTCCACCTGGTGTACAGGCGGAGCAGGGAACAGCTTCCCGCCCGGGAGGAGGAAATCGAAAACGCGTTTGAAGAGGGTGTCAGGCCCGTTTTTCTGACCGTACCGATCGAAATTCTGGGCGACGAAAACGGCTGGGTGAGGGGCCTGGAATGCATCCGGATGGAACTGGGCGAGCCGGACGCATCCGGCAGGCGGAAACCCGTGCCTGTGGCCGGCTCCAACCACATTCTGGAGGCGGATACCGTGATCATGGCCATTGGCCAGGGCCCGAATCCTCTGCTGACACTGACCACGCCGGGCCTGGAATTGAACAAGTGGGGCTATATTGTGGCGGACGAGGCCACTGGCGCGACGTCGAAAAAGGGTGTTTTTGCGGGCGGGGACATTGTGACAGGAGCCGCCACCGTGATCCTGGCCATGGGCGCAGGCAAGAAGGCGGCAATGTCTATCCACAAGTATTTACAAGAGGATAAGCCATAATATTGACAGGATAGCCCATCCCAATCGATTTTAGACTTGACATAAAACGGAGAAATGACTAAATTTGCGTTCACTTGAAATTGGAGAATTACGGATTTCCCTGTCCGACATCCGCCGGGGAATCCAGGATTTCGAGTTCAAATCCAACCGTCCCGAGTTTCAGGTCGGGATAGCCGGAGAGAAGTCCCGCGAAGTCGGCATCCATGTTCATGTGACTCCGATGGGCGAGGATTTTCTCGTCGAGGTGTCTACTGCGGGCGTCGGCGATTTCACCTGTGACCGGTGCGGCGAACCCGTGCGTCAGACGCTTCAGGGACAGGTTAAAACCCTGTTCATCAGCGGCCAGCCGGCTGAGGGATCCGAGGCTTCGGACGAGGTCCGCTTCGTCACCCGGGAAAACCAGACGATAGACGTTCTCCAGGACGCGGTGGACGCCCTGCAACTGGCGGTCCCGGTTAAAATTCTGTGCCGGGAATCGTGCCAGGGTCTTTGTACTTCCTGCGGAAAAAATCTGAACGAGGAGCCGTGCGCATGCAGGCGGGAGAACGGGGACGGCCGCTGGGAAATATTGAAAAATTTGAATTTCGATAAGTAAAACGGTTCATGAAAGGAGTTTTTTGTGCCCCTACCCAAGCACAAACATTCGAAGTCCCGGAGGGACAAACGGCGCACGCACCAGAAAATCGCCGCGCCCGGCGTCGGCACGTGCTCGCACTGCCACCACCCCAAGCTGACCCATCGCGCCTGCCCGAACTGCGGGTATTACAACGGTAAAATGGTTACCGTCCCCAGGGAAGTCTGATCCCGCCCGAGCCTGAGGAGCCCCGACACACATGATGAAAATCGCCCTGGATGCCATGGGAGGAGACCGCGCGCCGCACGACATCGTGTCCGGCGGGATCCTGGCTGCCCGTGCATCCAAGGGCAGATACGAGGTCGTTCTGGTCGGGGACGAGAAGACCGTACGGGCGGAGCTGGACAAGCACCGTTTCATCCGGGATCTCCCGATTTCAGTCGTGCATGCGAGCCAGACCGTGGACATGGACGAGCCTCCGGCGCAGGCCATGCGCCAGAAGCCCGATTCCTCCATTGCCGTGGCCGTGAAACTGCACAAGGAGGGCCAGGTCAGCGGCGTGGTCAGCGCCGGGAACACAGGCGCCATGCTGGCGGCCAGCCTGTTCACGCTCAGAACCATCGACGGGATTATACGGCCGGCGATCGGGGCTTTTCTGCCGCGCGGCCGGGGCGATGTCACGCTGCTCATCGACAGCGGCGCCAATGTCGACTGCAAGCCCGTGCACCTGCTCCAATTCGGCATCATGGGGTCGATCCTGATGAATCTGCTCTTCGAAATCGAAGAGCCCAAAGTCGGACTGCTGAGCGTGGGAGAGGAGCCGACCAAGGGGAATGACACGGTGGTCGAGGCGCACAGCCTTCTGGCTTCGGGTCCCATCCGCTTCATCGGCAATGTCGAGGGCCGCGATGTGCTTCGGGACAAGGCCGATGTGGTGGTGTGCGACGGGTTCACCGGGAATGTGCTTGTCAAATTCGCCGGCGGCCTGGCCAAAGTGCTGTCCTCGACGCTGAAGCAGAAAATCGGAGGCAATATCGCGGGAAGGGCAGGGGCCTTTCTCATGCGGCACAAGTTCCGAAAGTTCATCAAGGTGTTCGATTCTCAGGAGTACGGGGGGGCCCCGCTGCTGGGCGTGAAGGGGACGGTCATCATCTCCCACGGAAGCTCCACCCCCTATGCCATACGCAACGCCGTGGAGGAGGCCTACAAGCTCGCGCAGAAGGGCATCCCCCAGCGCATTGAGGCGCAGATCAAGCAGTTGAAAGACCCCGCCGCCCGCTTCGCGGGACCAAGCAATTATGTGCCTTCTGGTTGAAGGCAGGCAGTGGGGTATCAAAAGGAATATAAATGATGGGCGCCGCGGGCGGCGGTGAATCTGATCGCTCGCGCATTCCCCGCCGCTTTCGGCGGGGTAAGCGAGCGAATATCAAATATTTTCTTCACTGCAGATAGAAGATCCCCCGCGGCTTGCCGCGGGGAGCTTCAATACGACCCGTCGGAGCGGCCAGAAGCCTGCGCTGGCATCATCCAAGGAAAACAGCACTCGGGAACAAAGGCTTCAGGCCGCCCGATTGAAAGGATAGAATGCATTCTCCCGTTCAGCCGGGGTCGATGATCGCAGGGCTCGGAACCGCGGTTCCGGAAAGGGTCCTGACGAATTTCGACCTCGAGAAAATGGTAGAGACTTCCGACCAGTGGATCCGGGAACGTTCCGGGATCGAAAGGCGCCATATTCTCGGCGCGGATGAAAACAATTCCGATCTTGCGACGGCCGCGGCGAAGCGGGCGCTCGACGAGGCCGGCCTGGGGCCGGAGGATGTCGAGTGCATCGTGCTCGCGACCATCACGCAGGAGTACCCCTTTCCGGCCACGGCCTGTCTGGTTCAGGCCAAGCTCGGCGCGACGCAGGCCGCGGCGTTCGACCTGTCGGCCGCCTGTTCCGGATTTGTGTACGCGCTCCAGCTCGGGGACAGCATGATCCGGTCGGGCGTCTATAAAAACGTTCTCGTCATCGGGTCCGAGGCTTTGTCGCGGGTCACGGACTGGCAGAACCGGTCCACCTGCGTACTCTTCGGAGACGGCGCCGGAGCGGTTGTCCTCGTCCCCTCGGACGGGAAACGAGGCATCCTCTCGACCTACGCAAAAAGCGACGGCCGTCTCACCGAACTGCTCTGGATCCCGGCGGGCGGCACCGCCCGGCCGGCTTCCCATGAGACCGTGGACCAGCGCCTCCACTTCATTCAGATGGAGGGCCGCGAGGTATTCAAGCATGCGGTCCGCACCATGACCGACGCGGCGAAAAAGGCGGTCAAACTCGCCCGCCTGGAATTCACCGACATCGATTGGCTGATTCCCCACCAGGCCAATATCCGCATCATCGAGGCGATCGCCGAGCGCGTGCACATTCCGCGCGAGCGCATCGTCGTCAACCTGCAGGAATACGGCAACACATCTTCGGCCTCCATCCCGCTCGCCATGGACGAGGCGAGGCGGGACGGCCGCATCCAGCCCGGGCACAAGTGCCTGCTCATCGCCTTCGGCGGCGGCTTCACCTGGGCCTCCTCCGTGGTCGTTCTTTAGGATCGGAAGGATTCCGGATGCCGAAGATCGGATTTTTATTTCCCGGGCAGGGCTCACAGGCTGTCGGCATGGGCCGCGATTTCGCCGAATCCCTCGATTGGGCCGCCGGGATGTACCGTCGGGCGGCCGAACACCTGGGCTTCGACCTCGCGGCCGTCTGCTTCGAAGGACCCGAGGAAACGCTGAGACAGACGCGTTACACACAGCCCGCGCTCATCGTGCACAGCGCGATCGCGGACCGTCTGCTGCGCGAACGCGGCGTGGTTCCGGACGCGGTGGCGGGGCACAGTCTGGGCGAGTATTCGGCGCTGGTTTCAGCGGGGGTTCTGTCTTTCGACGGTGCGCTCATTCTGGTCCGCGAGCGTTCGCGTCTCATGTCGGAGGCCGGTTCGAAGCGGCCGGGCGCCATGGCCGCGGTCATCGGACTTTCGCCCGGGGACGTCTCCGATCTTTGCCAGAAAGCCTCCGGAGCGGGCATTGTTCAGCCGGCCAATTTCAATTCGCCCGAACAGACTGTGATCTCGGGAACCCGCGAGGGCGTGCGGGCCGCGGCTGAAGCGGCGAAGGCGAAGGGCGCCAAAAGGGTGCTGGAACTGCCGGTTTCAGGCGCTTTTCATTCGCCCCTCATGGAGGAGACCGCCACCGAGTTCGCGCCGGCCGTTGTACGCGCGGCATTCGGCCCGCCTTCCGTGCCCGTGTACACCAACGTGGCGGCTTCGGCGGCGCTGGACCCGGAGGCGATCCGGGACATGCTGACCCGGCAGATGACCCATCCGGTCCGCTGGGTCGAAACGATACAGTCCATGGTCCGGGACGGCATCACGACATTTTACGAGGTGGGACCGGGCAAGGTCCTGGCCGGTCTGGTGAAACGCATCGAACGGGACGCGGAAGTGATTCCCTGCGGCTCGCTCGCGGACATCGAGGCTGTACGGGTCTGAGCGGCCCGGCTTCCGGCGGGATCCCGACGAGGGAATGCGCTCGCTGACAGATTGAAACACAGGAGACGGATTCAGGGATATGGGCATTTTGACGGGAAAAATCGCGCTGGTGACCGGCGGGGGCCGGGGGATCGGAAAGGCCATTGTTCTCGAGCTTGCTTCGCAGGGCGCGAATGTGGTGGTTTCGGACATCGACGCGGATATCGCGGAAAAGACCGCGGCCGAGGCGGCCGGGCTCGGCGTCCGGACGGCCGCCGTGAAGGCGGACGTTTCCCGGGCGGAGGACGCCGAAGCCATGGTGAAGGCAACGATCGAGGCCATGGGCCGTATCGACATTCTGGTGAACAACGCCGGCGTCACGCGGGACAACCTGCTGATGCGCATGGACGAGAAGGACTGGGACCTCGTCCTGCAAGTCAATCTCAAGGGCGCTTTTCTCTGCACCCGGGCCGCGAGCCGTCCCATGATGAAGCAGCGCGGGGGCAAAATCGTCAACATCGCGTCCGTGGTCGGGCTCATGGGCAACGCAGGCCAGGCCAATTACGCAGCGTCCAAGGCCGGTCTCATCGGGCTGACGAAAAGCGTGGCCAGGGAGCTGGCCTCGCGCAACGTGCAGGCCAATGCGGTGGCGCCGGGATACATCGAGACCGAGATGACCGCCCACCTGCCGGCCGAGGCCAGGAATGCTTTTCTGTCCCAGATTCCCATGAAGCGTCCGGGATCGCCGCAGGACGTGGCCCGGGTCGTCGCCTTTCTGGCGTCCCCGGCTTCGGATTATATCACCGGCCAGGTGATCCCGGTGGACGGCGGGATGGTGATGGCTTAAGCAACAGATGGACGGCGGCGGAACCCGGTCCGGGAACCGTCCGCCGAAAGGTGAGGAATTCAGGCAAATCGAGCACAAAACAAGGAGGTGCAATCATCATGCTGGACAAAGAGAAATTCAAAGAGATCATCGTGGATCGTTTGGGCGTGGATCCGAACGAGATCACACCGCAGGCCTCTTTCGTCGACGACCTGGGCGCCGATTCCCTCGATACCGTGGAACTCGTCATGGCGTTTGAGGAGGAATTCGACATCGAGATTCCCGACGAGGACGCCGAGAAGCTCACGTCCGTGGGCAAGGCCATGGAGTACCTGGAAAAGCGGATGGCCGAGAAGAAGTAATCCGCGTTTTTGTGTCCGTTTTTTCCATTTGAAGTGATGACAGGGGCCGTCCGAAGGGTCTTCGGCCGCGCCTCCGCGGCGGTTCGCCGGTTCCGCGGGGGATGAGGCCTTTCCGGACGGCCCCGAACAGTCGGAGGATGGTGCTATGCGACAACGCCGGGTCGTGGTGACCGGTATGGGCGTGGTGACGCCGATCGGGAACACGGTCGACGCTTTCTGGAAAGGACTGACCTCAGGCGCGAACGGCGCCGGCCCCCTGACGCGGTTCCCCGTCGAGGGCCACGATACGAAATTCGCGTGCGAGGTCAAGGGATTCGATGTCTCCGCATGGCTGGACCCGAAGGAGGCGCGGCGGATGGATATATTCGCGCAATACGGGTTCGCCGCCGGATGCCAGGCCGTGGCCGATTCGGGCCTCGATCCCGCGAATATGGATCCCACACGCGCCGGCGTGATCGTCAGCTCGGGCATCGGCGGCATGTGCACCTACGACACCGAGCACCGCAAGCTCATCGAGAAGGGGCCCGGCCGGGTCAGCCCCTTTTTCATCCCCATGCTCATCGGCGACATCGTGACCGGGCACTTGTCCATCCGGTTCGGGTTCCGCGGGCCGAATTACGCGACGGTCTCCGCCTGCGCCTCGGGCGCCCACGGCATCGGGGCCGCGATGATGCACATCGAACGCGGGGACGCCGACGTGATGGTCGCCGGGGGCAACGAGGCCGTCATCACGCCTATCGCCATAGCCGGCTTCAACAACATGAAGGCGCTGTCCGTGCGGAACGACGACCCCCTGCACGCCAGCCGGCCCTTCGACCGGGAGCGGGACGGATTCGTCATGGGCGAGGGCGCGGGCGTCCTGATTCTGGAGGAGCTCGAGCACGCCCGCAGCCGCGGCGCGCGCATTTACGCGGAGCTCGGCGGCTTCGGGTTCACGGCAGACGCCTATCATATCACCGCGCCGGACGAGAAAGGCACCGGGGCGACGGAGGTCATGCGGGCGGCCCTCCGGAGCGCGGAGTTGAACCCGGAGGACATCGATTACGTCAACGCCCACGGCACCTCGACGCCGCTGAACGACAAAACGGAAACCCTGGCCGTGAAGAACGTCTTCGGAGGCCATACGAAGAAGCTCTGGGTCTCGTCGAACAAATCCATGATCGGGCACCTGCTCGGCGCCTCAGGAGCGGTCGAGGCCGTGGCCACGGTGATGACGCTCGTGCACGGCACAGTGCCGCCGACCATCAATTATTCGGTTCCGGACCCGGAACTGGATCTGGATTACGTTCCCAATACGGCGCGCGAGCGCAAGGTGCGCGCGGCCATCTCCAACTCGTTCGGCTTCGGCGGGCACAACGCGTGCCTCTGTCTGAAGGCCTGGAACGGGTGAACCGTCATCCCCTAAGCGCATCGGTCCTGATTTGATCCCTCTGATCCGACGCATACGGGCCGCGTTCCGGAAAAAACCGGCCGGCCCGCCGCCCCCGGGCCGCGTCCCGGACCGGGGACGGAAACCGCCCGCTCCGGCCGTGTTGCAGCGACGCGGCCCCCTGTCCGCATCCGGCCTGGCATCGCGCCTGGAATACCGGTTCCGCGACCCCTCGCACCTGGAGCGCGCGCTGTCCCACCGGTCCTGCCTCGCCAAGAACCGCCACACCTCCGCGTCCAACGAGCGGCTCGAATTTCTCGGGGACGCGGTGCTCGGCCTGCTCATGAGCGAGGAACTGTACCGCCGGTTCCCGGACGGGAGCGAGGGCACTCTGACGCGGGTGAAATCGCACGTCGTGAGCCGCGAGCGGCTCGCCGAGGAGGCGCTTCGCATCGGACTCGGCGACGCACTCATTCTCGGCCCGGGCGAGGAGCAGTCCGGTGGCCGCAGGAGGCATTCGATTCTCGCGGACGGGTACGAGGCCCTGCTGGGCGCCATTTATCTGGACGGCGGCATCGAGGCCGCGAGGCGCTTCACGTCGGGCGGGCTTTTCAAACGCATCGGCAAGTTCATGGACTACAAGCAGCAGCAGAACTACAAGAGCTGGCTGCTCGAGCACGTCCAGGGCGATGGCGGCCGGGCCCCGCTGTACCGGGTGGCGTCCGAGTCCGGGCCGGACCACGCGAAGGTTTTCACGATCGACGTGGTCGTCCGGTCGCAGGTGGTGGGGTCGGGCAGCGGGAACAGCAAGAAAAGGGCGGAGCAGGCGGCCGCGAAAAACGCGCTGGAGCGCATGGGCCTTCTGTAGGTCCGCGGCTTCCGCCGCGCAAATCCCCTCCCGCGCGCTCGCGCCCGAGGGAAGACGGGCATCCGAATACAACACAGGAGGCGTTTGAATGGATTATTTTCTGACGGATGAACAGAAAATGGTGAGGGACCTGGCGCGCCAGGCGGCCGAGGAGAAGATCCGGCCCGTGGCCGCGCAATACGACAAGTCCGGAGAATTCCCCTGGGAAGTCATGGAGGCATTGGCCGGCATGGATTTCTTCCGGATCTACATCGACGAGCAGTACGGCGGACTGGGGTTGGGCGCCATGGGCCTCGTGCTGGTCACGGAGGAGCTGTCACGGGCCTGCGGCGGCATCGCGCTCGGATTCGCGGCCACCGCGCTGGGCACCATGCCCATCCTGCTCTCGGGGAGCGACGAGCAGAAGAAGAAATACCTGCCCGACCTGGCGGCCGGCCGCAAGCTGGCGGCCTTCGGGCTGACCGAGCCGGACGCCGGATCGGACGCCACCCGGATGAAGACCACGGCCCGTCTGGACGGCGACCATTACGTACTGAACGGGGTCAAGCATTTCATCACCAACGGCGGCGTGGCCAAGATCTACACCATTATCGCGACCACGGACCCGTCGAAGGGCAGCCGGGGCGCCTCGGCATTCATCGTCGAGGAGGGCACGCCGGGATTCTCGTACGGAAAGAAGGAGCACAAGATGGGCATCCGCGCCTCGGCGACGTGCGAGCTCATCTTCGAGGACTGCCGGGTGCCGAAGGAAAACCTCATCGGCAGGGAGGGCATGGGATTCCCCGTGGCCATGCGGACGCTCGACCGGTCGCGGCCGGGTGTGGCGGCCCAGGCGCTGGGCATCGCCCAGGGCGCCCTCGACCTGGCTGTGGGCTACGCGCGCAAGCGTGTGCAGTTCGGCCAGTCGATCGCCAGCTTCCAGGCCACGCAGTACAAGTTCGCGGATATGGCCACCCGCATCGAGGCGGCGCGGGCGTTGATCTACTCCGTCTCGCGCATGATCGACGCCGGGGTCAAGGAGTTTTCGAAGGAATCGGCCATGTCCAAGCTCTTCGCCTCGGACGTGGCGATGGACGTGACCATCGAGGCGGTGCAGATCTTCGGCGGATACGGGTACATGCAGGAATACCCGATCGAGAAGTACATGCGCGACGCCAAGATCACGCAGATCTACGAGGGCACCAGCGAGATCCAGCGCAACGTCATCGGCCGCGCGGTCGTCAAGGAAGGCGCGTCGAAGCGGGAATAATCCGTTCGGTCTGAAGGCGCCGGGGTTCACGTGCGACGCACCTTCAGGTGCGTCGCACCTTTTTTATCATGCGGATCCGATTGCCGGCGCGGTCACGAACGGAGTTCAGTCCGGCGTATGAGACAGCCGTTTATTCCTGTTGCCTTTGCCGCCTCTGTTTATTATATTTTTGGAAAATGCGGGGTTCCGGGCCGGACCGGCGCCGGGAATCCCGGAACGGTTTCCAGTCCGGCACTCCATTATCCTTCGAACGGAAACGACACTTGAAAAAGAAATCCATTCTTCTCATCCTTGTTCCTGTTCTGCTGCACGGCCAATCCGCGAACCTCCCGTTGGGCCACTGGGCGTACGGATTCATCGAGCGCATGGAGGCGAAGGGCCTGGTCTCGGATTTTCACGCCGGCACCCGGCCCTACAGCCGAAGCCGGGCGGCCGCGATTGCGGTCGAACTCTCCAGTGCCGCGGCCGCGGATCCCGGTGTGTTGTCGTCCACGGAAGAGGCTTACCTCGAGCGGTTGAAGGGGGAACTTGCGGACGAGCTCTCGGGGACCGGCGTCAGGATCGAGGCATCCGAGCGGGAGCCGCATCTGGCTTCGTGGCACTGGGAAGATTCCCGCCTCCATCTCGACGCTCTGGCCGGCGGCGGCGTGTGGCTCCGGTCCGGCGGCGCGGCCGAGGCCGAGCGGCGTGTGGTTCAGCCGTATTACGGCGCGGCCGCCAGGGGCCGGATCGGGGGCGTCGCATTCTATTCCGACAACCGCATCTTCGCGGAATGGGGGAGCGGACAGTACGGGCAGAATTACGACGCTTCGCTCGGGTATCCCAGGAACGCGGAACTGGATTCGAGCCGGGCCACCTGGGACAAATCGGAAAGTTATTTCACTCTCGGGATAAGGGGCATCGGATTCGAATACGGAAGGGGCAATACCGCCTGGGGTCCGTGCCCGGACGGCGGACTCATGTTCTCCGGCCTGGCGCCGGCCATGGACATGCTCCGGCTCACATACGACGCGGGTCCGGTGTTCCTCACGTGGTTCCACGGACAGGTCCGCGGCCAGCCGGACCGCAAATGGGTATCCGGTCACCGCGTCGAGTTTTCGCCGTTCCGGGGCGCGTCCTTCGGCCTGCATGACGCCGTGGTGTACGCGGACCGCGGGCTCGAGCCCGCTTATCTCAATCCGGTCATGCCCTTCGTGTTTTCCCAGCATTCCCTGGGCGACCGCGACAATGTGGTTTTCGGCCTGGACGCGGCCTATAGCCGGATCCGCGGCCTGAAGCTGTACGGTGAAATGCTCGTGGATGATTTCACCTCGCCGTGGGGTCTGTTTTCCGACACCTGGTCGAACAAGATCGCGTTCACGGCAGGCGGCCTGTGGGCGGATCCGGCCGGTGTGCGGGACAGCCAGCTCAGGCTGGAATACACGCGCATCGATCCATTCGTCTACACCCATCGTTTTCCGTCCAACGTGTTCGAGAATTACGACAGCGGCCTGGGTTCGGACCTTCAGCCGAATTCCGACCGTCTGAAGCTCCGATGGGAGCACTGGTTCGGCATTTGCGTGCGGGCCGGAGCGTCCGGGCGTATCGAGCGGCACGGGAACGGCGATCGACGGACATCGCATACCGAAGCGGACGGGGACGTGAAGCGGTTTCTGAAGGGCACGGTGGAGCGCAAGGCCGCGGCATCCGTCCATATGGAGTTGGAGCCGATGCGCGATATGGTGTTCCGGCTCGAGGCCGGGAAGGTCGGCGTATGGAACCGCGGACTTGCCGAAGGTTCCGACGCATCCTGGAACGAACTGGTCCTGCGGGCGGCCTGGAATTGGTGATCGCGGATCTGCGGCGCCGAAGCCGTACGTCGTACGATCACTGGGGATCCGGATAAGGACAACCCATCGATGCGGATTTCACCCCACATCCACGCTGTGACCGGTCTGGGCTTTATTCCTCCCTGGTCGGTGAACGCGGGATTCATCGTGGGAGCGGAACGGACCCTGGTTGTGGACACCGGGCCCTCCGCCAACGCGGCCCGGACCATACTGGGGTATGCCCGGGCAGTCCGTCCGTCGAACACCCTCCTCGCGGTCAATACGGAACGCCATACGGATCACATGCTCGGCAACGGTTTCTTCCGGGCAAACGGGATAGACGTGTACGGCCATCCTGCCATACACCGGACGGCCGCGGACCTCGCCGCGGAAATCGAGGAGCTGAACCGCTGCATACCCCAGCCATTCCGCAGGGAGAGAGGCGAGGCGGCCGTGTTCTTCAACGGCACGACCGTCGAGAATCCGAACCGGCCCGTCGAAGCGGAAACGCTTCTGGATCTCGGCGCCTGTGAGGCGCGGCTCATCCCCACGCCCGGGCATACAGCCTCGAATCTGTCGGTGTTCTGTCCGGCGGACGGCGTCCTTTTCTCGGGCGACTGTGTGGTCGCGGGTTACGCCCCGAACCTGGACGATCCCGGAATGGACCGGCAGGCCTGGCTGGATTCACTGAACCTTCTGTCCGCGCTCCATGCGGCCGTGTTGATACCCGGCCACGGCGATGTCCTGACCGGAGACGCGGTGCTGGAGGGCATTGACCGGATGAAGAGGGAGATCGACGATCGTCTGAACCGGTCGTAAGCGCCGGACACCTTCAAGTTGCCTGGCACCTGCGCCTGGCGTTTAAAAATTCCCTTGAGATCACATCGATTCCTTCGTACATTGTGGCCGTTGATTTGAAATTATCCGGATCATTGAAAGGAACAAGGAATGCAGGAGAAAGAGCTGGAGCAGACACTGGTGCTCATCAAGCCCGACGCATTGAAGAACTCTTTGACCGGATACGTGCTTTCGCAATTGTCCGAGTTCCACACCGGCCTGCGCTTCGCGGGAGCGAAAATCGTGCAGGTGAGCAAAATGCTCGCTGAGGAGCATTATGCCGAGCACCGCGGCAAGTTGTTCTTCCCCGCGCTCCTTGAATACCTCACGGGATGCGTCCACTACCCGGATGCGCCGGCCCTCAGGCGCGTCGTCGCGTTCGTGTATCAGGGGCCGGGCGCGATCCAGAAGATCCGGGACCTCGCGGGCCCGACCAATCCGCACGTCGCGCGCGAGAAGAAACCCGGGTGCGTCCGGGCGCTGGGCACCCTGGTACCCCTCAAGTCCACGGACGGACAGACCATCGGCGAGCGCATGGACAACCTGATCCACGCCTCGGCAACGGCGCCCGAGGCCGAGCGGGAGATCAAGCTGTGGTTCAAGCCCAACGACATACCGCCGCCCATGCGTGAATACAAGTCCGTACAGTGTGATGAGCATTTCTATTTCAGGGACGGCCGACTGTACCGGAAACACGAAACGGGTTCCGTCTGCCTGCTCGCGCCCGGAGACGCGGTGTGGACCTCGGATCTGGAGGCACTGCACAAAATCGCCGAAGGCCGTGAGGCGCACTGCACACTGCAGGCCGTTGCCGCGAAGTATCTCATCAATGAGACGAGGGAATAGAATAACAGTTCATGGTTCATAGTTCATAGTTCATAAAAAAAGCTTCCGGGAATCTGAAATATCCGGGAGCTTTTTCTGTTTTTCTTATGAACCATGAACTATGAACTATGAAATATGAACTATGAACTATGAACTATGAACTTCTCTCCTCACCTCCCCGCAATCCTTTCCGCAGCCTGCTCGAGATGCATTTTCTGATGAGAAACGTACGCGGGGATCAGTTCCCTGAGCGTCACCGGAGATTCCGAGCCTTCGGTCCATGCGTGATTCAGGGCATCCGGCCGCACCCGTCGGAGCAAACGCACGATGTGCAGGTTCAATGCGGACCACAGGTCAATGAGACGGATCCAGTCCCCGTCCCGGTACCCTTGAATCGCCACCCATTCCTCATTGTGCCGGGTGTAGTCCGGAAAAGACAGTTCTTTGGCATATTGAAGGCGGACGAAGCGCTGGATGTTGTTCCCAGCCGAGTCCGTGAGATGGCCGATGATTTCCTTGACGGACCACCGTTCCTCGCTCTCCTTCGCGGAGACGCCGCTATCGGGCCATCCGTACAGGACCGGCCGCCAATGACCGACCAGTTCCTCGAGTTCATCCGCGGTTTTCAGCACGTTGTCCATTTTTACGCGAATCCTCCGATGATCGGACGCATCACGGCCTGAGCAGTAGGTCCGCAACGAGGGCCGCGAACAACAGACCGAATCCCAGGCCGGCCATCCAGAATATGGCTTTCTGCCGCGCCGCCATGATCCGGACCGTCAACGTGAGGGCCTCCACCTGTTCAGCGAGTTGTTTGACCAGTTCCGCGTCCCTGCGGTCATGCGCCTCCAGCGCGGAAATCCGTTCCCGGAGCGAGGCGGTCTCATCCGAGGCCGATCCGTCCTTCCGGCCGCGCGTCGTACCCAGGAGAAGCGCTTCCGCCATCTGGACCAGCAGGGGCGCGCGCTTGAGCAGAGCCGGCCAGGGGATGGACACGAGCGTTTTGAACAGGGGAAGAGACATTGAAATCAAACCTCCATGCGGGGCGGCCGTTCTTTTAGGCCCGACGCATTGTCCGAAAGCCTCGCCCCGCAAAGCGGGGCTCGGCATTTCGGATCTGCATTCCTTAACGGTTGCATTGTCCTGTAATCCGCCGCTCCCGGGATAAGGGCGTCCGGGCTCAGCGCCGTCTGCTACGGCCGTCGCGCCTTCCGTCTCGGCTGTCCCTCCGGGGTCCCCGTCCGGCCGGCTTCACTTCTGTCTGGTATGACTTTTCCGCGGCCGGTGTATCCGACGGACGCGGAACGGGCGCATGGAGCAGCTGCTGATAATAATCGTCGAGCAGCATGGCGACCACCGCCGATTCCTCCTCGTTCTCGGCCAGGCTGCGGGCGAGCGGCACGAAACGCAGGCTGCGTTCCGCCTGCAGTTTGTCCCGGTCGCGAAGCCGCGCCTCGAGCAGGGCCGTCAGCCGCTCGGCCACGATGTTCTCGACGTCCGCGTCTGTCGGAAGCGGACGCTCATTCATCTCGATGCCGTACCGCTTCGCGATCCGGTCGAGGTCGAACCGCTCGAGCGTCGTGACGAACGAAACGGCCGTGCCGGCCGCGCCCGCCCGTCCGGTTCTTCCGGAACGGTGGATGTATCCCTCCGGATCCTCAGGCGGCTCGTAATGAATGACGTGCGAGAGGTCCGGGATATCGAGGCCCCGGGCGGCGACGTCCGTGGCCACCAGGAAGCGGAGCGTACCGCCGCGCACGCGGTCCAGGACGCGTTCGCGGTCGTTCTGCGAGAGGTCGGCGCTCAGCTCGTCCGCGTCATAGCCGTACCGCTGGAGCAACACGGACACGAAATGGACGCGGGTCTTGGTGTTGCAGAACACGATGGCGGAGGTGGGATTCTCGATTTCGATGAAACGGACCAGACTGCGCTCCTTGTCCATCGGCGGAACCGTGTAGAATACGTGCTCGGTGTCGGTGACGTGGACGTGGTCGCGGCTCAGACTGAGGAATTCGGGCTGGTGCAGGAATTCGGCCGCGGTGTGGATCACGTCCGAAGGGAAAGTGGCCGAGAACATGCAGGTGTGCACGGGCCGGTTCGGAAGGTGGCTCTGCACCTTCCGCATGTCCGGGTAGAAACCCATGGACAGCATGCGGTCGGCTTCGTCGAAAACCAGCATTTCCAGACGGTCCAGGGAGAAGGTCCGTCGGAGCAGGTGGTCGAGCACCCGGCCCGGGGTTCCGACCACGATATGCGCGCCTTTCTTCAGAGCGTCCGTCTGACTGCCGTACCCGACACCGCCGTACACGGCCACTGACCTAAGGCCCGCGGGCACGCACAGGGTCTCGGTTTCCCGGAACACCTGGACGGCCAGCTCGCGCGTGGGAACCATAATCAGGGCCTGGCAGCGGTCCTTGGAGGCGTCGAGCCGCTCGAGCATGGGAAGCAGAAAGGCGCCGGTCTTGCCGCTGCCGGTGCGTGCCTGTATCATCATGTCCTTCCGGGCCAGGAGATAGGGGATGCCTCGGGCCTGCACGGGCATGAGGGTGGTCCATCCCGCGCGGCTCGCCGCTTCCCGGAGCAGGCTGGGAAGGGTTTCCACTGTCAGCTCAGGCAGGGATTCGGACGGTTCCATGCCTGTTGTTTGAGTCGTTTCGTTCAATGAATCCTCTCTTGTCATTGTATCGGGTTCGGCCTGCCGGGGCTCAACGGCCCAGTCAGAATTGTCGCCTATCTGGACAATATAAAGAAAGCACGATGAAAGGTCAAATGAATATTCAATTTGCAGCGATATAGAGAGGGCCGGAGACAAGGCCTGCGGATTATGAAGATTTCGTCATAGATGTAAAATGAGTTTCGGTCATGTTGACTTTTCAGGCAGGATATATTATATTTTTCACCATGCAATACCGGATCGGGCTGGCTACCCGATCCGCAGCACCGGGGAAAAGGAAAGGAATTCACATGAACCGCTCGATTTCCGAGCGCGGTTTCACCGTGCTCGAATTGGCCGTTGTCATCACCATTATCGGTGTGATGGCGGCTATCGCTGTGCCCAGGTTTGTGGGTTTGAACGAGAACGCCGAAGCTGCGGCCTGCAGGCAGAACCAGGGGACGATCGAAAGCGCCTGCGTCATGTACGTTCTGGACGAAGCGAACCCGAATCCCGGGCATTATCCGTCGCAGGTCGGCGACCTGGTGCCGCGCTACTTCGACGCGGAGCCGGAATGTCCGGCGGCAGGCGGATATGGATACGATCCGGTCATGGGGAACGTTTTCTGCGACGAAGCCGGACACGGCGCCTGAACGAATCAGGGTTCGAAGGGGAAACGGATCTCCGTCAGTTTCAGTTCATCCCGCACTTTCAGAAATTCCCTGCACAGGGGCGCGTCCATGGACACGCCCTTTTCTTTTCTCTCCAGCCAGGCCAGGTATTCCTTCTCTCCAGCCGTAAAAATGCGGTCCCGGCCCGGGATTTTGGCGGATGCGCGCAACTCCCGCAGGATGTCCCCCGCGTGCCTTCGGAACGATGCCGGATCCGTGAATGACGCGACATCGACGGCGATGAAGAAATGGCCGAGCCCGAGAGGCGACGGTTCTCCGTTTTCCGCCGAACCGGAGAGTCCGGACAGAAACGCACCGCCCGCCAGGGCGGAGGAGAGGATTTCCACAACCGTCGCGTACCCGTATCCCTTGTGCCCGCCCGTGGTTTCCCCTTTGCCGCCCAGCGGCAGGAGTGAGGCGGTTCCCGCATTCAGGTCTTTCAGCAGGGCAGCCGCGTCGTGAACGTCATTTCCACGGCTGTCCACGGCCCAGCCGTCCGGAACCGGTCGGCCGGTTCTTGCGGCCACCTCGATTTTTCCCCTCTGCGATGCGGATGTGGCGCAATCCAGGATGAAGGGGAAGTCCTCGTCCGTCGGAATCCCGAACGCGAGCGGATTCGTGCCCAGCATGGGTTCGGATCCGAAAGTCGGCGCCACGGAGGGCCTGGCGTTGGTGCCGGTGATGCCGATCAGCCCCCCGGAAGCGGCCATGGAGACGTAATACCCCGCGATGCCGTAATGATTGGAGTTCTTCACGACGACCATGCCCATGCCCGTATTGCGGGCCATTTCCATGGCCGCGGACATGGCCGTTTTTGAAATCACCTGACCCATCCCGTTATGGCCGTCGATGACCGCGGTCGATGGACCGCGGCGGACGAATTCCGGCACCGCACGTGGATCCACCTGTCCTGCGGCGATGCGGTCCACGTAAATGGATTTGAATCGGCTGACGCCGTGCGTGTCAATGCCCTGCTTGTCCGCTGTGATCAGCACATCGGCCGAGATTGCGGAATCCGCCTCGGACATCCCGAGCCTGCGGAAGGCGTCCGACATGAAGCGTTCGAGCAGTTCAAAGGGTACGCGGATCTCCTGATCGGACATGGAATCTCCTGCATGGATGGGGTGCGGCTGGTCTTGGATTGCAGCGGCCGGGTTGGCGCCTCGGATTTCGGGCAGAACCCGGCCCGGAGCGGGCATAAACCGATGTAAATTTAAGGAAAACAATTTTCAATATCAACCGTAAAAGAGAAAAAAGAGTTGGCTTTTGGCGGTTCATTAATTAAATTAAAGTTCTTTCGATCGGGCTGTCAGAAGCCCGCTTACCATTAATAAAATAACGCTCATAAGTCGGTTGATGCGGGCTTCTGGCAGCTCCGACGAGTCTGATTCACCGCCGCTCGCGGCGCCCGGTATTGAATTTTCCTGTAAACCTCCGCCGTTTGCGGCGGGATCATGTATTTTCCTGAAATCATAAAATCCGTCTGATGTGACTCAGAACCACGGGCCGATTTGCGGATACGGTTTCCGATCTCCGGCCTGAATATAAAGGAAGCGCAATGAGTTTTCAGTCTCCCAAAGGCACCAAGGACGTTCTTCCGGACGAACAGCCGTACTGGGAAAGGGTCGAAACGGCCGCCCGCCGCATCGCCCGGCTGTACGGGTATGAACGGATCGATCTCCCGGTTTTCGAGGACACCGGCCTGTACAAGCGGGGCGTGGGCGCGGGCACGGACATCGTGGAAAAGGAAATGTACACGTTCGAGGACAAGGGCGGTTCGTCCATCACGCTCCGGCCCGAATTCACCGCAGGCGTCATGCGGGCCTATCTCGAGAACGGCCTCGCCAGCTGGCCGAAGCCCGTCAAGGTCTGGTCGATCGGCCCGGTTTTCCGCTACGAAAGGCCCCAGGCCGGCCGGTTCCGCCAGCACACCCAGTTCAACGTCGAGGCCATCGGAGAGTCCGACCCGGCCCTCGATTTCGAGATCATGTCCGTCGCCTTTCACCTGTACGAGGAACTGGGATTTCGGAACCTGTCCTTTCAGATCAACAGCATCGGATGCCCGAAATGCAGGCCGGCCTATCTCGAGAAACTGTCCGGTTACTACCGTTCCCGTGAAGCCGGTCTCTGTTCCGATTGCGGCCAGCGGCTTCTCCGGAATCCTCTCCGTCTCCTGGACTGCAAGAATCCCGCCTGCCAGGCCGGGATTGCGGCCGCTCCGGCCATATCCGATTCCCTATGCGGCGAATGTGAAGCCCATTTCAGGACGCTCCGTTCCTTTTTGGACGACCGGAAGCGGCCGTACACGCTCAACCACAGGCTTGTCCGGGGTCTGGATTACTACACCAAGACGGTTTTCGAAGTGTGGGCCGAGGGCATCGGATCGCAGAACGCGGTGTGCGGAGGCGGCCGTTACGACGGACTGGCCGAGGCCGTGGGCGGGCCCGCCACTCCCGGCGTCGGGTTCGCTTCCGGCATCGAGCGGATCGTGCTCACGCTGAAACAGCAGACCGCCGGTGAAGGGACGCTGGCCAGGCCGAAGCCGGCCGTATATTTCGTCCACTTGGGCGAAGCCGCCGGCCGTCAGGCCGTGGCCCTGCTCACCGAATGCCGCGCCGCCGGAATTGAAGCGGTCATGGGATTCGGCGAACGGAGCCTCAAGTCCCAGATGCGCGAGGCGAACACGCGCGGTGCGGCCCGGGTGGCCGTGATCGGCGAATCCGAAATCGCGGGCCGCATCGTGCAGTTGAAATCCATGGAAGACGGCGGACAGGTCGCCGTGCAGTGGGCGGAACTGATCGCAACACTGAAGGCGAAGGAGGCCGGCCTATGACCGCAGGGCCGGGACGTTTTCCTCGGAGCCGTGACGTTTTCGCCGTGGTGACGGCGACCTTTCTGCTTTACATCGGCTTTACGCTGGCATTCGGCGGATCGGAAAACAAGCCGATCATACTGCTGATGGAGTTTTCCCTGATCGTGCCGGCCCTCCTGTTCATCATCCTGGGGCGCTACCCGTTCCGCCCGGCGTTCCGGCTCTCTCCCGTGAAACCCGGCCTGCTCGCCGCTTCCGTGCCCCTCGGCCTGGGGCTGGGCATACTCGGGGACGAGCTCGACCGCATGGTGCAGTCCGTGGTCCCGATGCCCGAGCACATCCTTCGTGCGTTGAAGGAGTTCATGACGGTCGACAGTTTCGCCGAGGCTGCGCTGGTTGTCGGAATGGCCGTGGTCGTCGCCGGCGTCGTGGAGGAGATGCTGTTCCGGGGATTCCTGCAGGCGTCGCTCGAGCGCAACGGCCCGCCGGGCAAGGCGATCGGCGTGACCGCGGCCGTGTTCGCCTTTCTGCATTTCAATCCCTGGTGGACTTTTCAGATTTTCGCGCTCGGTGTCGTGCTGGGCATTCTGGCCTGGCGCAGCCGGAGCATCTGGCCGGCTGTGGTGATCCACGCGCTCAACAACGCGGTTTCCATGCTCTTCATCAATCTCGACGAATCCAGGCTCCAGTGGTATGTGTACCGCGATCATGTGTCGCCCGTCTGCTTCATCTCGGGGCTGGTTCTGACTTACGCCGGACTGCGCCTGTTTTTCCGGCTCACCGGGCCTGCCGCCGGAACGGCGTCTAATTGAAGCTCCCCGCCGCAAGCGGCGGGGAATCTTCTATCTGTAAAGAAAGGACATCTTATATTCGCTCGCTTACCCCGGGGCCCGTTGCGCGGGATCTATCTATTATATTTACGAATTATCGAAGACAAGCCCCGGGGAATCCGCTCGCTGACAGATTCATGAAGGGGGGAATCATGAAAGGGACATTGATTCGGATCTGGAGCGCGGCCGCGTTGTTTCTGGCGGGAGCCGCAATCGGCGGCCAGGCCGTTCTTGAAAATGCGGTACAGGAATCACGTGCGATGAGGGCCGAAGGCAGGTTCAAGGAGGCGGTTTTCGTTCTCCGGCAGGCCGTTGCGGCTCTGCCGGACAACGCGGACGCCCATTACCGGCTGGCCGAATCCCTCGGAGAATTCTCGGGGAAACAGGCCGAAGCCGGTGATTTTTCCGGCGCCATGGCGAACGTCATCGAGGCATTCGCGGAGTTGGACCGCGCGACCACGCTGGATCCGGGTCACTTTGACGCTCACTTGTATTACGGCGTGTACGCGGTCAGTGTGCCTCCTCTGTTCGGAAAACAGCAGGACGGTCTCATGCACCTGGAAACCGCGAAGTCGCTGGCCGAGCAGAATACCGGGAACCGGCCCGCGGCCCAGACGGCTGTGCTGTACCGCTTTCTCGGGCAGGCCTATCTGGCGGCCGGACGCTCGGAAGAGGCGCGGGTTGCCTGGGAAAGGACCCTGTCCCTCGAACCCGATGGCGAAAACGCGGCGGCCGCGAAAAAAGGACTGGCCGGCCTGAAAGCGACGCCGGCTTCAACCGGGAAAACCGCTCCAGTGGAGACCGTAGACACCGCGTCCCTGAAGGCCGGGGGAAAGGCGGCTGTTGCGGCGGGTCATTGGGCCGAAGCCGCCGATCTGCTGCGTCGGGCCGTTCTGCTGGACACGACGGACGTGGAATCCATCCTGCTGCTCGCCCGTGCGCTCGGGGTGGAGGCGGATCTCGGGTATGACAAGCGGATTTACGCGGACCAGAACTGGCGGACCAACCTGGCTTTCGAAGTCGCTCGCGTGCTGGAAACCGCGCACCGGCGCATTCCGGATGATCCGAACATACAGCTCACCTACGCGAGCGTGTGCGTCGGTATGCCGTTTTTCGTCGGTAAGATCGACGAGGGGCTGGCCATTCTCGAAAAACTGACGAAGAACCCGAACCTGCCCGATTCCCTGCAGGCCGAAGCCGCCTATCAGCTGGGTTTCGGATACCGGAAGAAGGGGAGGGGCGTGTGGGCCGGCCTTGCAAAAAACAGCCCGGATGCGCCCCAGGTCGCTTCCGTATACCGGGAATTCGGATTGCGGGAAAATAAAAAACCTGCGGCCGCGGGCGAGCGGGTCGAGGTTTCCTTCCATCTCGGTTTTCAGGACGAACTCGAACCCCAGACCGCGGTCTGGGTGGAGGATGCCTCGGGACGGCACATCCGGACACTGTACGTGTCCGGTTTCTCGGGATTCGCGAAGGAAAAGCAGGTGGTGCTCCCCGAATTCGCGGAACGCACCCGGTTTGAGGATACGGACGGGGTCACGGGCGCGAGCCTCGACTGGGGAAAGCATTCGGTTTCCTGGAATCTGCTCGACCGGCAGGGGAAACGCGTCCCGTCCGGCCGCTATGCCATCCGGATCGAGGTGTCGTATTGGCCGAGCATGCGGTACGAGACGTCCGCGGCGGACATACAGGTGGGCGGCAAGCCCGCCGAGGCATCGGCGCAGAAGGAGCCGCTGATTCCGTTCTATCACGTCCGGTATCTGAAAAAATAACAATGGAACACGGATCGCGCGGATTTGCGCGGATAAAGAGGTTGGAATAGGGTATTTCACTGATTGGAATTGCCGGTGGGTCCGCATGAGGCGGTTCCCCTGACGGACTCCGTGTTCAGGGTCTAACAGACTCCCATCGTTCTTATGATATTTTTCAACACGGAACCCGGAACTCGGAACCCGGAACTTCCTGAACCATGAACCATGATCTGAGGCATCCATGAACCTGATCGTCTGCGTCAAGCAGGTCCCGGACACCACGGACGTTAAAATCGACCCCGAGACCAACACGCTCGTGCGCCAGGGCGTGGCTGCCGTTCTCAATCCCTTTGACGCGTATGCGGTCGAAGAGGCGGTGCGCATCCGTGAAAAACACGGTGGAAAGGTGACGGCGCTCACCATGGGGCCTCCCCAGGCCGTCCAGGTCCTCCGCGACGCGATCGCGGTGGGCGCGGACGAGGGCATTCTGCTGTCCGACCGCGCTTTCGCGGGAGCCGACACGCTCGCCACTTCGAACACCCTGGCCCAGGCCATACGTAAAATCGGCGCCTTCGACCTGATCCTGTGCGGCAAGCAGGCCGTGGACGGGGACACCGCGCAGGTGGGGCCGGGCATCGCGGCTCTGCTCGACATCCCCCAGATCATTTTCGTGCGCGCGATACGCGAGCTGACGGCGGATAAAATCGTCGCTGAGCGGATGACCGAAGACGGCTTCGACGTGGTGGAGTCGTCCCTGCCCTGCCTGATTTCCGTGGTCAAGGGCATCAATGAACCCCGCCTGCCCTCCCTGCGGGGCGTCATGACCTCCAAGAAAGCCGTCATCCCCACCTGGACCGTTCAGGACACGGGTGCGGATCCGGAACGCATCGGGCTCAAGGGTTCGCCGACTTACGTCCATAAAATATTCACGCCCCCGGCCCGGCCCGGCGGTCGCAGATTCGAGGGTGAAACCGCCCAGGTCGTCGAGGCTTTCGTGAAGGCGGCGGTCGAGGACCAGCTGTTCGCGCCCTGAGGCGCGCCGGCCGGATCCCCAAGGAGTTGAGACCTTGCGCCGAAAGGACAGGGAAATCACCGATCCCGCGGAATGGCGGGAGGTCCTGGACAAGGCGGATTCGTGCCGGATCGGTTTCGCGGTCGGGGACGAGTCCTATGTTGTGGCCATGAATTTCGGGTACCGGTGGACGGATGAACGGCTGTTGCTGTATTTTCACTGTGCCCGCGAGGGCAGAAAGCTCGAATTCCTGTCAAAGAATGACCGCGTCAGCTTTCAGCTGGATACGGACCGGAAAATCGTAGCCGGGGAGGAGGCCTGCCGGTGGAGCATGGAATACCGGAGCCTGGCCGGGACGGGGCGGCTAATCCGGGTTTCGGAACCCGGGGAGAGAATCGAAGGGCTGAACCGCATTCTCGCGCATTACGGCGGTGCGGGGCAGGCCGAATACGAAGCAGGCGCGCTCGAGGCCGTTCTGATTCTGCGCCTCGACGTGGAAACCTTGAGCGGAAAAAGGCAACCGGGTCGTCTCACGGCGTGACGCAGCCGTCCGCGTACCCGACACCCATTGATTCGAGGAGAAGCATCCGTGGCCCCCATTCAGGTTATCGGAGACAAGTGCATCGGTTGTAAAAAATGCGTGAAAGCCTGTCCGTTCGGCGCCATTGAGATGCAGGGCAGGCTGGCGGTGATCGATCTTTCCAAATGCACCCTGTGCGGCGCGTGCGTGGAACCCTGCCCGGTCGAGGCCATCGTCCTGGACCGCGGCGGCCGGTCGGCCGGTGCCGCGGACGGCAGCCGCGGCGTCTGGGTATTCGCGGAACAGCGCGGCGGCGAGATTCAGTCCGTGGTGTTCGAGCTCCTGGGCGCGGGCCGCATGCTGGCAACCGCCCGCGGATGCGAGCTCGCGGCCGTGCTGATCGGTTCCGGGGTGGAGGAGAAGGCCGGCGTCCTGTTCCGGCGCGGCGCGGACAAGGTCTATTTGGCGGACCATCCCGGACTCCGCGACTACCGGGACGAGCCGTACGCCCGTCTCCTGACGCGGATGATCCGGGAATACAAGCCGGAAATCGTGCTCACCGGCGCTACTTCGATCGGCCGATCGCTCATCCCGCGGACAGCCGTCCAGGTCCCGACCGGACTTACGGCCGACTGCACGGGTCTGGAAATCGATCCATCCACCGGACTCCTCCTGCAGACGCGCCCCGCATTCGGCGGTAATATCATGGCCACCATTAAATGCGAGCATCACCGCCCCCAGATGGCCACGGTGCGGCACAAAGTGATGGAGGAGGCGCCGGAAGATCCGAGCCGGCCGGCCGGCTCGCTGGTCCGGGTACCCGTCACGGACGCGGATCTCGCGTCCCGGACGACCGTGCTGGAAACCGTCAAGGAACTCGAGGAAACGGTGAACATCGTCGAGGCGGATGTCATCGTGGCCGGGGGCCGGGGCGTGAAAGGTCCCGAGCACTTCGCCATGCTCGGCGAACTGGCCAAAACGCTGGGCGGCGCGGTGGGCGCGTCCCGCGCGGCCGTGGACGCCGGATGGGTTCCCTACTCGCATCAGGTCGGACAGACGGGCAAGACGGTGAAGCCCAAGATCTATTTCGCCTGCGGCATTTCAGGCGCCATCCAGCACCTGGTCGGCATGTCGTCCTCGGACATCATTGTCGCCATCAACAAGAATCCGGACGCGCCTATTTTCAACGTGGCGACGTATGGACTGGTCGGCGACCTGTTCGAAATCGTTCCGGAACTGACCCGGCGGTTCAAGGAAACGATCCGCCGCTGAGCCATCCGGATGCCGGAACCGCGTCGGATCCCGGAGGAATATAATGAAGATGCGGACGGCCGCCCTGCGCCGACCGATTCTGCCTCCCGCCGTTGCGGTACTGCTTCTTCTGCTGACCCGCTGCGGCTCGGACCGATCTCCGTCAGCTCCGTCCGGAATCCGGACCGTTCCGCTGAACAGCGGTCCGCCCGCCGTGACCGTCTGCCGATGGCCGATGGACAAAGCCGCGGCCTATACGATCGGATTCGACGATTTCCGCGCCAGCCATTTCGATGTGGCCCGGCCCGAGCTGAACCGGGTCGGAATCCGCGGCACCTTCTACATTCAAACGCACTCGGTGACCCGGTGGAACAGCCTCAGGCGGTTGGCCGAAGAGGGCCACGAGGTCGCGTCCCACACATGGTCCCACGCGCGCTGCACCCGGATCGGGGAAAACGAATTGCGGCGGGAAATCGAGCGCGCGATCGAGGACATCCGCAACCACCTGCCCGCCGTACAAAAGGTCCCCAGTTTTTCCTATCCCTTCGGACTTCTGGATGAATCCGGCAAGGCCGTAGTATCCCGCTACCATCTCTGCGCACGATCCGGGATTGAGGGCATCGAAACGGGAGACGCGGAACACACGGATTTCCAGGCGCTGAAAGCCGTCGGCGTTTATCCTCCCTATGCGATCGACCGGTTGAACGCTTTCGTGATGGAAGCAATCGGATCCAGCGGATGGATCATCGTCTATTTCCATTCCGTATCGGACCGGAACCGGAGCGGTCCGACGACCATTCCCCTCGATTTGTTCAGGCAGCACCTGTCTTTCGTCCGCGGCCGCGGGGAAGATTTATGGATCGCAACACTAGGACAGGCGGCCAGCTATATCCTCATGAGACAGACGGCTTTTGTGTCCGCATTGGTGAAGAACGGGGACCGCATCGAGGTGCGCCTGGAAGGGAAAGTGCCGAAACTCGGCCTCCCGATTCCGCTCTGCGTCGCTATAAACAGGCCTCCTGAATGGATCGGCCGAGAGATCATCGCGGAAATGGACGGCAGTGGCCGCAGGATTCAGGTTCACGAACCGGACCCGTCCCGTCTCCTGCTCGACATGCCGGTTCCATCGACCTGCAGGTTATATGCGGTGCAATGATGCGGACCCGATTGGATGGCGGGTGCCGCTGAATCCGAGCGTGATACGGACCGGACCTGCGGGACGGCCGGTGGGGGAGGTCAGGCGGATCGAGCCGATTAAGGACAAATCAATAATATGGAAAATTTTACCTACAAAAATGTCATTGTCGCAAGAGGAAAGATTTTTTTGTAGAGATTATATATCGGTTATATGATATGTCAACAAAATAATTTTATTTTTACAAGCCCTTTTGACTTGACATTCGGCTTTCATTTCGCTTAATTACGCTCCGATCCGTCAGCCTTTACGGTAGGGCGACTCTGTAAATCTCCCTACCGTTTTCCTTTTTATGGAATTAGGCACAATTATCACGAATTCGATCCTAAGCTCAGTCATAATAAATAGTTATTAAAAAAGGACGGGAATACAACCCCGTCCTTTTTTAATAAAACTGAAGAGTTTGTGACGTCGATCCGAGCCTGATCAGGCCCCCGCCTTCATAAACACATCCAATCTTCTGATACCGCCTGTCCTTTCGAAAACAGCCTCGCTCCATTTGCGCTCCAGAACCAGGCCGGGTGTCTCGATTTCCCGTTCGTCCCTCATCTTCATCCGGATTTTTTCCAGGCGCGACCGGTGCAGAACCACAGGCACCTGGCAGAACGTGTAAGCCAGAGTCCCGGCTTCCAATGCGATCTGCTCTGTTCCGCCGTCCGCTCCGATGCATTCGAAAATTTCCGGCTTTTTCAGGAATTCCGCGAAGTCCAGCAGTTCCGCGCCGAATGAAAGCTTTCCGTCCGCGATCCGAATCCCGAGTTCCGCGAGACGGATGAGAATGTCCTCCTTCACCTGGCCGGTCATGCCGGGCTGCTGCACGCCCGCGAATCCCGGCGTATGGGAATAGGGGTCCGTGGGAAATGCGCCGTACCGGTCGGGCTGCTTGTGCACGCCGATGCCTTCCCGTATTTCGCGTGTGCGCTTCTTCAGCCGCCGGATGACGGCCGGGTCCGCGCCGGAACGCAGGGCTTCGAGAACCGCCTCCTGGCCGGCCAGGCAGAGCTTGGACACCATGTGCCAGTAAATGCAGCCGAGTCCCTCGTACTTGTAGAATGTTCCCGAACGGCCGGTGAATGACTTGTGGTCGAACATCCGCTCATACAGACCGAGCAGGAACGGCGCTTCCTTCTGCGCCGCTTCCCGCCATTCCGGGTCTTCCAGGTTTTGAAGAGCCTTCAGAAGGTGTCCGGCGTTCCGGAAATCGGCGTTGAAGTGCAGAACGCCACTGGAGTCGGCCGTCACGATGCGGCGGTCGTTTTCAGCCGCGCATTTCCGGAGGAAGACCGATTCCCGCACTGCTTCGGCCGGGATGATGTTCTTTTCCGTGAAACGGGGGAGCCTGCGGTCCGGATACAGGAGGTAGCTGTTCTGGTCCTTGCGGTGGAGGCGGCTCGACCGGAGCGCATCCAGCACATCCGCGCATTCCTCCGCTTTGAGCAGGCCGGAGCTGAGGACCGCGACCTGGCCCTCCAGCATTTCGTACAGCCTGCGGATGGAGATCCCGCCGTCCGGCTCCACGGTCATCAGGTTATAGGCGTGGTAAAGTCCGTCCGGCCTCCGGTTGGCCCGAAGGGTGCTGTCCGCGGCCCGGAGCGCGAGGCCGCAGAAAGCGGAAAGGTCCGCGAGGCTTGTCTCCCGTTTTTCCCCGGACAGGCCTTCCGCATACAGCTTCGAACGGAATTTGCCTGCCGCTTCTCCGAACCGGTCCAGCGCTTTCCGTCTCCGGACGTCCGTCATCGGTTCATCCGGTCCGGACACGAGCGATTCGAGCGCGGACCGCGTCGCGTCGAGCCAGTCCGAGACCTCGGCCGCGAGCGGAACCGGGTCCGGGCCGGAACGGTCGAGCAGGTCCCGGAAAAAGGACAGGTACCGCCGCATGTGGCACAGGGTGACCACGGATACGCCCGATCCGACCAGGGCGTTGTTGGCGTCATTCCATTCAGGCCTCTGGGTGTTCATCCAGATGCCGGCTTCGGGCATGAAATTCGCGAGCTTGGCGAGAAGGGGAACCAGCATTTTTTCCGCCAGGCCGGCCCGCACCCGGACGCCGTCCGGCCGTGTGAGGAATTTCCCGTCCTCTCCGATCCCGCGAACACGCTCCCGGACCCGGCCGTCCTGTTCCGCGTCGAAGCGGATGGTGTCGGCTGGATCGCGGATCAGGTCCGCGTAGGGCCGGATCCGGTAGGGCACGTCCGCATACGTGAAGAAATCACGCCGGAACAGGCCGGACAGCATGCCCGGATGATACCGGTCCGACCATTCCAGCAGGCGGAGCAGGTAGACGATCTGGTGATCGCCCCAGTACCCGATGTAGGACCAGGGATCGGCCGGATCGAGAACCTCCCAGTCGAATCCGTCGCGGGTCACGCGGTAGGGATTGTACCCGTCGGCAGTCGAGGCGTCGACGAATTTGGCGATCATGCTCTCGATGAACCCCGGGAAGCTCTGGGCCAGCGCTTCCCAGTTCTGGAACAGGTCGCGCCAGTTGCCCTGATAGTTCAGGACCTTGCGGCCGAACCTGTCCTTGATGCCGATGGAAAACAGATTCCAGGGCCTGCTGGGATCGCCGTGCCTGCGGCTGAAGGTGAGCGGAAGATACTCGAAAGCCAGGCGTTCGAGATCGGGATCCCCTGCGGACGCGGCACGGGAGAGGAGCTCCCCGTGCGGGAGCGTGACGGGAAGCGAACGGAGCCATTCCGCCTGTGTCCGGGCCAGCGGCCGGTTCGCTTTTTCGACAAAGTCGCGGAAGTCGGATGCGGTGATGGCGGTTCCGTTGTCCGGGATGCCGCCGCGCATGACATTGAACAGCACGTTTGAAAAGTGCCTGGACGCGCTGAGCCGGTCTGCCGTGGCCTGCCGGCCGTCCGCGGCCGCCACTACGGCCTCGATGCCGGCCGTGCCGGCGGCGATATCCTCCAGAATGAGCTCCTGCAGGTCCCCGGGACGATGGAGTGTCCCGGACAGGTCCGCCACGGCGGCCGAGTCCAGGCCGACGTCGGCCGCGAAAAACCATTCCCGGCCCGTGGACGGCTTGAGCAGGAAGCCGGTCGCGGCGAAATAAGCGCCCCGAACGCCGCGCATGTCTTTTTCCGGACGCAGCGGTCGGCCGCTCCTGAAGGCTTCCAGTTGCAGGGATGAAAGGATGTGTGTCGGCCGGACCAGGCCCGCGCACCAGACCGCTGTCGCGCGAAGGGATTCGCTCGGTTCGGCTTTGTCCGTGGGCACCGAACTCAGGGTGAACAGCCCGAGCCCCGTGTCCTCCAGCAGTTCGTTCTTCTTGTATCCGTCGGCAAGCGTGCTGTATTCGAGCTGAAACCGCCGCTGGATGCCGTCCGGCAGCAGGTTCTGCATCCCGTCCATAATTTCGACGCGGGCTTCGCGGCGGCCGATATTGACCAGGAACGAGTGCTTGATAAATCCGAACCGTTCGCCCGTCATCCAGGCGGTGCGGAAAACGAGCCCGAGATCACGGTTGACTTCCTCGAACATCAGCTTGTTGCCGGTGGCGTTCTTGTACAGATTCCGCTCCGTCCGGAATGCGGCAGCATCCCGAGCGGAAAAGGGCTCCCACACCCGGATCCGGGAACCGGACTTCAGACGGACGATGGTTTTGGAACCGGTTATTTCCGCGGAATCGTGGATCTTATCGTCGGTCACGTAGGGGAAGAGAGCGTGGTCCGGGTCCCGGCGGCCCGCGGTCAACCCGCCGTTGCTCGAAATGAACATCCAGTGGTCGGACCCGCTGACCAGACTCACGAGAAAAGGCGGCATGCGGTCGACGTTCGAAATCCGGTACCAGGATTCACCGTCGATCGTGACGAAACCGCCGGTCACGGCTTCGGCTTTTTTTGTGCTTTTTGAGGCGTTTCGGACAGACCGCATTAGTATTCCCTCATGTAGGTCCGATATGCCGAGCGTAGCGAGGCTATCGGACATCAATTATTCCGGATTCATCCCGCGTATGCCGGGGATTTCCTTCCAACCCCATCCGAACTCGTAATGACCTTGCTTCACGAAATCAATATAACTGGAATGGGGCCATCGCTCCGGTTTGTCTGTCAATCCGTGTTTGACCGGGTTGAAATGAATGTAATCCAGATGTCTGTTTATGTCTTCATGATTTCGGATCACATGGTCGTAGAAACGATGTTGGGCGAGAGTCACGGGAGTCCTGATCTGATGATGACTCTTGAAATTGCATGTAAAATTTCGGCGAAGAGATTGAATGATAACGGAGAGTGCGGATTGTTCCGGTTCCAAAAGAAAGTGAAAATGATCAGGCAGAATGACATAGGCATATAACCGGTGGGGATAATGTTTGCGGACTCTGGAGAGGGTGTCCATCAGGATGCCCGAATTGACCGGATCGGAGAAGATGGGTTGTCGATCATGGTTGACGCACGTTATGAAATACACCGCTCCGATTATATGGTAACGGCGAATATCCATGTGTCTTTCTATTGTCCGAAAGCCTCGCCCCTGCGGGGCTCGGCATTTCGGACCTAGAAATTATTTAATGATAAACGTTCTTTTTGTAGGTCCGATATGCCCGGCATGTCTTTTCATGCCGGGCTATCGGACGTTTATTTCGGGGATTTGTCCGAAAGCCTCGCTTCGCTCGGCATTTCGGACCTACATTTCATAGGACGGGGACGTCGGTTCGTCCGTGACCCTCTCCGGATACCACTCCCGCATCGCCTTCTTGGCCTTGCGGTCCTCGGAAAAAAGGCCCCAGTGCCCCTCGGTGCCAGTGCCCTTCCATGGCTCGTCGAATGCCTCGAAATAGAAAACATGGACTCCGTTCGCCTTCGCCCATTCGTTGAGTTCGCGGAAGTACCGCTCCTGCTTGTCCTCGTCCCCGGCTTTCGGCGCGTGCGCCGGCCCCACCGTGTAGGTCGCCCAGCCCGCCTCGCCGATGACGAGCGTTATTCCCGGGAGCGCTTTTTGGACGCTTTTCACGTGGCGCACGGTGTGGGTCAGGGCGCTGTCGATGTCCGATCCGCCCCACATCGGGTAGGTGTGCACGGCCACGAAATCCACATGCTGCGCCAGCGACGCTCCGTCCGGCTCACGCCAGAACGTGAAATCGTCGTCCACGGTCACGGGAACGGAAACCGAATCGCGGACGCGATCCACGGCCCGGATCGCGTCCGTTAGCGTCATCCGGTGGTCCGACCAGGAAACCAGGATTTCATTGCCCACGCTGACCGCGGCGACGACATCCGGGTATTGATTGGCGAGCCGGATGCAGTTTTGGATCTGCTCCTCATTTTCTATTTCCTTGCCTGCGGACCCGCTCAGCCAGGCGCCGAGCATGACCCGGATCGGGATTTTATTTGTCCGTATCACCTGCAGGACATCCTCACTGTGGCGGTCCGAACCATAGGTCCGGATCATCCGCCAGTGACGCTCAAGAATGCGCATGTCCTCCAATATTTCCGCCTGAGACGGATATGTCTGCGTCTGCGGGCTCTGGCCGGCGCGGTATCCTGAATAGCAGATCATGTGGCCGGCCCATTTCTGGGCGGTGAGGTCGATGTTCCGGGGACGCGGTCCGCAGCCCGCACCGACGAGGCCGAGCAGTAGCAAGCCGACCGCGGCGTAGGCCCGGCTGTGGAAGGATGTCCGTTCTTGGGTCATGACCCGCTCCTATTCTCGTGTCCGTTTGTCCGAAAGCCTCGCCCCGTTCCGGGGCTCGGCATTTCGGACCTGCAACCGGTTAAGACGCGCGCCGTTTGGCGAGATCCGCCTCGATCCGCTTCATGAACGGCTCGTCCAGCGTGTAGAAGCAGGCCGCGGCCGCGGCCAGGGCGCTGCCCACAGCCGGGATCACGCTGATGAGGAGCCGGATGCCGTTCTGCGTCGCCTCGGTCTGGACCACGTTCGCCTTGAACCCGAAATACGCGAGCAGCCAGCCCGCCAGCGCGCCGCCGATCGTGTATCCCATTTTCTGCGCGAAACTGGCCGCGGAAAACACCAGGCCGGTGGCCCGGCGGTTCCACTTCCATTCCGAGTAGTCCGCGGTGTCCGCGTACATGGCCCAGATCAGGGGAGCGGTCGGGGCCAGGAAGAACGAGATCGCGATGTGCAGGCCGAACACGGCGACGATGTTCTCCCGGGGGACGAAGTAGAACAGCGTCGTCAGCACGGTCGTGACTCCCATCAGCGCGATGTAGAGGTTCCGTTTGCCGAACCGGGAGGCGAAGAAATTGGTGAGCATGATGCCGACGATCACGGCCGCGGTGCCGGCCATCATGAACGCCGAGGTCAGGGACTCCCGGCCCACGTAGTACTTGAAGTAATAGATGACGGCCCCGCTGCGGATGCAGTTGTACGTCAGCGCGAAAATGCCGATGAGGAACATGACGAGCCAGGGCCCGTTGTGCGACAGGTCGCGGAGGTCGTTTCGAAGGGGCGTCTTTTGCGCCTGCGGCGGCCGGACGCGTTCCTTCGTCAGGCGGAAGGTCAGGTAGAACAGGGCGACGGCCGCGACGGAGTAGATCATGAGCGTGCGCTGGAACCCGGCCGCCTGGCTTTCGCCGCCCAGGGCTTTGACCAGGGGGAGGGTCGCGCCCTGCACGACGAAGGTCGCGGCCATGGCCAGCACGAAACGGTAGGAGGACAGGCTGGTTCTTTCCATCGAATCCGGGGTCATCACGCCCATCAGCGCGGAATAGGGAATATTGACCACTGTGTAGGCCATGATCATCAGGGAGTACGTGATATAGGCATACACGAGCTTGCCGGTCATTCCGAAACCCGGCGTGGTGAACGTGAGCACGCCGATGATCCCGATGGGAAGCGCGCCCCAGATCAGCCAGGGCCGGAACTTTCCCCATCGGCTCTCCGTCCGGTCCGCGATCAGGCCCATGAGCGGATCGTTGGCCGTGTCCCATATGCGGACGACGAGGAACATGGTGCCGGCCGCGGCCGCGGAAATGCCGAACACGTCCGTGTAGAAGAAGAGGAGGAAATTCATGAACATCTGCCAGTAGAAATTGGAGGCGGCGTCTCCCAGGCCGTACCCGATTTTTTCCTTGACTGAGAGCCGGTTGGAGCGGGTTTCCATGAGGACCTCCAGAGTCGGAGATGAGCGGAAAGGGCGGGCGGAAGTCCGCCCCGGGGTCGTCCTTCTGCCTCCGGAAAATGGCCCGGAGGCGGCCGGACGCTTCGGATTAAAGTAGAGATTTTTAAACGGATTGTCAAGGGAGAGGTTGGCCGGAGTGTCCGACCCCGGGGTTCACCCAGGGGTCGGAATGTAAGACAACAGTTCTGACAATATAATACTTGATTTTTTCCCGTATCCCGGTTATACTGAAATAACCATCCGTTCTGCACATTGAACTACTGGAGGAAGCCGGTCATGAGCGATTCATCGCAGAACCGCAGGGATTTTCTGAAAACCGGACTGGCCGGCGCGGCCGGGTTTGCGCTTCTGGGGCGCCGCGATCTGTCCGCCGGGGCGTTGAAAACGGGAGACCGGAAACCGGCCGTCCGGACGCTGGGTCGGACCGGTATCCGTCTGCCGGTTGTGAGCATGGGCGCAGGGGACACCCAGGACCCGGCCTTGGTGACGGCCGCCCTGAACGCGGGCATCGTTCTGATCGCCACATCCGCGTACTACTACAACGGCCAGAACGAAAAGATGATCGGCCAAATCATGAAGGGCCGGAAACGCGATTCCGCGGTGATCATGACCAGCGCCATGGCCGACGGTTTCGACCACAAGGCCGGTAACTGGACCGCGTCGACCAAGGCCGAACCCTTTGTGCAAAAGTTCGAGGGCTGCCTGAAGCGGCTTGAAATGGAAACCGTGGACATCTTCCTGCTGCCTTTCGTGGCACGGCGGGAATCCGTATTTTTCGAACCGCTGCTGAAAGCGATGGAGAAGATCAAACGGGAAGGGAAGGCCCGTTTCATCGGCGTGGCCACGCACCAGTTCGAAGATGAGGCGATTCGCGCGGCTGCTGAAACCGGAATTTACGACGTGGTCATGACGGCGCTTAATTTCCGGAAGGACAACCGTCTGGAGATTCTGGCGGCAGCGGAGGCGGCTTCGAAAGCCGGCATGGGCGTCATTGCCATGAAGACCATGGCCGGCGCATTCTGGGATAAGGAAAAGACCAGGCCGATCAACGCGGGGGCCGCGCTGAAATGGGCGGTCCAGAACCCCAGCGTAACCACGGCCGTTCCGGGAATGACCACCTATGAACAGCTCACCGCGGACGTTGCCGTGATGCGCGATCCGTCCCTGACGGCCGGGGAGAAGGCGGAACTCCAGCTCACGCACGGCGCTCCGGCGGACGGACCCTTCTGCCAGCAATGCGGGAAATGCGTCGGCCAGTGTCGTGACGGGCTCGATATTCCCACGATGATGCGGAGTTACATGTATGCGTACGGGTACGGCAATCTGGACCATGCCCGTCAGACGCTTCGCCTGGCTGAAAGACCTGAGAAAATCTGCGGGGAATGCAAGACGTGCGCCGTCCGATGCCCCATGCAAGCGGACGTGCGGGGCAAGATCAGGGACATCGTGCGGCTGGAGAGCCAGGATTTGAATCGGATGGCATAGAAGAAAAAAACCTCCCGCGGGCTCCTGAAGTCCGCGGGAGGATGAAAATTTTGTCATCCCCGCGTTCTTCAGGCGGGGATCTTGATACGGTTGCACTCAGGACCCCGGGGTCAACCCCGGGGTCGCCGGCTACGGAATCCGGTCACCGGTTCACCGCCCACAGGAGTTCCACCTTCCACGAGCCATCCGCCTGTCTTTCCCGCATCGCCTTGCGGGGGTAACCCGTGGCCGTGTATCCGTTCATGGTGAAATTCAGGCTGTAGCTCCACCAGAAGGGCACGGGGATATCCAGATGATCGCCGGTATAATGGGCGCACGCCCACTGGCGGCCGTGCCTCCATTCGATCCGGTACGGATCTTCCACCTTCACTTCGTTTTTAATCTGCACGCCCACGTCCCAGACCAGGTCCTCGGCGGGCGTAATCTCCGGACTGTAGTGGTACTGGATGAACACGTCGCCGAGCGTTTCGATTCCCCTCTTTCGGAGGTAGGATTCGAGCCTGCGGATCGCCTCGTCCTCTCCTTTCCAGTCCCCCTTGCAGGGGAGGATCAGTTCAAGACATTCCTTATCGGAACGGAAGAACACCTCGACTGGCGGGTACGGATCTTTCATGCGCTCCACGGGCAGTTCCGCCACGAGGCGTTCCGGTTCGCGGTTCATTTCCGGAATACCGCCGGTCCAGATCAGAACCTGCGGATGCAGGATGCGGTACTGGTTGTGGTAGGCCCATGCCGCCATTTGCATTGAGAACGTCTTCTGATCGAACCCTTTCCGGTACTGGATGCGGACCACGTTCCGGACGGGAACCCGTTCGCACTTGAACGGCGGCTTTACGGCTGCGCTGTCCGCGACGGGAAAGCCCGCTTCCCACTGCAGCTCAGTCTGGTTCACCGTCTCAACGCTGTAATACTGCCGGGTAAACGGCGTTCCGGCCGGCTGGATGCCGAGAGCCTTCAGGGTATTCAACAGCTTCTCGAACACCACCGGATGCTGGGCCAGGGATCCGCTGACCGGGAGGAGGACCGCCCAGTAGGGATTCGTCGATTCGACCCGGAAGAGAGGTTTTGAGTCGTCCGTGGCCGAAAAGCCGGAGAAAAATCCGGAAAGCCTTTCCTTCCAGCCGGGCGCGGAATCGGTAGCCTCCGCATTCCCCGTGCTGGAAACAAACGAGCCGGCCACGTCGGAATTGACGATCAGCGCCTCCGTGAATCCGCATTGCACCGCTTGCTTTTTCAGAAGTTCGGCCTCCGCAAGGGTCCGGCAGTCCCCGATACGGATCATGCGGTTCGGCGGTTCGAATATCAGGTAAACCGGCGTTTTCAATTTCGACATCGCATCGTCCCATGTCTTCCGTGCGATTTTTTCTTCGGTCGTGGAGACGAGCTGGACGCGGTATCCCCGGAGCGCCGTGGTGCGGTTGTCAGGACCGGTGGACTCTTCAGAGAATCGGTTTCTGCCGGACGGTGTCCCGGAAGAATAGTCGGCCGGAAATCGTCTGCCCCGCGCGGCCACTGCTTCTCCGTACGCCTGCATGCCTTCGGCGAATTCCCCGACTGAAACCACAGGCATGAACCATTCGGTTTTGCGTATCCGGCCTGCGTTCCGGCGAGGGCCGTCCTCCCAGGCCTGGCCGACCGGACCGGCGATCAGAAAACCGCTCATTAACGTCCGGGTGATAAAGGCCGCGGCCGGGAATTCCTGATCCGGCGGATACTTGAAATCCACGGCAGCGATGGTGTCCTTCTCGAAATACCGGAGGACAAACGGCGGATCCACTCGGAGATCCGTTCCCGGTGGATTCAGTTCGCATGCGATTTCCCACTGCAGTTGGTCGGGAGTCACCTCGGACGGATTGCTGTAAAAGAGCCGGAACCACCGGTTCGTCGCCGGAAGTCCCTTCTCGCGGATGATCCGCTTCATCCGTGACCGCGCGTCGTCCAACCGGGAAAGCGGACCGGTCACCGGTAGAGTCAGGGCCAGGACGGCCTCGGTTTCCCGGAATTGAACGTCCAGTCCCGGGTAACCTTCACCCGGCCTGAATGCCTGAATCCGCATCTCAGTGTTCTGCCAGAAAGGTTTCGACCCGTCCCAGTTACGAAACACTTCCACTGCGGGCGGGAAGGCGGGAACCAGGCCCTCGGCCTGAACTGCTTCCACGAAGGCTTTCCAGGTTCCAACCGTGGTCAGCATCCCCTGAACATCCGTCACGGCCTCCCGGAGTTCTGGGATGCGGGCGATTTCGAGCGGCGGTTTCGCTTCGGCGTCCGGGGATACCGGGACTCCCACTTCCCATATGCTCCGCTCGTCCGGCACTTGCTGGCCGTCCGTCCATACGCGGAAGAAGAAGTCCCCGCGGGGCTTGAGGCCCTGCTTCTGCATGCGTTCCTTCAATTCCGTCAGAGCCCCTTCGAGCTGGGCATTGATGCGTCCGAAGCGGGTCAGCAGGACCACCGTCCGCGGCTCCGTGGTCTCCAGCCGAATGCGGAAGTCCGCGGGTTCGGCCTGGCCGCCTTCCGTGACGTTCAGAACGACGGGCCCCTCGGTGCTGAATTGAATGGTTCGGACCGGATCGTCCGGCAGGAGGGACACGGAGCGGGGCGACATGGGCAGGAACGCGGCCGCGACGAAGAGACTCGCGCCGGCGGACGCCGCTGGAATCCACCGGCGCCGCTTCCAGACATCCTTCTCCAGCCATTTCAGCCGCGACACCAGCCGGAACGGCTCCTCGAACACGCCGAGCAGGCCGAGTCCGGGTTCGACGTTCTCGGTCAGGAGGTCCTTGGCGGTATTCAGCAGGGTGTCGCGGTATCCGCGGGTTTTTTCGCGCAGGACGCCGGCCACGCTGAGGTCGCAGCAGATTTCACGAACGTGCTTCATCTGGCGGCGCGCCCAGATCAGCAGGGGATTGAACCAGTAGACCACATGGAGCACCAGGTACAGGCCGTGCATCCACAGGTCGCCCCGCTTGAGATGGCTGAGCTCGTGCAGGAGCACATGACGGGCCTCGTCACGCGACAGATTTTTCAGATAGCCCGATGGGAGCAGCAGCACGGGCCTGAACATACCGTACACGGCGGGTGTGGCCGCGTCCGGAGCGAATACGATGGCCGGGACGCGGCCCAGCCGCAGGGTTTTTGCGGTTTCGACCAGCATCCGGTAAAACCAGTCCGGAACACGGTCGTCGCGGTGCAGGCGGTGCCAGCGTCTCAGGCGCGCCATTTTCAGAATCAGCAGGAAGGCGAACATGGCCATACCGCCGATCCAGACGAGAAAAACCATGGTTTTCGCGGTCAGGCCCGCGGCCGCGCTGTCCCCGGCCGGGACCGATGACGTTCCGAACACGCCGGAGAGCGGCATCCGGTCCGGGCGTCGTGCGGTTTCCGGTTCCAGCCGTACGGATGAAGCGGCAGGTACGAGCTTTTCAACCGCGGTTCCGGTCACCGCGGACCGGAGCTCCGGTTCGACGCGGGAGAATACGCTGAATGGAGAGGCCAGGGTCGGGGGCAGGAGCAGTTTCAGGAGCACCAGCAGCCACACCGCGTACCGCACCTGCGGCCACACCCAGCGCCGGCCGGCCCAGTCCAGAACTCCGATCAGAACAATGAGCAGGCTGACCTGCCAGAACATCGGCGCCATCCAGGCCCACCAGATTCCGGCCCAGTTATTGAGTGTCGCGGCCATCCGATTCTCCTTTCTTGTCCGCGTCGCGGAGCATGCGGATCAATTCTTTGCGCTCCCGGTCGGACAGCCTGCGGTCTTCGATGAGAAAACTCATCAGCGGCGCCACGGCCCCGTCCAGCATGCGGTCGACGACGTTCTGAAGCGCGCTTCTGCGCGTGATCTGCTGATCCACCAGTGGCGTGTAGAAGCTGGTGTTCCCGCGCTTGGTTTCTGCCACGGCTTTCTTCACGGCCAGGCGGGTCAGCATGGTCTTGACCGTGGTGTACGCCCAGCGGACGTTCCCGTCCAGGGAATCGATGATCTCCCTGGCCGTGGCCGGATTCTTCTTCCACAGGGCGTTCATGATCTGCCATTCGGCTTCGGACAGTTTCATAGGGGCTCTCCTTGTTTTCTACAACCGTAAAAAATATACTACATCCGTAGAAGATTGTCAAGCGATATTTTACATTTGTAGAAGATCGCCCCGGACCCCGGGGCCGCAGGTCGCACAAGCAACCCCGGGGTTGACCCCGGGGTCGGAATTCCGTATTTTATCCGCATGAACGCAGTTCATGAAATCACATGCAAATCGCTCCTGAACAAGTCCGGCATTCCGGGAATCGACTATTCGGTCAATCCGTACACGGGTTGCCTGCACGCCTGCTCCTATTGCTATGCCCGGTTCATGGCCAGGCACACGGCGCACGGGATGGAATGGGGGACTTTCTGCGATCCCAAAATCAACGCGGCCGCCGTGCTCGAAAAGGAAATCCGCAAACGGCCGCCCGGACTGGTTTCCCTGTCCACGGTCACGGATCCCTATCAGGCCGCTGAAGAAAAGTACGGCTTGACGCGTGAAATCCTCGTCCGGCTTGCGGATTCCGATTTTACGGTTTCCATACTTACGAAATCCGGACGGGTGCTCCGCGACCTCGACATCCTGAAACGATTCGGGAAGGGCCGGATCGAAGCGGGTTTCAGCATCAATACCGCGGACGAGGCTGTGCGTCAGGCTTTTGAGCCGGGCGCACCGCCGGTTTCCGATCGCCTTGAGGCGCTCTCCGTACTGCATGATGCCGGCATTGCCACCTGGGTGTTCATCGCTCCGGTTCTACCCGGATTGACGCTCCGTTCCATCGAAGTCCTCCTGCCGGTTCTGGAGAAACATGCGGACCGTGTGCTGATTGACGGGCTCAATGTCAAAGCCGGGAACTGGAACGGAATCGTGCTGGCCGCGGGGCGGTTGGACCCCGCGCTCGCCGCCGTATGGAAAGACCCGCATTCCGCGGAGGCCGGAAGACGGAAAGGACTGGATGGCATCGCCGGGATGCTTTCAGACCGGTTGGGCCGGGATGTCGTATCATCGGTTGGAGAGTAAGAAGGAGTCGGGTGGACCGGGATCGGTTGACGGCGTGTTGTGGGTCAGACCGCCTTTGATGATTCCTGAGCAGCAGAACGCGGGATTGCATGACGATCTCAGAACCGAAGGTCCGGAGGCGGGATTTTGGGAATTTGCGCAAATTGGTTAAAGAATTGCAATTTTTGGCTTTCTTTTCTGGTTCCTGTGTTTTATTTTAAAACCGAATCAATCATTCCTCATTCCCGGTGACTCATTGTAACTCATTTTCTCTGCACAGGATTTCAAAGCAGAGAATAGTAATTTGTTGTTATATTTGATAGCGTTTAAGTAATCCATTACTTTGGCGTTTAATTTCTACAAGGAGGCAGTCATGCGGGCGCAAGGATTTTTGGATCGTCTCCAATGGAGCGGTCTGTGCCTGGTTTTTGCCGCGACCATGGCATTCGCAGGCAACACGGGAAAGATCTCCGGTGTTGTTTCGGATGCCGGCGGTCGCACCGGGCTTCCCGGAGCAAACGTCATTATTGAAGGCACCGCGATCGGGGCCGTGGCCGACCTGGATGGTCGTTTCGCCATTCTGAACGTCCCGCCCGGCATCTACCGGGTCAAGGCCAGCATGATCGGTTATCGGACGATGATCGTCCAGAATGTCCGCGTCTCCGCCGATCTCACTACCGCGCTCGACGCAGCGCTTCAACCCACCACTCTCGAGTCAGGCGAGACTGTGACCATCACGGCCGAGAGGCCGCTGATCCAGATGGACAAGACCTCGTCGCTCGTCTCCGTGAGCAGCGAAGAGATCAGGAACCTCCCGGTTCAGAGCATGAACGATGTTCTGGAACTGCAGGCCGGAGTCGTGCGGAGCGGAAACGATTTCCATATCCGCGGCGGCCGGGCAGGGAGGTGTCCTACTGGGTGGACGGCGTCGCCACCAACGAAGTGTACGGCGGCGGAAACGCCGTCACGGTCGAGCGGTCGGCGGTTCAGGAGATGCAGGTGGTCAGCGGCACGTTCAATGCCGAATACGGCAACGCCATGTCGGGCATCGTCAACCTGATCACCAAGGAGGGCGGTCCGAAATGGGAGGGACAGCTGAACGTCTATACCGGCGATTATCTGAGCGACGACAAGGTGTATTCCGTGCTGAAGGGGGTCGGGACGCGATGGGACGCGGCGGAACAGAAAACGACGGCTGTGGAGCGTCTCGAAAATCCGCTTCGGAATTTCAACCCGACGATGAACGCCGAACTCAACCTGAGCGGACCGGTTCCCCTCACCAACCGGAAACTCTCACTGCTCGTGAACGGACGCTTTTTTTCGCAGGAGGGATACCTCTACGGACGGCGATGGTACTACCCCCAGGGGATCCGCGGCGACAGCGCGCTGGTCCCGCTGAGTCCGTACGAATCCTCCTCCGGCATGGGAAAGCTGAGCTACCGGTTGAGTTCCGGAATCAAGGCCAGTTACAGTTTGTTTCTCAACCGAAGCCGTTCGGAACACTACTACAATCACGCCTTCAAATACAATCCGGACGGGACCGCCGGCGGGAGGGGCTGGGGGAACACCCACCTGTTTTCCTGGAACCATGTGCTGTCATCCAAAACCTTCTACGAGGCCCGTGTTTCCCGCGTGCAGAGCAGTTATCGCAACTACCTCTACGAAAACGCGACCCTGTCGCCGACGTACCGCATCTATGTGATCGGCAATGAAACCCAGCCGGCGCAGATTCTGCCCTATGATCTCAATTCGGCCGCCGCGGACTCGGCGCTCGAGGCCCTGGCAATTGAGGGAAGGTCGTTCACCTACGTTCCTGATGCCGGGACCCGCGACGGGTATGTACACCCCGATTCGCTGAGGGATCCCGCGTCCTACAGCTTCTGGCGCGCGGGCACTCAGGGAGGCCGGTCGAATCGGACCACGTCTTACTGGATCGCCAAAATCGATCTGACCAGTCAGCTCAATCCCATCCATCAGTTCAAAGCCGGTTTGGAAGCGCGGCTGCACGAGCTGAAATATGACAATTACACGCTGCAGCCGGCCCGGAAGGAGGGCAAGGACGAACCCATCGTGCCCTATCAGCCCTGGGTGCCGCCGTCATCCAACATCTATCACGATCTTTACACCCGCCGGCCGCGCGAGTTCTCGGCCTACATCCAGGACAAGATCGAGCTGAAGGACATGATCGTGAACATCGGACTGCGGTTCGACTACTTCGACGCCAACGCCTCGATGCCGGTCGATCCGCGGGATCCCAGCATCTATTCGCCGTTTCAGGATCAGTTCCTGTACGTCAATCCCGCCGCTGATTCACTCGTGGAATATACCCCCGACCAGCGACGGGCCTTCATGCAGGAAAAGGTGGGCGGTAAAACCCATTTGTCTCCCAGGCTCGGGGTCGCCTACCCGATCACGGACCGCGGCGTGGTCCATTTTTCCTACGGGCACTTCTTCCAGATCCCCGAATTCCAATACCTGTACGCGAATCCCGACTTCAAGCTGATCGTCGGCGGCGGGCGGAACATACTCGGCAACGCCGCGCTGAATCCCCAGAGGACCGTGGAGTATGAAATCGGATTTCAGCAGCAGCTGTCCGACCAGGTCGCCGTCGACATGACTCTTTTCTACAAGGACATCCGGGACTGGGTGGGCACGGGTCCCGTGATTGAGACGCTGAAACCCAGCGTATCCTACGCGTTGTACGAGAACAAGGATTATGCGAACGTGTACGGTCTGACGCTGAACCTGGACAGGCGGTTCCAGGGCCATTTCGGGGCCGGACTCGCGTACGCCTTCCAGATCGCGGAGGGGACCTATTCCAATCCCACCGACGCCTTCAACGCCCTTCAGAACCTGCAGGAACCCCGGCTGGCGATGATCCCCCTGAACTGGGACCAGCGTCACACGCTCACCGGCATGGGGACGACCGGATTCGCGGGCTGGATCGCCACCCTCCAGTACAAACTGAGGTCGGGGCGTCCCTACACGCCGTCGTACGCGAGCGGATCGTTGGTCGGAGAGTCCACTTACAGCGGGCTCCGGGACAACAGCGGCCGCCTTCCGAACACCAGTCAGTTTGACCTGATGCTCCACAAGCGGTTCAGCGTCGGAACCGCGAACGTCGGATTCCTGGTCACCGTGTACAATCTATTCGACCAGAAGGGCGAAACCTACGTCTACACCGAGACCGGTTCGGCCCGTTACAGCGCCAATATCGATCCGCAGACCATTCCGTACGACGCAGCGCGGGTGGGAACGGTGGAGGATTACCTGCGCCAGCCGACCTGGTTCATCCCGCCGAGGCATATCCAGGCCGGTTTCACGGTTGAATTCTAATCGTCCGCGGAGAAGGAGTACGACATGAAAAAGACCACAATCGGCTGGATCGCGGCCCTCTTCCTGGGTGTCGCCGTCCGGGCCGTCGCTCAGGACTCAATGGCCCGGCTGCATGGTGATGAAGACAACAGCGTCAGCGGCCTGCACTCGGGCAACCAGATCAAGGCCAGCTTTTACAATGACGGACTGCTCGGCAAGCGGTACGTGGCCGTCACCGACATCGGCGGCGAATGGCCGATCAATTCAGGCCATGTCTACATCAACCAGCAGGTCATGTTTGTCGGGGCCGAGGTCAAGAACGACGAAGGCAGCACCATCCATATCGTTTCCGAGGGGAACGGATGCTCGGCAGGCAACTCCAACAACGCCGACTCGGGGGATTCGGGCCCCAACGGCGAATGGTATTCCATGACGCCGCTTCCGGGATTCCACAATCCCCAGCCGCCGGCGGAAAAGAGCGCCAAACCCCGCATCGCCATGAGCCATTGGGAATGGTCCTGGCCGTCCAGCTGGCCCGACAAGACCGAGGACGTCACGGACCCGGGATGGCCGGGTTCCTGGAACGGGTATTTCGGCAAGGGCGTGATGAACGCGGACCAGGAAAGCATGTATTACATGGATGACTACAACAACCGGGAATTTTCATACTATCCCGATTCCACGGACACCCAGCGGCGCGGTCTGGGGCTCCGCGGGCAGGTGCGCGGTTTTCAGTGGTCCAACGTCCTGGTGGAGGACATTCTGTTCCTCCTGTACGACGTGAAGAACATCGGCACCCGGGACCTGACCAAGATGAATTTCGGCATCATGTCGGGGCCGATCATGGGCAACACGGCGACCGGGGGCGGAAGCGAGGGCTCGGACGACGGCGGCGCTTACGACCTCGAGATGGAGATCGGCTACCACCTCGACCAGGACAACCTCGGGTACGGCGGATGGAACGTGGGATTCCTGGGGCAGGCCTTCTTTGAGAGTCCGGGCAACCCCTATGACGGCATCGACAATGACGGGGACGGGATGAACGGCCCCGGTCCGGTCATCACCCAGAGTCTGTTCGACCCCCGTCCGGTTCAAGCCGGCGACAACGTGATCGTGATCGACTATGTGACGTTTGCCCGAATCCATCGCGCAGATGCCCGCCGCGGGTGCTGGACATTCCGTTCCAGGGCCGCATCGCTTCACATCGACGCGGGACAGGATCTTGTCGAGATCGCCGAACAACCTGTTCGACGACAACCTGAACGGCATCATCGACGAAAACAACGGCTCCACATTCGGCGAGGGCGACGCACGCCGTTGTCGCGGTTCCTGTACGAGGGCCTGAAATACATCGACTACTTCACGGGCGCCGGAAGCACAACAGCCTCGTTGACGAGCGGCGTGACGACGGCATCGACAACGACGGCGACTGGGACATCCTCACCGATGACGTGGGCATGGACGGCGTCGCGCGGTCCGGTGATGCCGGCGAAAAGGACGGTGTGCCCACGTCCGGAAGGGGCACGCTCTTCCGGGCGAACCGCATATCGACGTCACCGACATCAACGAGTCCGACCAGATCGGCCTCGACAGCCTTCAATATCTACACGCCCTGGACGCTCTATCCGCTGTCGGATGACGAGAAACTCTGGACCGCCATCGCGCCCGGCTACCTGAACGCGATCGGGCAGATCGGCGACACCGACATCCTCGTCGGTTCCGGGTATTTTCCGCTCAAGGTCGAACAGACCGAGCGGTTCTCCGTCGGCGTGATATTTTCCAGCAGTCTGGAAGATCTGTACCGGAACAAGCGTTACGCGCAGAAGACCTATGTGGAGAACTACAATTTCTCCAAGGCTCCGATCATCCCGACCTGACCGCCGTGGCCGGCGACGAGCGGGTGACGCTGTACTGGGACGACGTGGCGGAAGGGTCCATCGATCCCATCACCGGAAAGGATTTCCAGGGTTACCGGATCTACCGGTCCACGGATCCCGGATTCAACGATATGACGTCGATCACCGACGGATTCGGATCCGCATCGTACCGGAAACCGGTCGCCCAGTTCGATCTCGAGGACGGGATCACTGGGATTCTCGGGAATACATGTCCGCGGGGTTCATTTCTGGCTGGGCGAGGACACCGGTCTCCAGCATGTCTGGACGGATGAATCGGTCCGGAACGGTCAGAAATACTATTATGCCGTGACATCCTACGACAGTGGATCCGATTCCCTGGGCATCGCGCCGACGGAATGCTCGAAATATATCTCCATTTCACAGGACGGCGCGATTGACAAAGGGAAGAACGTGGCCATCGTGCGGCCCGAGGCGCCCTCCGCCGGATATCGGGCCAGCGGACCGGACCTCGTGCGGCTGCTGCCCGGCGGGGCGACGAGCGGAACCGTCGAAATGCAGGTGATCGATCCCGCGCTGGTCAAGGGCGGCCATCTCTATCGCATTACCTTCGAGGAAAGCCTCAAAGTGGTCAAGAGCTTCGCGGACACGCTGTATACGAAACGGCTGACGTTCACGGACGTCACGGCCGGGTCCGTTCTATACGGTCCCGAGGACTGGACGGGACTGGACCTGACGCTTCCCGTGGTCGACGGTTTCGAACTCACGCTTCGAAACGAGGCTTCGCTGGCGTTCGATTCGGCTTCGAGCGGCTGGAGCCGGCAGGGGCTCTACGCCTTCACCGTGACGCCCTACGCCTATCGGGAGGAGAAGGAAGGGCCGCTGGCCCGCGACTTCGATGTGGTGTTCGGCGGGTTTGCCGGTTTCGATTCCTCCCGTACGTTTTTCAGGAGGGGGAGGGACCTGGCGGGAAAACCGGTCAATTTCACGGTCCTGGACGCGGAGACGCATGAGCGCATGCCGTTCGGCTTCTACGAGGCGGACGGGAACGACGGCGTTTTCAGCGGATACACCGTGAAAACCACGACGGACGAGATCACGGTTCTGAACAGGGGCTCGGACGGCGCCCTCCTGCCAAGCTGGGTCATCAAGCTCGCAACCAGCGCGGACGATTCGGTCCGCTCGAATCCGGCGGAAGGGATACCCTGGCCGTGCGCCTCAGCAAGCCTTTCCTGGCGGCGGATATTTTCGAATTCACCATGAAGAGCGAATCGATTGACGCGGAGGCGGTGAAGGATGCGATGGGCCGCATCCAGGTGGTGCCGAATCCGTACATCGTGGCCAACTCCTGGGAAGCCCAGAATCCCTACGCGAACGGACGCGGGCCGAGGGAAATACACTTCACTCACCTTCCGGCGGTTTGCACGATCAAGATCTTCAATCTGCGCGGCCAGATGATCCGAACCCTCGAGCACGACTCGCCGGCCATCGCGGACGGCACCGAGATCTGGGACATGCAGACGAAGGACAACCTCGACGTCGCCTACGGTGTGTACATCTATCACATCAACGCCGGGAAGACCGGGCAGAAGATCGGGAAGTTCGCGATCGTCAAATAAAAAAAGTTCATAGTTCATGGTTCATAGTTCATAGTTGGAAGAGAATTAAGAACAGTTATTAAATGAAGCGACAAAACACCTTTTTTGACTATGAACTATGAACTATCAACCATGAACTGCCAATAAAAGGAGACCCGAAATGAAGAAACTTTTACTGATAGGGATGGCCGTGCTCCTGTCCTTCCCGGCATACGGCCGGGAGGTGACGAAGGCGGGGACGACGTCGGCGGCGTTTCTGAACATCGACCAGGGCGCTCGTGGGGTCGGGATGGGGAGCGCGTTCGTGTCGGTGGTGGACGACATCAGCGGGGTGTACTGGAATCCGGCTGGGATCGCCCGGATGAAGGGCGGCCAGGCGTCGTTCAGCAACACGCAGTGGATCGCGGACATCGCGTACAACCACGCGGCGGTAGCGGTTCCGGTGGGTGGCGTGGGGGTTCTGGGCGTGAGCGCTCAGTTCCTGACGATGGGGGACATGGACCGGACGACGACGATGGAGCCGGAGGGGACCGGGGAGACGTTTTCGGCCGGGAGCTACGCGTTCGCGCTGAGCTACGCCCGGAATCTGACGGACCGGTTTTCGATCGGGTTCAACGCGAAGTACGTTCAGGAGAAGATCTTTCACATGAACGCGCGGGGCATGGCGTTCGACGTGGGGACGCTGTTCGACACCCAGCTGGAGGGACTTCGTCTGGGGATGAGCATATCGAATTACGGAACGAAGATGCAGATGGGCGGCCAGGACGCGCTGGTTCAGAAGGACATCGACGCGACGGTGTCTGGGAACAACCCGAACATCAACGCGAATCTTCAGACGGACAAGTGGGACATGCCGCTTTTGTTCCGTGTGGGGATGAGCGTGGACGTTCTGAAGGGTCTGTACGACAGCAATCTGACGCTGGCGGTGGACGCGCTTCATCCGAACGACGACGTGGAGAGCGTGAACGTGGGCGCGGAGTACGTGTTTCACCGGATGGTGGCTCTGCGGGCGGGATACAAGTCGATGTTCGCGAAGGACAGCGAGGAGGGTCTGACGTTCGGCGGGGGCCTGCAGTACCGGATGTTCGGAACATCGTCCCTGATGCTGGACTACGCGTGGGCGGATTTCGGGGTGCTGAAGGAGATCCAGAAGTTCTCGATCGGGATGACTTCTGAAAAGTTCATAGTTGATAGTTCATGGTTCATAGAAAAATGAGTGTTTCGGGATAAGGGCTGGGTGTCATCCCCGAGCTGTTCTATCGGGGATCCAGGGTGGGGTGGACAATCCCGTGATGGGTTATCAAAAAGACCTGAAAGGTTCGGAAGACCTTTCAGGTCTTTTTCGAAGCGCCGATAGGACGATGAGAGAAAATGATTGATGGAAATGAGGGACGGATTCGTGGTATTTACATTAATAAAAATTAAGTACCTTCATAGTGATTCGCAAAATTTATTCATGATTGTAGCAATTGTTTAAGCAAAAAAATATCATGCGTTTAGGGCGTTTTATGTGATTTCATCTCAATCCGGCATCAGGGTCTCAGGAAAATCTATACTCAGGAACCCTGGACGATAAAAGCAGTAAAATTAGATAGAATATCGCTTAAAAAGTTGTTACATTGGTTTGCTTCCGGTAACAATTCCGAAAAGAACAGTCTATATTCAACCTGATCAATCATTTAACAGCAACGGGAAAAACCATGCGATTCAATCGTTCAGCGGTTCTTTTCACGATCCCGGCCGTCCTCCTTCTGATCGCCGCGGGATGCTCCAGGAAGTCCAATGAAGATCCGGTTCTGGCCCGCATCGGCGACAGAACCATCACCAAAAAACAGTACCAGTACCGGACCGAGCTGACGATCCGTCCCCGGTATCCCGGCCTAAAAAGCGACTGCACGAAAGTCGAACTTCTCGACAATCTGATGATGGAAAAACTGTTCGCCATCGAGGCGGGAGATGATTACTCCCTTCTGAAACGCCGGTCCTTCCGCGATCACATCCGCGGCATCCGGGAACAGAGCATGCGGGAGGAACTGTACGGGGAAGTCGCAACGAAAAAAGTGAACGTGGACACGTCGGATCTGAAACAGCGGTATCGTCTGGCAGCCCGCGAATACGAGGTCCAGTTCTATACGATACGGAACAAAGAGACAGCCAGAAAAATTCAGGAACAGATACTGCTGAATCCGCAAAAGGCCGGTCCCATCTTCGACGGGCTGGGGCCGGAGGGATCGTCCATCCCGAAACACGCGGTGAAGTGGAAAGATCCTGAAAACGATCTGGTGCACGAGGCCCTGTTCCGCAGGCCCGTGCCCGTGGACACGGTCATCGGCCCCATCCGCATCGGCCCGAACGAGCACCTGATCATGAAGGTGGCCGGGTGGACGGATTTCCCGGTCATCGGCGGGGAAGAGGTCCAGATGCGGTGGAACGAGGTGAAGGAGAAAACCGTCCAGCGCAAGGCGCGCGCCGAATGGGAGCGGTACATGGGGCGCCTGCTGGGCGGAAAGGCCATCAAGTTCAACCCCCCCGTTTTCCGCCGGATGGCCGACATGGCCTGGATGATGTACGGCGCCGCGTCCGATTCGCAGATTCAGGAGATCAACAAGAATTTCTTCAACGCCCTGAAGGATTCCGCTACGGTCGATCCGTACGGGAACGAAGAAGCTTTCCTCAAAGCGTCGTTTTTTGAGGTGGAAGGCAGGACCTGGACTGTCGATCAGTTCAAGCGCGAGCTCGCCGCGCATCCCCTGGTGTACCGGAGAAAGAACATCCCGAAAGAGGCTTTCCGCGCGGAATTCAAGAACGCGGTGACCGATTTCATGCGGGACCAGTTCCTGAACCGGGAGGCCTACAAACGGGGTCTCGACAAGCGGGATTTCGTGCGCTCGAACGCCGCCGAATGGCAGGATGCGCTGGTCGCGGTTCATTTCAGGAACGAGACGCTGAACCGGCTGGCGGAGAAGCACGGCCTGGAGGGACAACCGACGCTCCTGAAGCCGGTATATGAGGCTTACGTGGACAGCCTGTGGACGGCCAACCGGAGCCGGATTTCCTGGGATGCGGAAATACTGAAGACGATTCGGCTGTCCAGCATCGACTTCTACGCGTACAAGCCGGGCGTGCCGTTCCCGGCCGCGACGCCCCCGTTTCCGACTCTCATCACGAAATCGCACTGACATGGCGGCTGCCGCGCGGCGGGCCTGGATCGCGGGCGTGACCGGGGGCATCGGGAGCGGGAAGACCGTTTTCAGCCGCCGGCTCGCGGGCCGCTCCGGTCGTGTCGTGGATGCGGACCGGATTGCGGCGCGGCTGACGGATTCGGACCGGGCCGTCAGGGAAAAACTGGCGGACGCTTTCGGGGAGCGGATTTTCAAGGCCTCCGGACGTCTGGACCGCGGCCTTGTCGCCTCGATCGTCTTCGACAGTCCCGCCGCGCTCCGCGCATTGAACCGTATCGTCTGGCCGGTCCTGGTGCGGGCGATACGCGCCGAAATCCGCCGCCTGCATCAGGAAGCACCCGGCATTCCTCTGGTTCTGGACATGGCCGTTCTTTTCGAAACCGGCTGTGATCGTCTCTGCGATACGGTGGTGACCGTGCGCGCGCCGATCAAGGCGCGCATCCGACGACTGCGGGAGTCGCGCGGATGGGACGAAGCCCACATCCGGCTGAGGATGGCCGCGCAGATGAGTGACGAGGACCGCGTGGAACGCTCGGATTTCATCGTGAACAATGATGGAACCCCGTCCGAACTCGCCGGGAAGGCGCGTCATTTCAGACAGCGCCTGAACGCGGCCTTTCCCGGAGAACCGGCGTAAAACCCGACCCGGCCGAATCAGGACGGAAGAGTGTAGCGCATTTCCGAAATGCGCTTGATTTTCTGATAAATTCTTTTTACTATACGATGTTACCCCGTTCGTTCTCCGGCATGATTCAGCGGTTCCGGCCTCCCGGCCTGGACCGCCTATCGACAGGCGGATCGTATCACTCGAATCTGGTTCCAAACGCACACTCCAATTGAGGCCTTACGGCCCTTCGCCCGGTTTCTGATCCGTATCCGGGGAGCGGCCCATCCGGCAATTTCATTTGCGGATCAGAAATCGGCCGTCGGCGGAAGGCTTCGGCCGCCGCTCTCTTTACGGCCGGGGATCGGAGGTCCGTTTTGTACGCCGTGATCATGGCCGGCGGTTCCGGGACGCGATTCTGGCCCAGGAGCCGCGAATCGAAATCCAAACAGTTTCTGAACATCATCGGCAGAAAAACGCTTTTCGAACAAACCCTCGACCGCTTCGCTCCCCTGGTCGGCCGGGACAATCTGTATGTGGTCGCAAAAGCCGGCCAGAAATCCCAGTTCCGTCCATTCTCCAGCCGAATTCCCAGGTCCCATTTTATCTGGGAGCCGATGGGCAAGGACACGGCCCCGTGTATCGGTCTCGCCGCCGTGGTTCTGGACCGTTCGGAACCGGACGCCGTCATGGCGGTCACGCCGGCCGATCACCTCATTCTGGATCTTCCGAGATTCCGAAAATCGATACTGGCGGCCGCCCAGCTGGCCCGGGAACAGGACAGTTTCGTGACGCTGGGCATCGTGCCGGACCGGCCGGCGACCGGTTACGGGTACATCCAGATCGACGGGAGCCAGGGATCCTTCTACGGCGTGGAGGCCTTCAAGGTGAAGACATTCGCCGAGAAGCCCAACGCCGAAACCGCGGCCATGTTTCTCGCCAGCGGCGATTTTGTCTGGAACAGCGGCATATTCGTGTTCCGGACCTCGGTCTATCTCAAGGCCGTGGAGGAGTTCCTTCCGGACCTGTATGACGGGCTTTGCGAGATCCGGGGCGCGCTCGACAAGCGCGGCTACGTCCGGGCGGTCCAGCGTGTGTACCGGCAGATCCGGAGCATCTCGATCGATTTCGGCATCATGGAGAAGGTCTCCAACGTGCTCTGCGTGCGGGGCGATTTCCGCTGGAGCGACCTTGGCAGCTGGGAGCAGGTGCACAAGCTCAGCGAAAAAGACGGGAAGGGGAACGTCGTGTCGGGAGACGCGGTGCTCGTCGATACGACGCAGTCGTACGTGCACACGGACGGGGGCGTCGTGGCGGTTCTCGGGCTCGACGGTGTCGTGGTCGTTCAGGAGAAGAACGTCACGCTGGTGTGCCGGATGGACCGGTCGGAGGACGTCAAGCAAGTCGTGGAGCGGCTCAAGCGCAAAAAACTCGATTCGGTCACGTGACGCGGGAGAAGCAGTGATGAAGATCAATGAACTCGTCAAGATTCTGAAACCGGACCTGTTTATCCCGGGGATGCAGTCCGGAACCAAGCCGGCGGTCCTGGAGGAGCTGGTCCAGCCCCTGGTGACCGGCGGATTCGTCCGGAGCAAGGGACTCGTGATCGAAACCCTTTCGAAGCGGGAAACCCTCGGCAGTACGGGTATCGGAAAGGGCGTGGCGGTCCCGCACTGCAGGACCCTCGCGGTGTCCGACCTGCACATCGTGGTCGGCATCTCGAAGAAAGGCGTGGATTTCGACGCCCTCGACAAAAAACCGGCCCAGCTGTTCTTTCTCATCGTAGCGCCGCCCCTCGACGGGAACAACCTGTATCTTCCGGTGCTCGGCAAGGTTGTGGAATCGGTCCGGGATTCCAAGCTGAGGCAGGCCATGATCGCCGCCCCGGATTTCGGATCTTTCCTCAAAGCCATCCAGGGAGGCTGAATCGATGACCCGCAACTTGATCGAACTGCTGGTTTTGTACCAGGATCTGGACCTGATGCTGAAGGAAACGGCCGAAGCGGAAGCCACAATGGGCTTTGAGATGGAGGGGCGCGAAAAGCTCCGCAAGGCAATGGACGACATCGCCAAGAACATCTCTCCCCGGTTCCTGCGCACCTACCAGCGGCTTCACACCCGTTTCAAGCGGCCCATCGTGCCGGTGCAGAACGACGTGTGCCTCGGGTGTTTCGCCAAACTGCCCACATCCTACGGGGAAAAGGGACGCAAAGACCAGATGATCTACACCTGCGAGCAGTGCGGCCGCATTCTGTACTGGGTGGAATGAGGCGGTTCGCGGCGTGAAGGACGGAACGGACGATGCCGGCCCCGCAGGCGGGAATGCCGGTGTCGGATCCTCCCGTATCCGGTTCTGCGACTTTCACTGCCCCCAAGCGGATTTCCCGAAGGAGCAGGCGGTGGACGGTTCGGACTCGTGCCGGACTTTCGCCGCGGTCTGGTGTCGGGAGCTCCAGGCGTATACGACGAAAAACGCGCCCTGCGCCGCACTGTTCGGAAAACGGAGGCCGAAAAGCAACTGGTGATTGTAAAACCCGAAAGGTCTTTCAGCCCTTTCAGGTTTTAAGCTTCAAACGCAACCTTCCCGCCCCGCGTCCGTATCCTCTCCAGAATCCTTTCTCGTCTTCCCGTCCCAACAAACCGGAGGTTTTTGTGAGAAAAACCATGTTTCTCATCGCCCTGGCATTCATCGCGTCCGGCGTCGCGCGGTCTCAGACGCATGCGGCAATCGGCGAAAAACCGAAGCCACCCGAGCTCGAATCCGTTCGTCTGGTCCCGGTGGAGCCGTTTGCCTACGCCGCGCTCGAAATGAAGGGCAGTTACGACCAGCACGGGAGCGCGTTCATGGACCTGATGCAAAACGCGGGGGCCCAGGGACTTTCCATGGGGACCGCGCCGTTCGGACTGTACTTCAACAGCCCGGATCAGGCGCCCGCGGATTCGCTGGTCTGGGATCTCGGCATCCCCTGCCCGGACACGGCAAAGGTGACCGCTCCGCTGGTTCTCAAAAAATACGCGTATCCTCTGACAGCCGCTCTGTTCTTCGAGGGCGTATTCGGTTCACCGGAGCAGAACGCGGCGACAGCAGCCCTGTTTGCCTGGATTCCGGTGAACGGATACAGGCCCGCGGGCCCGATGATGGAGCGTTTCGTGTCCATGCCGATGCCCACCGGGGACGGGGGATTCACCGGCCGCGTGGAGATGGTGATACCGGTGGAGAAGGTCCAATGACCTGTTGTTGAAGTGATCCGGGGAAGAAAATCCCCGGCGGATCACCAAAAAAAGACGGTACCCTTTTTGAACAAAGGGTGCCGTCTTTTTTTGTGCTCTCCGACCCCGGGGTCTGACGCACGGAATCCGCCCGGACTTTCTGAAGTCCGGGACCCCGGGGTCAGTGACTACTCCTTGAACCGCTTCCCGTCTATCTTGTAATTCCGGATTTTATATCCCAGGATGCGCTCCGTCGTGTCGAGCAGGCGCGCGGCCTTGGCGACGTTTCCGCGCGTGGATTTCAGCGCGTCCTGGATAAGTTCCTTCTCGAACGTGGCCACCGCGTCCCTGAGCGACCGGGTGTTCGTGGTGCCGCTGCTCTCCGCGGTCTGCAGTGTGGGGGGCAGGTGGTAGCTGTGGATGACCTGGTCCTCGCACACGAGCACGGCGCGTCCGACGCAGTTTTCCAGCTCGCGGACGTTGCCGGGCCAGTGGTACCGCATCAGCATGTCGATGGCCGGGGTGGAGATGCGCTTCACGGATTTCGCGTGCTGGCGGCTGTACTTCAGCATGAAGTGGTCGGCCAGGAGCAGGAGGTCGGTCTTGCGTTCGCGGAGCGGCGGCAGGACGATGGAGAACACATTCAGCCGGTAGTACAGGTCCTCGCGGAACTTACCGTCCGCCATGTTCCGCTCGAGGTCGGCGTTCGTCGCGGCGATGACCCGCACGTCCGCCCGGATGGTTTCCGTTCCGCCGACGCGCTCGAATTCCTGCTCCTGCAGGACACGGAGCAGCTTCACCTGGGTCATGGCGGAGAGCTCGCCGACCTCGTCGAGGAAAATCGTGCCGCCGTCCGCAAGCTCGAACCGGCCCTTTTTACGACCGACGGCGCCCGTGAACGCGCCTTTCTCGTATCCGAAGAATTCCGACTCGATGAGGTTTTCCGGAATGGCCGCGCAGTTCACGCGGACGAAGGGCTTGTCCGCGCGCGGCGAGTTGTAATGGATGGCCTCGGCGATCAGTTCCTTGCCCGTGCCGGTCTCGCCGCGGAGCAGGACCGTCGTCTGGGTCGGGGCAACCGTGGCCACCTGCTCGTACACGTCCCGCATCTCATTGCTGTTGCCGATGATGTTGTGGAAGCTGTACTCCTCCTGCAGTTTCCGCTTGAGCGTCACGTTTTCATCCAGCAGGCTTTGGCGCTGGTTTTCCATGACATGGCGGACCCGGATGGGCTGGAGCAGGGCCGAGGCGACCAGGGTCAGAAACTGCAGGGTGCCGTCATAGTCCCGCTTGGAATGGTGGGCGAAATTGACGATCAGCACACCGAGCGCCTTGTAATCGAGCATGATCGGGATGCCGAAGAAGCTCTGCTCGCCGGCCTCCTTGTCCCACGACGCCATGCGGTTCAGAAACAGGGGCTCCTTGCTGACCTGCGGAACGACAATGGGCTTGCCTGAAGCGACGACCCGGCCGGTCAGTCCGTCTCCCACGGTGAAACGAGTGTCGAGCACGTTCGATTTGTAACCGATGGAGGCCTCCAGGGTCAGCGCCGTTCCGGAATCGTCCATCAGGAAAATAGCCCCGGACCGGATTTTATAGGAATTCAGCAGGATCTGGAGGGTCGCGTGAAGCGCATCGTGGAGCTCGAGCGTGCGGCCGACGGCCTGGTTGATCTCGATCAGGAGGGGAAAACTCTTGGCGGTGACGGTGTTCATGATTCACTCCTCGCAACAAGGGCGGAACGGATCGCTCGTCGGACGGGAGACGGCCGGTTCCGGCGGTTCACCAGCATCAGAAGCATGGACAAATTTGTACCACCCCTCATAAAAAGATACAAAATTGTAAATCATTAATCAAGTACTTCTTGACATTGCGGATTCATTTGTTTATTTTAGACTTGTACTAAACGGTTTAGTTCATTATGGAGGAACCGTGGCCAAAAAAACCTTCCGAAACTTCCGCTGGGTCATCTGCGGGCTTCTTTTCGCTGCCACTACCATCAATTACATCGACCGGCAGGTCATCAGCATTCTCAAACAGAACGTCATCCTGACCTGGCCCGGCTGGTCCGAACTGACCTACGGCCAGGTCGTCGGCTATTTTCAGCTCGCTTACGCCGTGATGATGCTTTTCGCGGGCGCCCTCATCGACCGGATCGGCATCCGCAAGGGATTCGCCATCGCCATCGTCTGGTGGAGCCTGGCGGCCATGGGGCACGCGCTGTCCGGCACGGTGTTCGCATTCGGAGCCGCGCGCATTCTGCTCGGACTGGGAGAGGCCGCGAATTTCCCCGCGTCCATCAAGGCCATCGCCGAGTGGTTCCCGAAGAAGGAAAGGGCGCTGGCGACAGCGGTCTTCAACTCCGGAACGAACATCGGGGCATTTATAACACCGATAGCCGTGGCCTGGATACTGGAGTCGCTGGGGCACTGGCAGTGGGTGTTTGTTCTCACCGGCGCGCTGGGATTCATCTGGCTGGTGTTCTGGCTGCTGATGTACGACCATCCGGACCGGCACTCCCGCGTTTCGGCATCGGAGTTGGCGTATATCCGGAGCGAGCCGCCCGAAAAGGCGCCGCAGCAGTCCGTTTCCGAGATGTTCAAGACATGGACCGGCCTGCTGGGTCACAAGCAGACCTGGGCTTTTGCCGTCGGCAAAGGCATCACCGATCCGGTCTGGTGGGTGTGGCTGTTCTGGGTTCCGGGATTCCTCTATAAAAAATTCGGCGTCAACATCAAGGATCTGTGGTGGCCCATTCTGATCATCTACAGCATGGCCAGCGTGGGCTCCATTATCGCCGGATGGCTGCCCGGGGCCTTTCTCAAGGCCGGATGGACCGTCAACCGGGCGCGCAAGACCGCCATGCTCATCTGCGCCCTGTGCGTGGTCCCTGTGATCTACGCGGGAGTGACGGACAGCATCTGGACCGCCGTCCTGCTCATCGGCCTGGCCTGCGCGGGTCATCAGGGATGGTCTGCAAACATCTTCACCCTTAGTTCCGACATGTTCCCCAAGCGCACCGTGGCCTCGGTGGTGGGCATCGGCGGATTCATGGGCGGGCTCGGCGGATACTTCATCTCGAACATCGTGGGCTGGATTCTCGACAAGAATCCGAACAACTACCTTCCCATTTTCATCACGGCGGGATGCATCTATCTGATCGCGCTTGCCGTCATTCATGTGTTCGCTCCGAAACTGGAGCCGGTGAAACTCAACTGACGCCTTCGTCCCCGGCCGTCGATGCGGCCGCGGGAACTTCGGGATAAAAAAAGCCGGGATACCGCATTCCGATTTCGGGACGGTTTCCCGGCTTTTCTTACGGAAAAGTCCCCGATTCGGCGGCATCCTACAGAATTGTTTTTTGCCGCCCGTTCTTCCCCGATCCCCGTCTTCCACGTAAACCGCTGATCCCGCGTGTCTTGAGCGCGAACACGTCTGTCCGTTCCGGACTGGCACTCACTTTGCCTGTTTGCGGGAGTGAAGAACGACACCACTATTCAACGGTTCAGACAGGGAGTCCGATCATGAACCTCGCCATTCAGCCGGGCGATGTCGCCTGGGTGCTCATGTCCGCCGCGCTCGTCATGAGCATGACCACGCCGGGCCTCGCGTTTTTTTACGGGGGACTCGTGCGCCGCAAGAACGTGCTGTCCACCATGATGCAGTCGTTTTTTCTGCTGTGCCTGATCAGCATCCAGTGGATCCTCTTCGGTTACAGCCTCTCCTTCGGTCCGGATATCGGCCATTTCATCGGAGGTCTCTCGTGGCTCGGACTGAAGGGCGTGGGCGCCGATCCGAACCCCGATTACGCGGGGACGATTCCGCACAGCCTGTTCATGGCGTATCAGATGATGTTCGCCGTGATCACGCCGGCTCTGATCACGGGCGCGTTCGCGGAGCGCATCCGGTTCTCCACGTTCGCCGTATTCAGCCTGCTGTGGGCCACGCTCGTATATGATCCGGTCTGCCACTGGGTCTGGGGCACGGGCGGGTGGCTGCGCTCCCTCGGAGCACTCGACTTCGCGGGCGGCACCGTGGTCCACGTTTCGTCCGGCATCTCGGCGCTGGTCTGCGCGCTGATGCTCGGCCGCCGCAAGGGTTTTCCGCACCACACGATTCCGCCGCACAACATGACGTACACGGTCCTCGGCGCCTCGATGCTCTGGTTCGGATGGTTCGGATTCAACGCGGGCAGCGCCCTGGGCGCGAACGGCCTCGCCGTGTCGGCGTTTATCGCCACGAACACATCGGCCGCGGCCGCGGCCCTCGCGTGGATGGCCATCGAGTGGGTCGTGGTCGGTCGGCCGACGGTATTGGGCGCGGCCACCGGCGCGGTCGCCGGCCTCGTCGCAGTCACTCCGGCCGCGGGTTTCGTGTCACCGCTCTCGGCGATCGGCATCGGTTTGCTGGGCGGCGCGGTTTGTTACGTATCCGTCTCGGTGATCAAGACGAAGTTCAAATACGACGACAGCCTCGATGCGTTCGGCGTGCACGGCGTGGGCGGCACGGTCGGCGCTCTGGCGACGGGCCTGTTCGCGCAGAAGGCCGTCAACCCGGCCGGCGCGGACGGCCTTTTCTTCGGAAACGCCAATCTGCTCGGAAGCCAGGCGGCGGCCGTGGGTGTCACGGCCGTGTACGCGGCGGCCGTCACCTGGGTCCTGCTGAAGATTCTCGACAAAACCATGGGCCTTCGCGTGACCGAGGAGGACGAGGTGATCGGCCTGGATGACACGCAGCACCGGGAAAGCGCGTACACGCTTCTCGACTGAGCGGTAAAGTGAAGACATGCGACGCGCCTGATGGCGCGCCTTACGGTGCGTCGCACGATGCCGAACCTGAACGTCAAGGGGACCGGAAACGCGCCGCTCGAGGCGTCCGGATCCAGGGGAGAAAAAAATGAAACTCATCATCGCCATCATTCAGCCGCACAAGCTCGACGACGTGATGGAGGCGCTCGACGAGAAGGAGATATACCTCAAAACCGTCAGCAATGTGCTGGGCTGCGGCCGGCAGAAGGGCATCCCGGAGACGTACCGGGGCGTGGTGGAATCGGGAAAGCTCACCAAGAAGGTGAGACTCGAAATCGCACTCAACGATCCGTACGTCGAGCCGGCCATACAGGCCATCATCAAGGCTTCGAAAACCGGCCAGACCGGGGACGGTAAAATCTTCGTGCTGGACATGAATGAATGTGTACGGATCCGTACCGAGGAAAGGGACGGGGTGGCCATCGGTTAGTTGATGTGCCGGCTACCTTCGAGTTGCGCGGCACCTGAAAGATAAAATCCCCTCACAAAGGAGAAGGGGCGGCGCGGAGCAATCCGTCCGTCCCTTCGCCTTTTTGGCCGGCCGCCGCGCTTCGAGACCGGCGACGTCCGATTTTTATGAAATCTTTATCCCTCCGGGCACCGTTCCGAATGGCAAACTGATCCGTTTCCTCTTATTTTGTGTATGATTTTTCACATCGGAGGAATTCCATGGCCTTTGAATGGAACCTGGCGGGCGCGATCGCGGCCCTGCTGGCCGGATATCTGACATACGCCGCGATGAACCCCGAGCGCTTCTGAGCCCGTCCATGAAACTTGATGACTGGCTTCCGCCGGTGGTTTACTTCGCCGTTCTGGCGGTCCTGACGCCGCCGCTGGCAGCGACTCTGGTCCGCATTTTCGGAGAGAACCGGAAACCCTTCCGGAGTCCCCTGGCACAGCTGGAGCGCGGCATTTTCCGGGCCGCGGGAATCGATCCGGCCGTTGAGATGACGGCCCGGACGTACATCTGGAGCCTGCTGGCGTTCCATGGCATCGGACTGGCGTCGTTGACGGCGCTCCAGATGCTTCAGGGCCGCCTGCCGTTCAATCCCGCAGGGCTGGCGAACGTGCCGTTTCCGCTGGCATTCAACACGGCGGTCAGCTTCGTGACCAATACGAACTGGCAGGCCTATTCCGGAGAAATCACGCTCGGTCCCCTGGTGCAATCCTTCGGGCTGGGCGTTCAGAATTTCGTCAGCGCGGCCGCGGGAATGGCCGTACTTCTGGCCTTCATCCGCGGCGTCGGCCGGCAGGGCCGGGAGACCGTGGGCAACTTCTGGGCCGATCTGGTCAAGTCCGTCGTCCACGTCCTTCTCCCGTTGTCGCTGATTTGGGCGGTGCTCCTGACCGGACAGGGTGTGGTCCAGTCCTGGAGCGCCGGTCCCGCCGCCGTGACGCCCTCGGGCGTGACCCGGGCGGTCCCGCTCGGTCCGGTCGCTTCCCAGATCGCGATCAAGCAGCTGGGGACCGACGGCGGAGGATACTTCGGGGTCAACAGCGCTCACCCGTTCGAGAATCCGACGCCCTTCAGCGATTTTCTGGAGATGCTCGCCATCCTGCTGATTCCGTCGGCCCTGGTTCTCATGTACGGCCGCATGACCGGACAGAAGAAGCAGGGATGGATGCTCTGGGGGGTGATGCTGTTCCTCCTGATCGCCGGACTGACCATTGCCCTGGCCGCGGAATTCCATTCACGGGGTCCGGACTGGCCAGCCATGGAGGGCAAGGAGCAGCGGTTCGGAATCACGGACAGCGTGCTCTGGGCGGTCACCACCACCTGCGCGTCGAACGGATCGGTCAACGCCATGCACAGCAGTATTTCGCCCGCGGCGGGGGGAGTGGCGATGCTCAACATCATGCTCGGCGAAGTCATTTTCGGCGGCGTGGGGGCCGGCCTGACCGGCATGCTGATGTTCGTGTTCGTTTCGGTCTTCATCGCCGGGCTCATGGTCGGACGCACGCCCGAATATCTGGGAAAGAAGATCGAGGCGTTCGAAATCAAGATGGCGATGATCGTCCTGCTCGTTCCCAATGCCCTGATCCTGCTGGGCGCCGGCCTGGCGGCGTCCGTCCCGGCCGGCCTGGCGGGGAGAAGCGCGGCGGGTCCGCACGGGTTTTCCGAAATCCTGTACGCCTTTGCCTCGGCGGCTGGCAACAACGGCAGCGCCTTCGCGGGGTTGGGGCCGGTTCCCCGTTTTACTGCACCACTCTGGCCGCGGCCATGCTGGCGGCCAGGCTGGCGGCGCTTCTGCCCGTCGTCGCTATCGCCGGGGCCCTGGCCGCCAAAAGACCTTCGCCGGAGACCGCCGGGACGCTCCGGACGGACACGGCGCTGTTCGCCTTCGTGCTGACCGGCGTGATCCTGATCGTCGGCGCGCTCACGTTTTTTCCCGCGCTGTGTCTGGGTCCCATCGTGGAACAGGGGCTCTTCGGACTGGGGCGGTCGTTTTAAAGAGGACCGGAGATGTACCGAAAAACCGAAACCCGGCGTGATCGACGGCCGGATTCTGCTTCGCGCGGCCGCGGACGCATTCGTGAAACTGAACCCCAGTCGGCAGATCCGGAATCCGGTCATGTTCCTGGTCTTTGTCGGGGCCATTCTGACGACATTCGTCGCGCTGCGGGATTTCGGAATCCTTCCATTCCAAGCGGACGTTCATGGTCCGGCGCGGACCTTAGGGCCGCAGGGGACCTTCGGACTGCAGATATGCCTCTGGCTCTGGTTCACCGTTCTCTTCGCCAATTTCGCGGAAGCCGTGGCGGAGGGCCGGGGCAAGGCCCAGGCCGACAGCCTCAAGCGGATGCGCACGGACGTCGGAGCGCGGCGACTGCACGGTTCAGTGGAGGAGCCGGTTTCCGCAAAGGACCTCGAAGTCGGGGATACCGTGGTCTGCGAGGCGGGCGACGTCATCCCTTCGGACGGGGAAGTTGTCGAGGGCATCGCCAGCGTGGACGAGTCGGCGATCACGGGTGAATCCGCTCCCGTGATACGGGAAAGCGGGGGCGACCGGAGCGCGGTAACCGGGGGAACGCGGGTCTTGAGCGACCGGATCGTGGTCCGGATCACGGCGGCACAGGGCGGGACCTTCCTGGACCGGATGATCGCGCTGATCGAGGGCGCAGAGCGGCAGAAAACGCCCAACGAGATCGCGCTCTCCATCCTGCTGTCCGTGCTGTCCCTGGTCTTCCTGCTTGTGACCGTCTCCCTGCATCCGTTCATCCGGTACGGTCTCCAGGCGTCCGGGCCGGGCGCTTCGGCCCTCCTCAGCCTGCCCGTCCTGACCGCGCTGATGGTCTGCCTCATCCCGACGACGATCGGCGGACTTCTGTCGGCCATCGGCATCAGCGGCATGGACCGCATGCTGCGTCACAACGTGATCGCCACCAGCGGCCGCGCCGTCGAAGCGGCCGGCGACATCGACATGCTGCTTCTCGACAAGACCGGCACCATTACGCTCGGCAACCGTCAGGCCGTGGCCTTCATTCCCGCCCCCGGCGTGGACCAGGCCGAACTCGCGGACGCGGCCCACCTGTCGTCCATTGCCGACGAAACACCCGAGGGCAGGTCGATCATGGTCCTGGCAAAGCGCGAATTCAATCTTCGCGGACGGGAGATTTCGGGAGAGCCGTTCCGTTTCGTGCCGTTCAGCGCGCAAACCCGGATGAGCGGCGTGGACATCGACCGTCCGGACGGCCGGACCCGGCGCATCCGGAAGGGCGCGGTCGCGGCAGTCGAGGCATTCATCCGGGAACAGGGAGGCGTTTTTCCCGAGTCGGCTGCCCGCGACGCGGAGGACATAGCCGCCTCGGGCGGCACACCGCTGGCCGTCGCTGAGGACGGCCGGCCGCTCGGCGTCATCCACCTGAAAGACGTGGTGAAGGGGGGGCTGAAGGAGCGGTTCGACCGGATGCGCCGCATGGGGATCACCACGCTGATGATCACCGGCGACAACGTCTACACGGCCGCGGCCATCGCCGTCGAGGCGGGCGTGGACGATTTCATCGCAGACGCCCGGCCTGAAACCAAGCTGGACGTCATCCGCCGCGCGCAGGCCCAGGGGAACCGCCTCGCCATGATCGGCGACGGCACCAATGACGCGCCCGCGCTGGCGCAGGCCGACGTCGGCGTCGCCATGAACACGGGGACGCAGGCCGCCCGGGAGGCCGGCAATATGGTCGATCTCGACAGCAACCCCACGAAACTGCTCGACGTCATCGAAATCGGAAAGCAGCTGCTCGTGACGCGCGGCGCCCTGACCACGTTCAGCATCGCCAACGACGTGTCCAAGTATTTCGCCATTCTCCCAGCCCTGTTCGGGACGTTGTACGCGGGGCCGTCGGGCCGCGGGCCGCTGGCCGCTTTGGATGTGATGCATCTGCATTCGCCGGAGAGCGCCGTGCTGAGCGCGGTCATTTTCAACGCGCTGATCATCGTGGCGCTGATCCCGCTCGCGCTGCGCGGCGCGGCCTACCGGCCGATGGGCGCGGACGCGCTTCTGAAGCGGAATCTGCTCGTCTACGGGCTCGGCGGCCTCGCGGCGCCGTTCGCGGGAATCAAGGCGATCGACATGATTCTGGCGGCGGTTCGCCTGGTGTGAACGCCGCCCCGCGGTCCGCCGGTCCGTACAGGGAAAAGACAAGGAAAGGCAATGAAAATCCGTTCGATCTGGTTGAAGGCATTCGGGTTGTGGGCTGCGCTGACACTGCTCTGCGGCGGGGTGTACCCGCTTCTGGTCACGGCCGCCGCACGGCTTCTGTTCCCCGAAAAGGCCGGAGGCAGTCTCCTGCGGTCAGGGAATACGGTCATCGGATCCTCGCTCCTGGCACAGGCCGCGGCAGGACCGGGATATTTCCGGCCCCGGCCTTCGGCCTGCGCATGGTCCACCCTGCCTTCGGGCGCCAGCCACGCGGCGCCGACCGGCGCGGCGCTCGCCGATTCGGTCCGGAGCAGGCGGAACCGTTTCCGGACGGAGAACGGACTGACCGACAGCGCGGATGTTCCGGCCGAGATGCTTTGCGCCTCCGCTTCGGGGCTGGACCCCCACATCAGCGTCGAATCGGCCCGGCTTCAGGCGCGCCGGGTCGCCCGCGGGAGAGGGCTGGATGAAAAGGCCGTGGCCGGTCTGCTGAATCTGATCGACCGCCGGACTGAGCCGCGGTTGTGGGGTGTGTTCGGTCTTCCGCGGGTCAACGTGACCCTGCTGAATTTCATGTTGGACACGATCCCGGAATTTCGTAATTTTCATCAGGAGGACGGCCATGACGCACGACCGGATCCGGCGGAAAAATAAAGGGACGGACCGAAGCGATCCCGATGTCCTGCTCGACGCGATCCGGTCGGACGAGGACGACCGCAGCCGGGGCCGGCTGAAAATATTTTTCGGCATGTGCGCCGGCGTGGGCAAGACCACCGCCATGCTGCAGGAGGCCCGCATGCTGAAGGCCGAGGGGAAGGACGTGGCCGCGGGGATTGTCGAGACGCACGGCCGGCCGGAAACGGGCATTCTGCTCGAAGGTCTGGAGCGCCTGCCGCTTCAAGCGGTCTCCTACCGCGGGAGGACGTTCTCCGAATTCGACCTCGACGGCGCGCTCCGGCGCAAACCGGCCGTGGTCCTGGTGGACGAGCTGGCGCACACCAACGTCCCGGGATCCCGGCACATCAAGCGCTACCAGGACGTGGAGGAACTCCTCGACCACGGCATCGACGTCTACACCACGCTGAACGTCCAGCACCTGGAAAGCCGGTCCCTGACGGTGGAGGAGATCACCGGCGTTCCGGTTCACGAGACGGTTCCGGATTCCGTGCTGGACCGCGCGGCCGACATCGAACTGGTGGACATCGCGCCGAGCGAACTGCTCAAGCGTTTCACCGACGGCAAGATCTATGCGCCGGAAAACGCGGCCGCAGCGCTCCGCAATTTTTTCCGGCGGGGCAACATCACCGCCCTCCGCGAGATGGCGCTCCGCGCCACGGCCCAGCAGGTGAACCGGCACCTGGCCCGTTACAGGGCCGGCCGGAAGATCGGGGAGACCTGGAAAAGCGGGGAGCGGCTGCTGGTCGCCGTCGGTCCGAGCCCCTTCTCGACCCAGCTCATCGCGTGGACCCGGCGTATGGCCGCCACTCTGAACGCCGAATGGATGGCGGTGAACGTCGAGACGCAGGTCCGCCTGACCGAACAGCAGACCGCCCAGCTGACCGCGAATCTGCACCTGGCCCGCGAACTGGGAGCCGAGGTCGCCGTCGTCCGCGCCGACGGTCCGGTCGAAGGCATCGTGCAGACGGCCCTCGCGAACAGCATCACCCAGATCGTCATCGGAAAGACCGAGGAAGGACGACTGAGGTCCTGGCTGAAGGGCGGTTCCCTCGTCGAGCGGCTGGTCCGTTACAGCGGGAACATCGATATTACCGTCGTCCGGGGCGACGTCATCCCTGAGACGACGCGGCCGCCTCGCCGGCTCCCCCGGCTGACGTCCGGCCGGCAGGTCGGACTGGCATTCGGGGCGATCGCGGCGGTTGTCGCCGCGCTCTTTGCGGCGGGGTCGCTTCTCAATTACCTTTCCGTTGCGTTGTTTCTCCTGTTCGCCGTGACCCTGCTTTCGCTCTGGCTGACGATGGGGCCCGTGCTGATTGCCGCGGCGCTGAGCGCGCTGGCCTGGAATTTTTTCTTCATCCCGCCGCGGTACACGTTCCACATCGCCCGGTTCGAGGACCTGCTGATGTTCAGCCTGTATTTCATCATCGCCATCGTCACGGGCACCCTGACTTCCCGTATCCGGATCAACAAGGAGGCCGTCCGCCAGCGCGAGGCCCGCGCGGCCGCCCTGTACGCGATGTCGCGGTCGCTAGCCTCCGCGGATTCCACGGACGCCATCGCCGCGATCGCTGTCCGCGAAATCGACAGGATTTTCGACGCCGATACGGCCGTCTACCTGAACGCCGCGGGTTTTCCGGTTCTTCATCCCGCGTCCGGTTTCACGCCGGACGCGAAGGAGGAATCCGTCGTCCGGTGGGTCGCGGAAAACCGGAAGCCCGCGGGGCGTTTCACGGACACACTCCCGCTTTCCGACGCCCGGTGGCTGCCCCTGGCCACCGGACGCGACATCTACGGCGTCGCCGGCGTCCGTTTCCGCCGGACAACGGTTTTCACGCTGGACCAGGAAACCCTGCTCGAGAATCTCGCGGGACAAGTATCGTCGGCGGTCGAAAGGGAACGTTTCAACGAGGAACGCCGACGCGCGGAGACGGCCGACGCCTCGGAGCGTCTGTTCAAGACGCTGCTCAACACGATTTCGCACGAGTTCCGCACGCCGCTCGCGGTCATTTCCGGTGTCACGGCCAGCCTCACCGATCCCGGTCTGCGCCTGGGCGATCCGGCGCGGGACGCCCTGATGTCGGAGGTGAACGACGCGGCGAACCGGCTGAACGGTCTTGTCGAGAACCTGCTCAACATGTCACGCCTGGAGTCCGGAAACGTCCGGCCGGCGGAGGAATGGTGCGATGTTTCGGATGTTTTCCAGTCCCTGAAGCGGCGTCTGATGCGGGAGGCGTCGGGACGTCCGGTCGCGTTCGAAATGGCCCCGGGTCTTCCCATCGTCCGAATCGATTCCGCGCTTACGGAAATCGCGATCGGGAACCTGGTTCAGAACGCGCTGCGGTACACACCGCCGAATACCCCCGTGCGGGTTCGTGCCGCGGTGTCGGGATCCGATCTCGTCATCACCGTGCGCGACGAAGGTCCCGGGCTGCCGGCGGACGTCCTGCCGCGTCTGTTCGAAAAATTCTACCGCGCTCCCGGTTCCGCGGCGGGAGGCACGGGGCTGGGACTATCCATCAGCCGCGGACTCGTGGAAGCAATGGGCGGGCGTCTGACCGCGGCAAACGCGTCGCGTGGCGGGGCGGTTTTCATTGTCAGACTGCCGTCGGAGCGGCGTTCCGCAGGCATGGAGGAATCGAATGAGTGATGCCGTCAAGGTGCTGGTAGTCGATGACGAGACCCAGATCCGCCGTTTCCTCAGGATCGCGCTCGAGGCGCAGGGTTTCAGCCTGTCCGAGGCGGCCAACGGCCGCGACGGGCTGGTGCAGGCCGCGATGCACAGGCCGGACGTCGTGATTCTGGACCTCGGCCTCCCGGACGGGGACGGCCTGGACATACTCCGGAGGCTGAGGGAATGGTCGAATGTGCCGGTCATCGTGCTGTCGGTACGGAACGCGGAGCAGGACAAGATCGCGCTCCTGGACGCGGGCGCGGACGATTACCTGACCAAGCCGTTCAGCGCCGGCGAACTGGTCGCCCGGATACGGACCGCGCTCCGGCACGCAGCGCCCGCGGATGCGGACGGCCTGTTCCGAAACGGCCCGCTCGAAATCGACCTGGCGGCGAGAAAAGTGTCAGTCAGCGGAAAAATCGTCAAACTGACGGTGACCGAGTACGATCTGCTCCGGCTTTTTGTTCAGAACGCGGGCAAGGTTTTAACGCATCGTCAGATTCTCAAGGCCGTATGGGGGGAATCGTCAGGAGACGAAATGCAATACCTTCGGGTGTACATGTCTCAACTCCGGCATAAAATCGAATCGGATCCGGCAAATCCGCTATTGCTCGTGACGGAAACCGGTGTCGGATACCGTATGCAAGTGATTGAAAAACAGCGCGATTGATCGGATTCGAGCCAACCGGCTGTTTGAATTCATTTCCTCAATTATTCCTAATTATCTTATCCCAATTTAAAACAATATCTTGCGTTTGGTCCGCCGCAGAATAAATTTGGCACTGATCTTGCTTTTTGTTTTAGTTTATTTTAGATTGTTTTTCCCGGTAACAATCGGCTGTCCTGTCCTCCCGGCATCGGACAAAACTCACCTGGTTCGGAGAACTTCTTGAAACGAATTCTGATCCTCTTATTGTCCGGCGCCGTTTCCGTTGCCGCGCTCCATGGCCAGAGCAGCGCGGATTCCCTCTACCAGCGCGTCCTATCCAGAAGAGAAGACAACCGGCTTTCCCTGATCCTGATCGATCAGGCGATTGCCGTGGAAAAACAGCAGGCCGTGCCGCGTCCGGACCGGCTTGCCGGCCTTTTCTTTCTGGCCGGAGATCTGATGCATGAGCAGAAAAGACTCGATGAAGCCGTCTCAGCCTACTCGTCCAGCCTGGATTTTCAGGGCGATTCCGCGACAGCCGCGGCCGCGCATTTCCGCCGCGGCACGGCGTACGACACGCTCGGCGCCCGGCGCGCGAGAAAACGCATCGAGGAGCGTCTGCTCACGTCGCAGATGGTCTGGTTCGGCCAGAGCCGGAAGGCGGCCGGATGGCCTCTGGAATTCGGCAAGGCCGAAGCGGATTACAGGGCCGTTCCCTCCCTGGAAGCGGCCGAAAGCCTCATGCAGCTCCTTCTGATTTCAGGCAGAACGGCGGAAGCCGAGGATCAGATGCGGACGCTCCGGAACCGGCCTGAGGCCGCGGACCCTTCGTTCGGAGAACGCCTTCTGGCTTACGAGATTCTGATCTGCGAGGCACGCGAAAACTTCGAGGAGGCGGAGCGTCTGCTTGCCTCCACTCCTGCGGACCCCGGCTTGCGCCGCCATTTGATCGCTTTCCTCGACGGGCTCCGGTCCAGGCGGCTGGAAAGGCTGGTCCGCTTTGAATGGACGGATCGGACGGATCTGGAGACGGCCGTTTCCGCGGGTCGGTTGAAATCCGGGCTTGAAGTCGAACCACAGGCGCTCCTCCAGGGCCGGGCGGTCACCAAGCGGTACCTGTTCGAGGGTAAGGGCGGCGGTTTCCTGGTGTCAGCGAAAGCGGATGCTTTCGGTCTTTTCCATGACCACCGCGGCGGGGCGGGCGTGAATGCTGATGTGCTCGGGACCTTTCTCGGCCCGTTCTGGTCCGTGCCGGGCGCCGGGATGTCCCTCGGTTTCTCGCGGTACGGCGGAGACGGCCGGCGCGTCATCAAACGGGGCCGCGGCTTTTTCTCCGAAACCGGCTCCTCCGGATTCGGGTTCAACATGAACGCGGGCGTGCGGCACAAACTGCTCGCGACGGTATCGTACGGCCAGGCCGGCCACTGGATGCGGGGGCTGTCCGGCCGTCTGTCCGACGCGGACGCGATGTTCGCCCGTCTCGGCGTTTCGGCTCAGGACGGCCGCCTGACGGACGGCGTTTACAGCATGGGCTTCGCCGGCTCCGGATGGTGGCCGGGGAAGACCCGTCTTGTTCTGTCCGATTTCGGACTCGGTGTCGACACGCGTCTGACGGCCGCATTCACCGCGGGCGCGGCGGCGCTCCTGAGGACGGCCGAGTTGACCGACCATATGGAATGGACCGCTGCCGGTTCGGGCCGCACCTATGCCCACCGGATCATTCTCGCGGAGCGCACCGGCCTGCTGAGGCTCAACGCTGCCGTCCACCTCGATGCCGCCGGTTTCCGGATGGAACTGGGAGGCCACCACACCTTCCACGGCGCCGGCCGCGTGATCCGCAATGACCGTTCCAGCCAGGTCGTCGAATCCGACGCGGGCGCCGACGGCGTGCACCGACTGTACGTGAACGAAGTCGGCCGGAACCTCGCGGGATCCGGTCTGGACGACGCCCGGACACTCGCCGCTTTTCTGCCCTCGTCATCCGTCCTGACTTTCAGCCTGCAGCGGGCCAATGTGTTCCTGCTGGCCCGAACCCAGATCAACGGGCTCCGGGCCCGGAACCGCGACTGGCTCGTGACGCTCGGCGTGAAACCCCGGCGCCGGACGCTGTCCCAGTGCCTCCACGACCTCGCGCCCCACAGACGCTGATCATCGAAAACCGAAGGAATCCTGATGAAAGTTCCGTTCCGGTCTGTTGTCCTTCTGCTGACCTTCCTTTCATTCGGACGGATCGCGGCGCAGCATGATTCGCTGTCCTGCCAGTCCGTCCTGAGCCGGATGCTCCGCGCCAAAGCGGACATGCACGTCCTGAACGAGTATGACCCCGACACTTTCCTCAAGCGGTTTCCGGATTACCGCGCGGCTTTTTCGGCTTTTCTCGATTCCCTCGACCGCCACGGACTCTGGCGCTGCGTTTCCGATCCCCTGGAACTCCGGATCGAGAAGACACGGATCGATTTCTACGCCGATCCGACGACTGAAAAGCGGGCGGCGCGGGCCTCGCTCGAGCGGACGGTCGCCCTGCTTCGGCCCGATGTTTCCGCCGAGGGTCCGGCCGGCCGGCACCAAATGGAATATGCGGAGCTGTGCCATTACCTGGCCACCCTGTACTATCAGAGCGGAGAGATCGAAAAGCAGATCCGGATCTGCGCGGACGCCGTTTCCGTGCTCGAACGGATGCGGGCCGGGGGCGAGCCCCCCGCGCTGTTGGAGTGGATGATCCGGACAAAGTGGGCCAATGCCCTGGCGGCCGCCGCGCCGGCCGAGGCGCTCGCCGTGATCGAACCGGTACGGTCTCTCGACGCCCGCGTCTATGACGGGTACGCCGTCAACCCCTGGCGGAAGGAGCGGCTGGAGAACACGCTGGCGGCCGCATGGGAGTCCCTGGGCGGCGCGCGGGCCGCGGTTGGCGACGTGCACGGCGCGGTCGCGGCTTATGAGAAAGCCATGGAATTCACGCGCCCGGAGCGGTTCACCTGGGACAGCATCGTGCTTGGTATCGTGAAACTGCAGGCTGAGTCGGGAAACGACATCGAAGTGGAGCGCTGGGCGCGGACCGTGGAGCGGCAAAAGCCGCGGGCCCTGCTTTCCGTTTACCTGGCGGCCGGCGGCGCCTATGACGCCAGGCGGAACCTCGAGCCGGCCTCCCGGGCGTACGGCCGCGCATTCGATCTGCTCCGCAAGGCCTCTGCGGAAGAGCAGATCCGCGTGCTGTCCTCTCTGGTCCGCGTTTACGCCGATCTGGGTCTGCAGGACCGCATCTTCGAGACGCTCAACCAGGCCATGAAGGACAGGGATTTTATCCGGAACGACGAACTGAGCTACTCCTTCGCCGAAGCCTGTTTTTTGATCGGCACGGAGGTGCGGCGGAACGGCGGGAAGCCGGACGCGTATTACACGGCCGCGGAGCGGGTGCTCGACCGAAAAGCTTCGGAGCGCCTGGACTTCTTCAAGAATCCGTACGCCGGACGCTTCCTGGTCCTGTCTGTGCGGCTCAGCATGGCAGGGGGGGACAACAGCGACCTGGACAAAGCCTCGAGCCGGATTGACGCGATCCTCGCGGGATACCGCGATGCCGCGCGGCGCCTGGGTCTCAAGGGCGATTATGCGAGCGACGACGTGTTGTTCGCCAAGCGCATGGCCGGCCGGATCTCTGAGATCCGGGGTGACGACGCGGGAGCCGTCGCCGTCTATAAGGAACTTCTGTCGGATTACGCGGAAACACCTGCGCGCGGGAGTCTGGTCAAATACGGATCCGCGGAGGGCGCGGATTCGGCGGCAGCGGCGCTCTTCCGTATCTCGGAACACCGCCTCCGGTCGAGGGACTTCGCCGGCGGCCTGGAGCCCTGCGAGTGGACGGCCCGGCGGGACAATCTGCCGGCTGCGATCCGCGAGAAGGCGGAGTTTCTCGCGGGTCGGGCCGCGTACCACTGGGGGTTCGCGGAACAGGATCGTTTCAGCCAGGCCCTGACGGCATTCAACCGGATCCGACCGGAGAGCCGGTACCGGCCGCAGGCCGGTTTTATGATCGCCCTCTGCCAGTGGCATCTTGGATTCCGCGACGCGGCCGTCGACAACCTGAGCGGTTGTTTCGCGGCCCTGCGGCCGGAATCGGCCGACGGACCGATGACCGAGTTCCTGCTGGGCGAGAATGTGACGGGTTTTTCCCGCGTCATCGCCGAAAGCGTCTTCATGCTGGGCGACGCCGGCCGGGCCGAATCCCTCATGCGCTCCGTTCTGGACGCGGTCGGCCGTATCCGTCTCGACACCGCGGAGGAAGCCCAGGGACTGTATGCCCTGGCCCGGTTCACGCTCCGCAACGGGCCGCCGGACGCCGCCAAATGGCGGAAGGCCGACGGCCTGCTCGACGCGTTTTTCGCGAACCGGCACGCCCTGGACGACCGATGGACGTATTTTCGCGCGGGCGAGCTGAAGATGGACATCGATTTCGAACTGGGCCGGTTGACGGCGGACGCCATCCGGCGCCAGATCGGCCAGCTGCGGGAGTTCAATGATTCAGGGGAAGAGCTCCGGCGCATCGTCGCATCCCGGGAGTTCTACGGCGGCCCGGGCATGGTTTCGCTCGAAAACCCGGACGTCGCCGGCCTGAAGGAGAGCGTTCAGGAACTGCTCGCGAAATGCCACTACATGCTCGGCCGCGTCGCGGGACGCGGCCGCCGGTGGGACGAGGCCGTCGCGGCCTACGATGCCGTGCTGGACCGTTATGCCCGGTTCGATCTGTACGCGTCGCGGTCCCTGTACCAGAAAGGACTCATCTATCTCACCGCCCTGAACCGTGTGGACCGGGCCGTGGATCTCTTCATCGATCTCTTCCGGCGGTATGACGGATCCGGGCTCGCGGACCAGGCCATGGAGGATCTCCGCGACGCGGAACGCGTGGCCGTCCGGCCTTCCGAAGTCGCGGTCTGGCTCAGGGCGTGCCGCCGCATGTTCCGCGTGTCGGACGATCGGGACTTGTCCCGGTTCGCCGCCCATCTCGCCATGGTGCTTGCCGAGCGGCATGTCGGAAGGGACGACCGGTACACGCGTGACCGGGCGGTGATCGCAGCCCTGACCGATGGGCTCGCCTGGCTCACGGCGCCCAGGGACACGGTCCGGATCGGCGCCGATGACATCGCGCGCGCGAATCTCCTGCTGGCCAGGGCCTACCGCCTGGAGTCGGACCTGCGGCCCGCCTCCATTCGGCATCGGTACGGGGTGACCTACCCCGAGGCCAATGTCCGGAAGGAGAACGCGTGCTACAGCCGCGTCATGGCGCTGAACGCCTCCGCGGCCGCGTTCGACGAGGCGCAATGGCGCATGGCGGTCAACCTGGCGCTCACGGGCCGTCCGGAGGAAAGCAAGAAAGTGATGTGGACACAGCGTTCCTCGGACCGCGGCCGGCTGAATCTGCGTGAAACCTATGAGAAGGAAATCGGTGTTCTGGTCGCCTACGCCGCGCCGGACCGCGCCCGGGCCTACAACCGCGATATCGCCGTATCGATCGAAAACATACTCGACGCGACCCGTGGAAACGGCCTGCTCCCGTATCTCCGCGACATGTTCGACGGCACGCGGCGGCAGGTCGAGGTGCTGAAACGCAAAACCGGACGGCCGGACATCATGCCGGAGGTGCTGGACCTGAGTTTGTACCCCGGAGGGAAATGGTCGGGGAGTGTGCTGTAATCGCGGCTTCCGTTTCCCGGATTTCCTAAGAAATATCATCACCACGGAGGTTCACGGAATTGAACGGATGTGATATTTTATTATTGTCTTATCCGTGTGTCTCCGTGTTTTTTCGTGGTATTTTTTTCGGCCGGTGAATGACCTGCCGGGGATGCGGTGACGGAATGAGAGCGGTTCCATGGGCGGAAACGACATGAATCAGGAAAGCACGGAGCCGTCCGCGCCCGCGCTCGTCCGTCCCGCGGCCGGGCTGGACGTTGATCCCGGCCTGCTCGATCCTTTTCTCCACACCGCGGCCGTGACCGCTTTTTACGGGTATTTTTCGGTCACTCCCGGACCGCCGGGCCCGGACGGGCTCGGAGAAATTCTGTCGCACTTCTCGAAGTTCCCCTACGAAAACCTCAGCAAGATCATCCGGCACCATGAAGCCGTGGAGATGGAGAAGAAACTGCGCTTCCCGATCGAGGTCATGGACGGGTACGTCCGGCACCGCTTCGGCGGCACCTGTTTTTCCCTCACATTCT
>CAVTNR010000020.1:0-8406 GCA_963736115.1 uncultured bacterium
GCGCTGAATACGATGCCCGCGGTTTTCAGCGGGAAACGCGTCTGACGCTCCGGGAGGTTTGGAACCTCCTGGAGCGTATCGAATGACCGTGTTTTTTCTTTTTGAATAATGAGGATGGTGTTGTGTTTCGTTTGAAGTTGAAAACAGTATAAAGGAATTTACAGCCAAAGTCAAGTTAATATGGACTGACGGGGATTTGGCTCACGGCGACCCCGGTTGGTTTCTGAAGCAAAGGCAAGGGCGACGTGCACGTCGCTGCGACGGCAGGATCAGTTGAACAATGCGACAGGTTCTTCACCTTCACCGGATAATTGTGCAGATTCGTCTTCGGGTCAGTCGGGCGGCAGGGATCGATCGTATTTCGCCGATGTTCAGTTCATTGAGATCTGGAAGAATCCGCAACTTCCTTTGGCAGGCTCTGTCAGCGGTTGTTTTCAGGTAGAGCCTTGGAGTTTTTTCAACTTTCCGATTTCCGGAGGAAGGGCTGTGAGCTGGTTGTTCCCGATCCATATTTCCTCGAGTTCGGCAGAGTCGCTCCGACTGCGGCGGAAATACGGATATCCTGGATCGTCTTTCAGCCGAGAATGGCGAGGTTTTTCAGGAGGAACGAACCTGGGGGGATGCGGTCAGAGCGTTGCCGTCCGCGTCCACGCGTACGAGTCGACGGAGGCCGCGAATCGGGACGGAAAGCGCGGATAGACCGATTATTGCTCAGGGACAGGGATCTTCAGGTTTGAGAAACCTGCAGAATTGAGGGAAGGCAGGGACTTCAGGTTATTCTTGAACAAGTCGAATTCCTCGAGGTGTCGAGAGCCCCGATCAGCGGGCAGGGCGTGAGGCGCAGACGCTGTAGCCGTAGTGTTTAAGCCGCTTCAGCCGTCGATTCCGGCCGGCAGGCCTCGGGATCGGATTGAGTTGCAGGATCAGCTCCTCGAGGCTGTCCAGGTGCATGATGGGAGCAGGCACAGTTTCCGATTCCTGTTCATGACCGCAGCGAACCGTTTCAGTCGGCGCCAGGCCTCCGATTTCCGGCGGGAGGGCCCACAGAGCATTGGTGCTGACATCGAGTCTTTCGAGATTTTGAAGACGTCCGATCTCCGGGGGCAATGACGTCAGTCTGTTCCGGTACAATTCGAGGTCGGTGAGGCTGGACAGGCCCCCGATTTCCGGAAGGGAAGTCAGCTCATTGTCCCACGCGTCCAGGAGCTCGAGCCGGGTCAATTTGCCGATTTCAGGGGGAAAGGTCGTGAGTCCGTTCCCGTAGAGGTTCAACTGCTCGAGCTGGGTCAGGAGGCCGATCTCAGGCGGTAGCGAAGTCAGATGGTTCCCCTGCAGGCTCAGGACGGTCAGACCGGTTTTTCGGAACACCTTGGCCGGTACTTTTTTAAGGTTCGAGTAGGAGCCGTCGTACCGTTCGCCCCGCGAACAGCGGGAACGGCGGACAGCACGAAAAACATCAGCAGGAATTTTCCGCTTATTGCGGCGTCTGAACGGATCCGGCCCGCCCAAAACGGCGTCCGCGTGTCCTGTACTTCCATTTTTCCTTCCGAATTGGATTTCGCACGTCCGGCCGGCAGGGCCTGAAGCACCGACCCGGGGTCTGATTCGTCAGAACCTCCCGTGGGGTTGAAAAAATCCGCGGGAGGTTTCCCCTTGCAATGCGGCGGGATGCTTCAGCTGTTCAGCCGGCTCCGCTTGTAGATCACCGCTGCGAGGTATGCGGCGTAGCACGACCAGGAGCAGAATGCCCTGCTTGCGGCGGATGAGACCCTTGCGGTCCGGAAAGGGGATGATCAGGGCCGCCAGGCCGAAAAACAGGGCGATGGCGACCTCGTCCCAACGCACGACAATGGGATGAATGGAAGCGGCAACCGGGACAATGAACAGGCCGTTGAAGATGTTGCTGCCGAGCAAGGTTCCCAGCCCGACCTCGTCATGCCCTTTGTATTTGGCTATCAATGCGGTCGCCAATTCGGGCGCGGACGTGCCGACGGCCACGAGCGTCGCTCCGATGAGGAATTCGTCGATGCCGTAGGTGTGGGCGATTCCCCTGGCGCCGGCCACGATCAGGCTTCCGGCCGCGATCAGAAAGGCCAGTCCGGCCAGGCTGAGCAGAATGGACACCCAGCCGTTCTTACCGGACAGAACGGCCGGAGCGGCGCTCCGCTGTCCGGCCGCTTCAAACGCGGTGAACGTGAGCCAGCCGGCGAACAGGCCCAGCATCAGAATGCCGTCCAGTCTCGACAGCGTTCCGTCCAGGAATAAAAGGAACGTGAGAACCGGCACGCCGAGCGCGACCGGAAAGTCGCGTTTGACGCCGCTGCGGGGTGATTTGATCGCTGAGATCACCAGGACGAGACCGAGAATCAGGGCGATGTTCACGACATTGCTGCCGAGCGCGTCGCCGAGCGCGATCTGCGGCTTTCCGGCGAGCGCGGAATTGACCGATACGGACAGCTCCGGGCTGGATGTGGCGAAGGCGCCGACCGTGGCGCCGATGATGCCGGGCGAGATTCGGGCCCAGCGGGCGATGCCCACCGCGCCGCGGACGAACAGTTCTCCGCCGATGCCGGCGCAGGCCACGCCCAGAAGAAGGATCAGGATGTCGTTCATCGAGACCTCCGGATATGAAGGAGGGAAGACAGCATCGGTCTTCCCTCTGTGGATTGAAGCTCCCCGCGGCAAGCCGCGGGGAATCTTCTATCTGTAGAGAAGAAATCATTTTATATTCGCTCGCTTACCCCGCCGCAAGCGGCGGGGAATGCGCTCGCTGACAGATTCAAATGTAAATATAAAAAACCAATCCAATTATGCAACCGTTTTCGGGCGTGTCCGCCGGCCGGGCGGCAGAGGATTTTGTCCAACTTTTCGTTCTCGATGGCGCCAGGGTTCAACCTTGGCGCCATCGATGTCCACGTCTGTATCATGCCGGCCCGCCGGTTTCATCAGGGCCCTCTTTTTTTCAAGGTGACGATGATCTGGCTGGAGGAGGCACACCAGTGGCGTGTGCAAGTGCTGGTTCCGGCGAAGGTCCCGGAGATCGAGTCCCAGAGACGGCGTTGCTCCGAATAGCTTTCGACGGACGCACAGGTCCCCTCGCCAGTGACGGAGTACCACGAAATATCAGCAGACGTGGACTGGGCGGTGATGTTCCGCAGGACCATTTCGAACCGGCTCTCGGAGGATCCCGGATTCAAGCGGAGATCCGTGTACTCCAGTCGGGTGATTCGACTTCGGTCCGGCGTGAACGTCATCCGGACGGTCTGGTTGTAGGTGACGTTGTTCAGGGACCAGGTGACGTTTCCCGCGAAGACGCTGTCCGTGAGCGCGCCTGCAAGCGTGTCCGTGGAGCTGACGTGTATCTGTCTCGTGCTGGTGCTCGTCTCCCCGTTGCTCGCCCGCACGTATTCGAATTCCCCCTCCATCATCAGGGTCACCTGGCACAGATCGAAAGCGGGCGGATTCGGATCGGTTCCGCGAAGTGAAAGGTTCAGGTCGACGTTGAGGCCCCCCAGAACTCCGTCATGGCTCGTGCTGTTGACCACGCAGATCAGGTACTGCGTCACGCCGCCTTCGGCGTTCGCCTTCAGGTTACGGATTTCCGGGTTGCTCGACGTTGCCGGGCCTCCGCCGAGGAATTCCAGCCGGTCCGGGTGCACGGCGAATACGAGCGTGGAAAGGCCCTGGTCCGTCACTTCGCCTTCAACGTCTATGGACAGGCTCGCGTTCTCCGGCATGTCCGCATCCCCCGCATCCACGAGAAACAGCTTGGCGGACAGGTCCGGGTATGCGCCGACGCGGCTGTCCGCGGACGGGAAAACCTTTTCCGAAGCGCCGTCCGGATCGATGGTCCATGTGCCGGACAGATTGAACGGATCGAGAAAAACGGATGGCGCGACGCCGTATACGCCGCCGGAGATGTACGATTTGAAGAAGTCGGGCCACCACACGGTGATCAGTTCCTGCACGTTCGAGAGAAGGGCTTCGGTGGGATCCTGCGGGGCGCTCCGGCCGATGCCGTTGATGGCCTGATAGGCGTTGAAGAGTTCCGCCCTGGTGAAATAATCCTGACGGAGCAGAAACTTGATCACGGCCGCCATACCCCGGTCGTGATGCGCGTTCAGAACCGTGGCGCCCTTGACCATGCCTCTGAAGGGGGCCATTTCGTTTCCGGGGAAATGCATGGGGGCGCGGTAGTTCGGATCGTCGGTAAATATTTCCTCGGCCCAGTGCATGATCGCAAGGTGGAGCCAATTGTCGGTGGGATCCGGATTTTCGTCCATGTCGCCCTTCAGTATGTCATAACGCAGCATGCTGTACTGGAGCATCTGCATGCCGGATAATATCCGGATGAGGGACATTTGACCGGACGCGATCATATTCTGGTCGATGGCCATCCTCCAGATGGACTCATTGTGATTGCAGACGACGTAAGCGCCGAATATGTCCAGCATTTCGGCTTCGAATGGTCCGACGATGACGTCGACGGGCAGTTCGGGCCATTTTTCCGAGAAATCCAGTCCGGTCTCTTCGAGAATGGTTTCCCGGTTCTGTTCCAGCATGTCGTTCACGATTTGCCCGGTTGATCCGGGAACCGGATGGCGAAGGTCCCTTGTCACTTTAAAATGAGGTGTCACTTTTGTTTCCTGTCCGTCGATTCCCAGCACTTCCAGCGTCCGTTTCCGGAGGCTGGAGGACGGCCGCATGAAAGGCGCACGGAAGGCCGGCGCTTCTCCGGACACCGGATCCAATACGCAGACGAGCACTCCGGAGGAATCAACGGCCGGATGATACCGGTAGACCTTGACCGTAGCGCCGGACAGGGGGTCGAGAACGGAATCGGCCTCCGCGATGAAGATTTCGCCTGAAAGCGTCCTGTGCGATCGAATGCTCAGGCGGAGCGGTTTTGAGAAATCATCCGGGAATTCTTCGATGCGGAAAACCCGGGTCGCCCTGGCCTCGCCGAACGTCTCGTCCTCAGAACGGACGGTCAATTCGAGGGAGCGGTTTTCATCGAACGCGCCCGGGGGCACGCTCAGCGAGAAATCCTCGACTGCCAGCGTGCCGCCTTCGGACCCGATGACGGCTGTGGTCTCCGGCGGTTCGTTTCCGGACGGACCCGTGGATTTTTTCGAACAGAAGGAGACGGCGAGGACGCAGGCGAGAAGCGCGCCTGCGGTGAGAATTCTGGCATGCAGAGTCATCACGACACTCTCCCTGAATAAGTATGGTCCGATTTAACGGGCTTTGAAACCGTCCGGGAACGAGCGCACGGATCCATTCATCCCTTGACCCCGGCGGAAAAGCGGCCGATGATTTTTTCGAGTTTTTTCGAATACACGAGTTCGAATCCGCCGTCCATCACGTCGGGCTCGCGGAAATACAGCAGAAGATAGCCGCCCGCTTCCTTGACCGCGTAGAGGACGACGCTCTCGGAGGCGCTGAAATGATGGTGGACATTGTAGCGTATCACCTTGTTCACGATATCCGGGTCCAATGTCTGAGCGGCGGCGAACTCCTTTTCCCCGATTTCAAGCTTGAGCGCGGATTCAGGGTCCAGCGCCTGGCCGGGAATCCGGACCACCAGGTCCAGGGCCGGGGTGCGGTCGTCATACACCGCGTCCGGATCCCGCTGAAAATATCCGTTGGATGCGCAGAATAGAACAAGTGTGAGCGCCGGGACCGTGAAGAGCCGTCGCGCCGACCCGAGACTGGTTTGTGTTCCCGCTTTCATTTTCATCCTCCGTTCCGCCGCATCCGGTTCATTCCGTTTCGCGGATGAGCAATTGCCAGTATCCGACATCGATCCAGTTACCGAGTTTGTACCCGACTTTCTCCAGGTGCGCGACTTTTCGGAAACCGAATTTCTCATGCAGTCGGACACTCGCATCATTGGGAAGGGCGATGGCCCCGATCAGGGCGACGGTGTCCATTTTTCGCAGACGGTCGAGCAGTTCCGCGAACAGCGGGGCGCCGAGGCCCGCGCCGGTCCTGTCCCTGTCGAGGTAAATGGTCACTTCAGCGGTGTGCCGGTAGGCTTCCCGCTCCCGGAACCGGGAGGCGTAGGCGTAACCCGCAACGGTTCCGGCGTCGTCCTCGACGGCCAGATACGGATAGTCCCGCGTGATCTCCCGGATCCGCCGGCCGATTTCCTCCGGTGTCACCGGATCGAGCTCGAACGTGACGATGGTGTCGGATATATAATGATTGTAAATGTCCGCGATTCGGGCAGCGTCCGAGGGAGAGACGTTTCGTACCCTCATTTTATTCCTCCAAGGCATGCGAACGCGTCCTTCAGTGCCCATCGGTACGGTGGGGGTTCGCGGATGCCCGAATCCCCGGAAAAGCGGCACTGCACCGATACTCTGCGGCATGCGCCTCACCAGAACTGATAGTACAGATCAATGCTGAACGTGTGAAGGTGGTGTCCGCTGAAATCGATCCTTTTATTGTATTTTTCCCCCTGGACGTTGAATTCGAACCAGTTCACCTCTTCGGTATGAACGGTGTAGATGAGCCGTACGCCGCGATTACCCTGGCTGTAATCGATTCCCGCGTTCAGGGAATAACCGGCATCCGGCGGCGACAGCCAGCCGATTTCGTCCGAAGAAATGAAGTCCCCGGATTCGAACCCGGCTGTCGGAAGCAGGGTCCGGACCTCCGATTTTGGAACGGCTTTTGATCCCCCCGAGGTCGCGAGATAGATACCGGGGCCTGCCATGATTCCCAGTTTCACGGATTCCCCGGGATGAAACTGGCGTTTCAGCAGAACCGCATATTCCCAGTAAACGGGGCTGACGGTCAGATCAAAGTCCCGGATTTCAGGCGGATCCCCCGAATAAAGAGAAGGATCGATAACACTCCTTCGGCGCATGGTTATCCGGTTGTTCCGCACCATGAACATCGATTCCCCGCAGAAGGCGTGCGAACCCGCGATCTCGCCGCCGATGCCCAGCTGAACGCCCGGCCTGAATTCGTGGCGGACGCCCGTCAGTTTTGAGACATTGCCGCCGAGATAAGCCCGCGTGCAGGACAGGGACGCGGCCAGGGCGAGGAAAAATATCGTTCTCGTAATTTCTCGGATCATGTCCGGCCTTCGGCCGGTTTTTCAGAGGAGGGCCGGCCGGTGGTCTTTCTCCGAGGGACCCGTGTCCGGATTTTCCGCCCGGTCGCGGCGGCGCGACGCGGCGCGGACTCCGCCGCCCGGTTGACATCGGGGCCGGGCTCCTGCTCGAGCAGCTTGCCGTGCACGAAGCGCACGATTTCTCGGCCCGAAGCCAGAACCGGAGTGGCCAGCAGGGCGCCGAGAATGCCGGCCGTGGACGCGCCGACCAGGACGCCCGCCATGATGACCAGGGGCGGAGTTAGACGGCCCCCCCCAGCACGTGCGGAACGATGAGGTTGTTCTCAATCTGCTGAATCAGCACATAGAGGACGATCACCATTCCGGCCAGCACCAGTGGGCTGACCGCGAGGTGATTCGATCCCTGCAGGAGCGCGACAAGCACGGCCGGGATCAGGGCGATGAGTGGGCCGATGTTCGGAATGATTTCCAGCAGCCCGGCCGTGATGCCCAGGTACAGCGCGCCCTGAACGCCGAGGGCCGCGAGGCCCAGTCCGCTCATGACGCCGATGACCAGCATCAGAATCAGCTCCCCGCGGAAAAAGCGCCCCACAGCCTGTCGATGCGCGTCAGAAGGCCGTCCCATTCGGGCCGGTGCGGCGCAGGCACGGCGGACAGGAGGGCGCCGCGGTACGTGTGGCCGCTGAGGCTGATGTAGATGGAAGCCAGGAACATGAAGAGCGTCATGGCGATGCGCGAGAAACCGCGCCTGCCATGCCCGCGGCCATGCCGAAGGACGTTTTCAGAACCGTGCCGAGGGACTGAAGCAGGCCGCTGAGCGGCTGCGGCCCGGACGGGGCGCCCGGCTTCGGGTGCAGTCCGGCGAGCGCCGAATCGACGGCACGATCCACCGCGGAATCAAGCGCCGCACCCGGCAGGCGGATGTTCCGGATCGACGTCAGCGCGGACTCCAGCCATCTGGCGCCGGCCCGCGCGATGCTTCCGTAATCCAGTCGGGCGACATAGGACAACGCTTCCACGATCACCGGAACCGCGAGCAGAACGCACAGGGGGACGAGTACGGCCAGCAGGAGGTAGACCAGTGCGACCGCCAGTCCTCGGCGCATGCGGAGCCTGGCTGTCATCCACTGAATGGCCGGCCGGACGATCATGGCGAGCAGGCCGGCCACGATCAGCACGGGAATGACGGTCCGGCTCAGGTAGAGAATATACAGGCCGAGCAGGGCCATGCCGACGCCGGCCGTGTATTTCGCGGGTTTGCTCCAGACCGTGCTCATTCGTTTTCCCTCTCCCCGGGGCGTCCGGGTTCGGCCGGACGGGCC
>CAVTNR010000021.1:0-76756 GCA_963736115.1 uncultured bacterium
CAACATATATTTTCCCCTTCTTTCCTCTAAATACTGAACCGATGGAATATCATTTTTTCGTTTTAAGGCTTCTTTTGGAGGTATATCAATAAAAAATGTGTGATGAGGGATGGGAAAAAAAACGTGCAACATCCTTAGTAATTTTATTGTTTTAATATTTCCCAGACCGACAGCAATTGAAATATTGACCACTTGGTCGCCTATATACCGATCGATGATAATTCTTGAATGGAAGAAAAATGTCCAGTTCACTAGCAACCAATAATACATGGTATAATCAATAATCCAGATAAATGCATATAACTTAGCCAGAAATGGGTGTTTGAATGCAAAGGTTTTCTTTTTTTTGGAGTAGTTGTGATAATTCAAAAAGCTGAATCTTTCTTATATACGAGAAAATTACTTGCCGTCTTTATTGGAAATGAAAGAATCGGTTTATACCGGGTATATAAATACTTCACAGAATATCCATCAATTTTATATCTGTTTAATATGTTTTTGGCCAGCGTTGTTTTTCCTGATCCATCGATGCCCAACAGATAAATGCACAGCCTCATCGATTGCGCTCTAAAGCTTGTGTATAGATCTGAACAAGTTTTTGTTTTACCTTTTCAAGCGAGATTTCATCCCGAAGGTCAGAAGATTTTTTATTGGAGACACCATTTAAAATTGTGTGCGTGAATGATCTCGGTTTCCGTCCCAGTTTATTAAACGGAAACGACTCGTTTGATTTCCTAATAATCGAGAAATCGCGTCTATCTCTCTTGAAATAACCGGTGTACCTATTGCCAAAGCTTCCAGAACTGTAAATGGCATATCAATAGATCCAATCTCACAACTTTCCTTTGGAAAGGAATCATTTTCATGTCCTTTGACTGGGAAAAAGAATATATCGACCGCTGAATAAATTTCCTCTATTTTGTCTATATGTTTTAAAATAACAATTACACCTGCTTTTATCAACCGATGATATAATTCGTAATCGTACTTGAAATGCGAACTGCCCACGACAATAAATTGAAACTCATTCGATTTGTTTTCTTTAAGAATCTCAAGTATATCATTTAAATTCCTATTTTTTTTAATGTGTCCGATATGCAGTATCAACTTTTTATGATCAGGAAAACCATATTTTCTCCTTAATATTTTCTGCTGTATGTTGCTTCTTTTAATTTTATGAATATCAACCGGATTTGGTAAAAATTTCGTTTTTGCATTTTCCTTATTTAAAATACTCTCCCATTTGAGAGCTTGTGTCAATACTAAATCTGGTTTTAAATATTTGATTATTTTGATCTCATTACTTCTGATATAAACTCGGATTGCTGAAACAATAGATACCGGTTTATTTAAATACAGTAATTCAATAATTTTTAATAGTAATAGACTTTTAATTGTTAATCCGCATATATAATGTATAATATCCGGTTTGAAGCAAATTGTTTCTCCGTACGTTCTCGGAGAATGAACATCTATACATCGTACTTCGTATTCCTCTATCAAAATCTCTTTTATCCTTGTAGAAATTTGTGAAAAGCCTTCATCTTTATTTTCTGAAAATGTTCCAATTAGCAGCACTTTTAACATTGATATCTTTAACCTTCGATTATTCGAATTTTATCGCTTTTTTCTTTCTGGCTCGATCAGCCTTTAATGGTAAGAAATCACCTCTGATCATACATCTTAATCCATACATTTTTATTTTGTAAAAGTTCTTCTGAACTGAAGCATATAAATAATTCATCCGTTTGTTTTTAAAAGGTTTTTTCTTGAATTTCCACAAAATATTATATCGTTCAATATTTTGCGGATAATTTGCAACTGTCTTGCTTAATTGATGAAGTCTAAATGCAGATAAAGAGTGTCTAATCGTTCCAAAGTTCAATTGATTGTAGCCCATTCTCGTGAAGAATTCATAATCCATAAAATATCTTTGCTTTTCATCCAAAAAACCTATTCTTTCAAAAACCGACTTCTTAAAAAAGGACGCAGGTTGTGGAATCAAGCATCCAGTATAAAGGCAAATCTTATAATCGTATGGGATGCATCTTTTAACACATAACAAATTTGTCTCTTCATCGACTATTTCCATGTCACCGTATACGCAGTCTATTTCGGGATTTTCCAAAAAGAAGGATGCAACTTTTTCAAACGTTCCGGGTAAATAAAAATCATCTGAATTGAGCCAAGTGACTATTTCTCCGCTTACTTTCCGAAATCCTTTATTAATTGCATGGGTTTGTCCTGAATCAGGTTCAAAGCATAAATATGATAATTTTTCTTTATACCTATTGATGATGTTTGGCGAATCATCCTCGGAACCACCATCAATGATGATATATTCAATATTGGGATAATTCTGATTAATAACACTTTGAATGGTCTTTTCAATAAATTGTCCCTCATTGTATGAAGGTGTAACAATTGATATAATCGGCAATTTATCGATTTTACTCGTCTTTATTCCCATTGATTTTTATTCATGTTATATTTTATTAAATGACTCTTATTGAAAATCTTTTTTATTAGATTGGGCATTTCCCAAATAATTTTATCGAAAGTCATTAGACCGAGATCGATGATATTCGATTCCTGTGCAATAATCGATTTATATTCTCTGTTGTATGAAAGAAGGTTTTCAGATAACTGTCCGCCATGCCTTTTAAATCCTCCCAAATAAGCCTGTACGATTGTTAGTTCTTCTATCCTCGAGAACTGATTCCATAGATAATAATCTCCGGCTAATTTAAATGTTTTTAGTTTCTTCAAATTGATTGCCGAATTTAATGAGGAATGCCAGAATGTGGATTCTTGCTGAACATGTGGTAATCTTTTATTGTCATAAAAACCGCATTGCATGAATTTTTTTCTGTATCTGAAAGGAAGTCTTACGTTAAGTAAATAAGATTTTTTATTATAACCAATTGCATATCCAGTTATCCACTTTTTTTTCTTATTTTTATAAATATCATCAATTATTTCAAAGGCACATTTATGGTAATAATCTCCTGCATTTATATAACCTATAAAATCACCGGTGACTCGTTCAATGCCTTTTGATAAGGCATCATATAAACCATTATCTTTTTCGCTTATAATTTGTATTTTATTTCTATACTTTTTAATGTTGTTTAAAGTTCTATCAGTGGATAACCCATCAATAATAATATATTCCAGTTTAACAATTCCTTTAACGATTGCTGTTTGATTTAGAACCGATTCAATCGTTTCTTCGATGTAATGTTCAGAATTTTTACATGGAGTTAATATTGATATTTTCATTATTGTATAGATATTTGGTTTTTCATAAGCAATAACTTACTCGTTGATAATAATAGAATATATTGTGTGAAATATTGTAAATAATTTATTGGACTTAATCCGTTGAACCATCCTGCAATGAAATATACAACCAAATAAATATATATAGCATTTACTATAAAAATCTTTTCATTTAAAATGGATTTATTTTTATATATTTTTAACAAATTGTTTAATAATATTATTATAAAATTAATTATTAAGAATATAGACATATATAATCCATAGTAGGACCAGGCATAAACGATGTTATTGTGAATTCCTCCAACGCTTTGATAATCAACAAATAATTTATCATTTTTATATCCTCCTCCCCAGAAAGTTGTTAAATTATTTAATAATGTCTTTGTGGCATAAAAAGATTGAAAAACATGTCCACTATCCGTATACTCCATTTTATCTGATTTTGAAGTCATTATTCCGGAAAATTTAAAAACACCTAAATATCTATTTAATTTATCTGATATTGCCGGATTAGAGATTATTTGAGATTGATTTACAATGCTTAACGTAAGTAGTATTGCAAGCCCATAAAATGCTAATCTACTATACTTTCGTATATTATTTTTATTTTTAATGAAATAAATAAATAATATTAATATATTACATGATAAAACGACCATTACTGAGGTTCTTCTATACGATAAGATTATTATAGACAATAATAATAATGATAATAGTAAATGTAACTTTCTCTTTTTATACAATATTCCGCAATTAATATTATATTAAAAATTGCACACCATTGTAAAAAATCCCCTTGTGAATTTGTTACTTTTCTATTAATCCAAATCATACCATTTCCAATAAAATAACTTATGAGTAAATATATAGATCTAATAGATATTATTATTAATCCAATGTTAAACATTTTACTAATCAATTTTGAGTATTCGTTTTCAACCATATTAAATAATACAATCATAAATAAAATACCAATTATGAATACTCTTGCTGATCGGTTAAAAATAATTGGGAATATCCCAAGCTTATACAAATTGTTTGGATTTATATAACTAATTATTAAAACTACTATTGTTAAAAGTATTAGAAATTTAAACCCTCTATAGTTGTTTTTCCTTATTATGTTTTTTTTATATATAAAAATTGCACATAGTAACATAACAACTGTTATTTCGAAACCTGTTAAAAATGAATCTGATATTAGATTATTTAAATAAAATTGTTGAACTATATTTGTCTCTTCATTTGTAGAAAATGTATCCACTGATCCAAATATTTGTCCTACCCAAAATAATATTACAGTGATATTAACAAATAATTTTTCTAAATTATTTTGAATATAACTATTTGATTGAATTATTAATTTACTCATTTAAATAATACTTTCATAAATCTTCAACGTTTTTTGAGCATTTACTTCCCATGAATAGTTAAGTATTTTTTTGTATCCATTATTAATCAATCGATTTCGATTACTATTGTTGTAAATTACAGATTCAGTTGATTTAATTAATTCCGTATTACTTTCTGGATTGAAATATTCAGCTGCGTTGCCGGCTATCTCCTTAAATATATTTATATTGCTTAATATACAAGGGCATCCATATTTAAATGAATCTAAAATTGGCATTCCAAATCCTTCATACAATGATGGATAAATAAAAGCAATGGCATTTTTAAATAAATATTCTATTTCATCATTTCCGCACCAGATATGGTAAATCCTTTTACTTATTTTATACTTTTCAAATAAATTTATTTCATTTTGATTGAACTTATTCCCAGTACAAACAATACTAATTGTTGGATCTTTCATTAATATGCTTACTATGGACTTTATAAAAACGTAAAATTTTTATACCTTGTCCGGTCTCCGACGAATAATAAATACTTTTCCGGTATATTATTTATACTGATTTTAATATTTTTATACATTCTATCAAATCTATCTACGCCATGATAAATAACTTGAATCTTTTTTTCATCTATTCTATAAAATTTCAATAAATCCATTTTAGTATTTTCCGAACTGTAGTAATTTTATCTGCTTTATAAATTAGTAACTTTTTGTTTTCAATTGTTAAATCAGTTGTATCAAAATATTGTGGGCATTTTTCTATGAATCATATCGTGATAGTTAGTAGTAAATGGCTTTTTAGATAACTTATTTATAAAATATGTATTATATATGTTGGATGAAAATATGAAAATTATTATTTTGTATTTCAGAGATTAATATTTTTTTATTGTATAAAAATATTTCCTGTTTAAAACTTACGATTGCTGACCTTATTAATTTATTCTTATAATTATTTACTTTATTAAAATATTTTAACTTTTCTGTATTCTCTCTTTATTAATATATAATTCAATTAAATTTTGATTATCAGAATATTTTATTGGTAGTTCCCAGTCTAATATATTATCTTTCGATATTATTTCTAATAATTTTGAAAAATATTTAGAAATTCCACCATATTTTTGTATTTCAAAAATTTGATGATCAAACAATATCTTCATTTTTTATCTTGTATGCTTTCTAAATCCTTCTTAACATAATAATATTTATCCACTTTATGTATTTTATTGATGATTTTAGTTAACGGCTTTGTTTTCTTTAAAATATCTTGATAATTTTATTTTGCTGATATACTTTTTTGTCATTAAATGCAAACTACTACCGTTCGAATAAAAAAAACATTTGAAGATTTCCGAAAGTTTTTCAAGAGAACTTATAGAATAAAACGAAATATGCTGTCCGCTTTCACAGGATAAATACCACCAGTTTTTAACATTTTTCATTTTACATATTTCTGTAGAAAACAATATCGAATCTGAATAGTTAAACATTTCAGAAATAGCTTCTAATGGATTATCGAGATGTTCAAAAACTTCAAACGCACTTAAAAGTTCGTATTTATCAATTTGGTTCTTTCTATCCATACTCCAATACTTGGAAAATAGATTTTCGCAATATTTATCATTCCAGTAGTAATTAAAACCCTTATCTCTCATCATTCGCACAAATAATCCGTACCCTCCGGCATAATCTAAAAACACATTCATTTTATTAAAATTTGATTTTATCTACCTTTCTGTTATTTCACTCATTAATAAATTTCTTCTTACCAATCCTATATCTTTAAATGAAATACTGTTTTGATATGCTTCTTTTATCCAGAACGGTGTTTCCGTCTGAATAAATAAACATTCGGTACATTGATAATACTGGACGTCGTATTTATTCAATATTTTTCTGGTAAACATTTTGTTTGTGTTCTCATTGCATATTCTACATTTTGGTTTTAAATCTAGCAGTTTATTCATTCATTACCCAAGTATTTTGACAATCGATTTCCTGATGTTATTTCTATATACATTAACCGAATGATGGTTTTTCGCATATTCCATCGATGCTTTGCTTTTTTTAAATAAATCTTCCTTTTTTTCTTTAACTACTCTATTTATCACGCCGGAAATTGTACTTTCTTTCAAATCCTTTAAATGATATCCATAATGTCCAATATCAATTCCACAGGCTTCTGGTATTATGGGTATTAAACCACCATTTCCCATTGTAGTTATAACCGAAGGGCTGCTTCCTTCACTGCATGAGGGGAAAATATTAAATGCACATAATTTCATCAATTCGATGAACTGCATTGAATGAAGATTGATAAAACCATACGTTTTAATATTTTCTGTCTGGTATAACTCCCTGAAATATAATTTCTCGAATCTTTTTTCATTTTTTATTGGGCCGCAAACATGGAGTATAATATCTTTTCTCTTTGAAAAAATATCTAATAAGATATCCAATCCTTTATGGATCATGCCCGGCCCACCAAACCATAGAAAATTATTCCTTGCCTCATTAAAATTTTTATTCCTCAAATTAATATCATAAACATGAAGATATGAGGAATTGATTGTCAATATGTCTTTTTTGAAATGTTTTTGATATGTGTTTTTTGTAAATTGATTCCCCAGTATTATCATCGAGTCCACGAGGGATGTCTGTATACTCCATGCTTTATCGACTATTCTTCCAGATTCAGGCAGATAAACTTTCTTTTTGTTATACAATTCAACTATTCTCTTTAATGTTTCAGTATTTTGAAATTCGATATGACAACCTGTTCCATAATAGATTTTTTTTGTTGTTATTTTACTTTTTGAATAATAACTTTTACATAAAGGATCTCCAAATCCAAACAATACATGGTATTTATCGTATTTTAAATTATTTAATCGACTGTTATAATTAACAACATCAACATTATAATTAAGTTCTTTAAATATTTTAGCAATTTCGTAACACTCATATAGATTTGTATGATGATATTTTATTTTCTCCATGAATGGATTGATTAAATATATGATTAATACATTTTTGGGAAAGTCTGTTGAAAATACATTTTTCAATAATAAATATTTTTGTCGACAATTGATGATTTTAATAGTAATCTTATTAATTGTTTTTATCAATTTAATCATTCCAAATTCCAATGGCTTCTCTTTTAACCAATTTTTGAAACTGTAAAAATATGAAAAAGGACTGGAAACCGATGCATATAAATGTAGAAATAATGACACCCTCAGTTCCCATATTGAATTTTTTAATTAATAATATTGACAAAGGAATATTAATTATGGATGTAATTACAGATAAAATAAGCATCAGCTTTATTTTACCTATACCGTTGATCAGTGGAAGATAAATACTGTTTCTCATGTTAATCAGTGCAGTCATTCCCATAAAAAAGGTCAATATTAGCGGTATATGGATATCCTTTCCGACCCATATTTTGTAACACTGATTCGAAAATAGGATCATAATAATTATTATGACGAAAAATATATTCCATATATAATTCAGTTTCTTTACAGTCGAATTTATCCAGTTGAAATCATTTTTTATGTAAGCTTCTGTATATAGCGGGGATTAAAGGCATGGAAAAAATAGCGAAGACAGTAAATAGCAAATTGAAGTATTTTAATGAGATATTATATATTGTCACTTCAGAGGGATTCAGGAATTGAGTGATTATGATATTATCTGATGTAAACAGGATGACATAGGATATTTGAAGAATAAAATATTTTATCCCCATACTCATCAATTCTTTTGTATACATTAAATTGATATATTTGATATTAGGTACTAATTTCTTATAATAAAATTTAAATAAAATAATTGTTGCCATAATAACTGTCGCTGTCTGAACAATCATGAAAATAATTCCGAATTTAAAAATTGAACTTCCCGTTGAATTTATCAGAATTAACAGCAATACTATAAAAAAAACATTTGTCGTCACTTTTATTAAATCATTGATTGACGTTTTTTGATCCGCGATTAAAATCATATTTATCAAATTAAAAATAAAACCCAATAGAAAGAGGAATACAACATAAAAAATTAAAGGGTATATTTCATGGTTTAAATATTTTGGAGAATTCAGAATTAAATCCCATTTTACAAGTGGGTTTATAAAAACAAATCCGATAAACAAAAATGTGACGATAACAGTAATAATTAGATATGAAGTACTAATATAAATCCTGCTCAGGTGGTAGTTCTTCTCCGCTAACGAAATGGTCAGCTTATTCCTCAACCCATTCCCCAAACCGATATCAAAAAACACAAACCAATTTAAAAGCGAACTGATTGTCAGCCAAATTCCATATTCCGTCGTATTTAAATATTTTAAAATCAAGGGAACTGTCAATATATTGACCGCTATGGAAACGCCTTTTAAAAAGAATGATAAAACAATATTTCTTTTTACTACAATGCTTCTCTTTTGTCCTTCATCAACAAATCTTTTCTGTCGATTGACGAACTCTAATAATTTGTTTATCAAGTTTTTCAATTTCTATTTAATCTATTAAATGTATCTGTTGTATGAAAAAATCGAAATTGTTTTTTTCATAAAAATCAAATCTATTTGCCAGAAAGACCGGTCATGTTTTCGTAACATGGGTTCCGCTAAATCTATAACACGAAAACCAAGTTTTTCCATAAGACGTATCATTTCATGAAACCTCAAGGCGTTTGAATTTATTTTAAAATTATAGACCTCCATAATGATGACTTCCGTATTTTTCAGCGTCCGGGTACTTCCCTCGATGATTTTACGTTCATACCCATGTGTATCAAACTTCAGTAAATAGGGAGGATTCAACTTCATTTTGTCAATAACATGATCCACCGTTATGACTTTTATCTTTCTTTGTTCTCCGTCTTTCTCTCCGATCGTACTCCCATCCAGATCATTCGTGACATTTCTAAAACCGCTTTCTTTTCGCCGGGCGCGCCTATCCCGACCAGATCGAATTGAAAACGGTGATTCCGCGTTGAAATCTCTTCCAACGCATTCTTATGCTCCGCCAGCGGCTCCAAAACGCAAGCACATTAGAATTCGGGAATGCCTTCATGGCCATCAATGAAAATTTTCCGTTCGAAGCGCCTATATCAATGATTGTGCCGATCTGAATGTCCTTTTCTTTAATTCTCAATAGGGCCTCAAACATGGAAAATCTTTTCACATGATCAGCTTTACAAATTTCTATCCCCAACGGATGAATACAAGAATTAATCACATGGGCAATTATTCTAAATAGTCTATTGAATATGTATCGAATTTTCATATTTTATTTTCCGCCAATTTTGTTTCAGGCCATTCAAATAGATTGCCTGCATCGGGTCCGATAAAAATATCATTTAACTCAACGGCCATCAGCTGCTATATGATAATATTCAATTTTTTGTGATGTTTTAAATGCTTCATGATTTTAAAACCCCCACGATCCGCCCCGCCACCCCATCATCCCACAGCGCCGGAACCCGGCCGGTCCGAACACCACCGTCCAGCGCCTCCTCCGCCGCCTCGCGGATCGCCTCCCGGTTCAGCGGCACGAGCCGATTCGTCCCCTCGCGCACCGTGATCGGCCGCTCGGTGTTCTCGCGCAGGGTCAGGCACGGCACGCCGAAAAAAGTGGTTTCCTCCTGCACACCGCCGGAATCGGTCAAAACGAGCCGGGCCGTCTTCTGCAGGGCGAGAAAGTCCAGGTAACCCATCGGCTCAGTGACGCGGAGGCCGCCTGAGGTCGAGGCAGGATCGATGCCGAAAGCCTTCATCTGCTTCTGCGTCCGTGGATGGGCCGGAAACACGACCGGGATGCGCTTCGATATCTCCATCACCGCGCCGAGTATCTCCTTCAGCATGGCCTCGTCATCCACGTTGGAAGGCCGGTGCAGGGTCAGCAGTCCGTATTCGCCGGGTTTCAGACCCAGCCGGGACACGGCGTCGGACGCCTCGATTTTCGGCATGCATTGGATGATCGATTCGATCATCAGGTTCCCGACCAGGTGGATTTTCGATTCGGGGATGCCTTCGTTCTTCAGATTGATGTTTCCATCCTCGCATGTCGTGAACAGAAGGTCGGACAGGTGATCGGTGAGCACCCGATTGATCTCCTCTGGCATGGCCCGGTCGAAACTGCGGAGCCCGGCCTCGACATGGGCCACGGGAATGCCGAGCTTGACCGAAACCAGGGCGCAGGCGATGGTTGAATTCACGTCTCCGACCACCATGACCAGGTCGGGCCTGTCCTTGAGGACGGCCTGCTCATAAGCGATCATGATTTTGGAGGTCTGCACTGCGTGGCTTCCGGAGCCGACGCCGAGTGCGATATCCGGATTCGGAAGCCCGAGATCGCGGAGAAACGCGTCCGACATGGCTGCGTCGTAATGCTGGCCGGTGTGCACGAATACGGGTTTGAATTGATCCGGATGTGCGGACAGGGCCTTGTGCAGAGGCGCGATTTTCATGAAGTTCGGCCGCGCGCCCGCGATCAGGTGAATTTTCATTTGTTCTGGAATGGATTCGCCCTTATGTTTATCTTAATACAAAGCTCCGCCCTCTCGGTCCCAAAGCGAGCTGACGGATCGTCCGAATCGATGTGAAAGATGACCGGCCGGATTAATCAGCCGGCCTTAATCCTTAATTTTAAACAATTTCAGGGAAAAATCCAACTCTTTTTTAACGGGACTTTTCCCTGAATATTCTCCTCCTTTGAACAAATTTTCGATATTCCAGGCCATTGAATAGTGAATACCGAGTCACTTCGCCTCAGGCTTATCCTTCACGCAAGTGACGGTTTCTCCGGATTTCTGAAATTCCCTGCCGCAATTTCCGCAAACGGATTTCTTGGCCTTGTCGAATTCGATCTTGTGCCCGCACTTGCACACCCACGATAGAAACCGCGCGGGATTGCCCACCACCAGCGCGAAATCCGGCACATCCTTGGTGACCACGGCGCCCGCGCCCACGAACGCGTATTGACCGACCGTGGAACCGCATACAATGGTGCTGTTCGCGCCGAGCGACGCGCTTTTCTTCACCAGGGTCTTGTAGTAGAACTCGGTGCCCCTCTGGGGGAACTCGCTTCTCGGTTGCTTGACGTTCGTGAACACCATGGATGGCCCGCAAAACACGAAGTCCTCGAGCTCCACGCCCTCGTACACGGACACGTTGTTCTGTATCTTCACGCTGTTCCCGATGCGCACATTGTTGCCCACATTGACGTTCTGTCCGATGCTCACGTTTTTACCGATGCGCGAGCCGCTCTGGATATGCGAGAAATGCCACACTTTGGTGCCCGCACCCAGTTCCACGTCCCCGTCCACGACAGCGGACGGATGGATAAAATACTCTTTTTTTACAGCCGCAGGCTCCTTTTTCGCGGGCAGGACTTCCTTGCCGGAGATCAGGCTTTCCGAAGCCTGTTCGAGAATGTCGAGCACTTCCTCGGCGTTCCTGCCGTCCGCCGTTTCCACGGCTTTGCCGTCCAGGGCCGCGATGAAAGCCTTCAATTCCTCAGCCAGGGGCGCGGCCTGGCCGTAGGGGATTTTCTCGGTCGGCCCATCGCGCTTGATGGGTTCGCCCTTGACCCAGTCGATGCCCTTCTCGTAGAAAAGGATTTCACGGGAGTCGGAGGAATCTTCGAACGAGACCATGCCCTTTGAGCCGATCACAACGAGCCTGTGTTCCTTGAAGGGGTGGAGCCAGCTCACGAATATGTGGCCGACGATGTTTCCCGGATACCGCAGAACGGTCAGGGTGGAATCGTGTATGGCCGGCTGAACAAAGGCCCCGCCCCTCGAAACCACTTCCACCGGCCTGTCGCCGATAAGGTCCTGGAATATGGATATGTCGTGCGGCGCGAAGCTCCAGAGAATGTTCTCTTCCTTGCGCACCGTGCCCAGGTTCAGCCGATTGCTGTACAGGTATTCGATTTTACCGAGTTTGCCGCTGTTGATCAATTCTTTGATTTTTCGGATGGCCGGATGGAAGAGCAGGACATGGCCGACCATGAGCGGCACATGCTCCTTCTCCGAAAGGGCCCTCAGCCGCCTGGCCTCGGACGAGGCGAGCGTGATCGGCTTCTCGACCGAGCACCGGCTTTTTCAGGGACAGCAGATGCTCGGCGATCTGAAAATGGGTCTCGGCCGGCGTGGCCACGATGAATCCGTCGTAACCGGCGCCCGCCGCCTCGCGGAAGTCGGCGTGCACGGCAGCGGACGGGTACTGCTTCGCCAGTTCGGCGCGGACGGCCTCGCGTGTATCGACAATGCCGCCGAGACTGCCCAGTTCATTGAGGGTCTTGATGTGGTTCTTTCCCCATCTTCCGGCCCCGATGACGCAGATGCGTTTCGACATGTGTTTCTCCTCAGGAGAAAAAGGACCGGATCGCCGCGACCACTTCGTCCTGCTGTTCGGCCGTGAGCTCCGGGTAGATGGGAAGGGCGATGGTGTTTTTCGATGCCCGTTCGCTGATCGGGAAATCCCCGCTCTTGTATCCGAGATACTTGAAGCATTCCTGTTCGTGGAAAGGAACCGGATAGTACACTTCGTGGCCGATGCCCTTCTCCTGCAGGTTCTTGCGCAATTCGTCCCGCTTCTCCGGGAGCAGAATGACGTACTGGTTGTAGATGTGATGCTCGGGTCCGTACACAGCGGCCGGCTTGACAATGCCCTTGACGTCGAGCGTCTTGTTGTACCGGTCCGCATTGGCCCGCCTTCTGGCGTGCCACGATTCCAGATGAGGCAGTTTGACCAGGAGCACGGCCGCCTGCACGGTGTCGAGCCTGAAATTGCCGCCGATCATGGAATGAAAGTACTTGGGATGCGCGCCGTGGTTTCTCAGCTTCGCGAGCTTATCGGCGAGCGCCGCGTCTTTCGCGACCACCATGCCGCCGTCTCCCATGGCGCCGAGATTCTTGCTCGGAAAGAAGGAGAAACAACCCATGTCGCCCATGGCCCCGGCCTTCTTCACCCCGGACCTTGAGGGATACGTCGCGCCTATGGCCTGTGCCGCGTCTTCAATCACCGGTACGCCGCGCTCGCGTGTCACGTCGAGAATCGCGTCCATATCCGCGCACTGTCCGTACAGGTGCACCGGAATGACGGCCTTGACTTTGGCCGCTTTGTCCGGATTCTTTTTGAACCACTCGCGGAGCCCGGCCGGGTCGATGTTGTAGGTGACAGGATCGATGTCCACAAACACGGGAGTCGCGCCCAGACGGGCCACGACTCCGGCAGTGGCGAAAAATGAGTACGGGGTTGTGAGCACGAGATCGCCGGGTCCGATATCCAGGGCCATCAGGGCCACCAGGAGCGCGTCCGTTCCGGAAGATACGCCGATGCCGTAGCCGACGCCCGTGTACGCGGCCACCTGGGCCTCCAGTTCCTTCACCTGCGGCCCCATGATGAAGGCGGTGTTGTCCATCACCTTGTCCAGCGCGGCTGAAATCTCGGCCCGCAGGGGTTTCTGCTGGGCTTTCAGATCGAGCAGAGGTACCGGCATCGCTTTATCCCTTCAGGATGATGATTGGTGTGAATCGCTGATTTTCCGGACGTTCCACCGGTCCACGTTGAACCGGATTCCCTGGCTGATGGAGGGAATCGAGACCAGGAACCGCTTCCCCGCCTGCACCTCGACGATGCGGCCGGCCAGGCCGGCGAGGGGCCCGGACTCGATTTCCACCGTGTCTCCGGGGCCCGCTTCCACGGGCGCGGACTCCGGGTCCGAAGCCTCGGCCAGAATGCGGCGGATCATCTCGATTTCCACGTCCCGCACCACGGCCAATTGGCCCTGGAACGTGACCAGGCGCACGACGCCGATGCATTGCACGGCGCGGTAACGCTCCTGTTTTCCCCCCTGAACGAAAATGTAACTCTTGAAAAGCGGCTCTTCCACCCATTTCTTCCGGTCGCTCCATTTTTTCAGCGACCGTTTCATGGGCAGATAAACGGGTATGCCCTTTTCATTCAGCTGAAGCTCCACCTTTTTCTCGTGGCGCGACCGCGTGTACATCGCATACCAGCGCGGCTCGTCTTCCCCGCCGCCGGATGGGCGGGTTACGGACCCGGTCATCAGCCGCCTGTCCCGAGTTTGAGGTATTCCCTGCGGTCCTTCACCACGTCGGTCACAATGGCATCCAGCCGGATCTGCGGCTTCCAACCGGTCAGTTCCGCGATGCGCTTCAGGGACGGAACCCGTTCTCTGCATGTCCTCGAATCCGCCCCCGGGAAAGGCCTGGTCGTACGGCACTTTCTGAATGCCGGACCGGCTCCCCGCGGCCTTGATCACGAGCCCGGCCAGAGACTCGATGGTCACTTCTTCGTCGTTTCCGACATTGATGACCTTACCGACGCACGACTCCGTCTGCGCCACCAGCAGGAGGGCGCGGACCACATCCTGGATGTGGCAGAAGCACCGGCTCTGGGTTCCGTCTCCGTACACCAGCAGGGGCCTGCCGAGCAGGGCGGCCTCGACGAAGCGCGGAATCACCATGCCGTACTGGGACGACTGGCGCGGGCCCACGGTGTTGAACAGCCGGACCACCACCACGGGCAGTCCGCTTTTCTTGTGGTGGGCCAGCACGAGAAACTCGTCGAGCGCCTTGGCGCAGGCATAGGCCCAGCGGTGCAAAGTCGTGGGGCCTTCCAGCCTGTCCCCGTCCTCGCTGAACGGGACGTCCTCGCTCTTGCCGTACACTTCACTGGTGCTCGTGAACACGACCTTCTTGCGGTAACGGGAAGCGAATCTCATCACTGCGTCCGTGCCGTGGAACGTCGTCTCGATGGTTTCGACCGGCCGTTCCATGACGAGTTGGACGCCCACCGCGGACGCGAGATGGAAGACCATATCGGCTTCGCGTACGAGCGGCTCGAGCAGGTCGGATTCGGTCACGGAGCCGAAAATCATCCGGAGTTCCGGGTGCGCGGAAACCGCGGCCAGGTTGGCGAAGGATCCCGTCGAGAGATTGTCGATCACCGTGACGCGGTGTCCGCCGGCCAGCAGGGTTTCGGCCAGGTGCGATCCGACGAAACCGGCGCCGCCGGTAATGAGGGCATGCATGAATGAATTCCTTTCGAAAAAGCGCTCAGGGACGGTTCCCGGAAGCGCGAACATCCCGGTTACCGGGACAGCGGATCATCTCAATCGGACGTGAGTCCGGCCAGCCTCAGGTTACGGCCGGACAGACCATCCTTCAGTGCTTCTTTTCCTTGCCGTCCGACGAGTAATAATAGTAGTAGTAGGACCCCATCATGCGGTCCAGGTTCATGCCGTTGATGAGAATGCCGAGCATGTTGGCCTTCACATTGTCGAGCAGGGCCTTGCTGTGCACGAGCGCGTCGCGGTTGGTGACGCCCGACCGAATGACGAGAATCGCGCCGTCGAGCTGGCAAGCCAGCACGGCGGCGTCGGTCACCGCGATGATGGGCGGCGTGTCGAACAGGACGATGTCGTACTGCGATGTGGCCCTCTGGATGAACTGCTGCATCATCTTCGAGGCCAGGAGCTCCGACGGGTTGGGCGGCAGGGTGCCGGACGTGACCAGGGACAGATGGTCGATTTTCGTCGGCTTGACCGCCTCTTCCATGGAGAGCCGGCCCACCAGCACATTGGTCAGACCCTCGTTGCGCGACTGCTCGAATATGCCGTGCAGAACCGGCCTGCGCAGATCCGTGTCGACGAGCAGGGTCTTGGACCCCATCTGCGCGAAGGTGATGGCCAGGTTGGCCACGGACGTGGATTTTCCCTCGCCCATGCCGGAACTCGTGACCATGGCGGTTTTCATGGGCTTGTCGGCCCTGGAATACTGGATGTTGGTCCGGATCGTCCGGTAGGCCTCGGATATGGGGGACTTGGGCGCGAAATGGGTGATCAGCCGCGATTCGATACGCATGATCTCCCCGTTTCCTTCCCGACGCCGCCCGACTTTCTGGGTGGAGATGAACGGAATGGAACCGAGCACGGGCAATCCCAGGCGTTCCACCTCCTCGGCGGACTTGAGGGAGTTGTCCAGGTACTCCTTGAGCAGAGTGACGCCCACGCCCAGGCCGAGCCCCATGAGGAAACCGAGAATCAGGTTGGTGCGTTTCTTCGGCTTGATCGGGTATTTCGGGGGACGCGCCTGGTCCACGATGCGCACGGAACCGATCTGGCTGGCCTCTGCGATGCGGTTTTCCTCGTATTTTTCACGGAGCATGATGAAGATCTTGGAATTGACCTCGGCCTCGCGGGTCAGCCGCGCCAGTTTCAGGCTTTTGTCCGGCAGGTTGCTCAGGTCGCGGTTGTACCGGTCCACGATTTTCGACAGTTCGTCGATTCTCGCCCGAGCGACTTGTTCTCGGTGCGGATCTCCAGAATGCTGTTGAACAGGGTTTCGGACAGGTTCAGCGTATTGAAGGTGGCCGTTCCGCTGGCGACCATCTTCCTTTTTTCCTCGGTGATGCTCTCCTGCAGGCCCCGGATCCGCTGTTCCATATTGTTCAGCTTGACGTCGTCCGTGACATTATAGCCGCGGCTCCGCAACTGCTGTTCGTAGGCCGATTTCTCCGTGATCAGCCGCGCCATTTCATTTTCCAGCGCGGCGATCACCGAGCTGGAGGTGCTGGCGGCCTGGTCCACAATGGCCTTCTGGTTTTCGTCGAGCTGGGATTCCAGGTAGTTCAGCCGTTTCTCATTGGCTTCATAGTCGGTCCTGGCCGCCATGTACTGGGTCTCGAACTCTGCAAGCTGTTTGATCATCTGCTCGGTCTCAGCCGGAAGCTCCGCGACCTTGTTCACTTCCTTGTAGTCTTTCAGGGCGTTTTCGGCAGTGGCCAGCGTGTCCTGTACGTCCTTCACCTTGGTTTCGAGGAATTCGCGGACCTTGGTGGCTTCGCCCTGGCTCTCCTCGAGATCCTTTTTCTGGTAGACCTTCATCCAGGTGTTCGCGATGAAGGCCGCTTCGTAGGGGCTGGCCGCCTGTACCTTCAGCTCGATCATGTCCGTATTGCGCTTGGGCACCACCGAGATCATCCCCTTTCCGGAAATCCTCGGCCAGGTCCGTGGAGGAAACGGAATCCGAGGCCGCTGAGTCCGTTCCGAAAAACCGCATCTTCTCGAACAGCGCCTTCACTGCGCCGGGAAGAATACGGTCCAGGGTGAACTTTTCTTCCATCTTCCGCTTGCCGAGAATATAGAGCGAATCCGCGACCGGAGATTTCTGCAGGGACTGGATGACACTTTCCGCCAGCGTCATGCTTTTCAGGATCTCCACCTGGTTGTTGATCCGGCTTTCCTGCTGCATGATGTTCGTCATCTGGAACAGTTGGCGCCGGATGCCCGCGTCGTCCTTGATCATGACCATGGCCGAGGCTTCGTATACCGGGTGGGCCGTGTAGGTGTAATACACCGTGCCCGCGAATACCGTCAGGAAACAGATCAGAATGATCCACTTCCCGCGGACGATCATCCGCAGGTATTCCTTCAGGGAAAGTTGTTGTTCCTCGGGTTCTTCCACTGGTCAAATCCCCCTCAATGAACTCACGAATACGTGTAATACTTGTAATACGACCCGTACCGGTGATGAATGTCCAGGCTGTTGATCATGACGCCGAGAATGTTCGCATTGACGTTCTTCAGGAGCGTCATGGAGCGGAGCAGGCCGTCCCGGTCCGTTTTCTCGGACCGGAGCACCAGCAGTACGCCGTCCAGCTGGGAGGCGAGCACCGCTGAATCGGTCACCGCGATCACCGGCGGGCTGTCCATCAGCACCATGTCGAACTTGGCGGAAACCTTCTGGATCAGCTGTTTCATGATCCGGGAGGACAGAAACTCCGATGGATTCTTCGGCAGGGTGCCGGACGTGAGCAGGTACAGGTTCTTCACCCGGGTCGGCCGGATGACCTGGCCCAGGGAGGCGCGGCCCGTCAGCACGTTCGTCAGGCCGACATTGCGGCCGGCTCCGAACAGCCTGTGCAGAACCGGCCGCCGGAGATCGGTGTCGATGATCAGGGTTTTCGCGTCCATTTGCGCGAAGGTGATGGCCAGGTTCGCCACGGAGGTGGATTTGCCGTCCCCGGGCCCCGGGCTGGTGACCAGAAGCGTCCGGATCGGCTTGTCCACGTGCGAGTACTGAATGTTGGTGCGCAGGGTGCGGTACGACTCGGATACGGGCGAATTCGGCTGAAAATTCGTGATGAGCCGCGACTCGGGCGTCTGGCCGGCTGTATTTCCGGATTCGGTCCGCCTTCCCGGGTGTCGCGCCGCGATCAGCGGCACCGCGCCGAGCACGGGGAAGCCCATGCGCTCGACGTCCTCGATGGATTTGACCGAGCGGTCCAGGTATTCCCGGACGAGAATGATGCCGACACCCAGGCCGAGGCCGTACAGCACGCCGATCAGCAGATTGCGCATCTTGTCGGGTTTGATGGGGACCTTGGGCGGCTCCGCGTAATCCACGATCCGGATGGACCCGATCTGGCTGGCCTCCTTGATGCGGCTCTCCTCGTATTTTTCCCTCAGCATCATGAAGATGTTGTTGTTCACCTCGGCTTCGCGTTGAAACCGGGCCAGCTTCAGGCTCTTTTCGGGGAGCGCGTTGAGTTCCGAGTTGTAACGCTGGAGAATGCTCTGATACGCATCGGCCTTGGCCCGGAGGGACGTGTTCTCGGTTTCGATCTCCAGGATGGTGTTGATCAGGGACTCGGCGAAGTCGATGGGATTGATGGATGACCCGCCGCTGTTGACCAGTTTCCGCTTTTCTCCCGCGATGCTTTCCTGAAGGCCCAGAAGGCGCTGTTCCATCTGCCTGAGCTTGACGTCGCTGGACGTGACATACCCGGCGCCGCGCAGCTGCTGTTCGTATGAGGCTTTCTGGGCGATGAGCTCGGCCATCTGCCGCTCCAACTGCTGGATCACGGAGCTGGAGGCGCCCGAGGCCTCCGCGAGAATGGATTTCTGGTTCTCGTCCAGCTGCGAATTCAGGTAGGCGAGCCTCTTCTCATTGGCCTCGAGCTCGGTTCTGGCTTCCTGAAAGGACGCTTCGAAAGCCGCCATCTGCTGAATCATCTGCTGGGTCTCGGTGTTCAGCTCCGCGACGCCCTCGGATTTCTTGTAGTCCTTGAGCGCGTCCTCGGACCGGGACAGCACGGTCTGCACGTCGGTCAGTTTGTTTTCCAGAAACAGCCGCACTTCGGAGATTTCACCCCGGCTTTCCCGCATGTCCATTTCCTGGTAGGCTTCCATCCAGGTGTTGGCGATCAGCGCGGCTTCGTACGGGTCAAAAGCCTGCACGTGGAGTTCGATCATGTCGGTCTGATCCTTGGGGACCAGGGTCCGGGACAACTTCCGGAACTGCTCGACCAGTTTTTCAAAGGAAGGGGCGGCTGCCGCGTTTTCATCCGAGCTGGAACGGAAGGTGGATGAAAACCACCGCTTGAACGAAAAACGCTCAACCCGCGGCATATTCCCCAGAAAAACCAGGGAATCCGCCTGGGGCATACCCTTGAGGCTCTGGATGACTTCCTTGGCCAGGGTCCGGCTTTTGAGAATCTGCATGTGGTTCTGCAGAAGGGTCTCCGACTGGCCGAAATTCACGTCGTTGAAGAGGGTCCGCTGGACATTGTTGTCCTTTTTCAGCATAATCATCGCGGAAGCCTCGTAAACGGGCAGTGTGGTGATGTTGAAATAAACAGTGAATGTCACCACCACGCCGAGGCAGATGAATACGATCCACCGGCCCCTGTAGAAAATACGGAGGTAGTCGTTGACGCTGAATTGTCTCTGTTGCGGCGTATCCAAATCAGGCATCCTCATAAATGTGGGTTGGAGAGGGTCGGTATAAACCCATCATTTACAAGCAAGAATTGTACCGTTCTATCGCAGATCAATGACTTCCGCGTCCTCGGGCGCCTTGAACTGAAAGGCCGAATCCGGGATCGGAATCCCGGTCTGAACCTCGGAAAGCGTGTACACCGTCCGGTTCTTGCTGATGTCGACCTGCTCGATACGGGCCGGGACGAATGTCTCCGCGTCCACCCACACTTTCATTTTGGGGAAATAGGTGTCCTCTTTCACGGCGTCAAAGGTCATGATGATGCAATTGCGGCCGAGCACGACCTCCTCGCCTGAAACCCGGTGGCGGTAATCCTTCTGCGTCTTTAAAAACAGCGTCTGTGGGAGCCATTCGTTGTCCGTGTTCTCCATTTGGTCGACCAGAAGCCGTTTGGCCGTCTTGCTGTAGGTCCAGAGCGTTTTGCCGTCCGACACGATGACCTGGTCATCCGTGGTGATGCGGAAGGCCGCGTCTCCCTTCAGCTCGAACTCGCCGCGAATCGTCTGATTTTCTCCGACCATCTGCCAGAGAAACTTCTGCTCGAACCGGGCCTTGACCGTCACCTGGTCGGTCAGAACCTTCCTGACTTTTTCGATGATTTCCCGCGAATCCGCGGCCCGTGCCGCCAGGGGCAGGCCGGCCAGCAGTAGAACCGTCGTGATGATGCGTCTCGTGTTCATTCCTCTGTTTCCTCTCCGGAGGCCGCGGCGCCGGCGTCCATGCTCAGTATCCGTCCCAGCTGGTCTTCCTCCACCAGCACGATTCTCGCCTTGCTGCCGTCGAACGGGCCGAGAATGCCCGCGGTTTCCAGTTCGTCGATCAGCCGGCCCGCGCGCGAGTACCCGATGCGCAGGCGGCGCTGCAGGAGCGAAGCCGATCCCTGCTGGTGCCGCACGCACAGGCGCGCCGCTTCGCGGAACAGCTCGTCCCGCTCCCCGGCCGCGCCTCCGGGCTCGGTAGCGCCGCGGCCGCCCGAGCCGGGCAGGGCCCAGGCCTCCTCGCGGGGCTGGCCGTGTATGTGCCGCACCAGCGTCTGCACTTCCTCGGTGGATATGAACGCGCCATGGAGCCGCACCGGCTCCGGCTCGCGCGGGTGCATGAAAAGCATATCGCCCTTGCCGAGCAGTTTCTCCGCCCCATTGCGGTCGAGAATGGTGCGCGAGTCCGTTTTCTGCGCCACCTGAAACGCGATGCGCGACGGAAAATTGGCCTTGATCACGCCGGTGATGACGTCCACCGAGGGCCGCTGTGTGGCGAGAATCAGGTGAATGCCCACGGCCCGGGCCATCTGGGCCAGCCGGGCGATGGGCTCCTCGATCTCGCGCGCGCCCAGGACCATCAGGTCGGCCAGCTCATCGATCACCAGCACGACATAGGGCAGTTTGCGCTCCGGTTCCGATCCCTCCGGCACGGGGATTTTCCCGTCGTCTATGGCCCGGTTGAAATCCTCGATGTTGCGCACGCCGGCATGGGCCAGGGTCCGGTACCGCCTGTCCATTTCCATTTCAAGACTTTTCAGAACAGCCACCGCATTGTCAACCGTCGTGACCACCGGTTCGTTGAGACCCTCCTGCGTCGTCAGGTGGTGGTGCTGGAGGTTTTTATAGAGGCTCAGCTCGAGTTTCTTCGGGTCGATGAGAACGAACTTCACCTCGGACGGCTTCGCGCGGAACAGCATGGACGCGATGATGGTGTTGAGGCACACCGATTTGCCGGACCCGGTGGCGCCCGCCACGAGCAGATGGGGGAGCTGGGCCAGGTCGGTGACATAGGGCACGCCTTCGACGGTCTTGCCCAGGGCGACGGTCAGCTTGGAATGGGAATTCCGGAAGGCCTTGGACTCGATGATTTCGCGCAGCACCACGTCGGACGGCTTCTCGTTCGGGATCTCGACGCCCACCACGGCCTTGCCCGGAACCGGCGCGACGCGGATGCGGTTGGCCTGCATCACCAGCGCCAGGTCGTCCTGTATGCCGATGAATCGGCTGACCTTGACCCCGGGCGCGGGGCGGACCTCGAAACGCGTGATGATCGGCCCCGGCATGATTTCGACGACCTGACCCAGAATGTCGAATTCCTTGAGTTTCTCCTCCAGGAACTGGGCCTTGGCCTCGAGCGCCGGCTTGTCGATTTTCCTTTCCTCCGCGGGAGGCAGGCGGAGCATGTCAACCGGAGGGAAACAGTACTCACCCTGTTCCGCCTGGGGAACCGGCCCCGGGGTCCTGGGCTTCGGGACGATGGCCGGAGTCCGGTGATCGTCAGCGGTGCGTATTTCGGGTTTCAGGAAAGCAGGCTGGGCCGGAGGCGTTTCAGGAACGGGCGGTCTCCTCGGCCGGGCCGGCAAGGCCGGCTCTTCGTCGGACGGCTCGTCCTCTTCAGACTCTTCCTCCGCTTCCTCCCGCCTGAGACGCCACCCTTCGACCAGTGCCCGGACGGATTCCCGGATCCGCAACACCGTGTCCCTGAAACTCCAGGAGGTCGCGGTCATGAACAGGGCGATGAACGCGGTGAGCAGGACAATCACGGATCCGGCCGTTCCAAGCCAGCGGCTCAGTTTTTCCGCGATGAATCCTCCGAAAAGACCGCTGAGCCGGTACCCGATGGAACTGCCGGTTTCGGAAACCGCGTGCGGAAGCGCGAGCGCGGTTGAGAACATCAGGCCGAATCCGGCGAGAATGCCGCAGGTGCGGAATAAGGAGCGAAGGGGCGTCACCGCGAAAAGATTCCATCCGAGGAGAAAGACGATCAGCGGAAGAATGATGGAAGCGTATCCGATGGTGTAAACGTAGAGATAATGGCTGATGAAGGCGCCGGCCAGTCCCAGCCAGTTCCGGACCTGTCCGCTCTCCCCGCCTGCCGGAAAATCCGACGCCCGGTAGGAGACTACGCCCAGCAGCAGGAGCACGGCCAGGGCCATGATCAGAACGCCCAGGAGTTCCTGTTTTTTTCTACTGTCTCCGGCGGATTTTCTTTTTTCAGCCATATGCCTGCCGTTGACTCATGTTGCGACCAGGGCTCCGTCGGACAGAACGGGCACGGTCTGAAATGCGTCCGTTGACACGCAGGCCGGTATGTCCGCCCCGAACCCGAGTCCGGTCAGATAAACGCCGTGCGCCGATCCTGCGGCCATGCCCGTCAGGTCGTCCGCGAACCGGCGATGCAGAACCACCGCGACGCGGGCTTCATCGGACAGCGAACAGCCGTTTCCCGCAAGCCTCCGGATCGCGCCGGCCAGCATGCCCGCGGCCGTGGCGTCTTCAAGCGAAAACGCGCCGTCCCTGCCCGCGCAGGCCAGCAGGATGTCTTCCTTTCCGTCCGCCAGACGGCGGCTGACCGCGCCGGCATTGACGAACCCCGCGACACAGACCGATTTGGCGCCGCGGGCCGCCTGCACGATCATCCGCGATCCGTTGGTGCTCGCGAATAGAAGGGTTTTCCCGGACACGCGGCCGGCCGAATACTCGGCCGGCGAATTGCCCAGATCAAACCCCCGGATGATCAATCCCTCCCGCTCGCCGCAAAGAAGCGCGCGGCCGGCCGGAAATTTCTCTTTGAGGCCGACAGCCTCTTCCGGCGAAGCCGCGGGGATCACGGCTGCGGCCCCGTTGGAAAGGGCGGTGATGATGGATGTCGACGCCCGCAGTACGTCAATGACGGCCACGCGGCCCGTAAAACCGGCCTTGATCGACCAGTCTCCGGGTGACAGCAGAACGTCTATGCGCATGGCCCGTGTCAGATCAGGAATTCAGCCATCTTCCGCCTCGCCGTCAGGCTGACGAACGGGATCGGAACGGTGAGGCCTTCGAGGAGTGTCCCGGTTTCAGGCTGGCGGAAACCGAGCGGAACGCCGTTGTCCAGCGGCCGCGTCGATTCGAGAAATCCGATGGGCGTGTTGTTCAGGGACGGCGCAATCACGCCGCTCAGCACGGAACCGATCGTCACCCCTTCCAGAACGGCTTCCCATCCGGGCATCGCCTTTCTGCGGCCGTTCATGGAAAAGGGCAGAACCCATCGATCGTTCGGACGGTCCGCGGCCAGGGCCGCGCCGCCGAAAAAGTCCTTCTCCGCCCGCATGGCGAATTCCCATGGATGCCCGACCGCGGGCCGGTCCGGCCTGAGCTCGTGGCCGTGCAAAGGAAGGCCGGCTTCCACGCGGAGCGTGTCCCGGCTCCCGAGACCGCAGGCCAGTATGCCGTGCTTTTTTCCTTCGGAAAGAAGCAGATCCCAGAGCGTTTCCGCCTGGGAGGATTCCGCGTACAATTCAAAACCGATCTCCCCGGTATAACCTGTCCGCGAGAGCAGGACGTCTATGCCCCCGACGGAAACCGACTGCAGGAATCTGAAATACTTGAGTTCCGTCAGTACGGATTTCGGGATGAAGCGGGAGATTAAAGCGGGTGCCGCGGGCCCCTGGAGATCCAGCTTGGCCGTGACCGCGCTCCGGTCTTCGACGCGGCAATTGAAGTCCGCGGCCCGGGTCCGGATCCACGCCAGGTCCGCTGAGATATTGCCCGCATTCACCACCAGCATGTAATCATCCGCTCCGAACCGGTACAGGATGCAGTCGTCGATGACGCCGCCCGATTCGTTCAGCATGAAATGGTACATGGCCTGGCCGTCCGCGGCCTGATCGACCCGGTTGGTCAGCAGGCCTGACAGAAACCGGCCCGCGTCCGGGCCTGAAATGCGGAACTCACCCATATGGCAGATGTCGAAAAGTCCGCATGCCTTACGGACAGCCATGTGCTCAGCGGACTGGCCCGTCGGGTACCAGAGAGGCAGAATCCAGCCCGCGAAATCCCCCATTCTGGCTCCGGCCGCAATATGGCGGTCATACAGGGGGGTTTTCAGGGGCTGACTTGATTTTCCCGTCGTTTCCATTTGATTATTTAAAATTTACGTAAAACGGCCGTTTTTGTCAAACGATTTCTATCCCGGTTTATTCTTCGGGCGGTCTGATCGATATGCACCATTCATTTTCAGACCTAACTCTTTTTTTGAGGCGCCGATTTTAATAAAACTTCCGGGTTATTTATTGAATATGTCATTGTACGTGACCAGCAGAATCAGGCCGATGAGCAGAACCATTCCCGCCTGCTGAATGATCATTTTCACGCGCACCGGTATCTCTTTCCGGATGATTCCTTCGATGCACAGGATCAGGATATGTCCGCCGTCCAGAACCGGGAAAGGCAGAAGATTCAACAGGCCGAGATTGAGGCTGAGCAGAGCCATCAGGTAGAACAGCGACCCCATGCCCTGTCTGGCGCTGTCCCCCGCGAGCTGGGCGATCTTGACCGGCCCGCCGAGGGTTTTCAGGGAATCCTGTCCGGTGATCAGGCGGAACAGGGAAACCGCAATGAGCCGTGTGATGTGCCAGCAGTACTTCGCCGACTCCACGAAAGCCGCGGGCCATCCGATTTTAACAACTTCCGATTGAGCCTGTATGCCGATCAGCCCCACGGGACGGCCGTCCAGCGTATCCTGAGCCGGGGTGATCAGGGCCGCGCGGAGCGAATCACCGGACATCCATTCGATCCGGAGCGTCCGGCCGGGCGCGGAATGGATCAGGGCCGTGAGTTCCTCCCACGTGGCCACGGAATCGCCGTCCACTGCCGTGATTCGGTCGCCCGGTTTCAGCCCGGCCGCGGCCGCGGGCCTGCCTTCGGTCACGATCCCGATCGTCGTTCCGCTGATTCGGGCGACGCCCTGGAAACGCGCGAACCCGGTCAGTATGAAATACGCCAGAAGCAGGTTCATGAGGGAGCCGGCCAGCACCACGATCAGCCGCTGGACCCAGGGCTTGGATCGGAATTCCCACGGCTGGGGCGGACCCTGCACCGCTTTTGCGTCCAGGCTCTCGTCGACCATTCCCGCGATCTTCACATAACCGCCGAAGGGAATGGCGGATATGCAGTAGTCCGTGTCGCCCCTGCGCTTTCCGAACAGCCTCGGCGGATAGCCCATGGAAAACCGCTCCACGCGTATGCCGAATCCCTTCGCGGACAGAAAATGTCCGAGCTCATGTACGAACACGAGCACGCTGAGAACAAAAATTGTGGCCAGTAAAGTGATCATCATTTCCTCGACGAATGTGAAAACAGGTTCAGGATGCGGACTTCACCTTCGATGCCTCCTGCCGGACGAAATCGCGGGCCCACCGGTCGGCTTCAAGAATGCCGGTCAGATCCGGATCCGCCGTGTTTCGGTGTCCGTTGAGCGCCGCTTCCAGGAGTCTCGGGATGTCCGTGAAACCGACTGCGCCGGAAAGAAATAAACCGACCGCTTCCTCGTCCGCCGCATTGTAAACCGCCGTGGCTGTTCCCCCCGCGGCCAGCGCCTGATAGGCCATTTTCAGCGCCGGAAAACGCTCCGTATCCGGCGGCAGAAAAACCAGGGGTCCGCACTGCGTGAAATTTAGGCGGCCGAAATCATGCGCCAGCCGTTCCGGATAAGACAGGGCGTGACTGATGGGGATGCGCATGTCCGGAATTCCGAGCTGGGCCTTGACCGAGCCGTCCGCGAATTCCACCATGGAATGGATGATGGATTGCGGATGCACGACCACTTCGATCCGTTCCGGAGGAACGGCGAACAGCCATCTCGCCTCAATGACCTCGAGCCCTTTGTTGGCCAGAGTGGCGGAATCGATCGTGACCTTGCGGCCCATGGTCCAGTTCGGATGGGCCAGCGCCTGGCCGGGCGTCACGGACGCCAGGTCCGCGGCCGGCGTGCGGAGAAAGGGCCCGCCCGACGCCGTGAGCAGGATGCGTCGGATGGAGGCGGGGTCCTCCCCTTCCAGACACTGGAATACCGCGCTGTGCTCGCTGTCCACGGGTATGATCGAAAGGCCCCGGCCGCGGATTTCCCGCATGACCAGGTCACCCGCCATGACGAGCACTTCCTTGTTCGCCAGAGCGATGGACACCCCGGCCCTAACCGCGGCCAGCGTCGCTTCGAGACCCACGGATCCGACCAGCGCGTTCAGCACCATTTGCTCCGCGCCGCGGGACGCGGCTTCCAGAAGCCCCTCGCGTCCCAGCAGGAGCTCCGTGCCGTTTTCGCGGAACGCCTGCTGAAAGGAAGCGGAATCCCCGGCCGGGCCGGTCAGCACCGCGGTCGCGGGCCTGAGCTTTTTCGCCTGCTCCAACAGCAGGCGGCCGTTGGCGTGTCCGGTCAGCGTGACGACGCGGAAACGGTCCGGATGACGCAGAATGACATCCACCGCCTGGGTGCCGATGGACCCGGTGGAACCCCAGATGGAAACGGTTCGGGCCGTCACGGCCGGGTTCCGGTTCCGGAGAGCGCGTGATCCGGAACGGCTTTTTGCGCCAGACGCTCCTCCTCATCGGTCAGTGCCGCGGTCTCGAAACGGATCCGGAAAACCGATTCGAATCCGGAGCGGACCGCGGATGCGACAGCTTCAAAAGACACTTCGCGACCCGTGAACGCCGCGATGGAAACCGCCGGGTCCTCGGCGACGTGTCCTCCGGAAAGGTAATCCCCCAGCCGCCGGTGTCCGCCGCCGGTGAGAATCGATCCGTGCTGCAGCACTCCCGGGGGCCCGACTTTCTGCGCGCTTCCCACAAGTTTGCGGCCGTCGAGCAGAATTTCCCAGCGCGCCGCGGAATTGAAACAGCTCATCGCCGCGGAAGGATCACGGGGAGAGGGCGGACGGCCCGATCGCTTCTCGTAAGTCACCGGAAGGCCCAGGCCGGAAAGGCCTAGGACAATGGCCTCGCTGACATTCCGATAAAGATCCTGTTTCGGCAGGCCGCCCGTTTCGCTTTCGACCGGGAAGACAACCGCATACGTGATTTCGTCCGAGTGCAGAACGGCCCGTCCACCCGTCGGCCTGCGGACGACATCCACGCAGTCCCGACGGCAGGCGGGATAATCGACGTTGCTGTCCCGCTGATGGATTCCGAGGGAAAGGCAGACGGGTTTCCAGCGGTACATCCGGACGGTGGGTACATTCAGGCGGGAGGGGTTTTCCAACAGGACCGAGTCAACGGCCATGTGAAACGCGCCCGCGGCCTCCCCCCCGTCCATCCATCGCCAGGCCCGCATGACGGCGTTATCGGATGACACCCCGTTCGCTCTTGTCGATGAATTCCAGAACGACCGACACCTCGGGCGTCAATTCCATCTCGTTCCGGATGCGGTCGAGCGCCTGGCTGGTGTTCAGCTTGGACTGGTAGACGAACCGGTAGCAGCGGCGCAGGGCCGCGATGGCTTCCTGGGAGAACCCGCGCCTTCGGAGGCCGACGATGTTCAGCCCCTTGTACGTCAGGGGCTCGCCCGCGGCCAGGATGTACGGCGGGACGTCCTGCACCACGCGGAATCCGCCGCCGATGAAGGCGTGCTGGCCGATCCTGCAGAACTGATGCACGGGCGACATGCCGCCGACCGACACCCGGTCCTCGATTGTGACGTGGCCCGCGAGCTGGACGGCGTTCGCCAGAATGACCTTGTTCCCGACCCAGCAGTCATGCGCCACGTGCACATAGGCCATGAGAAAGCAGTCTTCCCCGATTTTACTGCTCCCGCGCTCATGCGTGCCCCGGTTCAGGTCGCAGAACTCGCGGACCACGGTCCGATCGCCGATCTCGAGCACCGTTTCCTCGCCCGCGAACTTGAGATCCTGGGGAACGGACGACACGACGGAACCGTTGTGGATCTGGACCTGCCGTCCGATCCGCGCGCCGTTGGCGATATAGCAGTGCCCGTGAATCCGGGTCCCTTCGCCGATCTCCACGTCCTTTTCAACGATGGAAAAGGGCCCCACGGTGACGTTGTCCGCGAGCCGTGCGCCCGGATCGATGATGGCGGTTGGATGAAGCGTGGTCAACGGTCCTCCTGGTATGGGTGGGTCAGCGGTTGACGATGCCGGCCATCAGTTCCGCCTCGCATACCAGCTCGCCGGACACGTAGGCTTTTCCGGCCATCTTGTATGAACTGGCCCGCGAGCGTACCAGAGACACTTCGATCTGGATCTGGTCGCCGGGCACGACGGGTTTCCTGAATTTCACCTGGTCGATGGACATGAAATAGGCGAGCTTCTTCTCCGGCTCCTCGATGGAGTCGAGGATGAGAATGGCGCCCGTCTGGGCCATGGCCTCCACGATGAGCACGCCCGGCATGATGGGATGCGAGGGAAAATGACCGACGAAGAACGGCTCGTTCATGGAGACGTTCTTGATGCCGATCACCCGCTCGCCCGGAATGAGGTCCACGATCCGGTCGACGAGCAGGAACGGATAGCGATGGGGCAGGATGCGCTGGATGGCCTGGGCGTCCAGAAAAACGCCCTTCTTCGCCGGCTGGGTCTGGTACTTGCTGGTGATCTGTTTTTTCTTGTAGATCTTGCGGATCTGCTTCACCAGCTCGACGTGCGCGGCATGACCCGATCGCGCGGCCATGACGTGGGCCTTGAGCGGCCGTCCGATGAGGGCCATGTCGCCGATCAGGTCGAGCGTTTTGTGCCGGACGGGTTCGTTGGGATGCCGCAGTTCCTTTCCGCCCAGAATGCCGGTCGATCCGGGTACGATTTCATCCTTCAGCCCGAACTTCTTCGCGAGCGCCTGGAGCTCGCTGCCTTCCAGCTTCCGGTCGATGATGACCACCGCGTTCCCCAGGTTGCCGCCCTGGATGAGCCCCTTGTCGTGAAGGGCCTCGACCTCGTGGAGGAAGCAGAAAGTCCGGGCCGACGCGAACTCCTTCACGAACTCGTCCGTCAGTGAATACATGGACGTGTACTGCGTGCCGAGCGCCGGGTTCTGGTAGTCCACCATGAACGTGATCCGGAAATCATCCGAGGGGAAGACCACCATGTCGATGCCCTTCTCCTTGTCCGAGTAGGCGATGGTCTCCTCGATGGTCAGATAATCCTTCGGGGAATCCTGCTCCTCGAATCCGGCCTGCTGCAGAATCTCGACAAATGGCATCGCGCTGCCGTCCCCGACGGGAGGCTCGTTGGAATCGAGCTCGATGACCACGTTGTCGATTTCGAGCCCGTACACGGCGGCGAGAACGTGCTCGACCTGGCGGATCTGCACACCGGCCTTGCCGATGGTGGTGTCCCGCTGATTGTCAACCACGTGATCGATATCGGCCGGTATCTCCGGTTTCTCCGGCAGATCGACGCGCCTGAACCGGATGCCCGTGTTCGCGGCGGACGGCCTGAACGTGACCGTGGTGCTGTTCCCGGTATGCAGTCCGGTGCCGGACAGGGAACAGGGTTTGACGATCGTGCGCTGGTTCTTCAGCATGCGGATTCGGATTCCTTTTCTTTCGGTTCAAGCCGGTTGATGAGACGCCGGATTTCCTTCATCCAGCTCGGCAGATGGCGGACCGCCGCCTGGACTCGCATTTCCTCCCGGTGCGGCCTGGCCGGTGACCCCGATATCATGACCCCGCCGGGCACGGACTTATCGACCCCCGCCTGGGCGGCGATGGTCGCCCCGTCCCCGACCTGGAGATGGCCGGCGAAACCGGCCTGCCCTCCGATGCGCACGCCCCGGCCGAGAACGGTGCTTCCGGAAAGCCCGACCTGCGCGGCGATGGCCGCATGCTCACCGATCACGCAGTTGTGCGCGATCTGGATCAGGTTGTCGAGTTTGGCGCCCTTTCGGATTCGGGTCTCTCCCAGCGTCGCGCGGTCGATGGCCGTGTTGGCCCCGATTTCCACATCGTCCTCGATGACGACCGTGCCGACCTGGGGGATTTTCTGGTACCGGCCCCCTTCGAACGCGAAGCCGAACCCGTCGCTCCCGACCACCGTGCCGTCGTGAATGATCACGCGGTCCCCGACGACAACCCTTTCCCGCAGGCTCACATTCGCGTGGATGACGCAGCGCTTCCCGACGGACACGTCGTCTCCGAGCACCGCGCCCGGGAGCAGTTCGGTGCCGTCGCCGATAACACATCGGGCTCCGACGACCACGCGGGGTCCGATACGCACGTCCGCACCCATCCGGACGCCGTCTCCGACGACGGCCGTGGGATGGACGCCCGGCGCGACAAAGGGTTTTTCCGGAAAGAATGCGCGGACAATGAGGAGAAACGCGAAATAGGGATTCTCCGCGCGGATAACGGGACGGCCCTCGGGCGCGTCCATGCCTTTCGGCACGACGACGGCCGAAGCCTTCGTGGAGGCCAGAAAATGCGCGTATTTGGGATTCGCGACAAAGGTGATCTGGCCCGGGCCCGCATCCTCGATTGTGGCGGGTCCGGTGATGGTCAGACCGCCGTCCCCGGTCAGCTCCCCCCCGGAGAGAGCCGCCAAATCACGGAGTGTCCGCGTCATGGCGGTTCAGTTTTTGGGCTTGGACGCGGCGGCCGAAGAAGCGCTTTCCTTTTCCAGTCTGGCCAGAATGTCCGCGGTCAGGTCATGCGACGGTTTCGCGTAAAGCAGATTTCCGGCCTGCGTGTCGAAGATGAAATCATAGCTGCCTTCCTCGCCGACCTTGTTGATGATCTCGTTGATCTTGTCAAAAACCGGCTGGAGGAGCTCGCCGCGGCGCTGGAAGAACTTGCCCTGGTCGCCCCAGTGATCCTGCTGGTACTGCTGGGCCTTGAGCGCCAGATTCTGAAGTTCCTGGGCGCTTTCACGCTTCTTGGCGTCGGAAAGCAGGAGGCTCTGCTGTTCCAGCTTCTGCTGCATGGTCTGCAGGTCTTCCTGCATCTTCTGGAGCTCCTGAACCCACTGGGTGTTTTCCCCGTCCAGCTTTTTCTGCGCGTCCAGGGCGGGGCCGTAACTGGCGAGAATCCTGGGCGAATCGACATAGGCCATTTTAGCCTGTCCTGCGGCGGTTCCGGCCAGGGCCGCTCCGAGAAGAATCGCGAGAACGCGGGCTTGGGTCTTGGAAAAATGCGACACGATGGGTCCTCCTATATGGGTATTCAATTGTTCAGTGCTGTGCGGGCGCAGCCGCCGGGACGGATCGCGGGACGCCGCGGGCCGCGGCTCAGAAACTCCGGCCGAACACAAAATGGGGCTTCCACTTGCCCGTCTTTTCGCCCGTCGCGTTCATGTTGTCGAATCCGTAGGCGTAGTCAAAACCGATCATGCCGACCATGGGCATGTAAATGCGCGCGCCGACGCCCACGCTCCGCCGCAGGTTGAAAGGATCCGTGTGGCCGAGATCCTTCCATGTGTTGCCGGCCTCGGCGAAGAGCAGGCCGTACATCGTGGGATTTGGGATGATGGGAAACCGGAGCTCGGCGGTTGTCTTGAACATGGCCTTGCCGCCTTCGGTATCCGTGTAATATCCGTAGCTGTAATAGGAACTGCTGGACAACGGGTCCTCGTATCCGCGCAGGGGCGTGGACCGGGAGAGCCCGCTGCCGCCCATGTAGAAATAATCGGTGTACGGAATGCGGCTGTCCGTGTTCAGCCGGTACAGGTGTCCGCCCATGGCCCGGCCCAGCAGAATCAGCTTGGGCACGAAGGTGGGCATGAAGAATTCCGCGCTGAAAACCTGCTTGATGTACCCGACGTTCCCGCCGAAGGGACCGCCCGCGATCTCGGAGGTGAGGCTGACCTGGGACCCCCGCGTGGGGAACTCCGGCTGATCCAGGCTGTTCCGTGAAATCACCTGGGTGATGCCGCTGGAGATGAGGGGGTAGTCCTCCGTGACGATTCCGTTGGGATTCGATTCGACGATGTAATCCTCGAAATCCCCCAGCGAAATCTCGTCGATGCGGTAGATCCAGTCTCCCCGGAAATAGTTGTCCGGCCAGGAGAGCCGCCTGCCGAAACGGAGCGAGAGCCCCCGGCTGCTCTGGCTGTAGGGGATGTAATAAGCTTCGCTCCGGGTGTCGAACAGATCGAATCCGACCAGGGTCGGCGTGTTCCGGAACCAGGGCTCGGTGAAGCCGATGTTGAAGGAGCGGTACGACTTTCCGAAATTCCAGTCCAGGGAGAGGCGCTGGCCGTTTCCGAACAGGTTGTTCATCCCGAGCCCGACGGAGCCGATGAGTTTGTACAGCTCGCTGTACCCGGCCGAAAGATTCGCGGTGTCCGTGGACTTCTCCTCCACCTTGAAGGAGAGATCCATCTGGTTCTCCCCGACCGGCGTTCCGTCCGGGATGACATTCGCGAAATAGTTGAGCATCATGAGTTCCCGCGCGCTGCGGACCAGGAGCTCCTTGCTGAACACGTCTCCCGGCTGAATCCGGATCTCGCGTCGAACCACCTTCTCCTTGGTCCGCGTGTTTCCGGAAATGAGGATCTTGCGGATGGAGAACGGGTCGCCTTCCAGGATGGCGAAATGGACATCCAGCGTGTCCCCTCCCCGCAGGGTCTCGATGGGATTGATCTGGGCCGAGATGTATCCGAGGTCCGAGTAACCGCCGCCGATCTTCTCGCCGACCGTCTTTTCGAATTTCTCCTGGCTGAACAGGTCTCCTTCGGAAAAATCGACCATGCCGCGGAGCTGGGCTTCCGTGAACAGGGCATTGCCCTCGAAGGTGACGCGGCCGAAATAATACCGAATTCCCTCGATCATCGTGATGTCTATGAACAGATCCTTCTTCTCCGCATCGTAGTAGAGGGTGTCACCGACCAGTTCGGCGTCGCGGTACCCGTGGTTCCGGTAGAATTCGATCACCTTGTCCTTGTCGGTCTCGAATTTTTCCCGGTCGAAATCCCCGCCTTTCAGCCATCCGTCCTGCTTCGTGTCCTTCATCTGCTTGCGGAGCTTCTTGTCCGTGAAGGCCGTGTTGCCGGCAAACAGGATGCGCTTGATCTGCACCTTGCGGCCTTCGTCGATATGGAGCTTGAGAACGACCCGGCCTTCCTTCTCCGAAGGCTCTTCCGTCACCTCGATCTGCGCCAGGGTGTATCCCTTCTCGGAATACAGCTTCATCAATTGCTTACGGGCCCTGGCTGTCTGGTTGGGATTCACGACCTGTCCGCGGAAAAGGGAAAGCTCCTTCTCTATGTCGTCTTTTTTCAGCTTCCGGTTGCCGGAAATCTCCAGCCGTTCCAGCCGGGGATATTCTTCCACCGCTAGGGTCAGGAACACCCCGTCCGGCGTCCGGATATCCTGGATGATCCGGACATCCGAAAAAATGCCCAAAGCCCAGAGCTGTTTGACGCCGCGCTGTATGTCCTCGGTCGTGACCGTTGACCCTTCGGTCAGGCCCGAACTGAGTTTGACCACTCCGGCTTCGGATGTCCTGTTGCCTGTGACATTCAGGCCGAGAAGTTTGCCGATTGCGGTTTCCTGGCTGGAAAGCGGAGACGGACGGCAAATCAGAATCGCGGCCAGGATGAACGCCGCCGGCTTTAATCGAAGTAAAAACAATGTTCCTCCAGATGCAATCTTATAGTATACAAAATTTTTCAATAATTGCAAAGAAAAAAGCGCCTAGAACGGAAAAACGTGCCTCAGCCATATCCTTTTATCTTCACGTCTCTCATAGAGGAGCAGATTATCGTAAGTGTACTCCAACTCCAGCATTAACTCGGGTTTAACTATATATTCAAGCGCCAGCGCATGCCGCAGGCCGATTCCATGCTGGGGTAGCACGAAACGCAGGTCATTCTGCACCTCCCCGGTGTATACAATCATGAACCCGGGCGTAAAGGATTTGCCGAGCATCACTTTCGAATTGCGGAGCAGAAGCCTCGGATCGAAAACCGGCGTTTCCATGGTCTGAAGGTCCAGAAGGTTCCGGCTGAACATGGATGAAAACTTGACCATGTCGAAACCCAGATACCGCCGCATGCCCCTTTCGATCGGCTTGATAAAAGGTCTGAACAGCCTGTTTTCAACCTGCATGCCGATCGCATCATAGGCCCGGTTCCGGATATTCCCCTCGGAATAACCGATGGCCGCCAAAAGGTCGGCTTCGGAGCGGCCCAGATTGGGATTGTCCGTGGAAAACCGGAACTGGACCTTTTTCCAGGGTCCTCCTTTCTCCTCGATGCCGGTCTCCTCATTCACCGAAACCAGGTTCATATAAACGGTTGAAGCGATGCCGAGCGAATCGACTACTGTGGTACTGGCCCGGCCCGTGAATATCGGCGATCCGCCTCTGGGGTACTCGAAGGTCAGCCGTTCGGGCCTGAAATACCGGTCCAGCACTTCGATGGTGCCCTCGTCCGAGACCAGGTTGCCGTACACCTGAAACGTGTCGTCCTGGATGCGCCCCTCGATGGAAAAACTTCCGGTCGCATCCTGTATCCGCAAATCCACGTACACATTGCCGAACGGTCCTTCCATGTCGCGAATGTAGTGAACGTCCTTTTTCGGGACGATGCGGATGTTCCAGCGTATGCTTTTCAGGAGCCGGTTCAGGCCTGGGCTTGCGTTTCCGCCTGACGCTTCCAGAAACGGATACGTCAGCTGGTTTTCGCTCACCTGAAGCACGCCGCGAAGAAGAGGAGATTCCGGCGGACCGGCCAGGAGGAAGGGCCCGGCCTGATGGCCGCTGAAAGCGAGCCATCCCTGTTCGCCCTCGGCCATCAGGCCGGGGATATGAAGGGGGATGCCCTTGCCCCGGGTCGACAGCCCCAGCACGCCGAGGTTCAGTCCCATGAATTTGAAGCGAAGCGGCGCTTCGCCGGGCTGAGACGGGTCCGGATTCCGGTTGCTGATCTGGAAACGGCCGCCCCGCATTTCGCCCGAGCACCGCACGATTTGGAGAAGCGAGTCTCCCTCGCCGATCACGGCTTCAAGGCTGAGCCTCCGGATGCGTTCGATGACCGAGGCAAACTCGATGTCCGCGTCTTCCAGGCGTACCCATCCTGATTTGATAACCGGGCGGTCCGGCCGGCCGGCCAGTCCCAGCCGGAATTCGCCGCGGCTGCGTACTTTTCTGAAGAAATCATCCGTCTCCGGGAGAAAACCGAGTATGGGCCCGCTGCCGGAAATCTGCAGGTCCAGGGGCCCGTCATGCGGCACCGCCCCCTCGAACTGCACGGCCAGTCCGTCCTCCCGGTCCAGGTGGCCGTCCCGTACCGACAGCCTTCCGCCGCTGAACCGTCCGTTCCGGAGAAGGGTATCCTCGAGGGTCACGCCGAATTTCTTGAATCCGACCGTTCCGATTGCGCCTTCGCCGGTTTCGAGACGGGCGGAAATCACGGGAGTATCCCGCCTTCCTGAAACCCGGACCCGAACCGAGGCCCGGCCGTTGAGCAGGCGCTCCCGGCCCGTCATGGCCTGAAAGAGTTCCGCGAGATCCAGAGATCCGCTCTGGATTTCCCCTTTCAGGGAATCCCCTCCCGCGGGTTTTACCGATCCGAGCAGAAGCGGAATGCGCTCCCGGTTCAGAGACACTTCGAATGCGTTCAGGCCGTTTCTCCGCCAGCTCGCGGAAATGTCGCCGTCTATCCGTCCGACCCGGTGAAAAACGCCGTCCCGCAGAGAAAGATCGAGACTGTATTCCGGTTCTTTTACGGGCCCTCGTATGGAAAGGCGTCCGTTCATCCTGCCGAAGAAGGGGCTCAGCCGCGGGAAAGCCGCGTGCAGCCTGTCCAGCTTCAGATTCTGTATTTGGATGCGGCCATCCCAGGAGCCGCCGGAATCCCGGCCGGGTATGCGCATCGATGCGGAAATGAAATCCCCGATGATCAGACGCTGAACGAGTGTTTCCGCGGGCGACAGCAGGAATTCACCTCCGAACGGAAGCCCTTCGCCCGAGGGACCGGCATAACGGCCGCTGACGGAAACCTGCTGTCTGCCGCGCCCCTTCGGCCGGCCTTCCGCCTGACTGAAAAAACGCTGGCGGCTTGCCGGGCCGGCCTTCTCGATGCCGGTCACTGTTGCCGTCCACCGGTCCGCGCCTGCTTCGGCCCTGCCGTCCAGGCGGATGCTGTCCGGCTGGATGCCGTCCGAGAAACGGGAAGCGAGCCACTCCAGGCCGGCCGCCTGCATGTCCCATTCCGATTCAGCGCCGAAAGGACGGCGGAAACTGCCGGTGATGCGGAGCCCTTCCGCGGAGCGGACGAACAGAACGCCCGCGGTCTCGCGGTAATAGGCGTCGGAATGCACGGTCATGGGCTCGCCGGACTTGGGCCGGAACACCAGGCGGGCGGACAGATTCCCGTGAAGATTCGAGAGCGGGCCGGACAGGTGCAGGCCTGCTTCGCAGGCGAGGGCGCTGAGTTTGTCCGCCGCAACGGACGGAAGGGAGCCGCGGCCGTCCCCGTCCAGCCGGAGCTTGAAATCGGACGGTCTGTCCGGCGAGTCGAAACGGATGCCACCCTCCGCGCTCAGGTTCAGGCCCTCCGGATTCTCCGCGCTCCCGGCCATCCTCAGAACGCTGTCGGACAGCTGAACGGTCAGGCGAAGTTGCCGGAAAAATGTCCCGAATTCCCGGAGCCCGGAAGCCCGCACCGTTCCGCGTATGTCCGGATTCGTGACCGCTCCGGACACGGTCACCGTAAAAGTCGCGCTTTCCGCGGATGGAACCGCGGAGGACGATCCCATTTCCGAAAAGAAACGCTTCACGTCCAGGGCCGGACACCGGACGATGAGACTGCATTCCGGCTGGAGAATCGAGCGGATCTCCCCCTGTATCGTCAGCCGCGAACCATTGAATCGTTCCACGATTCCGGACACAGCCAGACCGTCCTCCTTGAAGCGGCCGTGCAGATTCACGCCGGAGAAACGCAGGGCCGCGCCTTTCAGGGAAAAATCGCCGTTGATATAATCGAGAAATCCCTTCAAGCCGGTTTTTTCGTCGTACTGGCACTCGCATTTGACGTGCCCGCCGCGGATTTCCGAGAAGGAGGGAAAAAGGGAGGTCAGATTGGAGGATGGATCCGATTCATCCAGACGCAGGAGCAGGCGCCGGACTCGGCCCGACAGAATATCCAACCGGCCGCTGAGGTCCAGATTGCGGCTTTTCGAATCGAACAGGTTCCCGGACAGCCGGACGGCCGCCGAATCCGCGGGGGTCGTAATCAGGACGCCGTCCATGGAAGTGGCGACCGGCGTCCACCCGCCCGACTCGTTCTGAATCTGAATTTCGGCTCCGGCGATGGTGACGCGCTGTATGGATCCGATCGATTCAACGGTTTCACGGTAATCGGACCACGACTTGCCTTTAGTCCCGGACTCGGCCGCTTCTTCGGGCCGCTTCAGCTTGAGGACGGGCCGCACGAACACGACATCGTGCGCCACCTTGCCGGGATTCAGCCGGTAGCGGAGGAGGTTCCGCAGGTTGTAACCCACCTGCAGTTCCTCCATCTCCAGGATGAACGAGCGGTCCCTGGGCACGAGCGTGACGCCTTCGAGATAAACCCGTCCCCATCCGATTTTGACGTTCCGGACATCCGACCCTTCGGACAAAAAAGGCCGCACTTTTTCAAGTAGCAGCCCCTTGATTTTTTCATCGGTCCTGTTGAGCTTCCACACCCCGTAACCGCCGAGGTAGCCGACGAGCAGCAGAAGCATCAGGACGAGGACCCATTTTCGCTTGCGCATGAAAGGATCTGGCCCCGGGGATTATATAATGATTAGACGTTGCGGAGACCGGCAGGTTCCCGGAAAACAGGCTGTCCGCCAGCCGGATGAAGGCCCCGCCGCCGGATCAGGAGCGGCCGGGCGGGCTGCTCAGTTGTTCGCTGACCTTGCCGAAGCGTCTCTCCCTGCGGCGGTAGCTCTCAACGGCTTCGAGCAGGTGGGATCCCCTGAAGTCCGGCCAGAGCACGTCGGTCACGTAAATTTCGGTGTACGCCAGCTGCCAGAGAAGAAAATTGGAAATGCGGAGTTCCCCGCTGGTCCGGATCAGGAGGTCGGGGTCCGGCATCCCGGCCGTGTACAGGTGATCCTGAACCGTCCCGCCGCTGATGGTTTCCGGATCGAGGCGGCCTTCCCTGACCTGACCGGCGATGCTCCGGACGGCGCGGACCAGTTCCTCGCGGCCGCCGTAATTCAGGGCGAGATTCAGATTGAGCCCGGTGTTGGAACGCGTGGCTTCGATGGCCTTTTCCATGCCCTGGGCCGCGCCTTCCGGAAGGCGGCCGAATTCTCCGATCACGGTGAGCCGCACATTGTTCTTCACCAGGTCCGTGATTTCCTTCTGAATCGTCCTGAGCAGAAGCTTCATGAGCGCGGAAACTTCATCCGCCGGCCTCCGCCAGTTCTCGGTCGAGAATGTGTACAGTGTCAGGACCTCGATGCCGAGTTCGCCGCAGGCTTCCACAACAGCCCGCACGGAACGGATGCCTTCGCGATGCCCCATGACCCTGGGCAGGCCCCGCTTTTTCGCCCAGCGGCCGTTGCCGTCCATGATGATCGCGACATGGCGGGGATTCCCTTCCTTCGGTCCGGTCTGGCCGGAACGGGGACGGTTCATAAAGCGCTCCTGAAAAATCGATCTAAGGACTAGTCAAATTATCATTTTACGGCATGAATGTCAAGCGGTTCTTTTGGGTTGACAAACCCTTCAAAATGTTTTACTTTTCTGCATCACTCAAATTCCCCGGTCCCCCCAATCCGGAGCAAGGCATGCCGACACCAGAACGAAAAATGTCCGATCCGATCCGCCTCATGAACGAGCTCCGCGACTTCCATGTCCGCATCCGGGAGGAAATCGGCAAAAAAATCATCGGTCAGCGTTCGATCGTGGACGAACTGATCATGGCCCTTCTGTCACGGGGGCATTGCCTGCTGATCGGAGTGCCGGGCCTCGCGAAAACGATGCTGATCGCCACCCTGTCCGAAGTTCTGGACCTGCGTTTCAACCGCATCCAGTTCACGCCCGACCTCATGCCGTCCGATATCACCGGCACGGAAATTCTCGAAGAGGACAGGACCACGGGCAAGCAAGTGTTCCGTTTCGTCAAGGGGCCGGTGTTCGCGAACATCGTGCTGGCCGACGAAATCAACCGCACGCCGCCCGAAGACGCAGGCCGCGCTTCTGCAGGCCATGCAGGAGCACGAAGTCAGCGCCGGCGGCACAGACCTACCGTCTCGACGGAGCCGTTTTTCGTGCTGGCCACGCAGAACCCCATCGAGCAGGAAGGCACCTATCCGCTGCCCGAAGCCCAGCTCGACCGCTTCATGTTCAATCTGTGGATCGACTATCCGTCCGCCGAGGAGGAAGCCGAGATCGTCCGGTCCACGACCGGCGGACTTGAGCCCGTCTTGAAACCCGTGCTGGACGGGAAAGAGATACAGGAACTGCAGAATCTCGTGCGCCGCGTTCCGGTCTCGGACGCGGTTGTGCATTACGCCGTGGATCTGGTCCGGCGCACGCGGCCGGGCTCGGACCGCTCCCCGAAATACGTGAAGGATTGGGTGAGCTGGGGAGCGGGCCCGAGGGCATCCCAGTATCTGGTGCTCGGGGCCAAGGCCGGAGCCGCGCTCGACGGCCGGGCCACGCCGGACCGGAATGACGTGTCCGCTGTGGCCCGGCAGGTCCTGCGCCACCGCGTCGTGACCAATTTCAACGCCGAAGCGGACGGCATCACTTCGCTGGAAATCATCCAGCGCCTCCTGTCGGACGGATGAAAAGCCCGGAGGACAGCCGCCGCTTCCTGCGGCCCGAAATCGTTTCGCGGATTTCGCGGATGGACCTGGTCGCAAGACTCGTGGTCGAGGGATTCATCACCGGCCTGCACCGGAGCCCGTACCACGGATTCTCCGTCGAATTTTCGGAACTCCGGCCCTATCTGCCCGGAGAGACCACCCGGCACATCGACTGGAAACTCTGGGGACGCACCGACCGGTACTACGTGAAGCGTTACGAAGAGGAAACCAATCTCAAGGCCTACCTGCTCCTCGACGCCTCCGCTTCCATGGGATTCTCATCCGGATCCGTCACCAAGCTTTATTACGCCCAGGTCCTGGCCGCCAGCCTGGCCTTTCTCATGCTGCGGCAGAGGGACGCCGTTGGGCTTGTCACGTTCGACGAGAAGATCAGGGCCTTTCTCCCGCCGCGGTCCGTTCCCTCCTACCTGCACGTACTCCTCGCGGAAATGGAGAAAACAGCACCGTCCGGCGAAACCGCGATCTCGGTTCTGTTCCACCGCCTGGCCGAGCGGCTGAAACGGCGCGGCCTGGTCGTCATTTTTTCCGACCTGCTGGACGATCCGGACGCGGTGCTCGCGGCCCTGAAGCATTTCCGCCACCAGAAGCACGAAGTGATCGTATTCCACATTCTCGATCCGCTCGAAAAATCACTGGACTTCCGTTCAGATACACTTTTCGTGGACGCGGAAACCGGCGAACGGCTCCACGCGGATCCGAGAAGCCTGGGCGACGCGTACCGCGATTCGATGCGCCTGTTCTCGGAGCGGATCCGCCGGGAATGCCGCGCCGCGGACATCGATTACGCGGCGATCGAAACGTCCCAGCCCTTCGACGCCGCGCTGTTCCGGTACCTGACCCGCCGCAAGCGGATGGGAGGCTGACATGGGTCTGTTCCTCGCGTGGATGGCGCTTCTCGCCGCGGGTCTGACCGCGTACAGCCTTCTGCTCTGGAAGCGGAACCGGATTGGATCGCGGTTCCAGGGCAAACTGACCGTTCTCTTCCTTCTCTTCGTCCTCGTTCCGGCCGTGCCCCTGACCCTGTTCACGGCGAACCTGCTCACGCGGAGCGCGGACATGCTCCTGCTGCCGGGCATCGGAGAGGCTCTCGATTCGTCCCTTTCCACCATCCGGCTTCAGCTGGAGGACAAAGGCCGGCGCTTCCTCGAAACCAACTCCGATCCGGGGCAATGGACGCTCACGCTCCTGGCCAGGGAAGGTCTCTATTCCGCGGCTGTGTACCACGAGGCCGGCGGCGGATGGCGGCCGGGAATCCGGATCGCCTCGCCGGACTGCCCGGCGGCGAAACCGTGGCCTTCCCCCGGCGGCGGACTGCCCCCGGCCGACTCTTCAGGCGCCGCGGTTCTTCTGCACGAGCTGGACGGAAAGCCGGTTCTGACTCTCGGCCGCATGCCCGATTCCGCCACCTGGGTGACGGTGTGCTATCCCGTGCCCGGCCGCATCATCGAATCCAAGGAGCGGATCAACCGCGCCCTGAATGTATACAACGCGCTGAGCCTGCTCAAGGAATCCATTCTCCGCAGAAATCTCATCTGGGCCTCGGCCGTGCTCCTGGTCCTCGCCCTGTCCCTGGTCGCGGTGAGGGCGGCGCGCAGTCTGTCCGGCCGCATCAATCAACCCGTCGCCGCCCTGGTGCAGGGCATGCGGGCCGTAGCCAAGGGCGATTTCGAAACAGCCGTAGACACAAAAGCCACGGACGAGTTCCGCTTCCTCGTCGATTCGTTCAACCGCATGGTCGCGGACTTGAAGTCGTCGCGGGAACGCCTGGTGCACGCGGAGAAAGTGGCGGCCTGGCGGGAGGTCGCCAGGCGCATCTCCCATGAGATACGGAACAGCCTCACGCCCATGTCCGTCACGCTGGGCCGCATCCGGCGGCGACTCGGGGAGGCTCCGGAAGGGGCGGAGATGATCCGCACCATGGAGGAGGAAATGGAATCCCTGCGGCGCATGGCCTCCGAGTTCTCGGAGTTTTCAAGCCTGCCGCGGCCGGAACAAACGCCCGTGCGTCCGGAAGAGGCCGCGGCGTCCGCGGTCCGCCTGGCGGAATCGGCTTTCCCGCGCATCCGGTTCCTGCTCGAGACGGAGCCGGAACTCCCGGCTTTGACCGCGGACTTCGAGCAGATCAAGCGCGCGCTTCACAATGTGCTGAAAAACGCGGCCGAAGCGTCCGTGGACGGGGGGCGGGTGATTATCCGCACGGCCATGGACCGATCCGGGGACGGATCCGTGTTTTTCGAAATCGAGGACAGGGGAAAAGGCCTGGACCCGGATAGCCTGAAGCGTCTTTTCACCCCCTATTACACGACCAAGAAAGACGGCACGGGCCTGGGACTGGCCATTGTCGAAAAAATCGTGGTGGACCACGGGGGCACGGTCTCCGTCCACTCTGAATCCGGCCGCGGCACCACGATTATTCTGCGCCTGCCCCCGGCCCCGCCGGCCGGGACCGAGGCTTGACAAACCCTTAAAATTTGTCCATATTACGGTGTCATGTACCGCATATTCGTCGAATCCCATTTCACCGCGGCCCACAGGCTCAGGGGCTATGAGGGCCAATGCGGCCGCCTGCACGGCCATACCTGGAAGGTTCGGGTTGAAGTCGAATCCGGGCAGGTGGATGCCATCGGCATCAGCCTGGATTTCAAGGAGCTGAAAAGCCTGGTCGACACGCCGCTTGAAAAACTGGATCATTACCACATCAATGAAATCCCTCCGTTCGACGTGGAAAACCCGACCGCCGAGAACCTGTCCCGGTTTATTTACCGCGAAGTGAAAAGCCGCCTGCCTGAGGGCGTGACCGTCGCTTCAGTCACGGTGTGGGAGTCCGAGAAATACGGCGTCTCGTATTCCGAACCCTGACATGCTCCGCGTGACTGAAATCTTCCATTCGATTCAGGGCGAATCGTCCCGGGTCGGCCTTCCCTGTGTTTTCATCCGCCTCACCGGCTGCAACCTGCGCTGTTCCTACTGCGACACTGCCTACGCATGGACGGGCGGGTCCGATTGGACCCCGGAGAGCATCGTGGAACGGGTTGAATCGTACGGATGCCCGCTCGTGGAAATCACGGGCGGTGAACCCCTCGCCCAGGACGCGACACCCGGCCTGGCCCGCCGCCTGCTCGACGCCGGGCATACCGTGCTCGTGGAGACCAACGGCACGTTCGACATCGGCCGTCTGCCCTCGGGCGCGGTTCGGATCATGGATGTGAAATGCCCGTCCAGCGGCGAGAGCGCGAAAACCGTATGGCAAAACCTGGACCGCCTCGGGCCTGAAGACGAGGTGAAATTCGTGATCAGCGACTCCGCGGATTATATCTGGGCAAAGGAAGTGATCCGAGGAAACGGACTGGAGTCGCGGGCCCGGGTTCTCCTCTCCCCCGCGCACGGCCGCATGGACCGGGCCCTTCTCGCGGAATGGATGCTCGGCGACAGACTGAACGTCCGACTGCAGGTTCCGCTTCATAAAATCATCTGGCCGGAGGCGGATCGTGGCCGCTGAACAGAAATCCCGCGCCGTGGTTCTGCTCAGCGGGGGAATTGATTCCGCCACGGCCATGGCCGTCGCGTTACGGAAGGGATTCGAGGTTTTCTGCCTGACCGTGGATTACAGCCAGCGCCATCGGACGGAACTGACATCGGCGCGGCGAATTGCCGCCGCGCTCGGCGCTACGCGCCATCTGGTTTTCAGGATGGACCTGTCCCCCATCGGCGGCTCGGCCCTGACATCGGAGATTTCCGTTCCCAAGGGCCGGCCTGAAAAACGCATGGCGTCGGCAATACCGGTCACCTATGTTCCTGCGCGCAATACCATGTTCCTGTCCGTCGCTTTGGGATGGGCTGAAACCCTCGGGGCGCGGGACATCTTCATCGGCGTGAACGCGGTGGACTATTCCGGTTACCCGGACTGCAGGCCGGCCTTCATCCGGTCCTTTGAGCGGACCGCCAATCTGGCCACCCAAGCCGGCGTGGAAGGCGGTCGGTTCCGGATCCGCACGCCCCTGCTCAGGCTCACCAAAGCGGCCATCATACGCAAAGCGGTCGCGCTCGGCGTGCCGCTGGAACTCACGCACAGCTGTTATGATCCGGATTCACGGGGCCGGGCCTGCGGCGGATGCGACAGCTGTATGCTGAGGCGGAAGGGTTTCCGCGAAGCGGGGATTCCGGATCCGACGCGGTATGGGAATGGAGAGAACCGGACCCGGTCGGACCGAACCCCCACGGCCGACATTCGTAAAACCGGCAAACGATCCGGATCGAGGAGGATGAAATGAAACCCGGGAATAAAAAAGGCTCCGCCGCGATCCGCAGCGCGAAGCTCACTGCGGTTCCGAACCAGTACCCGGACCGCGACACGGAAGTGTCGGTGACCCTTCCGGAATTCACCTGCCTGTGCCCCATCACCGGGTATCCGGATTTCGCGACGATCCGCGTGAACTACATCCCGGACCGGTCCATCGTGGAGTTGAAATCCCTGAAACTGTACATCAACCGGTTCAGGGACCAGAGCCATTTTCACGAGGCGGTCACGAACCGGATTCTCGACGACCTGGTGGCCTGCGCGCGGCCGAGATGGATGGAAGTGATCGGAGACTTCAATCCGCGCGGCAACGTCAAGACCGTGGTGCGCGTCGAGCACAACGCGGAATTCCGGAACGGGAGGACGGCGTGAAGGACGTGCAGAGCCAGTCGGACGACCGCAACATACCGATCGACCGGGTGGGAGTCAAGGGCCTGCGCTACCCGATCACTGTCCTGGACCGGGCCCGCAGGAAACAGCACACCGTGGCCTCGGTCAACATGTACGTGAACCTTCCCCACCGTTTCAGGGGCACGCACATGAGCCGTTTCGTGGAAATTCTCAGCGAGCACCGTGACGCGCTCCACATCGACACCATCGGCGACATTCTCGAAAAAATGAAGGACCGGCTGGATGCCGAGGAAGCGCACATGGAAGTGGCTTTCCCGTATTTCATCGAAAAGAAAGCCCCGGCTTCCGGAACGGCCAGCCTCATGGAATACGGGTGCACCTATGTCGGCACGCTGGGCCGCGACCGCGATTTCATTCTCGGCGTGTCGGTTCCGGTGACCACCGTGTGCCCGTGCTCGAAGGAAATCTCGGACCGCGGCGCGCACAACCAGCGTTCCGTGGTGACCATACATGCCCGTTTCCGGAAATTCATCTGGATCGAGGAACTGGTCGAAACCGCCGAAGCCGCGGCTTCCTGCCCGATATGGCCGCTCCTGAAACGCTCCGACGAGAAGGCGGTGACCGAACGCGGATACGACCACCCGCGCTTTGTCGAGGACGTGGTGAGGGAGGTGGCGCTCCGGCTGGACAAGGACCCGCGCATAACCTGGTACCGGGTCGAATCCGAGAACATGGAATCCATTCACAACCACAACGCATACGCCTCGATCGAACGAAAACCCCCGGCGCATCAGCCGGCCGGCCCGGTGTCCCGGCCCCAGGCGAAACGGAAACAGCCCGCTTCCGGCGGAAAACGGCGCGGATGAACGCCTCCCCTGTCCGGTCCGCGCTCGCGGCCGACCCTCATCATCTCAGGGCCGTGGGATATCTCGCCCTGACCGCGTCGCTGTGGAGTTTCGGCGGGGTTCTGATCAAATGGGTGGACTGGAATCCGATCGCCATCGCCGCCACGCGCAGTTGGATCGCCCTTCCCCTGCTTTTCCTGGCCGCGGGAAAAAGCCACATTGACCATTCGAAAACCCAATGGGCCGGGGCCGTGGCGTATGCCTGCACCGTGCTGTTGTTCGTCAGCGCGAACAAACTGACCACGTCGGCGAATGCCATCCTGCTCCAGTACACGGCCCCGGTGTACGTCGCCATTCTCGGGCATTTTCTTCTGCATGAACGCGTGGACCGAACCGACGGCCTGGCCGTGGTCCTTGTGCTGGCCGGCATGTCGCTTTTCTTCCTGGACAAGCTCAGCGCGGCGAACGCCCTGGGAAACGGCGTCGCGGTACTGAGCGGCGTGGCCTTCGCCTGGCTCGTGGTGCTGATGCGGAAACAGAAGCATGGATCCCCGCTCGGCTCGGTCGTTCTGGGCAACCTCATCACCGGCATCGTCGGCATTCCATTCATGCTCCACCCGCCCCGGGACGTGTCGAGCTGGACGGGCCTCCTCCTGCTCGGCGTTTTCCAGATCGGCTTCTCCTACCTGTTCTACGCCAGGGCCATCCGCCACGTCACCGCTTTGGAGGGAATTCTGGTTCCCGTGATAGAACCGATACTCAACCCGATCTGGGCGTTCCTGTTCATCGGGGAAAGACCCGGGCACTGGGCCTTCATCGGCGGAGTGATCGTCATCGCCACCGTGATTCTCAGATCCGTTCATTCCATACGATACCGGTGGGAGGACCACCCTCCGGCCCAGGGAGCCGCCTGACCCGGGAGTAACCCGCGAAGGGAAACCGCCCCGAACTGTCGGAAGAAGGAGCATCGCCGTCCAACGGCCCTTTGGGCCCCGTTTGCCGGGCCGTCCGGCTCCGATTTTCCCCTTGATTTATGGTGCGCAAATGCGTATTTTTTAGAGACTCGATGACGGCCGGACGAGCCGTCGCCACTCGCACCCTTGATCGGAGGATGGTATGGGCAAGGATCGGGACATCAAGAGCAAAGAAACCAAGAAAAAAGCGGGCAAGTCCCTGAAAGAGAAGCGCGAAGCGAAGAAGGCGAAAAAAGCGACCAAGTCGATTTAGTCCGAAACTACACGCGTATTTCCGTCCGCATTCCAGATCGTTGGCCGGATGGCGCGGCCAACGATCAATTTTTTATACTGCATCCGCTCGACTCGGGGCGGTTTTGTCGAACGGGAAAAGGAGTCGTTTTTGGCAGCGGAAATCATGGACAAAATCGTTTCCCTGTGCAAGAGAAGGGGATTTATTTTCCAGTCGAGCGAGATATACGGCGGCATCAACGCCTGCTATGATTACGGCCCGCTCGGCGTGGAACTCAAGCGCAACGTGAAGGAACAGTGGTGGCGGGCCATGGTGGTCGAGAACGAGGATATCGTGGGTCTCGACGCCGCCATTCTCATGCATCCGCGCGTCTGGGAGGCGTCGGGACACGTCGCCGGGTTCACGGATCCGCTGGTCGACTGCCGCCAGTGCAAACAGCGCTTCCGGCAGGACGAGATCGATCCCAAAAAATGGGAAAAGCGGCAGTGCCCCGCGTGCGGCAACGCGAACGTCCTGACCGACGCGCGCCAGTTCAACCTGATGTTCAAGACGCACATGGGCCCCGTGGAGGAGGATGCCACGGTGGTTTACCTGCGGCCCGAGACCGCCCAGGGCATTTACGTCAACTACAAGAACGTGATGGACTCCTCGCGCAAGAAGATCCCGTTCGGCATCGCCCAGATCGGCAAGGCGTTCCGGAACGAGATCACGCCCGGCAATTTCATTTTCCGCACCCGCGAATTCGAACAGATGGAAATGCAGTATTTCGTCAAGCCGGGAACGGACGAGGAAGTGTGGCAGGCGTGGAAAGACAGGCGCATGGCCTGGTACCGGCGGATCGGCATTCACCCGGAGAAGCTCCGGTTCCGACAGCATGGGCCCGACGAGCTCGCGCATTACGCCAAAGCGGCCATGGACGTCGAGTACGAATACCCGATCGGCTGGAAGGAGCTGGAGGGCATTCACAACCGCACGGATTTCGACCTGTCCCGGCACCAGCAGTTCTCGGGCAAGGACCTGTCGTATTTCGACGACGCCACCCGCGAGCGCTTCATCCCGTATATCATCGAGACATCGGCCGGGTGCGACCGCACCGTCCTGACCTGCCTCATCGACGCCTACGAGGAACAGAAGCTGGAGAACGACACGCGGACGGTCCTGCACCTCGACCCGACGCTCGCGCCGGTGAAGGCCGCCGTGTTCCCGCTGGTGAACCGGGACGGCATGCCGGAACTCGCGCGGAAAATCATGGACGATTTGCGGGGCGAGTTCATCGCCTTTTACGACGACTCCGGCGCAGTTGGACGGCGGTACCGCCGCCAGGACGAGGCCGGAACGCCTTTCTGCGTCACCGTGGACTCACAGACTTTGCAGGACGAAACCGTCACGGTCCGCGACCGGGACTCCATGAGCCAGGACCGGGTGGCCATACGCGGCCTGGTTCCGGAACTGAGGAAGCGGATCTGGGGAAAATGATAAACCGGTTGCTCCTCCCTTTTCAGACGGAGGCGGCCGGGATGCGTTTCACAGTAACCCAATTTATTCGAGAGGAGGTACCCATGGCTCAGGGAAGAGGCACCGTGAACAAAGTCATTCTGTTGGGACGACTCGGGGCCGACCCGCAGCTGAAGTACACTCCTTCCGGACGGGCAACCGTGAACTTCAACTTGGCGACGAATCAGGTCTGGAAGGACCAGGAAGGTAAACAGCAGGAGAAAACGGACTGGTCCCGGGTGGTGGCCTGGGGCAAGCTCGCTGAAATCATGGGCGAGTACCTGAAAAAGGGCAGTCTGGTGTACCTGGAGGGCCGCCTCCAGACCCGGTCGTACGAGGACACCAGCGGCGTCAAAAAATTCATCACCGAAGTCGTGGCCCAGGAAATGGAAATGCTGGGCGGCGGAAAGCGGGGCGAGGGCGCGGGTCCGGAGGGGTCGCAGGAAGCGCCTCCCGCGGGCGAAGGGGTGCCGGATCCGTCCGACGTGTCCGATCTTCCGTTCTGACGGGCCGGGATGAAACCGCTTCCTGAAACAACGATCGATCAACTGGTGCGGGCCGCTTCTGCGGCCCGCTCTTTTGCTTATGCGCCCTACTCGAAGTTCCTCGTCGGCGCCGCGCTCCTGTGCCCGGACGGCCGTATTTTCACCGGGTGCAACGTCGAGAACGCCTCGTACGGTCTCACGGTATGCGCCGAGCGGACGGCTGTACTCAAAGCCGTTTCGGAAGGGATCGCGTCTTTCGATGCAGTCGCCGTATGCGCGGACACGGACGCGCCGGTCACGCCCTGCGGCGCCTGCAGGCAGGTGCTGGCGGAGTTCAACCCCTCCATGACCGTGGTCTGCTGCACAGCCTCCGGGAAGAAAACCGTTTATTCCCTCTCGGAACTGCTGCCGCATTCGTTCCATTTTTAATACTATCCCCAAATAAAAAACGCACGCTGAAGCGTGCGGCTACCACAAGTTAAAAATGATCCGGTAGCCGCGGGCCTTCAATAATTGCAGAATACAATCACTTGGTCCCGTTCATCGGGACCTTGGCCCGCGCCTTTTTCAACTAAAAACCTCCCGCCGGTTGTTTTTCAATCCCTCGGAAGGTTTTTTTCTTTAACCCGGAACCCGAAACTCGGAACTCGGAACCGAGTGTTTACTCCAGCTCGAACTCCCCTTCCAGGCGGATATCGCGGGACGAACTCCCGACCAGCACCTTGAAGCGTCCCGGTTCCGCTTTCCAGCCTTTCGATACCGGATCCCAGAAGGAAAGCGCGTCCCGGTCGAGGCTGAAGTCGATCACGCGGCTCTGACCCGGTACAAGGCGGACCTTTCGGAAAGCCTTGAGCTCTTTCTTCGGACGGTCCACGCTCGATTCCGTATCCGACACATACACCTGAACCACTTCCGCGCCCGCGACCGGACCCGTGTTCCGGACGGAAAGCCGGACACTGACTCTTCCGTCCGCTCCGATCCGGGACGGCGACACCTTGAGATTGCCGTATTCAAACGTCGTATAGCTCAGCCCGTGGCCGAAGGGGAAGAGCGGTTCGATTCCATATTGATCAAAATAACGGTACCCGACGTAAAGACCCTCCGAGTATTCCACTCTCCCCGTCTCGCCCGGAAAACGGCCGTATGCCGGGCAATCCTCCCATTTGCGGGCGAATGTCGTCGGCAGTTTGCCCGAGGGATTCACGTCGCCGAACAGGATGTCCGCGATCGCGGCTCCGCCTTCCTGACCCGGGAACCAGACCTGTACCAGTGCCTTGACGGAATCAACCCACGCGTTCATGTCGATCATGGCGCCCGAGCACAGCACCACAGCCGTATTCGGATTCACCCGGAAACGGCGCGGATCAGCTCCTCCTGGGCCGGATCGAGCCTGAGGTCCGACCTGTCGAAGCCCTCCGATTCCTCCCGTTCCGTGGAACCGGCGAACACGACAGCGGCATCCGCCCCCCTGGCTGCCTCGACCGCGAGCGACAATTCGTCCGTTTTTCCGACAGACTCGTTTTTCCACGCAAGCACCGCATCCGCGCCGCCCGGTCCTTCGAACATCTCGATCCGGATCGAATAGACGCTCCCTGCCTTCAGGTTCACCCGGCCGGTTTTATACGTCAGTGCGTGCTGGCCCCAGTTATCCACCAGCAGTATGCCGTTGAGCCAGAGGCGCGATCCGTCGTCGGAACCGATTCCAAGGGAATAAGTTCCGGATTCCGTCGGTACCAGGCTGCCGGTCCAGCGCACGGAAAACCCGTCCGCCGGGAGAGCCGGATGGGGCGCCTGGTCGCCCCAGTTGAATACGATCATGGGATCCGTGCGTACGACCGCGGGCGATCCCTGCAAGTTCGGATTCGTGTAGTATTCGCCGACCAGGCCTCTGCGTCCCGATTTGTGACCGGACTGGGACAGGTGGATGGAATCGACCGGGGTCAGATCCATCGATTCCGGGACTCCCCTCGCGGAACGTATGTCCACTGCGGTACCCAGCTTCCGCTGAATGCCTTCCAGCGGAGAAACAGCGATGAAAGGATCGACTTTCGAGCTTCCGCCGCCGCCGGTCACGGCTTTCACCGCATGCGGACCGATCACCGCAATGGACCGAATCTTTTTACGGTCCAGCGGCAGCATTCCAGCCGTATTTTTCAGAAGAACCGCGCTCTCCCGGGCCGCCTGCAGGGCCACGGCGCGCTGTCCGGCCGTGTCCACGGCCGCCTCACCGGCGCGGGTGGAATCGAAAAGTCCGGCCGCAAGCATGGTGCGCAGCATGCGGAAAACCTTATCGTCCACGGTCTTCTCGGGCACGCGTCCGTTACGGATCGCGTTCAGCACCGCCTCCCGTGTGAGATACTGGCCGCCCGGCATCTCGAGGTCAAGCCCGCCGTTCAGCGTGGAATCCACGTCATGCACAGCGCCCCAGTCGGACATGACCAGGCCCTTGAAGCCCCATTCGTTTTTCAGCACATCCGTCAGGAGCCATGGATCCGCGCAGCAATAGGGCCCGTTCAACCGGTTGTAGGCGCCCATCACGGCCCACACGCCGGCTTCCTGAACCGAGGCCTTGAAAGCCGGCAGATAGATTTCTCTCAGCGTTCTCTCGTCCACGGCCGCGTTGATCGTGAAACGCTCGCTTTCCTGGTTATTCACTGCAAAGTGCTTCACTGTCGCGATGACGCCCTTTGCCTGCATGCCCCGGATATAGGAAACCGCCATGCGGGACGCCAGAAACGGATCCTCCCCGAAGCTCTCGAAGTTGCGGCCCCCGTGCGGCACGCGGTGTATGTTGACGCACGGCCCGAGCAGAACATTCAGGCCCTTGGCCCGTGTCTCAACCGCTATCGCCTGCCCCGTATTCCCGACAAGATCCGGGTTCCAGGTCGCGGCCATGGCTACACCGGACGGAAACGCGGTCGACCGGCCCTTGCGCACGCCCAGGGGGCCGTCCGTCATTTTCATCGCCGGAATGCCGAGCCTGGGAACCGGCCTGGAATCGAATCCGGTGCCGGAAAGCATGTCGGCTTTTTCTTCGAGAGTCATCCGCGACAGCAGTTTCGCGGCCCTGGAATCGACATCCGAAGGACCGGAACAGGATGTCCAGACTGCTGCGGCGAGCAAAGCCGGCAGTATCAGGTTTTTCGCTTTTCGCATGAAAAGAGCCTCCGTTGGGGATCGTTTCCGGTTACCCCGGTAATTAACGCTTTTATAAACATCCTCTCAAGTAAAAGAATGTAAAAACCTTCAGAACCTCCCGCGGGTTTGTAAAAGCAAGCGGAAGGTTAAACGCGTCCTGACAAGCAAAAAGCGGGAATCCAGTCCCGCTTTTTTTTAAAAATACTATCATTTTCCTGCAGTGCGACGCACCGCGTCGCCCCTACGGGATGTCCCGACCATCCCGGAGTCGACCCCGGGGGCCGGATTCTAAAACCTGTACTCCATCCCCCCTGTGATTTCAAAACCCATCAGCCATTTTGCGTCATGCAGGGAATAGTCCCTGCCGCGGAGCACCTTTACCTCGCCCTTCAGCTTCATCTCCGGGCTCACCTGCCGCTCCGGACCGAATCCCACTCCCGCATGATACCCGTGGGTGATCGCGTCCGTCTTGAAAAAATACCTCGCTTCAGCCGAATAATTGAGAGCCGTTTGAGGGTTGAGCCGCCTGCGGTACCGGGCCATGGTCTCGAACTCGTCCCTCTGCATTTTGAATTCAGCGTCCGTCCCGGGCATATAGATCACGCTCTTGCCCCGGCTCCTGAACCGGCCGAACAGCCAGAGCAGGTCGTATCCGATATATCTCTTGTACTGGCCGGCGGCCATGACCTTGGCGCCCGATTTCATCATGTCCGCTTTATCGTATACGTCTTTTCCATACACCGTGACCGTGAGATCAAAGGATACCGCGGACACCTCCGAGGTCTGGTAATCAATGCCGCCCGTGAGCAATAGCTCACCGCCCTGCTTGTATGTTTTCATTCCTTGCACCGGCACATACCCTCCTTTATGCTGGTAGGAGGCGCCGAGGCCGAGAACGGTCTGGTCGTTCAGGGGATTTGCCCAGGTGATCCCGGGCGATACGGAAAACCCCTGTCCGAAAACAGGAACCCGGTAATTGAAATAACTGTTGCTCAGGCCGATGGATGTGGCAAATTCGTCCTGCGTCAGCTCCCGCTTTCCGGTCGGCAGGCCGACGCCCAGATTCAGCAGGAGGTTCCGGTCCTCCATATAATAATTCGCGGACACCTGCGCGTCCGTGATCCCCGAGAGATCCTCGAAATGAAGGCCGGATGCGGACGCGCCGCCGAGGAATACGCTCAGGCCCGCATTGCGTTCGATCGGATAATACGCTTCGACCGGAAAGTGGAACTCGGAGAGACTGGCGACATCGGTGATGGACCAGGACTGATACCCGGCCGAGATCAGGACCTTGCCCCGGGCGGAAATCACGTCCGGGTCGTCATCCGCGGCCGAAACGGAGCAGGCGAGCAGGACGAATACGATCAAGCGGAGCGGTTTCATGGTTCCTCCGGGCCTATCGGATCAATGCCATTTTACGGGAGGTGGCGAATGCGCCGGCCCGGACGCGGCAGACATACACGCCGCTCGGCACGGGCCTGCCGGAATCGTCGCGACCGTTCCACACGGCTTCATGAACGCCCGCTCCCAGCACGCCGGACTCCAGGGTGCGGATCTTCCGGCCGAGTCCGTCGAACACGTCCACGGACACGCGGCCCTTATGCTCCAGGCTGTATTCAATGCGGGTCTCCGGATTGAAAGGATTCGGATAATTCGGCTTCAGGTCGAATTGGTACGGCTCGAGCGGCAGGCCACGGCCGGCCGATTCCGCGAACTCCTCCGTGCCGACGATCAATTTCAGGTGAAGTCCGCTTCCGTCCTTCGGGACATCCGCTTCGGCCCCCCCGTCGTTCAGGTCCAGACAGCATTCACGGTCCGTGTCGAGCAGCCAGGTTTTGAATCCGGCCGGCAGACCTGCCATGCCGTCGATTTGGATCACCACGCGCTTGTCCTTTGCGGACGGCTTCAAATCAATGTCCCACGCGGCGCCCTGTTCTGAAACCGCCATGAAATTCCCCGCGTACCGGTTCCCTTTCGTGTCCGTCACGCTGAGAATCAGGCGTTCGCCGATGGGCGGGGCTTCGAGATAATCCTCCGGGTCCGCGCCGTCTTCGGCCGTCCGGAGCATGCCGACACGCGTTTTTCCGCTCCTCAGTTTCGATTCCACTCCGGCGCCGGACAGGTCCAGGACGAATTCCTGCCTGTCCATGCGTCTCGGAGGAGATGCTTTTGGTGTGCCCGCCATGGGAGGCACTTGCAGGACGATCGGTGCTGTGGTCCGGTTATAAACGAAGTATCCTCTCCACGGCACAAGAACAGTTTGGCTGTAATTGTACAGTCCTTCTCCCGGATAATACACAACCGGTGCCTGCAATGAAGTGCTCGGAACGCCTGTCGCCGAGAGTATCCGGCTCCAGGTGATTTCATACGCGAACGGATTCCCGATCATGTTCCAGCCCGGACGCAGAGTGATCCGGTAATTCAGCGTCGTCCAATCGGTCGGTCCTGTCCCTGTTCTCTGAATGGCCGGGGTCTCGCTCACGTCCCGGAGGGTGAGGTCCAGGGCTTCGCGGGCGATGAGCCAGTACGCGATGCCGGGTTTGAAAGTAAGGCTGTCCGCAGGCGTGAATTCCGGGTATTCCAGGTAACGGCCGGCCTTGTAATAGAACAGCCGCCAATTCTTGGCTCCGTATTCCCCCAGACCTTCCAGCACGGTTCCGATGCGGCCATCCGCGAGCATGTACGGAATAGAAAAAAAGGCATACAATCCCGTATGGACATGCACGTCGTCGCCCGTGAAGGTCAGCGACGGCGCCTGGACGGATCCTCCGGTATAAATGATGTCCGGCGAACTCGCGTTGTTCGAAACGATGCGCACCTGCCCGCCGCTGAAGGCCACCTCGGTGGGATGAAAACGAACCGTCAGGGCAATGGAATCTCCGGCCGGGATCGTGATCGCCGGCGGAGCGGCCCGGGAGAGCAGAGAGTATGCGGACGGCCCGTTTTGGAGTATTGAAAGCGAATCAATGGTCAGATCGCCCGTGCCGATGTTCACGATGAATGTGCTCAACGTGTCCGATTCCCCGGGCGCCAGCGTATCATACATGAAGAAATGGGTCAAACCCTCACGGATATTCCTGACGGTCAATGCGGGCTCCGGGATGCGCATGAATCCGGAAAAGATGGCGCCCCCGCTGTCCGTGGCGACATAGACCCTGTTGTCCGGCCCCACTGAAACCGATCGCACGGAATTCGCGGGAATTCCGGAATTCCCGACACGATAGACATTGGAGACAGTCGCGCCCGCGACTCCGGTCGGCGGAATCACCCGCGCCAGGCCTCCGGACGTGCCCACCCACAGATTCCCGTCCAGATCCGAGGCGAATGCCCGTACGTCCTGCGAAGGCAGTATCGTCGTCAGGTGACTGCCCCATGTTCCGGAGGAATGCCGGGCAATGCCTGAATAATAAGTGCCGACCCAGACGCCTCCGGTCGCGTCGGCCCACAGCGACTGGATCGATCCGGGCGTGATGCCGACCGAGCTCCCGTCCGTCTGCACCCAGGAAGTCGTATTGAAACGAATCGGACCGGGAGACTGGAAATCTGAAACCCATACCGTACCATCGCCGCCGACGGACACATCCTGAATTTCATAGGCGCCCGCGGGAAGGGGCGCGATATTCGACGATGTGTTGTACGTCGTCCATGCGGTGCCGTTGAATCGTCCGACGCCGTCGAATGTGCCGATCCAGACATCCCCGTTGACCGGTGATACAGCGACGGAATTGACGAAATCGCCCGGGAATCCCGCCGTGTTATTGTCCAGAGAGTACTGCGTCCATCCTGTTCCGTTGAAATGTAAAACGCCGTTGCCGTATGTCCCCACCCAGGCGCGTCCCTGGGCGTCCAGAGCCAGGGAAGTAAACTCTCCTTCAAACAGACCCAGCGAACCGGCGGACCACGAATTCCCCGTAACCCCGTCGAAATGGTAGATGCGGCCGGAAGAGCAGGCCCACCGCGCGCTGGTCTCGGTCACGGCCGTGGCAATGAGTCCGTCCTCTTCGAGGTCCATGTCCGGTTGGTCCACGTTCGTCCAGGTCGATGCGCCCGTCAATTGAGCCAGCCCGCCGGTGCCGGTGCCCACCCACAATGCGCCGGAAGCGGCCGGCAGAACGGCGGTGACTTCATTGGTCGGTATGCCGCTGCCCGAAGTGTCCTGATACGTCCATGATGTGCCATCGTACCGGGACAGGCCGCTGTCATCTGTGCCTACCCATATCACGCCTGCGGCCGTATCCGCTGTGATGCATTTCAGGAGAGCTGAAGGCAGACCGCCTCCGGTGGAGGCTGTGTCGAATATTCTCCATGAGGTCATTTCCTGTTTCGCCGCCCCGCCTGCCGCAGTGGCCACCCATGTGAATCCGTCCCTGTCCACTGCAATCCCCGTGATAAAACGGTCGATCAGGTTGATGCTCAGGTCGACAAACTGAACGCCATCCGACCGCACGATACCCCTTCGCGTGCCGACCCACAGAAAGCCGGCGCCCTGCGCCAGACTGGTTACGGTATCCGAAGGAAGCGAATTGGCGCCGCTGATCGGAGCAAGCCAGATCTGAGAGGCCAGATTCCGGCGGCTCAGGCCGCTGACCGTGCCGACCCACAAGTTGCCGTTGAAGATGGTCAAAGCATTGATCGTGTCGCTTCCCACGGAATCCCTGCGATAAATCCGGAAAAGCGGAGCCCCGCTGTAACGCACCACTCCTTTTCCGAGAGTTCCGATCCAGAGCTGGTTGCGCAGCGTGTCGAATACCAGAGCCGTGATGTGATTCGAAGGGAGGCCCGAATTGGCTGTGTTAAAATACTGAACGACCTGCCGTGAATTCCTGTCAATCTGGACCAGTCCGCCCGTTGTACCGACCCACAGGTCGTTGTTCGCCTCGGCAAGCGCCGTGATATGACTGCCGCTGGTGTACTGTTCCCAGTACGCGAACTGCGCAAAAGCCGGACCCGTAAAAACCGCGGCCGCGATCATGATCCAAGCTGGAAATTTCCGGGTTTTCATGCACGTCTCCTGTTCATGGCATTCCCTCCTCCGCCGCGACCGGCCGGTTCACGGCACGGTGTTCGGGAGAGCGGGAGGTTCGGGAAGATCCGGAACCACGAAGGACTCCGTCGGGACTTCGCCCGCCTTGCGGACATCCTTGCCCAGAATGAAATTGGAACCCATATTGGTTTGCACCGTATTCAGACGGTCGTGCATCAGCGATTCCGGGCTGATCAGGGGCTGAACCAGCCGGTCCGCGACCCTCGGCCGGCTGTCGGCCGGCCGCCATCCCGATTCCACGGCACGGGCCAGAATGGAAGCGGTGCGGAGCTTCTGCTGCGCGGACTTGTACTGGGGATCCATTTGAAGCGCCTTCTGGTATTGCGCGGCCGCTTTCTGAAACTGGCCCTTGTCCTCGAGGTCGAGACCGGTGCAGTATGCGATGAAGGCCTGCAGGTTCTTCGTGGGAACGGTCAGGATGCGCCGGCGTTCAGCAGGTGTCGGCTCCACGCCCAGACGGTCGAGCACCTTGAATGCGAGGTCCTTTTCCGCGCGCAAAAGGTTTTTAAACGCGTCGGTCAGCGTCACCGGCCGGGTCGCGGCCGCATCCGCGTCCGAAGTCTTGAGAGTGACGGCCTCCACGCGCATCTTCTGCGATGGATCCACGGTCAAGCCGCCTCGCACCACGCGGCCCGCGCTGAGCATCAGGCCGAACCGGGCGGCCTGCGATTCGTCCACCAGCCCGGTCTGTCCGAGCTTGACCTCGTCGAACAGAGACTGAACGCGCACCCGTTCGACCAGTTTCAGCGAGGGGATCTGGCTGAGGTCCGTGATGAGCATTTCCGCGAGCCCTTTGCCGACCGGAAACATCTGGGGGTCGCCGGATTCGACACGGAAAGGCAGAACCGCGATCGTTCCGGGCGCAGGCCTGACAGCGCCTATGGCGGACTCCTGGGCGGCCAGTTGTATCGCCTCCTCCTTCAGGGATTCCCGCCGAAGCACGAGGTACCGCTCCTCCACCCGGTCCCGGAAAGGTCCGGCCGGGGCTGAAGCGTACCTGGAATAGAGTTTCATCGCATCCGGCTTTAAATCCTGTTTTTCAAGCATCATGCCCAGATAGTACAGACACAGGGGATCGTCCGGACTCAGTTTCAGGGCTCGTTGAAGGCATTTGCTGGCAATGGCATATTTGCCCGCTTGATAACAGGCTTCACCCAGCCCCTTCAATGCCTCGATGTCCCTGGGGTTTTTCTTGATACGGCCGGCCCAGGCCTGCATGTCCCGGGTCGTTCCGGTGGAAGCGGCGGATTGGGATCGGGCGGATTGAAAAATCAGAAGGCCGAATAGAAGACAGACGATTGAGATGCGGACCCCTCGGCGCATGACACCCCCCTTGCGGTTGAGTCCTTCCACGGAAATGCGTGCAACTTCTCTATTATACGATATTTTTAAATCAATTTCCATATCCATTTGGGCTCCGGTTCATCCCCCGATACCGTAGTAAACAGCCAGTGATTTGAGCGGCCGCATGTGCTCGATATGTGTTCTGAAATAGAGATCGAACATTTTGCGGATTTCCGCCTTCAGCCCAGAAGGCGGGTTGAGACGGCTGGCCTCTTCAAGCGCCGCGCCCTGCAGCCAGAACAGGATTTCAAGGGTTTCCCCTTCGATGCGCAGTCCCCCCCGCCTGGCCCCGCATTCCCTGCAGAGAAGGCCGCCATTGACCGGCAGAAAGAAACCGCCGCCCGCGCCGAGCGAACCGCCGCAGTCCAGGCACCGGTCCCATGTCGGCTGATATCCCATCATGCCGATAAAGCGTCCCTCGAAATACCAGAGACAGCCTTCCAGAAAACCGTCCGCTTCGTTCATGGCCCTGAGGTACCGGACGATCATGTCGAACAGCGCAGGGTTGGGTTCTTCGGCGAGCACGGCCTTGTCCAGAAGTTCGCAGGCCGCCAGGCCGAGCGCGGTCCTCTCCGTGTTTCCGAGAACGTGAATGTGGCCGTCCTTCAGATCCGCCTGGCTCAGCAGCTGCAGATCCCGCGTTCTTTTATCGTAATAGATCAGATCGATATGGGCCAGGCTTTCGATGCATCCCTTGAACTTGCTCTTGGGGCCCAACGCGCCCTTGGCGACAACCCGTATCTTTCCGTGATCGCGGGTGAAAACAGAGAGTATTTTTGAGGTCTCGCTCAGGCGCCATCCCCTGAGCACCACGCCCTCGGTTTTCAGGATGGCCATTGAGCCGCCCCCGCCCGGGACGGATGTCCCGGGCCATCGCCATCAGGATTAAGAACAATTCGAATCAATAAGTTACCCTATTCCCAGTTTCTTTATCCGCGTCCATCCGTTTCATCCGCGCGCCGACCTTCAATGAATTAAATTAGAATTGATTGGTCCCGCTTTGCGGGGAGGCGTCCGTGTTCCATTCATTTTTCTTTTCCTAAATCATAAAGAAGATCCGCCAATCCCGCCCACTCCTCCACGGAAAGGTCCTCGGGCCTGCGATCGAGCGTCCGCTCCAGGCCGGCCGGAACCGGCCCCCCGCTCCAGTGTTCCTTCAGCGTATTCCGAAGCATTTTCCGCCTCTGGCCGAATCCTTTTTTCACGATACTCCGAAAGAAAGCCTCGTCCCGAACCTGGAACCGGGGTCCGTCCAGAAACGTCCCCGCAAGCACAGCGGAATCCACACCCGGGATGGGCCTGAACGCGCCCCTCGGAATCGAGAAGAGGACCCGGACATCAGCCGCCATCTGGATCAAAACCGAGGGGATTCCGTAGTCCTTCGTCCCCGGCTTTCCGGCCACTCGCAGGGCCACTTCCTTCTGCATGGTGAATGCGAAGTCGCGGACATGGGGCCGTTCATCCAGGAGCTTGAACAGAATCGGTGAAGTGATGGCATACGGAATATTGCCGATGATGCGGAGTTTCATCCCTTCGGGCGCCAGGCCGGCCAGGCGGGTTTTCAGAAAATCCTGCTCGATCAGGCGGAACCGGGGTTCGTCGGCGAAATCCCGCCTGAGCACCTCGGCGCAACGCCGGTCGATTTCCACGCCGATGACAGCCGTGGCCGGGCGGTCCAGAATGCACCGGGTGAGAACGCCCTGACCGGATCCGATTTCCAGCACCACGTCCCCGGGCCGGATTTCCAAAGACTCGACCAGCTTGCGGCCGAAAGACGCGTCCTTCAGGAAATTCTGGCTGAACCGCTTGAGCGGACGGACGGAGGGGCACACGGCTTTATCCGAGGCCGAACAGGGTTCTGGCGTTCCGGGTCGTGGATGCGGCAAGGCTTTCAAGCGTTTCGCCGCGCATGTCCGCGATCCTCAGCGATGTGTGCGTGATAAAGGCGGGCTCGTTTCTCCTGCCCCGGAGGGGAACCGGCGTCATATACGGGGCATCCGTTTCAAGCAGCAGCCGTTCCGGGGGAACGGCCCGGACGATGTTCGGGCCGGTGTAATTCCGGAATGTGACGACTCCGGTGAATGAGATATGGAATCCCAGGGCCAGCACTTCTTCGGCTTCGTCGAGCGTGCCTCCATAGCAGTGGAAAACGCCCCTGAAAGGCGCCGCGTTCACGGAGCGCAGAACGGCCAGGGCGTCCCGCATGGCTTCACGGACATGCACAATCAGCGGCTTATTCCTTTTAAGGCCGATTTCGATCTGCCGCAGGAAAACGGTTTTCTGTATGTCGTGGGGAGAAAACGAATAGTGGTAATCCAGGCCGATCTCGCCGACCGCGACGGTTTTCGGCGATTCGAGCAGAGTTTCGATTTTTTCCAGATCCCCGGCCGCGGCCTTGGACGCTTCATGCGGGTGTATGCCTGCGGATGCAAAAACGGCGGGCTGCTTTTCCGCGAACCCGCCCGCTAAAACGCTCGACCGCGCGTCCGTGCCGACATCGATGACCGCTTCCACGCCCGCCTCCAGGGCCCGGCGGACAACCGCATCGCGGTCCCCCTCAAATTCCTCCCCGCTCAGATGGGCATGTGTATCGACAAGTAATCCGCTCATTCCGCCCGCACGCCCGGAGGGGCTTCGCCGTCCGTCGTCACCAGGACATGGCCGCCGCCGGTCTTGACCGCCAGCAGCATGCCCTCTGATTCCACGCCCCGGATCTTCGCGGGTTCGAGATTCGCGACGATGAGAATGGTCTTTCCCGTGATCTGTTCGGGGGTGTAACTCTGCGCCACGCCTGCCACAATCTGGCGGCCGATGCCGCCCAGGTCCAGCTGGAGCCTGAGCAGTTTGTCCGATTTGGGAACCCGTTCCGCGGACAGGACCTTCGCGGTTCTGATGTCAACGGTTTTAAAGTGATCGAAAGAGACGGGTCCGGTCCCGCCGGCCGCGGGAACGGATGTTTCCGATGCTCCGCCTCCGGCCATGCGGTTCAGTTTTTCGATATGCGGCGCGATGTCCGGATCTTCGATCTTGCTGAAGAGAATTTTCGCCTCGCCCAGATCATGTCCCGCTGCCACGCCGGGCTCCCCGGCGCTGTCCCAGGGCGGGTTTCCGGGAAGGTTCAATTGTGCGGCCAGCCCCTCGGCCGAGAATGGCAGAATCGGGGCCATCAGGGTGCGGAGACCGGCCGCGATCTGGACGCACACGTTCAGCGTAGTGGCGCATTTTCCGGGATCGGACTTGCGCGTCTCCCAGGGCGCCTGATCGTTGAAATATTTATTCGCCGACCGGCACAGGTCCATCAGCGCCTTGACTGCGCCGCGCACTTCATATTGTTCGAACAGGCCGCCCAGAACACCGGGCGCGGCTTTCAATTCGTCGAGCATGGCTCTGTCCCGGCCGTCCAGGGCGCCCGCGGCCGGCACCTTTCCGCCCTCGTACCGGTGGATGAAGGTGAAGGTCCGGTTCAGAAAATTGCCGAGGATGTCGGCGAGTTCGTCGTTGTTACGGCTCTGCAGCTGCTTCCACGAGAAATCGGTGTCCTTGGTCTCGGGCGCATTGGCCGCGATCGTGTACCGCAGGGGATCCGGCGGAAAGGCGTCCAGGTAATCGTCGACCCAGATCGCGTAATTCTGACTTGTCGAAATTTTCCGGCCCTCGATGGTCAGGTATTCATTGGCCGGAATCGCGTCCGGCAGGACGTATCCGCCCACCCGCATCAGCATCATGGGGAAGAGGATCGCGTGGAATACCACGTTGTCCTTGCCGATGAAATGGACCAGTTTCGTCTCCGGATCGCACCAGTACCGCTTCCACCGGTCGGGGTCGCCGGTGCGCTCCGCCCATTCGGCTGTGGCGGAAATGTATCCGATGGGCGCGTCGAACCAGACATACAGAACCTTCCCCTTCGCGTCCGGCAGGGGCACGGGCACGCCCCAGTGCAGATCCCGCGTGATCGGCCGGTCCCCCAGCCCTTCTTTATACCAGCCCAGGCTGTAGTTGCGTACATTGTCCTTCCAGGACTTCGAATCGAACCAGCGCCGCCACTCTTCCGCGAACCGGCCCATGGGCAGGTACCAGTGGTCGGTCTTCCGCAGTTCCGGGGCCGTACCGTCGATTTTGGACTTCGGCTGAATCAGCTCCGCGGGTTCCAGCCACTTGCCGCACTTGTCGCACTGATCGCCCCTCGCGCGGTCGTAGTGGCAGTGCGGGCATTCGCCCTCCACATACCGATCCGGAAGGAAGCGGCTGGACTTGGCGCTGTAGAACTGCTCGGAGGTCTTGACGACCAGGTCTTTCCGGTTGTGCAGGACCGTGAAAAATTCCTGGGCCATCCGGTGGTGCACCGGCAGGGACGTTCTCGAGTACTGGTCAAAGGAGACGCCCAGACGCTCGAAACTGCGCTTATTCATCGCGTGATACCGGTCCACCACGGCCTGGGGCGTGATTTTCTCATTGTCCGCGGTGACTGTGATCGGCACGCCATGCTCATCCGAGCCGCCGATATACAGGACGTCGCGTCCCTTCAGGCGCTGGTAGCGGACGTAAATGTCCGCCGGCAGATAGGCGCCGGCGATGTGCCCCAGGTGAAGCGGACCGTTGGCATAGGGCAGCGCGCTGGTGACCAGAATGCGTCTGGGAGAGGTCATGATTTTTTCGCTTCCGGCTTGGGTTCCCGGCCGTCGGGCTTCCCGTTTTCGGATTCCCGTTCCGCGGCCTTGCGCTGTCTCTTTCTTTCCCTGTCTTCCGCGATCAGCTGTTTCAGTTCCTCGAGAGGCAGTTTCTCCTCCTTGCCGTTTTCCAGAAGGAGCGTCGCCTGTTCTTCGAAAACGTCGATTTTCTTCAGTGTTTTCCGGCCCAGGCCGGTTTCAATCACCGTGCCGACGTCCGGGAATTTTTTCGTGAACTCCGCGTAGAACTCCCGCTCGTAAAGCAGACAGCACATGAGACGGCCGCAGCTCCCCGACAGTTTGGTGGGGTTGAGGGAGAGTTTCTGGTCCTTGGCGAACTGGGTGACGACGGGTTCGAATTCACGGAGAAACGCCTCGCAGCACAGGCGGCGGCCGCACACACCGACTCCTCCGATACGCTTCGCCTCGTCCCGAACCCCGATCTGCCTCAGCTCGATGCGCGTGCGGTACCGGCCGGCCAGGTCTCGGACCAGGGCCCTGAAATCCACGCGTTTTTCGGAAGTGAAGAAAAAGGTGATCTTGTTCCGGTCGAACTGGTACTCGACATCAACCAGCTTCATGTGCAGTCCGTGCTCGTCGATCCGTTTCCGGCAATCGAAGAACGCTTCCCGCTCGAGTTTCTGGTTTTCATCCGCCTGGTCCAGGTCCTTGCGCGCCGGCTTCCGGAGAATCACAGGATACACGCGGTCACCGGCTTTCCGGTCCACCAGCGCGCCCATGTTCACCACGCGGCCGAAATCCTCACCCTTCTCCGCCTGGACGATGACACAGTCCCCGACGATGAACGGGAATTCCTGCGGGTTCGAGAAAAAAGCCCGCCTTCCGCCCTTGAATTCGACTTCGAATGCTTTGGACATAGTATCGGGATAACCTTCAGTTCAGATATTCACAGTTTGGTTTACGCCATGCGCTATGCGCTGTGCGCCACACGCACTGCGCACAGGGCAAAGCGGCCCTTACCCAGCCTCCCTCAGTTCCCCGGAACCTGATCCAGCGAGTAGAGAATCAGCGGAAGGTATACATTTTTTTGTCCGAAATCAATAGCACGGAGAACCGACCGCGCCGCACGATCGATGTCCAGGTCCGGATGCGCCTTGAGAAACGCGGCCAGAGACCGGGCCGCCTCGGAATCGAGCCTGCCGTCCTCCCGTCCGAGCCGGATCTGCTGAAGATCGCGGAGCAGAGCCAGCAGCATCTGAAGAATATCCTGTACTTCCGTCTTGTCCGTGTTTTTCAGAAAAGTTTCTGTGCCCTCGATCCGGGCCGCGGGATTTTTTTCAAACATGGCCTCGAGCACCTGAAAGGCCGAATCGCGTCGAACCTCGAAGTCGCCGTCCGCCAGCTCCAGTGCGCGGTCCAGGCTTCCTCCGCTCATGCGCGCAATGGACCGGGCCTTGTCCGGCGGTGTCTCCCAGCGTTCGATCAGCGCGGTTTCGACATCCGAGTCTGACAGGCGGTCGAACCGGAGCGCCTGACAGCGGGAGACGATGGTCGGGAGCAGGAGCCCCGGGGCCGGCGAGGTCAGCAGAATCACCGTGTCGTCCGGCGGCTCTTCCAGCAGTTTTAAAAGGCTGTTCGCCGCGGGCACGGTCATGGATTCGGCACCGGAAATCAGAATGACGCGCGTGCCTCCGCCGAACAGCATGAGACGCGACTCCTGACGGAGCGCCCGGATTGTGTCGATGCCGATGACCGGCGCGGTGGTCAGCTCCGGCGCGAAGGTCACGGACCGGTAGGGGTTGCGCAGACGGGCCAGGCCGCGCTCGCGCAGAATCTCGAAGTACTTTTCATCCTTCATCGGTTTCGGTTTGGTCGGCACCGGCTGGACGAACTGGAATCCGGGATTCTCCAGGCGAAGCATCCGGCTGCACGACTTGCAGACGCCGCATCCGCCCGGGATGCGGTCGTCGCAAACGAAACCGAGCGCGATCGCCACGGCCATCGCGTCCTTTCCGACGCCGGCCGGGCCCGTGAAAAGAACCGCGTGCGGCAGGCGGTTCCGGCCGAGGGCCGAAGCGATGAGCGCCTTGACCCGTCTCTGTCCGGCCACGCGGTCGAATCCGCTTGGACTCATCTCAGCCATTTTTCCGGATCATTCGGCGTGATTCCCTTCCATACCTCGAAATGAAGCGTGGGCCCGTAAAAACTGTTTTTATCGCCCACCTGCCCGAGCACGCGGCCGGCCTTCACCGTCTCGCCGAGCGCCACCTGAACGGTTTCCAGGTGGCCGTAGACGGTGTAGAATCCGCCGTGGTCCAGAAACACCAGGTTCCCCATGCCCCGGAGCCAGTCCACGCGCTTGATTTGTCCGTCCGCTACGGCTTTCACGGGTTCGTTCTCCGATGCCTGAATTTCGAGCCCGAGATTTTCGGTCCAGGTCTTCAGTTCCGGGTCGCGTTGCTTTCCGAACCGGGACACGATGCGGCCGGCAACCGGCCATCCCAGTTTCCCGCTCAGCTCGGAGCTTCTGAAAGCGGGCGGCGTCGGTTTCACCGTTGCGGTCTTTTTGACTCTCTCGCTTTCGATGCGACGCTTCACTTCCTCGCGGGCCATCCAGTCCTGGATTTCCCGGAACGCGGCCCGCTTCTGCTCCAATGCCTCCAGAAGCGGCTTTTTTTCGCTCCGGACTTCGCTCAGAAGCCGCTTCCGCTCCCCCTTGGCTGATTCCAGACTTTCGCTCTCGGACCGCATTTCCCGCATCAGGCGGACTTTCTCCGCGAGTTCCCTGTCGAGACTCTCCTTCCGTCGGCTGAAAGCGGCCTGCTTCTCCGCCAGCAGAAGGAGATTGCGCTGGTCGTTCTCCATGATGCGTTTCTGGTACTTGACCCAGACCAGCGCCTGGTTGACGGACTCCATCGTGAGAAGGGTCTCCCACTCGCTCATCCGGCCCTTCTTGTACAGATTCACCATGCGGCCGCCGACCAGCGCCTTCTGATCCGTCAGGCTCCGGAACGACTCCCCGACCCGGCGTTCCGCCTCGGCTACATCCTTCTCCTTGAGCCTCTGCTGATCCGCCAGTTCGGACGTCAGTTTTTTCTGCAGACCGATGCGCCTCTCCGTGTCCTCAAGCTGTTCGAGAAGCGTCGTCTCCCTGGCCTCCTTGGCCCGTATCTCCTTCTCGATTCTGCGAATCTCCTCGCGGATCCGTGACAATCCGGTTGAAGACTGGCCGAATGCCGCAACCCCCGACATCAGAACGGCCAGCACCGCTGCCGTCCTGAACATCCGTCCGGTTTTCTTCAGTATCATAGCCGCCAGAACGGTTTTCAGTATCTCCGCGGGTATGAAGATCAGCCCTCCCGCGACCAGGGCGCCGGAGAGGGATATTCCCCTGCCCGACCACCATTTCAACGATGCATAGAAATAGAAGGATCCCGCGAGCAGGATGAGGGCCCAGCACGGCATCAGAAAAATCGCGGTCTTCAGCACGCCGGCCGGTTTTCCCTGCCTTTCAGTCAGGCGGGCCGCCAGCCATGCGGCAGGCGGAAACGAAGCGAGATATCCGAACGTCGGCATCCCCACGGCGGCCGGGCCGGATCCGCCGGTAAAAACCGGCAGACCCAGAAGGCCGACCGCGAGAAAAACCAGCTGACTGACGGTTCCGTATTTCCGGCCCAGAACCATTCCCGACAGATACACGAACAACGTCTGCAGCGTGAAAGGCACGGCACCGACGGGAATCCGGACCAGGCCGGAAATCGCGGTCAGGGCCGCGAAAAGCGCGGCCCCCATCCGGAGCCGGTTGTCTGCCGCAGGCGGATTGCCCATCTCAGAAAGCCGGACGCCCGGTCCGCGCCGGTTTTATCCCGCCAGAACGCAGCAGATGGCTGTCACGTTCATGATGTCTTCGGCCGTACAGCCCCTGGACAGATCCATGGCCGGCTTTTTCAACCCCTGGATCAGCGGTCCGAGCGCGATTGCATTGGCCAGCCGCTGGGTCAGTTTGTATGCGATGTTGCCCGAATCCAGGTCCGGAAAGATCAGCACATTGGCCTTTCCCGCGACCGGACTGCCCGGCGCTTTTTTCTGGCCGACGGACGGAACCAGGGCGGCATCGCCCTGAAGCTCCCCGTCCACGAGCAGGGAAGGCGCCTTTTCCTTGACCAGGCGGGTGGCTTCTTTGATCTTATCGACCCTCGGATGGCTTGCGCTTCCGTACGTGGAAAAAGAAAGCATGGCCACAACGGGCTTGTCTCCGGTCAGTTTCTCGTGCGTGTCCGCGGACGCGATCGCGATGCTGGCAAGCTGGCCGGCGTCCGGATCCGGAACCACGCCGCAGTCCGCATAAGTCAGGGGTTTCTCCCGGCCCGGAACGATCATGAGAAAAGTGCTCGATACCACGGATATGCCTTCGGCCAGCCCGATGCACTGAATTCCCGCTCGCAGAACGTCCGCGGTGGTGTTGTTGGCGCCCGCGACGCTTCCGTCGGCCTGCCCTTCCCGCACCATCATGGCGCCGAAGAAAAGCGGTTTACGGACCGTTTCGAGCGCCTGCTCCTCGGTCATGCCCTTGTGCTTCCGGATCTCATACAGGGTCCGGGCGAACCCGGCCAGAGAGCCCGAATTGCCCGGATCCGCGATCGCGATGCCGTCAAGCGAAATCCCGGCCGCCTCGGCCGTCTTCCGGATTTTTTTTTCGTCCCCGACCAGCACGGGTGAGCATATTTTCCTGTCCCGGACCATGGCCGCCGCGGCCACCATGCGTTCATCCTCGCCTTCGGGCAGCACGATGGTCCTGGGTTTGGAACCCGCCTTTTCAATGATTTTCTGCAATACGTCCATCCGACACTCCTCGACAGTCGATTTATTGGATCCGATTTTTCATGCCCCTGATTTTTTGCTCCAGCGCCTTCGCCGCTCCGGTCGGCAGAAAGCAGTCGATCCGTCCGCCCAGATGGGCCACTTCCTTGACAATGGTGGAATTCACATAGGAGTATTCCTCGCTCGGCATCAGAAAAACGGTTTCCAGATCGGGCATCAGCTTGCGGTTCAGAAGCGTCATCTGGAACTCATAATCGAAATCCGAAACCGCGCGCAGTCCGCGTATGATGGCCGTGGCCTGCCGCTGTTTCGCATAATGGACCAGAAGCCCTTCGAACACCTCCACCCGGACATTCTCAATGCCCTTCACCGCCTCCTCCGCCAGCAGCCGTCTCTCCTCCAGGGAGAACAGGGGGTGTTTCCTCGGATTTTCCGATATGGCCAGGATGATCCGGTCGAATATGGACGAAGCCCTCCGCACGAGATCCAGATGCCCGTTCGTCACCGGGTCGAAAGTGCCGGGATATACCGCGATTTTCATGATCCCTCCTCCCCGCCTGGGCTGTAAACGGAAACAACGCAGTCGCCGAAACGCTTCTGCCGGACCAGTGTCAGGCCTCCCGCCTCCGCGTCCTGATCCCGCACATCATGCTCCAGAATCAGCAGGCCATCCCTGCCGAGGATGCGGTTTGAACCCACGGATGCCGCAATGCGTGCGCGAAGCGATTCGCGGAAGGGCGGATCCGCGAACACCAGATCAAAAACCTCGCCCTTCCGGCCCAGCCGTTCCAGGGCGGTGAACACATCCTCGTTCATGACAGACGCCTGACGGTTGAAACCGCAGGCGTCTATGTTCCTCCCGAGAATGTGGAGGCTTCGGGGGGACTGCTCGACAAAAACCCCCTCACGGCCGCCCCGGCTCAACGCCTCCAGTCCGAGCGACCCGGTTCCGGCAAAAAGATCGAGAAAACGGGATTCCGGAATGCTGTCGCGATAGACGAAAAAAATAAATTCCTTGATCCTCGCCGTGGTCGGACGGAATTCCAGCCCTTTGGGGCCCGCCAGTTTCCGGCCGCGGAGGGATCCGCCCGCGATTCTCAGCACCCGGAAGTCCTACTCAACCGCGAAATCCAGAACCAGTTTGAGCTTCGCGCCCGCCAGGTCGGATATGTCCGCCGGTGCCACCAGCAGTTTGCACATCTCGCCGTTGGCGGGCAGCGCTTTGAGACTCTCGAGAAATGCCAGCGCATTCGCACGCGATCCCTCGGTCCGAAGGCGGATCGGCGTCTGCAGTTTCCCGTTCAGCGTGACTTCCGAAACTTTCTGAATTTTCGTGTTGGTCAGGCCTTTCTCCGTCACCAGCGCGTTCAGCCGGGCTTTGAAGGCTTCCGCATCGGTTTTGGATCCGGCGGGCGCGGCCTGAGCGGTTCTTATCACAACCGGGATTCTTCCTGAAATCACGCCGAAGTATCGGTCGCTCCCGCTGACTTTATGACGATCTTCAGGTGACGCCTTGAAAGAATCCGCCCCGAGCAGGGCCTGAATCCGCTTGCCCATTTCTTCCTGACCGCCCTTTGCTACTGCCGCGTATTCCACGAAGTACTGGTCCCCCTTCAGGAGCAGCGCAACGAACCGGCTGTCCTTGCCGAGGTTCTCAACAACCGCTTTAGCTGTTTCCGCGTATTTCACCGTGGGGCCGGACGGCGATGTCCCGGTCCGGAGTCGGTCGGTTCCCGTCAGGCCTCCCGCGGTCCGGGTTGTATCCACCGGGGGTTTCACTGGAATCTTGGCGACGGACCCGGCGCCCTTCTGAACGGCTGTTTTTCCTTTCGGCGGGAAAAATTTCGGATACAGCATATACCCGGCCACCGCAATCACGGCCAGACCCAGAAGCGCCCAGATCATAGGAGACACCTGCTTGGATCCTCCGCCGTGCCGGCGCCGCTTCGCATTCGATCCCTTCGGCTCATCCACGAATATGGGTTCCGTGTCCTGGTCGAGCGTATCCAGCGAAGGCTCGGTCAGGTCCTCGTCAAAACCGAAATCGTCGGATTTGGCGCTGTCTCCCGTCAGGTCGTCGTCTCCGCGCGACGGGGAATCGCCCGATTTGTCGTGCTTCGCGGGTTGACTCTCTTCATCCTCAAAGAGATTGATCTCGACCATGAATGGGCACCTCCGTCGTTTGACCGCATTCTCAGGAATGGGCCTGCAGTGTGGGGATCCTTTTCAATGCCAGACCGATCGGCGCGACGAAACGTCCGGCGTCGCGCGTATAAAAATCTGTTTTCTTCACTTCGGGAGAAACCGCGATTTTCCTGAATGGGTTCAGGATTTCGGTGGGGATCTGCCCTTTCAGCTCACCATATATTTCCTGAAGCGGTCCGTGCCCTGTCAGCAGCAGCTGCTCCAGATCTTCCTTGCCCTTACCCTGGTGCCCGAACAGGAGCCGCCTCAGCTCCTTCAAAAGTATTCTGGCGGCGTCGGCCGGCCGCGCATCGTCCGGAAGCGGGACCCGGTGCGCCAGATAAAATTCCCGTTGATGAATGAGCAAGAATCCCAGACGTCCGGGCCGGAGATCGGCCAGGACCGCCGTGCCTTTCGGATCCAGTTCGTAATTGGCCGCTGCCGCCCGGACGGCCGCGAAACAATCCACGTCTATTTCGCGGATCGTCAATCCCGCGGCTTTGGCGAAAGACCGCAGCACCTGCACCACGCGCCTGCGAACCAGCACCTGGAGAAACATCGGATTCCCGGAGGGCGTGGAGAAGGGAAGCCGCTGATGGCTGAGCACGTAGTCCTCGACCGGGGAGAGCAGAACCTGCTCGGCCTCCCATCGCATCTGTGATTGAACCACTTCATCCGACAGCCCCAGCGCCACCGGAATCTTCTTGATCAGAACCATGGATCCGCTCAGCGCCAGCGAAGCCTCGGCATCTCCGCCGCCCATGGAGGCGCGTATCGAGTCAAACGCGGCGTTCAGGCGCCCGACCGCTCCGTCTCCTTCGCGGTAAGCCTCCAGGCCGCATTCGGGCTCCAGCCCGGACCAGCCCAGCGCCTGCACCTGCCCGTCTGCGATCCTGATTGCGGACAGGTAGTCCGGATGAACGGCGATGAAACATTGCGGTTTGTCGGATGTTGCGGCCACGGGATCCCCCGGTGGTGACACTGGACAGTCACGGTCCCGCCGTTCAGCGGCGATGTTGACGCTCCCGCCGCTCGCCGCGCGGGACCAAGCTATTATATGCCTTCTGGTTGAAGGCTCGCGGCGGGCCTTCAATAGTGTACAAATCAAATAACTTGGTGCCGCTTTGCGGCGGAGCTTCTATCTGTAGAGAAGAGACATCTGATATTCGCTCGCTAACGCTCGCTGTCAGATTCAGTCGATTCGGAGATAGGGCCTGATTTTTTCGAGCGTTCTGGGCCCCACGCCACGCACCCGGATCAACTCGTCCACGCTCCGGAAACGCCCGCTCTCCCGCCTGTAGGCGAGAATGCGTCCCGCCATGACAGGACCGATGCCGGGCACCCGGATCAGCTCGGCGGCGCCGGCTGAGTTGAGGTTGACTCCGGCGGCGGGCCGCCCCCCTCCGCCTCCGGCTATTTTCCGCGGAGGCTCCGGCGCGTGGAGCTGGACCTGAATTCCGGGTTCCGCCGCGTCCGGCAAAGGGTGGGCGTCATCCCGGACGGCTCTGATCAGCGCGCCGCAGAAGAAAGCGGCGGTCAGAAACAGAACCACGCGCTGTTCGTTTTTCGTGAACCCGAACATGAACCCTCTCAGTTCACGTTTCGGGGGACATCTCCTTCTGCCCGGCGATTTTCAGAAAAAGCTCCCGGGTGTTTTTGGAAATCCGGTGCGGAATCCAGACTTCGACGCGGACCAGCTGATCGCCGGCGCCGCTGCCGTGCAGATGGGGGATGCCTTTCCCCTTCATCCGCAGTATTTTGCCGGGCTGCGTGCCCGGTTCCACAAACAGTTTGGCCTTGCCCTTCAGCGTGGGGACTTCGATTTCATCCCCGAGAATCGCCTGGTGGACGCCGATCTTCAGATCATAAAGAATGTCATCGCCGTGCCGCTCGAAACGGTCGTGCGGCTTCTCCTCGATCACGGCGTACAGATCGCCGTCCGCGCCGCCCGAGGGCCCCGCATCCCCTTCGCCGCGGAGCGTGATATAGTTGCCGGTCGCCGCGCCGGCGGGTATGCGGATGGCCACCGTGGCATCGGCCCGTCGGCGCCCGACGCCGTCGCATGCGGCACAGGGGTCCTTCACGATGCGGCCCTGGCCCCCGCAGTTCCGGCAGGGCGTGATATTGACGAATTGGCCGAGAAAGGACCGGCTGACCTGTCGGACCTGACCCGCTCCCCTGCATACCGGGCATGTCTGGAGACCGGACGCGGATTTCGATCCGGAGCCTCCGCATGCGTCGCAGGGGACCTGCCGCTTCAGCTTGATTTTTTTCTCGACGCCCTCAGCCGCCTCTTCCAGCGTGATCTGGATGCGAACCTGAAGGTCGTTTCCCCGCTCCGGGCCCGAACGCGTCCGGCCTGAACCGAAGAAATCGCCGAACCCGCCGAATCCCTCCATGAAGGTCCGGAGCGCGTCCGAGAGATCGAAATCAAAGCCCTCGAATCCGCCCCGGCCCGCGCCGCGCAGTCCGTCATGCCCGTACTGGTCGTAGGCCGCGCGTTTTTCGGAATCGCTCAGAACCTCGTATGCCTCGGCCGCCTCCTTGAACTTTTCCTCCGCGGCTTTGTCGCCTGGATTCCGGTCCGGATGGTATTTCATCGCCATCTGGCGGTAAACCTTCTTCAGATCCTCCGGACCCGCGTCTTTGGGCACTCCCAGTACGTCATAGTAATCGCGCTTTTTCATGTCGCACCCTCCGTCGCGATCATTTGCTGACCACGACTTTGGCGTGCCGGAGCACCTGGCCGTTCAGCCAGTACCCCTTCTCGTACTCCTCGAGAACCATTCCGGGCGGAACGCCGTCCCGCTCCGCATGCAGGAGCGCGTCATGCTGTTCCACGTCGAAAGGCAGGCCTTCGGACTCCATCGACGTCACACCGCGGGAAAGGAGAAGCGCGCCGAGCTTCTGGCTGATCATTTCAACTCCTGCCCGGAACACCGCGGGATCTGAATCGGCGGGTGATTTCAATGAACGATCCAGGTCGTCGCGGACCGGAAGAATCGCCTTCAGCAGTTCCGCGTTCGCGGACTGCATCCACTGAATCCGTTCCTTTTCGGTCCGCTTCTTCAGGTTCTCCATTTCCGCGGCCGCGCGGATCCAACGGTCCTTCAGATCGCGGTTTTCCTCCTCGAGGAGACGGATCCGGTCCCGGAGAGACGCATTCTCCTTCGGCCGCTTCGGTTCCCGGACGGATCGGGCTTCGTGTTTTTTTTCCGGTAGAGGAGCGTGTTCCTGTTTTTCATGCGGACGGGAAGGCCCCTCCTCCTCCGGCCGGTCCGCGGATCGTGCGTCCTGATTTTCTTCCATGCCTTTCGACAAATCCTCGGGTCTGTTCGTCATCTGTTCAAGGCGGGTCAGCTGAAATGACCGGTGACAGTGGCCGCCATATGGCTGACCAGCGGCAGAATTCTCCCGTACCGCATCCGTATCGGACCGATTACCCCGATCACTCCGTTCTCCGATCCCATGGCGTATCGCGCGGATATGACGCTGAACCCGCGCAGGCGCTCGTCCTGGTTTTCCGAGCCGATCGCGACCGATACGGGAAGCGGTTTCGTCCTGAAAACGTTCATCACGCCTTCCCGGTCCTCCATGAACGAAAGGATGCTCCGGAGTAGAGACGTGTCCGTAAATTCCGGCTGTGTCAGCATGTGCTGAGCGCCCGATGAGTGGATTTCCGGAACGCCTGGAAAGTCGAAGCCGTTCCGTCCCGAATCAGCGACGCGTCGGACGAGTTCCCGGCCGCCTTCCGGTTTCAATCCAAGACGATCGGAGATGGTCCGTTGGATCTCCGTCAGGGTCAGCCCGCTGAGCCGCTCATTGACGAACGAGGCTGTTCCGGCAAGATCTTTCCCGTCGATTTCTTCCCGGGTTTCCAGAATAACGTTTCGGGCCCGCCGGTCGGTCAGATGAACGGCCATAAGCACCTTGCGTCCGGAAAGACCGATCAGCTCCATGCGGTCGAATACGGCCTGTGAAATGCAGGGTGTGATGACCAGCGCCAATTCCTCGGAAAAGACGCCCATCACCCTGGACAGGGAGTCCAGGAGGCGCGGCACATTCCCGTCCGCGGATCGAACCTTCTCCTCGATCTGATGCTCCTCATCCGGGTCAAGCCCTTCCCGCTTCATCAGGCTGTCCACAAAAAACCGGTATCCCCGATCCGTCGGCACCCGGCCCGCGGACGCATGCGGCTGGCTGACATACCCCATTTCCTCGAGGCAGGTCATCTCATTGCGCACGGTCGCCGGACTGCAGTCCAGTTTGCAGTTACGCACGAGCTGATCGGAACCGACTGGCGCGGCTGTCCCAATATAGCGCTGTATAACCCAGCGCAGAAGATTTTTCTGTCTTGCGGTCAGACGGATCATAAGGTTTCACACCAAAATGGTTTACACCACATAAATGTAAATATTTTTTTAATTTGTGTCAAGTAAAAACCGCATCGGGCAACCCGTTCGGCCGGGCCTGATCAGGCGCGGGATTGCCTCCCGGGCGGGCCTCTCAGTCCTGCATATGACGGGAAAGACCGATCAGACTTCCGAACAGTCCGAGCAGACCCCCGACCGCCACCGGCCCCCAGAAAAAATACGGCAGCCCCTGCAGGCGGAGATTGAACTTCCAGGCGATCAGCTGAATCAAGCTGAAGCTGATCAGGGCGCTCAGGCCGCCTCCCAGGACGCCCTGGAATACACCCTGGAACAGATAGGGCATGCGGATAAAACCGCGGGTGGCGCCCACCAGCCGCATGACCTGAATGGATTTCCGCTGAGCCAGCAATGTCAGACGCATGGTGTTGTTGACCAGCAGAAGGGTTGCGAGCACCACGATCAGCATCAGTCCGAAATCCACCCACAGTACGGTCCGGCCGTATTCCTCGATCAGACGGAAAAACCTGCCGTGATACGAAACCTCGTCCACGGAAGGCAGTTTCTCGATTTTCGCCAGAATGATTTCGGCCCTGTCCGGAGACCGGTAGGCGGGCGTGAGCCGGACCTGAAAAGATGCCGGGAGGGGGTTCTCTCCAAGCAGCGGAATCGGATCCGCTCCGAACTCCAGCTTGAACCGGTTCAGGGCCGCTTCCCGGGAAATATACTCGGTTTTTTCGATCCCGGCTACGGCCAGAATGTTCCTTCGCAGCGCCTCGATGCTGTCCGCCGGGGTGGTCGGGTCTATGAACACTTCGAAAAAAATCTGGGTCTGAAATCCGCGCACGACTTTTCGCACGTTCAGGGTCAGGATCAGAAACAGATTCAGGAGCGTCAGGGTGATCGCGATCGTGGTCACGGTCACGAAAGCCGCGACCCTGGCGCGCCTCAGGCCCAGAAAACCTTCACGAATGACATAGGGGAAATTGAAACTCATTCGACCAGTCTTTCCTGCTGAATGCGCACCCGTCTTCCGGGAAACGTACGGCAGAATTCCTCGCGGTGCGTGGTCATCAGTACCGCGGTCCCCTTGCTGTTGATGCGTTTCAGAAGCCGCATGACGTCCTCCGCGGACTCGGAATCGAGATTCCCTGTGGGTTCATCCGCCAGCAGAACATACGGTTCATTGACCAGTGCGCGCGCGATGGAGACCCGCTGCTGCTCGCCGCCCGAAAGCTCGGGAATCATGGAATAGCGCTTGTGGCTGATGCGCACTTCGGTCAGAACCTGCAGAGTCAGCTTCTTGATTTTACCGGCCGGAACGCCCGTGGCCCAGAGGGCGAACGCCACATTATCGAACACATTCCGGTCTTCAAGCAGCTTATAGTCCTGAAACACCATGCCGACCTTGCGCCTGAGAAAGGGAATGTCCCGCGGCCGGATGGTTCGGTCTGGAGGTATTCGAAACGGTAACGCTTCCGCGTCCGGGAAGAATGTCCATGTGTATCAGACGCAGCAACGTGCTTTTCCCGGAACCGCTGGGCCCGACCACGTACACGAATTCGCCTGGTT
>CAVTNR010000022.1:0-160821 GCA_963736115.1 uncultured bacterium
CTACACGGAGGTGACGTCATTCTGCGCGTGGATCCGGCGTATACCACGCTCTTTGACTACAGGCACAAGAAGCACTACCGGGCGGCAGGCGGCGGAAACGGCAAGGGCAAGAAAATGACCGGCCGGAACGGCGAAATCGTTGAGCTTCCGGTTCCGCCTGGCACTCTGGTGAAGGACGGGGAAACGGGAGAGTTGATCGTCGACCTGACCCGCGAAGGCCAGACCGCCGTGGTCGCGAAAGGCGGAAGGGGCGGCAAGGGGAACGTGCATTTCAAGACGTCATCCATTCAGGCGCCCGAGAAATCGACGACCGGAACCGAGGGCGAGCGGCGTTTCATCCGGCTCGAACTCAAACTGCTCGCGGATGTGGGTCTCGTGGGACTGCCCAATGCGGGCAAGTCCACTCTGCTGTCGCGCGTCTCCGCGGCCCGTCCGAAAATAGCCAATTACCCGTTCACGACCCTCGTTCCGAACCTCGGCATTGTCAAGGGCCCGGGCGGCAGGACATTCGTGGCCGCGGACATTCCGGGCCTGATCGAGGGCGCGCATATGGGCAAGGGGCTCGGCGACCGGTTCCTGCGTCACATCGAGCGCACGGCCGTACTGCTCTTTCTCGTGGACGCGGCTTCCGACGATCCCGGCGGGGATTTCAGGCTTCTGCTCCGGGAGCTCAAGGAATTTGATCCGGCAGTCGCGGATAAGCCGCGACTCGTGGCCCTTTCCAAAATCGACCTGATTCCGTCGGGGGACCGGAAGACGCTTCCCAAAAAGATCGGCGGCCAGGGCGTTCTCCGTTTCTCCTGCGTCACGGGCGAGGGCCTTCCCGAGCTGATTGAGGCCGCGGCCGGTCTCCTGACCGGCAGCCGGCTGTGAGCGAAGTCCTCTCCCTTCTGCGCCTTCTTTCGGTGCCCAAGGTCGGGCCCCGCCGCGTGCGCCAGATGGTTTCCCGTTTCGGATCCGCATCCGCGGTGTTCCGGGCGAACCGGTCCGAACTGACTGAAGTGGAGGGGATCGACGAGGCCATCGCCCGGGCCGTGCTCGGCAAAACCGACGGCCGGTTCGCGGAGCAGGAGGCGGAACGGGCGGCCCGGCATGGCGTCCGGCTCATGACATTCTGGGACGAAGACTATCCCGAACTGCTTAAAGCCATACATGATCCGCCCGTGCTCCTCTATGTCAAGGGTTCGCTCGTCTGGAGCCGGTTCAACGGCATCGCCGTGGTCGGCACGCGTTTTCCGACGTCCACGGGCCGCGAAGTGGCCGAGCGGCTGTCCGAACAGCTGTCCGGGGCGGGTTTGACCGTGGTCAGCGGGCTGGCCCGGGGCGTGGACACGGCCGCGCACCGGGGCGCCCTGCGGGGCACGGGATCGACGGTCGCGGTCACGGGTTCCGGGGTCGATGTCGTCTATCCTCCGGAAAACCGAAGGCTGTACCTCGAAATACTGGATCGCGGCGCCGTGATCTCGGAGTTTTTCATGGGCGCGCCGCCCGAGGCCTCGCATTTCCCAAAGCGAAACCGGATCATCAGCGGCCTCTGCAAGGCCGTGCTCGTGGTCGAGGCGGGCGAGAAGAGCGGCGCCCTGCTCACGGCCGACCTGGCCCTCGAGCAGAACCGCGACGTGTTCGCCGTTCCCGGATCGGTGGCGAGCCCCAAGAGCTCGGGCACCAACCGCCTGATCCAGAGCGGGGCCAAGCTCGTGACGTCCGTCGAGGACGTGCTCTCCGAATATCCTGAAATCCGTCCGGCCCGGAGGCCGGCCGGGGCCGTGCCTGCTGCGGTCCCCTCCGCGGAAACCGGGCTTCTGTCTCCGGCCGAGAAAACCCTGTGGGACGGCCTTTCGTCCGAGCCGGAACACATCGACCGCATCGCTTCGGAGAACCGGCTGGCTGTTTCCGAGGCTCTGGCGATGCTGCTTTCCATGGAACTGAAATCATGCGTGAAACAACTGACCGGCATGCGCTTCGCGAGGGTGGAATGAGCCGCTCCCGGGTCGCCGTGGTGCGCTGCGGCCGGTATGACGCGGCGCTTGTGTCCGAGAAGGTTCTCGAAGCGCTCGGCCGCATCGGCGGCATGGCCGCGTTCGTCAAGCCGGGACAGAAAGTCCTGGTGAAACCCAACATGCTCTCCGCGAAAGCGCCCGAGCGCGCCATCACCACGCATCCCCTGGTGCTCGAGGCCGTGGTGCGCGAAGTCCAGGCAGCTGGCGCGGAGCCGTCGATCGGCGACAGTCCTTCGGGCGCGCTGAAGGGCGTGAAGCGGTGCTGGGAGAACACGGGTTTTCTGGCCGTGTCGGAACGGACCGGGGCTCCACTCGTCCATTTCGAGGCGGGCGGAACCGCGGTGCGCGAGGCCGGGGGCCAGCGTTACCATGTGGCGCGGGCCGTGACCGAGGCTGATGTCGTCATCAACCTGCCCAAGTTCAAGACGCACGGGTTCGCCCTGTTCACCGGCGCCATCAAGAACTGCTACGGCGTCCTGCCGGGATTCCAGAAGGCGGCCCTGCATAAACAGTATCCGCATCCCACGGATTTCAGCCTGCGTCTGGTCGATCTGTACGCGTCCGTCCGTCCCGGCCTCACGCTCATGGACGGCGTCATCGGCATGGAGGGGAACGGCCCTGCCACCGGCGACGTCCGGCAGGTCGGGCTTCTGCTCGCGTCCGCGGACGGCGTCGCGCTCGACGCCGTGGCCGCGGCGGTCATGGGATTCCGCGAGGACGAAATCGACGCGATCCGAATCGCGGGCGAACGGGGCCTCGGCGCTTCGCGCCTGGCGGACATCGAGATAGACGGGGAGCCCCTCGCCTCCGCCCGGATTCCCGATTTCCGCCTGCCGTCCAACCATCTCATGAAAGCGATCCCGCCGGTCGCCGCCCGCTGGCTGGGACGGCGGCTCGGCCGGTTCATCTGGGTGCGCCCGAAATCCGATCCGGCCCGATGCACGGGATGCGAGGTGTGCGTGCGCGCCTGCCCCGTGCAGGCCATCCGCATGGAAAACGGAAAGCCGATCACCGACTACCGGCTGTGCATCAACTGCATGTGCTGCAACGAATCCTGCCCAGAAGGGGCCGTTATTCAGGAGCTGTCGTGGCTCGCCCGCCGCTTCGGATGAGCCGGGCGCCCGTCACCGGAAAAGGAAGAACATGAACGGCGAAGAGAAGAAACAGACGCCGAACTTCGTCCGCGCCATCATGGAAGCGGATCTGGAGAGCGGAAAGCACACAACCATCGTCACCCGCTTCCCTCCGGAGCCCAACGGGTATCTGCACATCGGGCACGCCAAGGCCATCTGCCTGAACTTCGGCATGGCCGCCGAGTTCGGCGGCCGCAGCCACCTGCGTTTCGACGACACGAATCCGGCGAAGGAGGAGCAGGAATACGTCGACTCCATTGTCACGCGACGTCCGTTGGCTCGGCTTCGATTGGGGCGAGCACCTCTATTACGCGTCCGACTACTTCGACCGGATGTACGAATGGGCAGTCAGGCTGATCCGCGACGGCAAGGCCTATGTCGACGACCAGTCCGCGGACGCCATCCGGAGGACCCGCGGCACGCTTACCGAGCCGGGCGTCGAGAGCCCGTATCGCGGCCGGTCCGTCGAGGAGAATCTCGACCTGTTCGAGCGGATGCGCGCGGGCGAGTTCCCGGACGGGTCCCGCGTTCTGCGCGCCAAGATCGACATGGCGTCTCCCAACCTCAACCTGCGCGATCCGGTCATGTACCGCATTCTGCGCGCGTCGCACCATCGCACCGGGCGACCGCTGGTGCATCTACCCGATGTACGACTGGGCCCACGGCCTTGAGGATTCCATCGAGGGCATCACGCATTCGATCTGCACGCTCGAGTTCGAAGATCATCGGCCGCTCTACGACTGGTTTCTCGACCAGCTCGGCGTGCACCATCCCCAGCAGATCGAGTTCGCGCGTCTGAACCTCAACTACACGGTCATGAGCAAGCGGAAACTGCTGCGAACTGGTGGAGAAGAAGCTCGTGAACGGATGGGACGATCCCCGCATGCCCACGCTGTCCGGACTGCGCCGGCGCGGGATTCACGCCGGAGGCTATCCGCGATTTCGCGACAGCATCGGGGTCGCCAAGCGCGACAGCACGGTCGACATGGCCCTGCTGGAACACTGCATCCGCGAGGACCTCAACCGGCGCGCCCCGCGCGTCATGGCCGTGCTGCGACCCCTGAAGGTCGTGATCGAAAATTACCCGGAGGGACAGACGGAGTGGCTGGACGCGGTGAACAATCCCGAAGATCCCTCGGCCGGGACCCGGAAGGTGCCCTTCTCGCGCGAACTTCTCATCGAACGCGATGATTTCCGGGAGGATCCGCCGAAGGAATTCTTCCGCCTGGCGCCGGGCCGGGAGGTCCGCCTGCGCTACGCCTATTTCATCCGCTGCACGGCAGTGGAGAAGGATCCCGCCACCGGCGAAGTCACCGGGCTCCGGTGCGTCTACGACCCGGCCACGCGCGGCGGTGACGCGCCCGACGGCCGGAAGGTGAAGGCCACTTTGCACTGGCTGTCCGCGGCGCACGCCCGTCCGGCCGAAGCCAGGCTCTACGACAGGCTGTTCAGCGTGCCGGAGCCGGACGCGGACAAGGAGACGGATTTCAAGACACACCTGAACCCGTCTTCACTGGAAATCGTGGATTGCCGGGTCGAACCCTCGGTCGCGGACGCCGGGCACGGGGACCGCTTCCAGTTCGAACGGCTGGGCTATTTCTGCGTGGATTCAAGGGTTTCCGCTCCGGGCCGGCCCGTGTTCAACCGGACCGTCACCTTGAAGGATACCTGGGCCAAAGTGGAGAAAAAAATGCAGGCGAAAAAACAATGATCGAAATCGAGGGCGTCAGCAAGACCTACAACGGGAAGGTGAGGGCCGTGGACGGACTGACCCTCACCGTGCCCGAAGGCGGAATCGTCGGATTCCTCGGGCCCAACGGCGCGGGCAAGACGACCACCTTGAAAATGATCACCGGCATCCTGTCGCCGGATGCGGGTTCCATCCGGGTCAACGGCATGGACATTGCCAAGCGGCCCGTGGACGTCAAGAAGATCCTCGGGTACGTGCCCGACAATCCGGATCAGTTCCTCAAGCTGAAGGGCCGGGAGTACCTGCGGTTCATAGCCGACATGTATGGCGTCTCCGAGCCGGACCGGAACGAACGGGCCGGCCGTCTGGCCGAAACGTTCGAGATGACCGCCTCGCTCGCCGAAACCCTGCAGTCCTATTCGCACGGCATGCGGCAGAAAATCGTTCTCATCGGCGCCCTGCTCCACGACCCGGACGTCTTCATTCTCGACGAGCCGCTGACCGGCCTCGATCCGAAATCCTCCTTCACGCTGAAGGAGATTCTCCGGGAGCGGGCCCGGGCGGGACGGACCGTTTTCTTTTCGACCCACGTGCTCGACGTGGCAGAGCGGCTCTGCGACCGGGTGGCCGTGATTCATCGGGGAAAACTGCTGTTTTTCGGGACGATCGCGGAAATGAAAACCAGCGCCGGCGCGGAGTCCACGCTGGAGAACATGTTCCTGGAAATGACCGAAGATGCGTAACCTGTTCCGGCTCACCTGGGTGCTGATCCGGAACGCCCGGAATCCCATCGCCTCAGGGAAGCGCAGGGGGCTGAAACGCTCCCTGTTCATCCTGCTGATCGCCCTGGCGTTCCTGCCCCTCATGGTCCAGATCGGCATTCTGGCGGATAAAGCGCTCGCCGTGCTCGGCCCGATCGGGCAGAAGGGCATGCTGCTCGCGTTCGCGTTCTCCCTGACCAGCCTTCTGATTCTGACTTTCGGCATTCCGTCCGTTCTGGTCGTCTATTATTTCGGCCGCGACCTCGAGTCCCTGCTCGTGCTGCCCCTGCGCCCCTCCATACTCCTGTCCGCGAAATTTTTCACGGCCCTGGCGGTCGAGTACGCGGCCGAAGCCCTGTTCCTCGTCCCCGTGTTCGCCGCGTACGGCCTGCACGGGGGCTTTTCCGCGCCGCTGATTCTCGCCGCCGCGGTGATCTTCTTGCTCCTTCCCGTGATACCGGTGGCCATGGCCTCGCTTCTGGTCATGACCGCCATGCGGTTCACCGGCCTGGCCCGGAACCGGGACAATTTCGCCAAGATCGCGGGCGTCGCGCTGATGGGCCTGGTGCTGGCGATGAATTTCGGGCTCCAGAAAGCGGAGACTTCGGGTGTCGACCCGGCGCAAATCGTGGCCGCCCTGGTGAACGGCGGCGGAATTTGGGGATTCCTGATCAACCGGCTCTTCCCGGCGTGTCATTTCGCGGTCAAGGCCGTGCTGTCGGCCGGAAGCGCGGCCGGCGGGCTGAACCTGGCGCTGTTCACGGCTGTTTCAGCCCTCGCGTTCGCCGTTCTTCTGCCGGCCGGGGAGGTTCTCTACCTGCGGGGCGTGCGGGGAGGAGGCGGCCTGAAGGCCGGAGCCGCGTCGCAGTCCGCGCCTGGAGCATTCCCGCGGCTGAAGGCCGGCTCCGCTTTCATCACCTACCTGGACCGGGAGCTGAAAATTCTGTTCCGCGACCCCGTTTTCTTCATGAACTGCGTGGTGACGAATTTCCTCTGGCCCGTGTTCACGCTTTTTGTGGTGCTGACGGGAACGGGCACCACGGTGAGCCGCGGTCCCGGTCTGCTCCTCGCCCTGGCAGGGAAGGGCATCCTGAACGCAGGCTGGCTGGGGCTCGGCATGGTCATGACGGCCATGAACGCGGTCGCTTCATCCGCGATTTCCAGGGAAGGACGTGAGATCGGCAGCCTGAAAATGCTGCCCTTTCCGTTCCAGCGTCAGCTCATCGCCAAGGCGACCGCGGCCGTGGTTCTGGGCGCGATCGGGTGTGTGCTGATGCTGGTGGTGGCTCTGACGGTTTTCGGCGTGCCGTTTTCCGCGTTGCCATCGGCCGCCGTACTCATGCCGCTCGGCATGGTTTACGCGGCCTGCACCGGTGTGCTGATCGACCTGTTTTTTCCGAAACTGTACTGGGACAACGCGGCAAAAGCAGTCAAGCAGAACATGAATGTGCTGATCCACATGGCCCTGTGCGCCGCGACCGCGGCCGGGGTGTTCTGGCTGGTCAAACGGTCCGGAGCCCGTCCGGAAGAGGCTTTTCTCGGCCTGGCCGCCGCCTTTCTGGCGGTGGATGCGGCGCTGATCCGCGTTATGTGGACCCGGGGCGCAGCGGTTTTCAGCCGGCTGGAGGCGTAAAATCCCTGTTTGGTATTGATTTGCAGGGCCGGATTTCGTATATTCTTTAGCTTTTCGGGAGAGTGGGGACGGCTGTTTGTTCATCCGGAGAGCTAGTCCTAATTGGTAAGGCGTCGGTCTTGAAAACCGATGGGCGAAAGCCCTTGGGAGTTCGAGTCTCCCGCTCTCCGCATTTAGAAGTTGAGTCAGCGGGTGATCTTGCCGAATCGGATCATGAGGCCGATTCGTTGTTGACCAAGCAATTGTATTTATAAGGTATTGAAGGTCTCCCGCTCTCCGCAACAAAAAGAGAGTAACGGAACGCCGTCCGCACCGAAGCTCCGTGTTCCATTCGAGTTTTCAAGGAGAGGTGGCCGAGTTGGCTGAAGGCAACCGCCTGCTAAGCGGTTGTAGGGGCTTAAACCTCTACCCAGGGTTCGAATCCCTGCCTCTCCGCAATTTTTAATTGCGTCCGTCACGGAACTTCAGAACCGTTCCAGCCGGCCGCGTGTCCGGAAAATCCAATGCGATTGTCATTGGATTTTTCTTTTTTCCGTCCAATCCATTCCGGGAATCCGACATGACATCTCAATCTTCAGTGCCCGTTGTCGTCCGTTTCGCGCCGAGCCCCACGGGCTACCTGCACATCGGCGGGGCGCGCACCGCGCTGTTCAACTGGCTTTTCGCGCGGAAGCAAGGCGGCCGCTTTCTGCTCCGCATCGAGGACACGGACACCGCGCGTTCCAGCCCGGAGATGACCGACAACATCCTCATGAGCCTGAAATGGCTCGGCCTGGACTGGGACGGGGAACCCGTGCTTCAGTCCGCCAACCGGCCGGAGCACGTGCGGCTCTGCCGCGATCTCCTGGACCGCGGGCTGGCGTATCCCTGTTTCTGCGACCCCGAGGAACAGCGCAGGCGCCGGGAGGAAGGTCCTCAGGCCGGGACGGTCTATAAATACGAGCGGACCTGCCTGTCCATACCCCGGGCCCAGGCCGAGGCCCGCATGAAGGCCGGCGAACCGCATGCTGTACGGTTCCGCATACCGGACGGCCGGACCACGGTCCAGGACCGGATCCGAGGCGACGTCACGGTCGAGCACGCGGAACTGGACGATTTCGTCATTCTCCGCTCGGACGGAACGCCCGTCTACCAGGTGTCCGTGGTGGCTGACGACCATGCCATGGCGATCACCCACGTCATTCGCGGCGACGACCACCTGTCCAACACGCCCAAGCAGATTCTTCTCTACCAGGCCATGAACTGGCCCGTCCCCGAGTTCGCCCATGTGCCCATGATTCTCGGACCGGATAAAAAGCGGCTGTCCAAACGTCACGGCGCCACGTCCGTCGGGGAATACGAAAGGCAGGGCGTACGGCCCGAGGCTTTGCGGAATTTTCTGGCCCTGCTCGGATGGTCGCCCGGTGATGACCGGGAGATCATGACGCTTGCCGAGATGACGGATGCGTTCTCTCTGGCTTCGGTATCGAAAAAGTCCGCGGTGTTTGACGAAGCGAAGCTCGCCTGGATGAACGCCCAGTATCTGTCCCGGCTGACGGACGCTGAGTGGCTGATGGCCGCGGAACCTTTCCTGCCGGCCGGTGCGGCGGACGCCGGAGGATCAAAAGGCTGGATTCCCCTGATGCGTCCACGGGTGCAGAAGCTGTCCGAGCTGACTGAGGCGGCGGCTTTCTTTTTCGCGATCCCGAATCCTACGAGCCGGCGGCGGTTGCGAAACACTGGCCCGGACCGCAGGCCGCGGACATTCTGGACGCAGTGCGGGACTGCCTGCGGGGCGCGGACTGGAGTGTGGCCACGCTCGAGGCGGCGGTTCGAGGCCTGGCGGAAAAACGCGGGGTGAAGGCAGGCGCGCTGATTCATCCGGTGCGCATCGCGCTCACGGGCAGCGGTTCGAGTCCGGGACTGTTCGAGGTTATCGAAACGCTGGGGGCTGAAACCGTGTTCAAGCGGATGGAAAAGGCCGGGGTCTGGATACGATCCGCGGGGAATCCGGCCGGAGATGAGGGTAGCCGCGGCCTTTAGGCCGCGCGGTCGCTTCCGGGGGCGTCGTCGGAGTAAAACACGGTCGTAAGACCGCGGCGACCGGGGTGAAAAGTCCCCCTATCTTCATCTTTTGCTTGACTTTGTTCCGGTCGTATCATATATTTCAGGCCGGTTCCATCAGCCACCCTAGCTCAGTTGGTAGAGCAGCTCACTCGTAATGAGCAGGTCGTCGGTTCAATTCCGACGGGTGGCTCTTTTGTATTCTCCGCAACGGAAAGCCGATGAAACGCCTCATCCAATCGCTGATCCTTCTGATCTGCCTGCCGTTTCCCCTGCCCGCTGACGGGTCGGCCGGACAAACAGGCTTCGAATTCCTCCGCATCGATGTGCCCGCGCGGCAGACCGCCCTGGGCGGCGCGTTCACGGCCATGGACGGGGATCTGAACGGCCTGACCTGCAATCCTGCGAGCCTGGCGGGCGTTCCGAAACGCGAAGCCGCTTTTTCGTACGTCGATTATTTTCTGGATTTCCAGGTCGGATCCGTTTCCTTCTCGTCTCCGCTGCGAAACGGCGGCACGCTGGGCCTCGGAATCGGATACGCCAATTACGGTGAATTCGACTGGACGGACGAGGACGGCGGACCGACCGGCTCCTCGACTCCGGGCGACGTGGCCGTCACGCTTGCCTATGCCGCGGGCTGGACCCGCACCACGCGCATCGGCGCCTCGGTCCGGTACATCCGCTCGAGCATCCAGAATTATTCCGCGGACGCGGCTGTCGTCGGCGCGGGAATCATCCGCGTCTTTTCATCCCAGCAGATGACGGTCGGACTCGCGGTTGTCAACCTGGGTAAAGGACTGAACGGGTTCAGGGATCATGTCGAGAATGTGCCCACGTCCATCCGGGCCGGGTTCACCAAACGGCTCGCCCATCTTCCCCTGCTGCTGGCCGTCGACGCCATCCAGTACACCGGCGCCTCTGAATCGACGCTGGGGAATGCGGAAATCTCCGCAGGCGGCGAATTCACGTTTTCCAGCGTCCTGGTCGGGCGATTCGGTTACACGACCGTCGGATCCGGGCAGAAAACCGGGCCGTCCGGAGGCCGCCTGTCCGGCGTCTCCCTCGGCGCCGGCTTCTTCTTCCGGAGTTTCAGGATCGATTACGGGTACGCGAACCATGGTATGCTGGGATCGGTGAACCATCTCGGCGTGTCCATGGCCTACTGACTTCCGGCCGCCCCGCTCGTCCGTCCTTTCCGGGAATCCCATGCCGCGTCTTTCCAAACGGTTTCGCAAAGCGCGTAAGGCTGTTCAGCACCGAATCGAGTATGTCCTCTTCCGGGGGCTGGTTTATTTGTGCGGCCGTGCGTCCATGAAAACCGTTCGCCGTACGGCCGACGTCATGGGACGTCTCGCGTTCTCCGTTCTTCGCCTCCGCCGGTCCGTCACGCTCGACAATCTGGCCATCGCTTTCCCCGAAAAACCGGCCGAGGAACTTTGCCGCATCGGCCTCCGAACGTACCGCAATTTCGCCAGGACGTTCATCGAATTCCTGCGCTTTCCGGTCATGGACCGCGACGCTTTGATGTCGCTTTGCGATTTTCCGGGGCAGGCCGTTCTCGAGGACGCGCGTAAAAACGGAAAAGGCGCTCTTCTCATCAGCGGACATTTCGGCAACTGGGAAATCGTGGGGCCCTACCTCGCCGCGAGGGGAGTCGCCGTCTCCGGCATCATCGGCCGGCAGAAAAACCGCGCGGTCGACGAGGCGACCCGGCGTTTCCGCGAGAAACTGGGGATGCGGGTCATCCGTCCCGGTGTCGCGATCCGGGATGTTTTCCGCGCCTTGCGCTCAAACGATTGCGTGGCCATTCTCGCGGATCAGGACGCGCACGCAGGCGGTGTGTTCGTGGATTTCATGGGCCGAAAGGCTTCGAACCACCAGGGCCCGGCCGTTTTCTCGATCCGCACGGGCGCGCCGATCATTTTCGGATACGGTCTGCGGCTTCCGGACGGGCGGTACAGCATCGAGGCACAACCGCTCTCCATCGACAGCATCCGAGAGGAGACGCCGGAAAACGTACATCGCATCACCCAGGCCTACACCTCGCTACTGGAGAAAGCCGTGCGCGAGCATCCGGATCAGTATTTCTGGATGCACAAGCGGTGGAAGACGAGACCGGCGGGGGAACAAAGTTCATAGTTCATGGTTCATAGTTCATAAAAAAAAGACGGGGCCTTGGATGAAGGAGGCTGCCGTCTTTTTGCTTTTTAACTATGAACCATGAACTATGAACTTTTAAGTCCCGGAAGCATTTCGAGAATCGTTTCCGCCGCCCTCAGCCCGGCCTTCCCGTCCAGGCTGTCGAACATGTGACGGCTGGCTTCTCGCCTGGCCGCACGGTGTTCGCCGGGATTCTCCAGCGCGGCCTCTATCGCCCCTGGCAGTTCATCCGCCGAGTCGATGCGCAGGCTGATCCGGTCGAGCATTTCCCGCACATGCGGGACGGAGCGGCGCGAGTCCGGGACGCGGAACGTCACAATGGGTTTGTCCAGGCCGCAGAATTCGGCGATGATGGAACTGGAATCGCCTACGAGCACGTCCGCCAGCAGGAGGTAGGGAAGGGTGTCGGGGTCCTCTATGAAACGCACTCGTTTCGTCCGCCGGAGCGCCCGCACGTACCGGCCGGATGTCCAGGGATGCACGGTCGCGAGAATGTTGTAACGGTCCGTCAGCGACAGGAGCGACGGCAACCATCGGTCCACCGCGGACATGCCGCTCCGGTTCCAGGTGGCGGTGAAGATCACGGTAGGCTTGTCCGGGTCCAGCCCCAGACGGAGCCGGAGTGTCTCGAGTTTTTCCGGCGTCCATGTGCCGTCAAAAGCCGGGTCCAGCTTCGGAAAACCGACGGCCCGGGCCGTGCGTATACCGTGTTTGACCGCGCGTTCAAGCTCTTCGCGGCCGGTGAGGAAATACGCGTTGAATGCGTTGTAGTATTTCGCGCCCGCGAATGATTTGAACGTGTATGCGCCGTGCCGGAACCCGATGCGCACAATGGACTCGCAGGGGAACAGATGGGCGGCGTGGCGGCACATGATCACAGCGTCCGGGAACACGGGCCAGAACCGCACGGACAGGCCGAGACTCCGCGCGTAACGGGCGGTGCGGCGGTTTTTCACCACAACCGGCATGGCCGGGAGGTGCTTCAGCACCGGCCTCAGCAGGGCTGCGTCCATCGGCACCGCGCAGAACGCGGCAACGGCCGGCCTGCGGCCCAGCCGTCCGGCCAGTCGCCAGAGCAGGCAGTAGGGGCCTTTGATGAGGTAATAAGAGGGGATCATGGATCAGTCCGGATCCCGGCCGTCGAGGTATCGGATCAGGCCGGACGCGATTTCATTTTCGATTTCCGACCGGGCTCGCGTGAAGCGCCAGGCCGATCCGTCGCGCCTGTAATATCCGGACGATTGAACCACCGAATTAACCCCGAAGTGCAGGGCCTGGAACTCGAACAGGCAGAATCCCTTCCCGTGCATCCCAATGTCCATGGACAGGAAGGGGGCGTCCATTTTCCGGAAGATGCCGTCGGCGAAATCGAGCAGCGCCGGATCCGCCTCGATGCCGAATTCATGGAGCTTGGTGCCGCTGGCGCGGAAATCGTTCTTGAACACGCGGCGCCGGATCACGTAATATTTCCCGGCCACGGCCTGCACCCGCCAGTCCCAGGTCAGATCGGGCACGTATTCCTGCAGGACGAAATTCCGCTCTTTCAGCGCGTACTCCCGGTACTGGATATAGTCCGTCCGGTTGTCGTAATCCGGGTATGCGGGGTACCGTTTTTTTCGGCGCAGGGTTTTCCTGCGGAACAGGTCCAGCCGGGTCCCGATGCTCTGCCGTTCCAGTCCCCGTATTCTTTTGATCAACTCCGCTTCGTCCCGCACTAGAAAGACGCCTTTTCCGTTCGACGTGTCCACGGATTTCAGCACGACCGGGAACCGGATCGGAGTGCCGGTCAGGTCGTCCGCAGAACTGAAGTAGCGCGCGGCCAGCGATTCGATGCCCAGGCGGCGCTTGACCAGCTCCTGGTATCCCTTGTTCTCGTGGCACAGCAGGAGGTCATAGCGCGGGACGAGCCGGTTGGCGCCGTCGTCGAGATGACGGACCGTGTCGATGATGTACCGGCGCAGGTTCGGCTTCTGGCTGAACGTGTAGAACACATCGGCGTCGCGCACGATCGAATGCCCGTTCACCACGGCGTGGAAAGGCATCACCTCGGGTTTCAGCCCCGCGGCTTCGAAAACCCGGACCATTTTTGCGACGTCCATGCTGACCCAGGCTTTCCGGGTCTGTCCGAAGAAACCCCGGTTTCCGGTCAGCAGGACGAATCGGCTTTTTCTCATTCGAAGCGATCCCCTCATTTATGAATCTGATCGCTCGCGCATTCCCCGCCGCTTGCCTTCAACCAGAAGGCATATAATAGCTTGGTCCCGTGTAGCGGGCGGCGGGGTAAGCGAGTGAATATAATCTGTTTTCTTCTTTACAGATAGAAGATTCCCCGGCTTCGCCGGACCAAGCTATACAATTTTATCTGTTTGAAGGCCCGCGGCTTGCCTTCAATACTCCAGAAATATAATAAATTGGTCCCGCAAAGCGGGGTCTTCAATAATTTAAAAATACAATTGCTTGATCCCGAGCAGCGGGCCGCGGGGAGCTTCAAAGTCGCCGGACGGAACCGGCGTGCAGCCGGACCCGTGCCGCGACGCTCTCGGGCGTCGTGTCGATCATGCAGCGGAAATGCCGTTCCGGGCACCGCCTGCCCCCGTGCCGCGAGCAGGGCCTGCAAGCCAGGTCCTGCTCCAGAATTTCGTCTCCGGGCCGCCAGGGCGCGCAGCCGAAACGACGCACCGTGGGGCCGAATAGGGCGATCACGTCCGTTCCGGCCGCGTCGGCCATATGCAGGGGCGCGCTGTCATTGGTCACCAGCACATCCAGCCGGCTGAGCACGGCGGCGGACTCGAGCACGGACAATGCACCCGCGCAATTGACCGACCGGCTCCCCGTTCCGTCGAGCACGGAGGCGCAGAGGCTCCTGTCCTCAGGGCCTCCCACGGCTGTGAGGTTCATCCCTTCGGCCGAAAGGATGCGCGCCAGCGCGGCGTAATGCGATTCAGGCCAGCGTTTGGTGGGCCACACCGAACCGGGCGCCAGGCCCACCAGGGGGCCGCCGGCTCGCCGCAGGGAGGCGGTGACCGCATCCGCGGTTTGTTCCTCGGCTTCGGACCATCGCAATTCCGTGCGGTCGTCGAATGTCCGGTCCGTAAACGGCGAGAGTAAAGTCAGATAGCGGCGCCGCATGTGCAGGCCCTTCGGCGGAGTAACCGGATGTGTCAGCCCCTTCTGGCGGCGGAATCCGACGCGAGTTCGGATGCCGGCCGCGGCCATGAGAAAGGACGCTGTGGCGTGAAGCTGGAGCGAGAAGGACGCGTCATAATGTTCCGACCTCAGGCTGCGCACAAGCCGGAACAGTCCGGCCGTCTTGCGGAAAACCGTGCTCTTGTCCAATGTCCACACCCGGTGGACCGCAGGCGAGTGCTGAAACACGATTTTCGTCTGGGGTACGGTAAGCGCATCCACCTGCGCGTCCGGGAAGACCTGCGCCAGAGCCCTGAAAAACGGGGTGGAAAGTATGACATCGCCGAGATAGGCGGTCTGGATCACCAGGATTTTCTTCATCGGTCCGCCCGCCGGGCCGGATCCGCGGCCGGCTTGTTCCAGGTCCCCGCAGGCGGGAGGAGCCGGCCGTACAGATCCATATAGGCGTCCACCGTGCGGCGAATGTCGAAAGAGGCCACGGTCCGCTTCGCCTCTTGCGCCAGTCGCAGTCTCAGTGCCGGATCGGAAACGAGACGGAGCAGGGCGTCCGCGAGACGGTCCGGGTCCCGCGGCTGAACCAGAAGCCCGCTGACGCCGTCCTGCACGGCTTCGGGTATGCCGCCGGTTCTGCAGGCCACAACCGGCACTCCCGCGGCCTGCGCGTCCAGAATGGACGTGCCCAGCCCCTCTTTTTTGCTCGCCAGCACGAACAGGTCAAACGACTTGAGATAGCGTCCCGCGTCCTTCCGGAATCCGGCGAAATGAAATCGATTTCCGAGGCCCAGGTCCGCGGCCGTGCGCCGCACGGATTTTTCGTCCGGCCCGTCGCCCACGGCGCAGAATACGACGCGGGGATCCGCGGCCAGCACTTTGGACGCGGCGGCCAGCAGGTTGGGATAGTCCTTGTGCCCGGCCATGGACGCCACGGTACCGATCAACACGCCGCCCTCCGGTACGCCGATTTCAGCGCGAAGGCCGGTGTCCGGCCGCATGCCGTTGAACCGGCGGATGTCGATACCGCTGCGGATGACCTCGAGTTTCCGGCCGTCGAGACCGTCCGACAGGAGCACGGACCGGATGCCTTCGGATATGCACACGATCCGGTCCAAAGCCCGGGTGCGGTATTTCAGTCGGCTCCACGGATTGGCGCCGACGTGGAAATCCACGCGACGGACCGCCACGATCCTGAGGGACGGACGAAACAGCCGCGCCCAGAGGCAGAGCGCCAGGCCGTGCGACGTGTGGGCCTGCAGGATGTCCACACCGCGGCCGCGGCAGAATCGCGCGATCCGGAAAGCCGAGAACGCGTCGAGCTCTCCGGCCAGGGGCAGGGCGAGCCGCGGGATGCCGGCGGCTTCGCATCGCCGGTCCAGTTCCGAGCCTTCCCTGCAGGCGAGCATGGAGGGCAAACCACACTCGGCCAGGCCGGTCAGAAGGGACCATACCTGCTGCTGGCCTCCGCGCCATCCCGGGGTTTCGTCCACGTGCAGGACGAAAGGATGCCTGCCGGTATCGGTCCACCCGGATTTCCGGTCACCGGTCTCGGAGAGGCCGGCCTCCTGCCGGGCAGAAGCCATCGCAGCTGGACCCGTTGCGCCGCTCATCGGTCATCCAGCCATTGCTTCAGGTATTTCAGGTACACGCCGAATGCGGAATTCTTCGCGAGAACGAGACCGGTCCAACCGTCGAGGAATCCGAGTTGGAAAAAATACATCTTCAGGAATTTATGATGACCGTGGAAAAACGCGCCCAGCCGGGTGAAGGTGCGCCTCCGGCCGGGAATCTGACCGGCGCCGAGAAACGCGTATCGCGTCATCTTGGCCATGTGGGATTCCAGCGTCGGATACGGGTGGTGGAACAGGAGCTCCTCCAGGACGCCGGCCGGCCCGTTCAGTACGACGCGTTCATGCACCGGGCGGTCATTGAAATTTCCGGCCCGCCGGTCGAACAGACGGAGCGGCCGGTCGTTCTGCCACCCGCTGAACCGGACGGGTTCGCCCAGATAATGCGATCGTCTGCGGATGCGGTAGCCGGAGAACGCGGGATGCCCGAGTGTTTCGCGTATCCGCGCGGCGAGGGGGTCCGACACGCGCTCGTCCGCGTCCACGGAGAGAATCCAGTTGTGCGACGCCGCCTCAACTGCGCGGCGTTTGGTGGGACCGAACCCCATCCACGGTTCCGTGATCACGCGGCATCCGGCGCCGCGGCAGAGTTCCTGCGTGCCGTCCGAGGATCCGGAATCGAGCACCACGATTTCATCCGCCCAGGCGACCGATTTGAGGCAGGCGGAGATATTCGCGGCCTCGTTCTTCGTCACGATCACGACGGACAGTTCAGGACGCACGATCCGGCTCCTCCCGGTTTCCGTCAGAAGGCGCGGCCGACGCGGAGCCGGACGGACCCTTTCGGTCGGATTCCACGATGGTCCGGATCCGGCGGGCCCGCTTCTCCCAGGTCCATTCCGCAGCCGCCTTCAGAACGTTCTCGCGCATCACCTGCCATCGGTCCCGCTGGGAAAAGAAGCGGTCGATCGCCGCGGCCATCGAGGCCTCGTTTTCCGGCGGGAAGAACAGCCCGGTTTCGTCCTCGCGGACCAGCTCCCGCATGGTGGGCAGATCCGCGGCGAGCACCGGTATGCCGTGCCCGAAATAGTCGAAAAGTTTCAGCGGGGAGGTGAGGTATCGGTTGAAAAACGTATCCCGGAGCGGCAATGCGCCGAGAGCGGCGCCGGACAGGCAATTCTCCAGGGCCATACGATCGAGCCAGCCTGTGACTGTCACGTTGAGGCCGGCCGCGATTCCCGAGGCGTGTTTTTCAAATATCCGCACTTCCGCGGGCGTCTTCCCGCCGATGATGCGCACGGGCGGTTTTGTTTCGGACCGGGCGGCGGCCCTCAGCATCAGGTCCACGCCCTTATGGCTGTCGAGGGATCCGATGTAAACCAGTTCGCGGGGGTTGGAGGCGCCGGAGTGAACCTTCCAGAGCCCGGTCCGGGCCACGTGAACCGGCACGTCCGGAAAAGTCCTGCGGTACCAGTCCCTCTGCGATTCCTGGAGGCAGATCACGGCGGTGAGTCCCGGTATGTTTTCCCGCTCCAGCCGCTCGAGCCGGCGTTTCCGGGACGGATGGACGTCGTCCCGCACGGACAGGTCCGCGTAAAAGTCGTGGCTCTCAAAATAGACGGGAATGCCGTATTCCCCCCGCAGGGTTTTGAGCATGGGCAGAAGCACGGGATTTCTCGCGATTACCGCGTCGACCGCGCCGGACCGGATCAGGCCGGCCAGGCTGCGTTCGACGCTCCGGACATGCCAGAAGTGGGCGGGCATCCAGGACGGGCTGGACACCGCGTGCACGTCCAGATTCGAAGGGGGCTTGAACCCGAAGCGGGAGCGGATGATTTCCGCCGGTTTGAGAGATGAGTTGCGGCGGATGTAATAGTGGCACCCATTGAAGGCATACGCCAGGGCCATGGCGTTATACGTGGCGAACGTGAAGCTCGGAGAGGGGGACGGAAAGCGTCCCGTGTGCGCGTAGGCGACGGGCACGGGTCAATTCCCCGAACGCCGGCCCGAGACGCCGGCGGAAGGCATGTTCTGCGGTGCGCGTTTTTCCGCGATCGCGGCGAGATAGGCCGCCTTGCCCGGAAAGAGTCCGTTCAGCAGACGGTCGAGGGCAAGGGCCGCGCCGTTCACCGGCAGACGCGCAGACGCCAGCCATTTCACGGCGCGCTTGTTCACGATGCGTTCGATCCGGACCACTCGGAATCCTGTTCCATTGATACGCTCCGCGAATCCCGCTTCGTCATACGTGCGGAGGTGGCCGCTGCGGTGCGCGGAGGCTCCGCATTTCGGACAGCGGACGGTTTTGGCTTCCAGGTTCTCGCGATAGGGCACGCAGAATACGGCCCTTCCGCCCGGCTTGAGCAATTCCGAAAGTTTCCGCAGGGCCGCCCGGTCGTCCGGAATATGCTCCAGCACCTCCTGGCAGACGAGGGCGTCCGCCGGTTCCATGGAGAACCGGAACAGGTCCGCTCGGTGGACGCGGATCTTCCAGTCCGCGGCCGCGTCCGCGAAAGCGGCCAGGCTGACCGGGTTCGCGTCCACCGCGGTTACGGACCATCCGCGGGCCGCCATCAGGACGGACATGAATCCCGTGCCGCAGCCGGCGTCCACGACGGCCGCAGGCCGTCGCGGGAGCATGCGGAGCAGCCGCCGATACCGCAGAATTTCGTTCCGGTAACGCCGCGTGCGGGTGTCGGCCGTCCATACGTCGTACAGAGGGTTCGTCTCCAGCGGATGGTCGCAGGCTGTTTTCATCGGACCGCCCCGTTCCGCAGAACGCGGTCGAACAGTCGCGACAGGTCCGCGGCCTGCTCCCTGCGGTCGAAGCGTTTCACGAACCGGGAGGCGCAGGGCCTATTCAACCGTCCGCGGCGCCAATCGTCGAGGAGCTTCAGGACCTCGCGTTTCACGGATGCGGGATCCCCCTGGAAGGCCACACGGGCGTTCCGGTAAGCGGACATCATCCGCGTCAGTTCTCCGGGTCCGTAAGCGACGGCCAGGATGGGATTACCGGTGGCCATGTACTCGAACACCTTCTGGGTCAGAACCTCGGACGCGGCCGTGCCCGTTGCAAGCAGGAGCAGAGCGTCGGCCTGCCGCATCACCGAGAGCACGGACCGGTGCGGCTGGTATGTTGAAAATTCGGAGACGCGCCTCACGTTCGGCAGGTTCCGGACGGCACTGCGGTTACCGGTGCCGCCGATCACGCGCAGGGTGATCCGGTCCGCCCATTCGGGACGGGTCCTCAGGATTTCCTCAAGCGCGTTCAGGAAAACGGCCGGGTCGCTTTTACGCGTGAAACGGCCGCAATAGGCGATCGTCAGCCGGCCTGCGGTTTTTCTGCCTTCGGATGCGGATTCCGGAAAGTCCTCCGGGTCGTATCCGTTGGGCAGGAAATGGAGAACGGCGGAGGCGGGCGCCGCGGCCCGGATGTTGGCCTTTGCCTGCGGCGTGACCGCGACCACCGCACGGCACCGGCTGAGCGCCTCTTTTTCCGCCCGTTTCATCCTGTCGCGGCCGGACGGCGCGACGTTCGGATCCATGGACCACTCGTCCCGCAGGTCCGCGACCCATGGAATGCCGGTCCGGTCCGCGATTTCAGAGGCGATGATCTGAACCGAATGGGGCGGAGACGACGCAAACAGAAGATCAATTCCATCCTCCCGGACGATCCGGACCGCGCGGCGCACGGCCGCTTTCCGCCAGGAGATGTGTCGATCCGGAAAACGTCTGCGTCCGGCCATTCGCCGCCAGGCGGACGGCATCCAGGCGGCCCAGTCCATGACCCGGTGCACCCGGACGCCAGCGGGCAGATCCGCCAGCAGGGACGCGTCCCGCGTCACCAGCGGGTGTTTTGCCGTCAGGATCACGGGCTGGTATCCGTTTTCCGGCAGATACTTGACGAATTTCAGCACGCGCTGAACCGCGGGGCCTCCTTCGGGAGGGAAGTGGTAGGCGAGGACCAGGACGCGTTTCATATATTTTTCAGGAGACGGTAATTGCGAAATCCGCCGATCGGCCGTCCGCCCAGGACGCGTCGTTCAATGAAGGACAGGAAACGGTATTTCAGGCATTCGTGCTTGTGGGGCTGACGCCGCGGGTCTGGTTTTCCGCTCGTCTGAAGCATGCCCGCCCAGTCGAGCCGCGATATTCTGTCCTTCATGACCGCGGGATGCGTGCCGGTGAAAACAGCGAGCCTGTCCATGGGGCCGTAATCGAAGGCCTGGGGCCCGGTGTCGTAATGCGATGCGGCGCGCTTCAGGCCCCAGTGAACGGAATCGAGCGCGCGCTTCTTGTTCTGCATGAGACGGGGCGGCCTCACCCATCCGTAATGGTAAATCGTCGCGTCGACTTTGGCCACACGGAGCGGCCGGTGGCCACGCGGCTGGCGGGGATGTTCATAATGACTGAAACTCCGGAAGGACTGGGCGCTCTGCCAGGAACGGATGTCCGGCCGGTTCCGGACAATGCGGACCTCGAAGGGATACCAGCCATGACCGCCGTGGACATGGCTGTAATCGCCCCAGAAATGGCGGTACCGGAAAAGCAGACCCTCGACCTCGGGCCGATCCGCCAGTTCCTCGCATCGCGCGCGCACCGCGGGCAGGTCCTGCTCGTGCGCCACCTCGTCGGCCTGGAGATAGAAAAGCCATTCCCCGGCGCAGGCATTCTTCGCGATATCGGTCTGAACCGCGTTGATCGCGCCTTTGATGAAGTACCGTTCGTCCCACACCGTTTCGATGATGCGGACCTTGGGATCCCGGATGGACCGGATCGTTTCAAGAGTGGCGTCGTCCGGATCGCCCTTGCCGACCGCCACGACGAACTCGTCCACGATCGGGAGAACGGAGGCGATGGATTCCGCGACCGGGTAATAGAGTTTGACGCCGTTCCGAACGAATGAAAAACCGCTGATTTTCATGCATAAACCGATAGGTTAAACCGGAAAAATACAGCTTAAAATAAATATTTTTAATACCATTCGCAAATCCTTTTTCACCGGACGGCCGGTTCCGAGAGTCCTCGGAGCGAGGACTTGCGTTCTGATTCCTATGCGGCCGGAATAATCAGGACGGTCGGGGAATGCCACCGCTCTTCCGGCAATCCTGAGGCCCCGGATCCGGACGGTCCGGACCCGGTCTTTCGATGGTTCATGACCGGTTTGCGGGAAGCCGTAAAGATGAATAAAATATCGTTTTGGATTGTCTTTTTTTATGTTATATTACTCGATTATGCGAATGTATCTGAAAATTTTGCGGTTTCTGAAACCCCACTGGAAGATGATCCTCCTGTCAGTCGGGCTGGCCATGACGTATGTGACCTTCAACGGCATTTCCCTGTGGGTGTCGGTCGATTTCGTGCAGGAACTCTTCGTTCCCTCCGCGTCCGTCGCAGGTCCCGACGCCGGCGTGTCCGCCGTGGACCGTCCGGCCGAACCGCAAACCGGGGTTCCGGCGGCAGTCGACCACGCCCGGCGGCTCAAACTGACGGACCGTCTGAAACGCGTCGTCAAGAAGCTGCTCGTGCGGCCCGAACGGGACGATACGCTCAAACTCGTGTGCCTGGTCATTTTCATCTCCTTCCTCCTGAAAAACACAGCATTCTATTTCAAGCGGGTGGTGACGCTGTACATCGAACAGCGGGTGGTCACGTCCATACGGGACAAGGTGTTCCAGTCCATGATGCGCCTGCCGGTACCTTATTTCGACAACCGGCATTCCGGAACCCTGAATTCGGTCATTTTCAACGACGTGCACGCGATGAATGTCGTGCTGAACGACAGTTTCGGGAAGCTCATCCTTCTGCCCATCCAGACCGTCGGCTTCCTGATCATCCTCGTCTCTCTGTCCTGGAAAATGTCGCTCATCACCTTTCTGATCGTGCCGGTCAGCGGGCTGGCCATCGCCAAGATCGGCCAGAGCGTGCGGCGCAAGAGCCGCCGGACCCTGCAGAGCATGTCCCTGCTGGTGGCCGCTTTCCAGGAGTCCCTCTCCGCCGTCCGCATCGTCAAGGCTTTCGGCCAGGAGGAGAAGGAGCGGAAGCGCTTCCACAAGGAGAACTGGAACTATCTGGCGCTCAAGTTCAGGCAGGGCCGGCTCAGCTATCTCACCTCGCCGCTGAACGAAACCTTCGGCGCTCTCATTATCGTCGCCCTGCTCTGGTTCGGCGGCCGTCTGGTGATCCGCGGCCAGGGTCTGTCGCCGGACGATTTCGTCCGTTACCTGGTGTTTCTCTTCGGGATATTCCAGCCCCTCAAGGAGTTGTCGGGCATCAACAACACGCTGCAGACGGGCCTTGCCGCGGCGGAGCGCATATTCGCGGTCATCGACGAGCCGAGCGAAGTCTACGAGAAACCCGGCGCGAAAGCGCTGCAGGGATTCCGCCGAGACATCGTCTACGACAATGTCTCGTTCCGGTACAAGGAAGACGGGCACGCCGTTCTGCACGACGTGTCGCTCCGCGTCGAACGGGGCCAGACGGTCGCTTTTGTGGGTCCCAGCGGGTCCGGGAAGACGACTCTGGTGAACCTGCTCCCGCGTTTTTACGAGGTCCGGGAGGGGTCCGTCCGGATCGACGGCATGGACATCCGGGACATGACCCTGCATTCCCTGCGCGGCCACATCGGCATGGTCACGCAGGAGACCGTCCTGTTCAACGACACGGTGCGCGCGAACATCGCCTACAGCCTGGACGACGCGGACGACGCCCGCATCCGGGCCGCGGCGGAGGCGGCGAACGCCTGGGAATTCATCCGCGCGATGGACGGCGGGCTGGACGCGCGCATTGGCGAGAGAGGCGTGAACCTGTCGGGCGGCCAGCGCCAGCGTATCTCGATCGCGCGCGCGATACTGAAGGATCCGCCCATCCTCATCCTGGACGAGGCCACCTCAGCGCTCGACACCGAATCGGAACGAGCTGTGCAGGAGGCGATCGAGCGCATCATGAAGCGCCGCACCGTGCTTGTCATCGCCCACCGGCTGTCGACGGTGATCCGCGCCGACCGAATCGTGGTGATGCAGAAGGGCCGGATGCTGGCCCAGGGCACGCACCCGACGCTCCTGCGGTCCTGCGGCCTGTACCGGAAACTGTACGAGATGCAATTTCAGGATCGGAATGCCCGCTCCGGGCGTAGAAAGGATAGGGACGGGTCCGGGAATAAGGCCGGAGACGGGGCCGATGGCTGGTCCCGGTCCCGGCGGACCGCATGAACGGGACCGGTCGAGCGGAACTCCGCGGCGCCGTCCGGCGAATCCCCGCGGATCCGGACCGGATGTCGGCTCTACAGGAGGCGGCGGCCATCCTTCACAACGGGGGGTTGCTGGCCTACCCAACGGAAACCGTTTACGGCATCGGCGCGGACCCGGAGAACGCCGGGGCCGTGGGCCGCATCCGGGACTTGAAGGGCGGATCTCCGGATCGCGCGGTTCTACTGGTCGTTGGTTCCGAGGCGGTTCTGCGATCGTGGGTCGGGGACGTCCCGGAACCGGCCCTGCGCCTGATGCGTCGATTCTGGCCCGGTCCGCTGACCCTGGTGTTCCGGGCCTCGGACCGGCTGCCGTCCGCTATGCGAAACGACCGGGGCACGGTTGCCTTCCGGATTTCCCCGGATCCCGTTTGCGCCGGCCTGGCCCGGGCCTTCGGCAAACCCGTCGTATCGACCAGCGCAAATCCGGCCGGGCGGGAACCCGCCCGGTCCGCGGAGGAAGTGCTGGGTTATTTCAAGCAGGGGCTGGACGCTGTTCTGGACGGAGGCGCGAGGCCCGGTACCGCCCCGTCCACTCTGGTGGACGTCACCGGCCTTGTTCCCGTACTTCTACGGCGGGGCCCCGTACCGGCGGACGCGATCCGTTCGGAGATCGGACGATTGGATGAACACGAAACCCTATAAAGTGCTTTTTGTCTGCACCGGAAACCTGTGCCGCAGTCCGATGGCTGCCGGCATCCTGCGGATCCAACTGACCAAGCGGCGCGCACCGGCAATCGAGGCGTCATCCGCGGGCATCATGGCTTCGGCAGGCCGGGAGGCGGAACCCCTGGCCGTCTCAATCGCGAGGCACAACGGCGTGGATCTCTCGCATCACCGGTCCGCCATGCTCACGCGGACCCTGCTGGAATCCGCGGACCTGATTCTGACCATGGAACGAATGCAGCTTCAGTACGTGCGCGGCATGATTCCAAACCAGAAAGACAAGGCGTTTCTGCTCAAGGCCTTCGGCCGCAGGAGCGTCGAAGGGGATGTGGACGATCCCATGTCACGCGACGTGGAGGCCTACGAGGACTGCTTCGCCACCCTGCAGATGGAGATCGCAAGAATTCTGCCTCAAATCATCAGACGCGCGACCCAGAAAAAGGAAGCGGCCGCAGGACGGACGGAAAAGAAATGAATCGCATCACGAACAGGCGCGCCGCCCGGTGGATGGCGCTGGGATTCTGGGCCGCGGGCGCAGTCGCCTCGGCCGACTCGACGGACGGCGCCTTTCAGTTCCGGCGTGTCGAGAACCGGGCCTTCGGGGTCGGGGAAGTCCTGACATTCGATGTGGCCTACGGCGTGGTGAACGCCGGCACGGCCGTCATGAGCATCCCGGACACCCAGTGGGTGCAGGGAAGGCCCTGTCTCCACATCGTAACCACGGCCGAATCCAACTCTTTCTTCTCGAAGATCTTCAAGGTGCGCGACCGGGTCGAGTCCGTGATGGATATGGAGGGGCTGTTCAGCTGGCATTTCCACAAACAGCTCCGCGAGGGAGGATACCGATCCAACCGGACCGAACGGTTCGATCCCGTGCGTCGGCTCGCGTACACGAAGCGCGACACGTTCGAGACGCCGCCGTTCGTCCAGGATATCCTCAGCGCCTTTTATTTCACCCGTACCCAGCCCCTGAATCCGGGCCAACCGTTCGACATCGATTGCTTCAGCGGCAAGCATGTCTATCCGCTCCGGGTGCTCGTGCATCGGCGGGAGAAGGTGGAAGTGCCCGCCGGAAAATTCCGGTGCGTCGTGGTGGAACCGGTGCTCCGCGGTGAGGGGCTCTTCAACCAGAAGGGAAAACTGACCATCTGGCTGACGGACGACGAGCGCCGGATTCCCGTGCTGATGAAGAGCAAGGTGCTGGTCGGCTCGATCGACTGCCGGCTGAAAAAAATCGTCCGCCCCTGACTCGGGCGGCCGCAACGAAGGGACGGATCGCCCATGGGCCGGTTCCCCGAAATCGACGTGAACAAACTCAAAACCCACTCCATCCGGAGCCGGCGGAGCAAGGTCCGTTCGGCCGCGTCCGCAAAGCCCCCGGAACCGGGCGTGTCCTTCGATGCGTTCTGGAAGGGTCTGCCGGACATGCTGGCCGTGCGGGAGCTGCGTGAGCTGGTCGGCCGGACGGCGGCTGCGGTGCGTCGGAAGAAGCCCGTTCTCCTGCTGTCCGGGGCGCATGTGATCAAGGTCGGATTGAGTCCCGTGGTCATCCGTCTTATGGAGAAAGGCGTTGTTTCGGGCGTGGCGTTCAACGGCGCCGGAGCCGTCCACGACGCGGAGCTTGCCTATTTCGGGGCGACTTCGGAGGAGGTGGAGAAGACGATCCGGAACGGCCGGTTCGGCATGGTCCGTGAAACCGCCGGCATTCTCAACGGCGCGGCACGCGAGGGCGCGGCTGAGGGGCTGGGTTTCGGAGAAGCCCTGGGCCGGCGTATTCTGAAAGACGGGCCGCCGTATACGCGGTCCAGCATTCTGGCACAGGCCGCCCGTCTCGGCGTGCCGGCCACCATCCACGTCGCCATCGGAACGGACATCGTGCATCCCCATCCCTCGGCCGACGGCGCGGCCATCGGCGAGACCAGTCTACGCGATTTCCGCATCCTGGCCGAACAGGTTTCGCGGCTGGGCAACGGCGGCGTGGTCCTGCTGTTCGGGTCCGCCGTGGTGCTCCCCGAAGTATTCCTGAAGGCCTTGTCCGCGGCGCGTAACATCAAGGGCCGCGTTTCCGGATTCTTCACCGCGAGTTTCGACATGAACCGCCATTACCGGCCGCGTGTCAATGTAGTCGAGCGCCCCACCGCGGACGGCGGCCGGGGATACACGTTCACCGGGCATCACGAGATCATGATGCCGCTTTTCGCCTCCGCGGTCCTTGAAGCCCTGTTTCCAGGGTCGCGGGTCCGGGGGCGCTGAGCCTCCGCCGGACGGAAACGCAACCGACGATGGAAAACGGAAAACCCCTCGTCCTGGTCGTGGATGACGACCCCCACCTCTGCGAGATCCTCGCCCATATTCTCGCCCTCGAAGGCTACGCGTCGGCCGCCGCGCACACCGGAGCGGAAGCCCTCCAGGCGCTCCGTCAGTCGCCCGCCGACCTGGTTTTACTCGACCTGAAATTACCCGATACCGACGGCCTGGACCTTCTGTCCGCCCTGCGGCGAGGGGAGCCTCCAGTGCCGGTCATCATGATTTCCGGGGAGGGCACCATCCGGACCGCGGTGAAGGCCGTCGGCATGGGCGCCTATGACTTTCTCGAAAAACCGCTCGACCCGGACCGGGTTCTGCTGACCGTGCGCAACGCCCTGGAACGGCGCCGGCTGGAGGACGAGAAGGCCTCTCTTCTCCGCACCGTGGCCGCGCAATACGCCATGATCGGCGAGAGCGAAGCAATGCGGCGTGTTCACGAATGGATCCTGAAGGCCGCCCGGACCGGCAGCAAGGTTCTGATCGAGGGGGAGAACGGGACCGGAAAGGAGCTCGTGGCGCGCGCCATACACCGCGCCGGGCAGAAGGCCGACAGGCCGTTTGTGGCCGTTAATTGCGCGGCGATTCCGGAGACGCTCATCGAGAGCGAGCTGTTCGGATATCGGAAGGGCGCGTTCACCGGCGCCGTCTCGGACCGGCCGGGCAAGTTCCAGGCCGCGGAGGGCGGCACGCTGTTTCTCGACGAAATCGGAGACATGAGCCCTGTCACCCAGGCCAAGGTGCTTCGGGCCATTGAAGCGGAGGTTGTGGAGCCCGTCGGCGCTTCAGCGCCGGTGCGCACCGACATCCGGCTTATCGCGGCCACCAACAAGGACCTCCGGACCGAGATGGCGGAGGGACGGTTCCGGGAGGATCTGTATTTCCGCCTCAACGTGCTCAATATCCGGATTCCGGCGCTCCGGGAACGGCGGGAGGACATCCCGCTTCTGGTCGGGCATTTTATCCGTCTTTTCTGCCGGGAGCACGGCGTTGACCTGAAGCGGATCGAGCCTTCCGCCATGGAGCATCTCTCGGCATTGCCATGGGCCGGCAATGTGCGGGAGCTGAGGAATTTCATGGAGAAGCTGGTGGTCCTGATCGACCGCGAGGAAATCCGAAAGGCCGACCTCGTCCCCCTGCTGAGTCTTCCGGAAAGGGCCGGCCGGTCGGACGATCCCTCGCCGCTGACGCTGCATGAGGCGAAGGAGCGTTTCGAAAGGGGATTCATCCGGGAGAAACTGGAGGCCGCGGGATGGAACGTAACACGGGCCGCGGAGGCGCTCGGCCTGCCGAGGACGTATCTGCACAGGAAAATGAAACAGCTGGGATTGTGATGGGGGAGGAGGGGCTTGTCGCCCAAAAGGCGATGGGATTGTGATGGGGGAGCGGAAGGGCGGGGCAGTGGGAAGGGTGTGGAAATCGCCCGAAGAGGCGATGGGATTGTGATGGGGGAGCGGAAGGGCGGGGCAGTGGGAAGGGTGTGGAAATCGCCCGAAGAGGCGATGGGATTGTGATGGGGGAGCGGAAGGGCGGGGCAGTGGGAAGGGTGTGGGAATCGCCCGAAGTTGAAAGAGAGAAGGTAACCTTCTGACAGAAGGTTGCCTTCTCTCTTTTTCCTATCAATGAACCATGAACTTTCTATTCCACGTTCTTCTTTTCCTTCCGCTTCCTCTCGTTTTCCCCGTTCATTTTCGGTCTGATGCCGAACCGGGTCAGCAGCACAGCGCCGAATCCGGGAACCCAGGTGCATGAGAAGATGAGCAGATTGACGATCAGGAACGTCCGGCCCACGACGGGGTTTGCGACGTTGACGATTTTACCGATCATGGCCGCGGCTTCAATCGCCAGAATGCCGATGCAGGCGAGGGCCGCGGGTGCGGTCCACCGCAGGCGGGCCTGGTCGCGTATCGCCTGTCCGATTCTGAGACCCACGGCCGCGCCGCCGAGAAGGAATGCGGCCAGAACCGCGAGCGGCAGTCCGATCAGGGCAACGGGAATGCCGATGATAGTGACCAGGAGGACCAGGAACACCACGGGAATGAGAAGGATTCCCAAGAAGCCGACGATCAGACTCCGGGCGTACTGTTGCCTCAGCTTTTCCGTCACCCTCCGGGACGGATCCGGGAAAGCCGCGATGATGAGGGCCGTCACCGCGAGCAGCAGCAGAATCCGGAACAGGTCGAAGAAGAGCATCCACCCGGAATGCGGCCTGCCCGGGAGGATTTTCCCGAACATCCGGCCGAAATTGAAAACCGTGGTCTGGCCGGTGGAGGCGCCTTCCTCAACCTCTGCGTTGCCCCAGATGCACACCACGTCGCCTTCCACCTTTGCCGTGGAGGCGAGACGCACGTCCCCCTTGACCGTCACGACGCCGCCCTGCACTTCCCCGTACACGGTCGCGTCTCCGTCGAAAACGACCACGTCGCCGATGACGCATTCGGTCCGGCCGATGACAGCGTCACCTCCGAACTTCAGAATGCCCTCCCGTTCGGTGATTTTCGGGGGAGGGATGATTTTCACGTTCTGGCGGCCGCCCGGCATGTTCCACCGGAAGCCCTTGCCGTCGATCTGGATCTCGTCCGGTATAGGGAGGTGTTTCAGCAGGGTGTCGATCCCCATCAGCAGGGAGTCCATATTCCGGACCTTCATTCTCAGCTTGAACGGCTGATCCCCGGGGTCGAATCCGTGCAGTTCGCGGAGATGTTCTTCCTCCCGCTGGCGTTCCTTCTCCTTCAATTCCCGGAAAATCCGCTCATTCAACTGACGCTCTTTCTCCCTGATATTCCGGGCCCGCTCCTCCTCCATTCGCGCTTCCGAATCCATCCTGATGGCTTCGCGTTCCTCGTCCCGGTCGGTGCGGATCCGGACTTCGGAGGAGTCCGCGGTGATGACGACGTCCTGTGCATCCAGGCGGGCCGCCGCGGCCAGCGCCAGCGCGATCCAGACGAACGATCGGGTCTTCATGTGCCGGACTCCCGGAGTTTTTTCTTGAGCACTTCGCGGGCGCGGAAAATCCGCGCCTTCACCGTTCCGATGGGGAGTTTCAGCCGTTCGCTGATTTCCTCGTAGGAGCGTTCCTCCTGGTGGCGGAGGCGGATGACCTCGCGGTAGATGTCCGGCAGGCTGTCGATCGCGGCCTGGATGGTCCGGCGTCTTTCGTCGTACAGGTATTCGCCCTCGGGGCTGGTCGAATCGTCCCGGATCTCCTGCGGCGTTTCGCCGTCCGCGTGCTGAATCGGGCGGTCCAGCGGCAGGGTCCGGAGCTTGCGTTTCCGAATGGCGTCGATGCAGTTGTTGTAGGCGATTTTATACAGCCAGGTCGAGAAGGCAAACTGGTCGTTGTAGTGGGGAAGGGCGTGGAACGCCTTCATGAAAGTTTCCTGAACCAGGTCTTCGGTTTCCTCCCGGTTCCGGATCATCTGGTAGATCATCACGTAGATCCCGTGTCGATACCTTTTCTCCAGGTTGTCGTAGGCCGTCTGGTCGCCGGCAAGCGCCTTCCGAACGAGCTCGCTGTTGTCTTCCTTCAATTCCGGCTACCTGTGATTACGTGATTCAGGAGAAAAAGATTCGTCAAAACCCGGGATCGCATCAAAAAGTAAGGAAACATTGGCGTCCAGTCAAGAAAATTCTCTTGCAAATGACGGTCAAAATGCTAATTTTCAATCATGGGCATACTGGGAATCGGCGTGGATCTGGTCGACAAACGGCGGATTGAGGAGGCACTCAACCGCTGGGGGCGGCATTTTTCGGACCGAATCCTCACCGAGCGGGAATCCCTCCTGTGCGACGCAAAGGGGGACCGGGTGGGTTCAATCGCGGCCCGTTTCGCGGCCAAGGAGGCCGTGCTGAAGGCCCTGGGCACCGGGTGGAACCGTGAGATCGGATGGAAGGACATCGAAATCCTGTCCGAAGAGAGCGGCCGGCCCAGGGTGATCCTCAGCCGCGGCGCGGGGAGGCGGGTCGGCACGGGCCGGGTCTGGCTTTCACTGTCGCACAGCCGCGAGCAGGCCGCCGCGTTCGTCGTCATCGAAACCCCGGAGGAAATTTCGGCTTGAAATGCCTCGCCACCGCGGCCCAGATGCGGGCCATGGACCGTTACGCCGTCGAGCAGGCCGGGATACCGGGAACCGCGCTCATGGAGAGTGCCGGGGTTTCGGTCGCGGCCGAGGCCGCGGACATGCTGGCCGCTTCCGGCGGCCGGCGCATTCTCATCTGCTGCGGAAAGGGAAACAACGGCGGGGACGGCCTGGTTGCGGCCAGGCGGCTTTCAGAAATGGGATTTGAAGCGCGGCCTGTTCTGTTCGGCGGCCGGGATGATGTCCGCGGCGATGCGCGGACGGCCCTTCAGGCGCTGGAGAAGAAAGGTCCGGCCGTCCGGTCCGCCGGAACGGGGGATGAATGGCGGGACGGCGGACGATTCGACCTGATCATCGACGCTCTGCTCGGCACGGGAATCAGCGGTCCGGCGCAGGGCCCGGTTGCGGAAGCCATTGTCTGGATGAACGGCTCAGGCGTTCCGGTTCTCTCGGTGGACCTGCCGTCAGGCCTGAACGCGGATACCGGCGCGGCGCCGGGCCCCTGCGTCCGCGCGTCGCGGACGGTCACGTTCGCGGAATGGAAGCGCGGTCTGGTATTTTATCCGGGTCGCGGACTCGCCGGAGTCGTACGGGTCGCGGATATAGGCATCCCGGAGGCTTCCGTCGAATCCGCGGAAATCAGGACCTGGCTCTACGAGACCGGGGACTGCGGGGACGACCTTCCCGTCAGGCCGGAAAACGGCCACAAAGGTACTTTCGGAACGGTTTTTCTGCTGGCCGGTTCCAGGGGCATGACCGGCGCGGCCGTTCTATCGTCACTGGCTGCGCTCCGGTCAGGAGCGGGCCTTGTCCGTCTCGGCCTGCCCGGCTCCCTTCTGACCGTCATCGGCTCGGCTGCGCCCGAGGTGATCACTGATCCCGTTCCGGAGACGCCGGACGGATCGGCCGCGTTGTCCGCGGAGCATTTCCTCGCCGGCCGCATGAAAGGCCCGAAAGCGGCTGTTCTGGGTCCCGGGCTCGGACGGCATCCTGAGACAGCCGATCTGATCCGCAGGCTTTATGCGGATTGCCCGTGTCCGTTGGTGCTGGACGCAGACGGTCTGAACGCCTTCGAAGGCCGGTCCGGCAGACTGAGAAGGCGCGCCGGAGAAACGGTCCTGACCCCGCACGCGGGTGAAATGTCCCGTTTGACCGGAGCCCCGGCCGCGGACATCGCCGCCGATCCCGTCGCGGCAGCGACAGCCGCGGCCGTGGAATGGAACTGCGTCGTGGTGCTGAAGGGCGGTCCGACGGTCACAGCGGATCCTTCAGGAAACGCATGGGTGAATTCAACCGGGAATTCGGGAATGGCGACCGCAGGGTCGGGAGATATTCTGGCCGGTCTGATCGGCGGGCTCATCGCGCAGGGCGCTTCCGCCCCGGCCGCGGCCCGATGCGGCGTCTGGCTGCACGGCAGGGCAGGAGACCTGGCCGCGGCGGAACGACACTCCCGGTCCATGATCGCCGGAGATATTCTTGAATTCATCGGGAGGGCTTTCCATGCGGCTGAAGCGGTGGATGCTTCCTCATGAATGAATCCCTGAAAGCCCACGGTCCGGCCGCGGCCATGGCGGCGCTCATTTTCGCCCTTTCGTCTTTTCCGTCCCTCCATCCGCCTGAAATGCTCGGGTTCAGACCCGGCGACAAGCTTCTGCACGGCCTCGTGTACGCGGTTTTCGGATTTCTGCTCCTTCGAAGCGCCCGGGCCCTGATGAAGGGCGCTTTCCGGACGGCCGCCGCGGCCGCTGCGGCAGGCATTCTCTACGGTCTGACGGATGAAGTCCACCAGGTTTTTGTGCCCGGCCGTCAAGCCGACCCGGCTGACTGGGCGGCGGACGCGGCCGGCGCGGTGCTCGGTGTTCTTCTGGCCGTTTGGCTCCAGCGGCGGAAGGCCGGCGGAAAGGGCGCCTGAGATCGAGCATTTTTCAGTTGACTTTTAGGCTAAAAATGATCAACTTAGCCTTAATCGTCCAGACACACACCTGCAGTCATCCGTCTGCAGTCATCCAAATGAAAATCAAGGAGGGTCCATCATATGGCTGAAAAGGGATACTGTGTCAAATGCCGCAAGGAAAGCGAAATGGTCGAGGCCCAGCAAGTCACGATGAAGAACGGCCGGCCTGCGGTGAAGGGGAAATGTGAAAAATGCGGAACCGGGATGTATAAAATCCTTTCCAAGAAGTAGAACTTTTTCAAGGAGGATCATGAATGGTTGCGCTGCGGTTTGATGTCCGGGATCTGTTCCGGGCCCCGAGGGTCGCCTTCAGCTTCCAGCGGCTGTGGATTCAGTTTCTCGGCCTGCTGGCCGCGATGGCCGGCTACATTGTCCTGACCTATCTCGCGCTGGTTTCCGCAGGCGCGGATTTCGGACTGGCGTGGTCCCAATTCGGGCTCCTGCCTGTCGCGTCCGGGCAGCCTCTGCCCTGGGTTTCCAGGATTCTGGCCTGCCTCGCCATTCTCTGGCTGGCCGTGGTTCTGTTCTGGACGGCCGTGGCCGTCTGCCGGGCCGTCTATATGCACCTCAAAGGCAACCATTTCTACACCTGGAAGGAAGCCGTCCGCTTCAGCCTGAAGAAGAAAGCCGGCGCCTCGGTCGCCACACCGGTGGCCATCGCCCTGATCATCCTGTTCACGGTGATCGGTGGCGTGGTGGTCGGTCTGTTCGGCCGTATTCCGTGGGGCGTGGGGGACGTCCTGGGTGTGGGTATTTCCCTGCTGTCCCCCATCTGGTTCGCCGCTTCGCTGTTCCTCGTTTTTCTCGGCCTGGCCCTCGCCGTGTCCCTTCTGCTCACGCCCTCCGTTCTGGCCACAACCGATGATGACGCCTTCGAGGGCATTTTTCAGAGTTTTTCAACCCTGGCGGCCCAGCCCTGGCGGATCGCTCTCTACGGCCTCCTGCTGGCCGCGCTTTCCCTGATCGGGTTCGGCGTCCTGGCCTGGTTCGTGAAACAGGCCTGGATCGTCATGACGCGGGTGCTCTCGGCCGGCATGGGAGAAAAATACGCGGACATCTCGTATGCCGCGTCCTACCTGTTCCAGAACTGGATCTACCCGGCCGTTGAGTGGACGCGCCATATTCCCGCGTCCGTCTCCAGCGCCTGCTTCTTCTCATCTGATTTCGTCGGGGTCGACCTCCCCGCGGTCCAGACCGTGTCCGCTGTCGTGACAGCGGTTTTTCTCGCCGCGTTCGCGCTTGCGGTGGCGGCCTACCCGCTCGCCATACTCAACAGTGGCCTCTGCATCCTGTTCCTGGTCCTGAAAAAGAAGAAGGATGACGAAAACCTGCTCGAACGGAAGGACAAGGAAGAGGAGACCGGCGAGGAGGAAAACGAAGAAGCCGCTGAACCCGAGGCCGAACCGAAGAAGGCCGCGTCCAGAAAAGCGGCGCGCAAACCGGCGCGTTCCCGCGCCAAATCATCCGGACGGACCGCCAGAAAAAAATAACGTGGAACCGTTTTCGATAATGAAAAAGCGTCGGGTCTTTTCCGCCTGGCGCTTTTTTGTTCCCCCGCGCGCCGCATCCGCCGTTTCCGTCCCGCTCCTCGCGGCCGCGCTGACGGTCGCCGGATGCCGGAATCCCTTCTCACTGCGCACGCCTGAAGATCCGGAGCGGACCCGTTCGACCTGGATTCAGCCCCTCTATCCGGAGGCCGTGCTGGAGAATCTCCGGAGCGCCGTGCTGGAGCGGAACGCGGATCATTTTCTGAAATGTCTCGCGGATCCCGCCTATTCGACCCGGATCTACCGTTTCGAACCCGATCCCGAAACGGCCGCCGTTCATCCGGAGGTATTCCGGTCCTGGAGCCGCGAGCGGGAGGAGTCGGTGATGCGCCAGTCTTTCTCTCTGGTGCCCGACGATTCCGTCTGCTCATTGACGTGGCGGGAGACGGTGCGGTCCTTCATCGCGGCCGATTCGGCCGTGTTCGTCTACCGCTACCGGCTGGATCTGCCGCACCGCAGCAGCGCGCCCGGACGCCGTCATGAAGGGCTGGCCGAGTTCCGGCTCGCGGAAGACGGCCGGGGAGAGTGGTCGGTTTTCCTGTGGATCGACCATGCGGAGTCCGCGGTTCCCCCTTGGAGCATGTTGAAGGCTTTTTTCGGAGGTTGAGGCGATGGGTGCGACCCGCGTCTGGAAGCTGAGAATCAGACAATTCGTCCAGAGTTTCTGGTTTCCGCTCCTTCTGGTTCTGATTCTACTGGCGGCCGCCGTGGCGGTGCAGCGGCATTTTCAGAAAAAGGAGACGGCCGACGCCCTGCGTTCGTCACGAACCGGGATGGCCCAGCCGCCTCCCGGCCGCGGCGGGCCGAGAGACGGAATGGCGGACAGCCTAAAGAAGGCCGTCGAGGCGGTTCTGACCGCGGAGAATCTGGTCCGTAAAACCGGCCCGTCGGACCGTCGGCCCCCGAAATGGACGGTGGAAGTGCCCGCCCGGATCCCCGTGCCGTCCGTGCATCAGCGCCTGCAGGAAGCCCTGCTCGCGTCCGGCGGGCAGGTGCTCTCCGCCATCAGCGATCCATCCACGGGGAACGTCGAACTGAGGGCCGGCGTGCCCGATTCCTGCCTGCTGGTGATCTCCCTGATCCGGGCGAAAGCCGCGCCGGCCGAATCGGGCCGCATCGCCGTGGTCATCGACGATTTCGGCGACCGGCGCGATTCGATGGTGGACGCCTTCCTGTCGATCGGGACGCCCCTGACCGTTTCGGTGCTGGCCGGCCGGCGTCACAGCGCGGCCGTTTCGCGCGAAGCCGCGGAACGCGGCCACGAGGTCCTGCTCCATCTGATGATGGAGCCGCTGAGCGGAACCTACAAGGACGACGGATCGATCGTGCTGAAGGGCATGACGCCGTCCCGTATCCGGGAAGTGGTCGAGCGGTCGCTGGCGGACGTGCCGGGCGCGGTCGGCGTCAACAACCACATGGGGTCCAAGGCCACCCAGGACCGCGCCACGATGGCGCCGGTCCTGCAGGCGCTTCTGGAACGCGGCCTTTTCTTCATGGACAGCTACACCATCGCCTCGAGCGTGGCCTATCCGCTCGCGGACGAAATGGGCGTGCGGTCCGCCCGGCGCGACGTTTTTCTCGATGTCGCGGACGGGGAAGCGGAAATACGAAAGGCCCTGTGGGCACTCGCCCGGCGGGCCGGAAAGAACGGCAGCGCGATCGGCATCGGCCACTGTCACCGGGCCATGCTGGAGGCGCTCCGGGCGGAGATCCCGAACATCGAAGCCAGAGGATACCGGTTCGTTTTCCTGTCCGAACTGGTCCAATAACCGGAGGACTGCATCATGGCAAAACTCGGCGTATGCATTGAACCCATTGCGCTGCTGCGGGACAGGGGGCGGATCGCCGACGCGGATCCCGTTCTGGCCTCGGTCTGGGCCGACCTGGGCGGCGCGGACCTGATCGTCTGCCCGCTCCGGGAGAGCCTGCACCCCCTGACCGACAGGGACGTGAAACTCATCAGAACGATGGTCAAACTGCCCGTGGAACTCCAGTTCTATCCGTCCGACACACTGGTCGGATTCGCGCCGACCGTTTCGCCCGAATGGATCACACTCGTGCCGGTGCGGCCGTCGGACAATCCGGAAACGCCGCGTCCGGAGGGATCCGGACTGGTGGAGGACGTGGGCAAGGCCGTGCGGGAGCTGAAGTCGTCCGACCGGCGCGTGGGCCTGCGCATCGAGCCGGAGATCGGCCAGGTGAAGGCCGCGGCTTCCATGGGGGTTGATTACGTGAAGTTCCGGATGGGCCGGCTGTCCGAGGCGCGGAGTCTGTCCGAGCGCGCGGAGGCGCTTGAATCCGCGGCTTCGCTGATTCTTGCGGCCGGCAAAATGGGATTGTCCGTCGCGCTGGAAGGCGATGTGGATTACCACAACGCGGCGGAATACTCCGGCCTGGGCAGGATCCATCATATCGCCGTGGGCGGCGCTATCGCCGGCCGCGCCCTGGCCGTGGGCATGGAACAGGCGGTGCGGGATATGGCGGGGCTGGTTCACTGAAAACAAGTTCATGGTTGATAGTTCATAGTTCATTGTTAAAAAATGTTCGTGGTTTACAGTTCATCATTCATTGTGAATAAATAGATTCATGAGCGACAGATTTTTTTCTGAACTATGAACTATGAACCATGAACTATGAACTGAAAATGTATCCGGAGTACGAAAACTGAAATCACTAAAAAACATTCCCGTCTGGCTGTCCTTGATCGGTCTGTGTTTTGCCTGCGCCAAGCAGGGCTTTCCGCCCGGCGGGCCGGAGGACAAAACGCCTCCCGCTGTGACGGGGACGGCCCCCGGACAGGGCATGGTGAGCGTACCCCTGAGCGCAGCGGTTGAAATCCGCTTCAGCGAGCCGGTGAAACCGGGGCCGTCCGGAGAAGCGGTCTTCATCTCTCCCTTCGAGGGGCCGAACACAGTCGTGAAATGGAAGGGGAGTCGCCTCCGGATCCAATTCCGAAAACCGCTCAAGCCGAACTGCACCTATGTGGTGACGTTGGGATCCTCGATCCGCGATTACCGTAACAATAAGATGGACTCCTCGTTCACGCTGGCATTCTCTACGGGCCCGGCGTTGGATCTCGGTGAAATCGCGGGCCGCGTGTACGCATCCGGGGATGCGGGCACGGATGTGTGGGCATACCGGCTGGACGGGATCGCGGACGGCGGCGCGGATCCGGATCCCGCGGTCCGGACTCCCGATTACATTGTCCAGGCTGCCGCGGACGGCGCCTTCCGCTTCAGGCATGTGGCGCCGGTCCGATACCGGCTGTTCGCGGTCCGCGACCGGGCGGGGGACCGGCTGTACCAGCCCGGAGAGGACGAGATCGGCGTACCGAGCCGGGACGTGGAGCCGGACCCCGGCGGCGCGCTCCGTGCGGACAGCTGTTTTTTCCGGCCGACCAGGCGGGAGCAGGGCGTTCCCGCGCTTCAGGCGGTCACGGCAACGGACCGGAACCATCTGTCCGTCCGGTTCGACCGCTGGCTGACGTCCGCCGCCCCGATTCCGGAAAACGGCGTGATCATCGCCGCGGCCGCGGACTCCTCGGACCGTCTTGCGGTGCGGACCGCTTATTTGAACCGGGAGAATCCCCGCGAGCTTTTTGTCGTGACCGCGGACCAGGAGGAGAAGAAACCATACTGGTTTTTCCTGAGAACCGACTGGACCGCGATTCACCCGGATACGGCCTGGTGGAAGGCGTCGTTCACCGGCTCCGGACGCCCCGATACCACGCGGCCGAAAATCCTGAAATCATCGCCGGCATTCCGGGAACGCGCATTCAACCCCCTGGCCCCGGTGCGACTGACCTTCGACGAGGCCATGGACACGGTCCGGTTTTTATCCGGATTTTCACTTTCGGACACATCCGGCCGTCCGGTTGACGGCCTTATCCGGTGGGCCGATCCGGCGGAAGCGCACTTTACGCCTGCGGCCGCCTTCACCGGTCCGGCGGACTACGAGCTGAGATTGACGGGCGCGGGAGCCGCGGACGTCTGCGGCAACGCGCTCGCGGACACGCTCCTCCCTTTCCGCACATCGACCGCGGACACGTTTTCCGAGATCGCGGGAACGGTCCGCCTGTCCCGCCGGGGCCCGTCCGGGATTTTTATTGTCACCGCGGTTCAGGCCTCCGCGCCGGATGTCCGGTACACCGTCCGTGCGTCGGACAACGGCGGCTACCGGATACGCGAATGCCTGCCCGGACCGTACCTGCTGGATAGCTTTCTCGACCGCGACGGCAACGGCGCCTGGTCGGCCGGCGCGCCCTTTCCCTTCGAACCTTCGGAGCGTTTCGTCGTATACCGGGATACGGTGCAGGTGCGATCGCGCTGGCCGAATGAAGGCAATGACCTGACACTTCCGTAAGGAGAAGGAATGACGGGGAAAGCGGCCGGAGGGAAACGTTTGTTCCGGAACTGGAGAACCGGATTCGCCGCCGGTATCGGCATTCTGGTTCTTGCGGCCCTGCTCCGTTTTCTGCCGGTCCACATCCCCTTTCTGGCCGAACAGGCCCGAGAGTGGGTGGTTGCCGCGGGACTGGTTTTTCTGCTTCTCAGGATACGGAAGCGGAATCCGTTCGGCGGTTGGAGCCTGGACCGGAAGATCCGCCTTTTCGGCCTGGGGCTTCTCGGGCTGGGGGCAACGGGCCGCTTGTTCTCCTCGCTGGAAAGCTGGACTTCGGGCGGATCCGCGGTTTTCCGGATTCTGGGTGCGTCTCTTTTACAGACCGGTTCAGCGATTCTGGTCACGGCCCTCGCCATCAGCCTGTTCGGGCTGTTCCGGGACCTGGTTTTCGTTCAGCAGGGCCGGCAGACGCAAAAGCTGTTCGCCGCATTCGAAGGGTCCGTGGTGCTCCGCCTGCTGTTCGCGCTGGTTCCTTCGACGGACCGTGCCCTGTTTCCGGCTTCGTCTCAATGGACCGATAGCCCGAATCCGCCGCTGATTCTGACCGCCGGCCTGGCCGTGCTTCTCGGATTCCGCTGCAAATGGATTCCGTTTCTCAACAGGCGTTCGAAGACCGCGCTTTTTTTCCTGGGGCTTCCGGTGGCTGTTCTGTTCATGAGCCAGAGGGAATCCCTGACCGAGGCCGTGTTCCCGTTCAGCGCGGCGGCGGTGACCGTGATTTCGTCGCTTCTGACCGCCTTCGGGGTTTACCTGGTCATTTCTCTCGTCAGCCTGCTCATCCATCTGCCGACAGCCGGCCTGCTGGACCGGCGGATGCGCGAAGTGCGGTCCTTTCAGGAATTGAGCGCCGCGCTGGGCGCGGATCTCAAGAAAGACGCCCTGATTGAAAAAATTCCCGTGCTTGCCTGCCGGATGGTGGAGGCGGATACGGTCTGTCTCGAAATTGATGAGGGGGCAGGCTTCAGGCCGGCTTCGATTCACAGGAACCGACCGGATTCGCCGGGCATGCCGCCCGAAACTCTGGCCGCCGGGATCCGGAAGCAGGTTCTCGAACGGGCGCGTCCGGTTCTGATGAACGACGCGTCCCGGGGTATCCGGGGAAGAAAGGCCGCCGGGCCGTCACCCGGCTCCCTGCTCGCGGCGCCCGTGGCGTTTCAGTCCAGGGTGATCGGCGTCCTGTACGCGCTTAAGTCCGACTCCTTCGGCTTCGTCGAGGAAAGCCAGGGCCTGTTTCAGGCTTTCGCGCATCAGGCCGCGATTTCACTTCAGAACGCCGGACTCGTCGAGCAGTCCATCACGCGGGAGAAGGCCGAGGAGGAACTCCGACTCGCGCATGAAGCGCAGATGCGTCTTCTGCCCCAGTCGATGCCGGCGGTGCGGGGTTTCGAACTGGATGGCGTCTGCGTCACCGCCAACGAGATCGGGGGCGATTTCTACGATGTCATCGCGGCCGGCCGCGACCGGATCGACATCGTCGTGGGAGATGTGTCCGGCAAGGGCGCGGCCGCGGCGTTCATCATGGCTGAAACCAAGGGCGCCATCCGGGCCCTGGCCGGCCGGTACCGCTCGCCGAAAGACATCCTGTGCGAGCTGAACGGTTTTTTCAGGGATCAGAACGAGCCGGGCCTCTTTCTGACCATGGTGTACGCCATACTGACGCCTTCCCGGCGCCGGATCCGGATCGCCCGTGCGGGTCACTGCCCCGTCGGCCTGATCCGGAAGGGAGGGGTGAAGTGGCTGGAGCCGCGGGGACTGGGCCTGGGTCTGGCGGACGATCGGATTTTCCGCCCGGGCCTCCGCGAAAAGGAAATTGCGTTGACGCCGGGTGACCGGCTGTTCTTCTACACGGACGGCCTGGTTGAAGCGCGGAATGCCGCGGAAGAGGAATTCGGCGAAGACCGGCTGACGGGACTGCTGGCAGCGGCCCCGCCCTCCGATCCGGCGGCGGCGCTGGTCCGCTCGGTCATCGACCGGCTGGAAAAATTCACCCGCGGCGTCGCCCGGCATGACGACGTCACGGTTCTGGCTTTGCGGTGCGGCGTTCCGCGCCGGGGTTCAAAGGGTTAAGGAGAGGAGCACATGGATCGTTTTGAAATCGCCACGCGTCACGCCGGCGCGGTGTCGGTGGTCAGCCTGAAGGGATACCTCGACGCCCATACGGCCCCGGAGTTCGAGCAGGTCCTGCAGGCGCTTGTGGACGAGAAGCACGTGCGCATCGTGGTCAACTGCGCGAGCCTGAATTACATCAGCAGCGCCGGGCTGGGCGTGTTCATGGGTTTCATCGAAAACGTGCGGTCCCAGAACGGTGACATCAAGCTGGCCGAACTGACCGACAAGGTGTTCCGCGTGTTTGACCTGCTGGGTTTTCCGGTTCTTTTCGAAATCCTCAAACGGGAAGAAGATGCCCTCGCGAAGTTCGAAAAACCGTAAGACGCCGCCGGGTTCGTCCGGCGGATCGTTGAAGCGCGCTAAAAGCGCGCCCCGCGTCGGGCGTCCGCCGGCCGCCGGCCGCGGCGCGACCCGCCTGCGCGTGCCCGGCCTGACCGGGCGGCTGGAGGAGATCCGGACCTTCGTTTCGGGAATCGCGCGGAAGTCAGGTTTCGTCGAGGAGGAAGTGAACAAGATCGAACTCGCCGTGGATGAGGCTTGCTCGAACGTCATTGAGCATGCCTACGGGGAGGAACGGCCGGGGGACATTGACGTGGCCGTCCGGGCCGACCGGAACCGGCTCACGGTGACCGTGTCGGACACCGGGAAGAGTTTCCGGTTCGACGGCGTGCCCGTTCCCGACATGAAACAGTATCTTTCCGAGCTCCGGGTCGGCGGCCTGGGCATCTACCTGATGCGAATGCTGATGGATGACGTCACCTACCGGACCCGGGCGGGCCGGAACGAACTCCGGATGGTGAAATACCGCGGCCGGACCAGTCCGTCCCGGGATAAAGACTGAACGCTGATGGAACCGACGGGACCCGCATTCGCGCCGGACGCCAGCCTCTCGCTTGACCAGCGCCTTCTCGAACAGTCGGCCCTGTTCGAGATGTGCCACACCATCACTTCCTCGCTGAGTCTCGGCGCCATCGTCGAGAACATGCTCCGCATCCCCATGGGCTATTTCCTTATCGCGCGGGGTATCGTCCTGCTGCGGGACCCGAAAGAACCCGAATACCGGGTCGAGGGGCTGCGGGGCATCCCTCGCGACATTTTCCATAAAACGCTCCGACTGAACGATCCGCCCGGACACTCCGTGCTGATGCGCGACCACACCGGCGAGGAGGAATGGGCGGCTTTTTTCAGGGGATTCGGAATCGAAATCGTCCTGCCCCTCGCGACCTCGCGGGGCGTGCTCGGCCTGCTCGGATTCGGCGAAAGAATCGGCGGGCAGACATTCGGCCTGCGGGAAATCGAATTTCTCGATTCCCTTTCCGGAATCGCGGGGACCGCGGTCGCGAACGGCCTTCTCGTCGAGGAGATCCGAAGCGTCAATCAGCAGCTCGACCGCAAGATCCAGCAGCTGCACACGATCTTCGACATCGGACGGGAGCTGAACGTGACCCTCGACACGGAGAAGATCGGGCATATCCTGAGCTTCGCCATCATGGGAGAATTGCTGGTGAACCGGTGCATGGTGCTGGCGGAAAAAGGGGAGGGCGCGGGCATCCGGGTTCTGGTTTCAAAGGGCGCTGTCTCGGCCCCGCCGGCGGATCCCGCCTGGCTCCGGCTGGCGAAACCCGAAACGTCCACGGGGGACGGTTTTTTCCCGGAATGGAAGCAGGCCGGCATCACCGCGCTGGTGCCGATGCGCATGCACGACGAAACCCGGGGGCTTCTGGCGCTCGGCCCGAAACTGTCAGGCGAGCCGTTTTCCGAATCCGACCTGGAGTTTCTCTCCACCCTCGGGCACCAGGCGATGTCCTCCATCGAAAACGTCCGGCTGTTCCGCGAGGCTCTGGACAAAGAGCGGATGGAGGAGGAACTGCGCTTCGCCCGCGGCATCCAGCAGGATCTTCTGCCCCGATCCATGCCGCCGATGAAGGGCCTCGACATCGCGGCCGTGAACGTTCCCAGCCGGGAGATCGGAGGCGATTCCTACGACGTCCTTCAGCTTGACGCGGCCCGCGTGGGGTTCGCGATCGCCGATGTGTCCGGCAAGGGCGCCGGCGCCGCCCTGCTGATGGCCAATCTGCAGGCCAGCCTGCGCGCGCTGGCGGGCACCGGACTCCCGATTCGGGAACTGGTGTTCCGGATCAACAACCTGATCCATCGGAACACCGCGCTCGACAAATTCATCACGTTCTTCTACGGCGTGCTCGACACGGAGGCGCGGACCTTCGTTTTCTGCAATGCCGGCCATAATCCGCCCATCCGCGTGTCGGCCGGGGGGGACGAGACGCTCCTCGAGAAGGGGGGCGTCATCCTGGGCATGATGGCGAATGTCCCATACGAAACCGGCGAGGTTTCGCTCGTCCCGGGCGACCGGCTGTTGTTCTATACGGACGGCGTCTCCGAGGCGGTGAATGAAAAAGGCGAGGAATTCGGCACCGACCGGATCATGGACGTGCTCCGGTCCGGACGGGAAGAGTCGGCCTCCGGCCTGATCGAGGCCATGATGGATGCGGTAGGGCGGTTCCGCGGCAAGGCGGAGCAGAACGACGATTTGACGCTGATGGCGGTGAAGATCGAGTGACGGTCGGGGGAAGAGCGGAATAGGAGAGGCGGCTTCGGCCGGTCAGCGCTGGTGATCAGGTGAAGTGCACCGGACGGCGCCGTTCGGCATCAGCTCGTACGCGAATCCGTCCGGGCAGACGGGAAGAACCCCGTCCTGCATGAACGGAGCAAGTTCTTCGATTGCATCAGGGGTGACGGCCTTCCCTGTTTCCAGCAGCGTTCGGCTGTAGTATAACTTCTGTGCTTCTTCAAGGCTTCGCTGATTGGCGAAGCAGGTTGCGCGCTTGGCGGATTCCTGCAAAGGAATATAATTGGTGACAGCGATGGATGCCAGAATGCCGACGATCACAATGACAAGCACGATCTCAACGAGGGTGAAACCTGGATGTTTTTCATTAAGGAGTTTCATGTTTTCGATCATCTTTTAAAAGTGAAATATGCAAGAAACCGATTTCGAATCGAAATGACAGCCGAGGCTTTCCGGTTCGAAACGACCGGGATAGTTCAGAGCCGCGAACAGGCCTGATCGTTGTTAAGGCTTTGTAATTATATGTCTTACGCCAACAACCAATAAGGACAATATTCCGGAAAATCAGAATATGGCAGGCTTTATGCCTGAATGTCATTGTCAAACGGCAAAAATCAAACCAATGCGAATCCGGAGAATGAACTACGTTCTGCGTGGATTGATCAACTGGAGGCAAACGAGGAAAAGCCGATAAATACAAAAGAGGAAGAAGCACGGGCTTCTTCCTCTTCCCAATCCTGGATCTGATTCTGTTACTGAGCAACCACGGTCGAATCAACCACAGCCGCGACAGAATCAACCGGAGCCGGAGCCGGAGCCGGCTGCTGTTCCTCTGCCTTCTTCGCGCAACCCATGACCGTCAATGCCATAACGGACACGCAGAACATCATCACGATGAATCTCTTCACCTTCTTCACCTCCTTGTGGTGTTTTGTATCTATGTGATTTTAAAGGATGTTGTTCATTAAAAACTTCATATAAATATATAAAAAAAAGCCCGCAAGTCAAGATAATTTTAAAGAATTTTCATGGGAGGACGTAAAATTTCGCTTGATTTTGATTGTCTGTTATTATAAATTTTTTAATGAGTTAATCTTGAATGGGATGTTTTTTCGGCCCCATCCGGAGGGCTCAGGCGGCAGGAACTACCTGAAAAGTACCGCGTAAAACCCGGCGATGCAGTCCTTCTGCACGGATCAATTGATACAGAAGACATACGGGTGAAAAGTCAAATTCCTGTTTTTGAGACGATGTGTTTGGGGTTGCACGGTAAATCGGGCGGCCAGAAGCCTCGTCATTCTGGTTCCAATTTTCCTGGATGATCGGAGATTGGGCTTCTGGCCGCTCCGACGAGTCGAATTCCCCGCCGCTGGCGGCTTCCATCATCCAAGTTACCTGTGATACCCAGCTGCTTGCGGCGGGGTCCTTCATTAGACGGCCATCTGTCCGGATGGGCCGGATCCGGACATGCGAAAGGGAGAAGCCATGACCGATTCCGTCATTTTCACCGAGGACCTAACCAAGATCTATCAGGGGGAACTCGGACAGAAGCCGACAATCGGAGTCGAGGGTTTGCATCTCGACGTACGGCCCGGTGAGGTTTTCGCCTTCCTTGGACCGAACGGCGCGGGCAAGACTTCGACCATCAAGCTCCTGACGCGGCTTTTAATGCCCACCCGGGGACGGGCCCTGATTTTCGGGGAGCCGGTATCGGACAACCGGACCATGCGCCGTGTGGGTTTTGTTCCGGAACAGCCGAATCTGTACGGTTACCTGACGGCCGCGGAAATGCTCGATTTCGTCGCGAAAATATTCGGTCTGCCCGCGTCCGTCCGGAAGAAGCGGATCAGCGACACCCTCGGCCGAGTGGGCCTTGCGTCGGCCGGCGGTCGGGCGGTTCGCACTTTCTCGCGCGGCATGATGCAGCGGCTGGGCATGGCCCAGGCCCTGATCAATGATCCTGATCTGCTCATACTCGACGAGCCCATGTCCGCGCTCGACCCGATCGGCCGGAAGGATTTCCGTGACCTGATACTGGAGCTCAAGAAACGCGGCAAGACGCTCTTTTTCAGCTCGCATATACTGTCGGACGCGGAGCTCGTCGCGGATCGTTGCGGCATCCTGAACCGGGGCCGTCTGGTGCAGACCGGCACTCTGGGAGACCTGCTGGACAGTCAGACGGGATCCGTTGAAATCGCCTTCATTCCGGCCGGAGGAAGGCCGTCCGCGGAGGACCTGACTCGATTTTCCATTTCGGACCAGGGCGGGAACCGGGTGGTCCGGGTAACCCGGCCCGAAGACGTGACCACCGTCGTGACCGCGGTCCAGGCGCACGGCGGCCGTCTGGTGTCCGTGTCGCCCGAGAGAAAAAGTCTCGAAGACGTTTTCATGGCAGAAATCGGGAGATGAACCATGCGCATCCTGGCCGTGGCTTCGAACACATTCAAGGAAACGATCCGGAACCGGATCCTGGTGAACATCCTGCTGTTCGCCGTTTTCCTCATCCTGCTCTCCCTGGTCGTCGGCGAATGGTCGATGGGCCATCAGGTCAAGGTCATCAAGGATTTCGGGCTTTCCGCTATGTCCCTGTTCGGGCTTCTCATCGCCGTTTTCATCGGCATCCGCCTGATGGTGCAGGAGATGGAACAGCGCACCATATATCTGATTCTCTCAAAACCCATACGGCGTTGGGAGTTCGTTCTCGGAAAATACCTGGGGCTCGCGGCCACGCTCGCTGTGAACGTGGCGCTCATGGCCGCGGCGCTCTGGGCCGTGGGGCTCATGCAGGAAGGCCGTGTCGACCTGAGTCTGATTCCGGCCATTCTCCTCATCTACCTGGAGATTCTGCTCATCGTGGCCTTCGCCCTGCTCTTCTCGACCATCACATCGCCCACTCTGGCCGCGGTTTTCACCCTGTGCGTCTACGTGATCGGCCACACCACCGCGTTCATCCGGGAATTCATCACGGTCCACCCAGACAAGGGTTTCCACTGGCTTCTGAGGATCATCTATCTGGTGATGCCCAATCTCGAAAACCTGAACCTGAAAGCGGCCGCGGTCGAACATTCGGCCCTGCCGCCCCATGCCGCGATGTTCGGCGCACTGTACGGCCTGGGCTACATCGCGTTTATCCTGATGCTGACCGTGCTGATCTTCGAAAACAAGGACCTGAAGTAGGAAAGCGGCCATGAGACGCGGAATACGTCTTCTCCCTCTCTGGATCCTCCTGGTCCTGTCCGCGGCCTGCGTCACGGCGGTTCAGCGGAAACTGGACCGGGACCGGTCTGTGCATTTTGTGGACACCCGGCCCGTATTTCTGCCGAACGGCAAACTGCTCCGGTGGATGAGCATGGGTCATACCGCGTCATTTGCGGACGCGCTCTGGATTCAGAGTGTTCTCTACTTCGGCCGGCGGGTCATGGACCACGATAACCCGTATTACATGTATGCCTTGCGTCAGGGAATGCTGGACCGGGAGATGGAACGCGTCAAGCGGCCGGAAGTGCATCTTCCGGTCAATCCGGGTTTCGAGGTCCTGCATTCGCACCTCTTCTTCGGATTTAAAGAACGCGGCATGGTCGGCGATGTCTACCCGCTTCTCGACCGGGTGACCACGCTCGATCCGCATTTTATTGATCCCTATATTTTCGGAGGCGTATACGTCCTGATGAGCACAGGCGAGCTCGACGCGGCGGAAAGCCTTTTACTCAAGGGACACCGGGAGAACCCCGGCTCCTGGAAACTCGCGTTCTACCTCGGCTGGTATTACTGGATGTACAGGGGGGATGCCGATCAAAGCCGCGTTTATATGGAGCGCGCCGTGGCCCTGCCCGGATGCAGGGATTATGTGTTCAGCCTCCTGAAAGGCGTCTCGCGACAGGCCGATAAGTTGGACCTGACGGTTCAGTACCTGAGAGGCGTGCTCGAGAGCACGGACAATCCGGAAATCCGGAAGAAGATACAGAAGGAACTCGAAGCGCTGGAGGCGGCGCGGAAATAAGTTCATCGTTCATGGTTCCTGGTTCATAGTTCAAAAAAATGTAATTTATCAGTATTGATTTCCTTCTTTCACTATGAACGATACACTATCAACAATGAACTGTTTTCACAATGAACCATGAAATTCTTTTTAAAGGAGACCCCATGCCCGCAAGAAGAACACTCGCTGACGAAAAAAGCAGGCCATCCTGCCGATGCAGATCCAACGAGACGTTCTGGCCCGTTGCCCTGATCGCCGTGGGACTGGTCTGGCTGGCCCGGAACATGGGATGGCTCGATGGCGACGTGCCCTGGCTTCCGCTTCTGCTCATCGGACTGGGCGTCTACCTGATCGTCCGGCAAAACAGCCGCCGGAACGACAAACAAGACCCGGCGTAGTTCTGCCGCATCGCGATCTCCCGCTCCGGCAGTCTCTTGTCCCGGTCCGTTCCGTCGATCCTGCTCGTCAATCCCTGGATCGTCGACTTCGCCGCGTATGATTTCTGGAACAAGCCGGTCGGACTCCTGTCCGTTGGCGCGGTACTCCGGGACGCGGGATTCGAAGTCCGTTTGCTGGACTGCATGGACCGGTATCATCCGGCCCTGGCCGGCGATTCCGCGGCCCGGGCCGTCACGGCCGTGCGGACCCGGGACGACGGGTCCGGTCATTTCCTGAAAACCATTCTGGACAAGCCGGAACTCCTGGCGGCCGTCCCCAGGCGGTGGGGCCGGTACGGACTTCCCCTTGAAACGGTCCGCCGTCTGATCGCCTCACAGCCCGCGCCGGACGTTGTTCTCGTGACTTCCGGTATGACGTACTGGTACCCGGGCGTGCAGGCGGTCATCGCAAGCATACGGGAACGCCATCCCGGCGTTCCGGTTCTGCTCGGCGGCATATACGCCACGCTCTGCACGGAGCATGCGAGGAAGTGGTCCGGAGCGGACCGCGTGATACCCGGAGAGGGCGAGCGTGCGGGCCTGGAAGCCGTGGCTTCGATCACGGGACTGCGACTGGATCCGTCCCCCGGCGCTTTTCCGGAATATTTTCCCCGGCCTGCGCAGGATCTCTACCCCGTGCTCCGTTCCGCGTCCCTGATCACTTCGCGCGGATGCCCGTTCCGGTGCCCGTTCTGCGCCTCGCATCTGCTCAACAGCGGCGGTTTCAGGATGCGCGGCACTGAATCCGTCGTCCGGGAGATCGAGAGCCTTCACCTGGAGAAGGGCACGGTTGATTTTGCTTTTGTGGACGACGCGCTTCTGTTCCGTAAAGAAGAACATCTTCTGCCGCTCCTCAGGCTCCTTGCCGGGAAGAATCTGCCTTTGCGCCTGCACGCGCCGAACGGCATGCACCCGTCCTGGATCGACGGGGAGACCGCGGTTCTGATGCGGAAAACCGGGTTCCGGACCATCCGGCTGAGTGTTGAAACCGTGAATCCGGAACGCCTTCGTGAAATGGGGGGCAAGGTCACGGCGGAGAGCCTGAAGGAAGCGGTGAGACGGTTCGTCGAAGCGGGTTATAGTCCGGCCGAACTCGGGGCGTACGCGATCATGGGACTGCCGGGCCAGCCGATCGCGGAAACAGCCGAGACCCTGGCCTTCATTTTTTCCCTGGGCTTGCGCATCAGCCTGGCCGCATTTTCGCCCATTCCCGGAACCGCGAGCTGGGCCGAGGCTGTTCGGGCCGGGCTGATCTCCGAGGACGCGGATCCGCTCGTGTCGAACCACGCGGCGTTTCTCGCGCTGACCAGGCCGTCCGAATATGGGCGATTCGTGAAACTGGGCACTCTGGCCGCGGACGGAAACGGCATGCTGAAAAAAGGCATCCCGCCCATGGAGAGCGCCGGTTTCCGGAGACGGTTGTCTGAATTTTCATAAGCTGGATGCGGTTGGATGCGTACGCGACAACAGCCGCACCCTGTCACGCCGGCTGAAGGCCGGCACACGGAGATCGTCTTATGAACGAAAAGAATCCTTCCGGAATTCTGCCGTCCCCGGATCCTGTGCTGATTCCGTTTCCCGATGTGCCGATACCGGTCGGGGATGTGATGCGGCGGCTCGGGTATCCATCCGCCGGGTACGATCTGTCCGGCGGCATGGAAGAAATCCTCAACAATGCCATGACCGAGGCGGGACGGCGGATGGACATCCGGACATCGCACCGGATTCTGGCCGTGGCCTCGAACGACGGCGGACGCGTTCTTTTCAAAGACTCGGACCTGATCATCGAGAGTGGAATGGTGGCGAAGCTTCTGCGCCGCGCGTCCTGCGTCGTGTGCCTCGCGGCCACGGCGGGCATTGCCATGGATAATGCCGTATCATCCGAAATGGACAGGGGGGAGATGACGGAGGCGTTCATGCTGGACGCCATCGGCTCCGAAACCGTGGAAGCGGCAGTGGATGAACTGCACTGGAAAATTCTGAAGGAAATGGCCGAGGAGAACGGACTGAACGTCACGCCCCGTTTCAGCCCGGGTTACGGGGATTGGCGGCTCACGGTTCAGGCGGATCTGGTGCGCGCAAGCGGCGGGCCGCTCATCGGCATTTCGGTTACGCCTTCGTCTCTGATGATACCGAGAAAATCCGTAACCGCGGTGCTGGGATTCGAGCCGTGCTGTTTGGATGAGGGGGTATTGAGTGAAAGTTAAGGGTAATTTTGTTTGATTACGACAAACTTCGTCCTGGAAGATGGGTTCTATAAGTGCACGATTACTCTGTTCCGGAGTCGGACCGGCTTTCCCTTCGTTAAATTCCGCTTGATTTTATCGTCTTCATTATTTAAGATGGAATATCCGATACTTTGAACTCCTGACGCGGAAAATGAATCGTGCCCCGTCCTCCTGATGAAAATCGCCCTCTTGGCGCCGTCCCCGGACACGCGGCTCCGCCTGATCCGCATGGAAAGAACGACCCCATGACCGTTCCCGACCACGCACAGCCGCCGTCTCCGCGCTCCATGAACTTCATCCTGGTGAGCGCCTTTTTCAGCCTGTTCTACTGGGTGCTTGAATCCGTGCGCGACGTCATTGTGTTCGACAAGGGCACGATCTGGAGCCGCCTGTTCAAACCAGACCTGATGAGCTTCTGGATGCGGATGCTCATCGTCTGCATCCTGTTCCTCTTCGGCATCTACGCGCAGTCCCTGAAACAAAAGCTCGATGTGCCGGACGTGAAGGCGCAGAAGCGGCTTCGGCGTCTTGGCATGGTCTGGCGGGGACTCGGATTCGGCCTGCTGTACTGGGTGCTGGAGGCGTTCCGCGATGTGATCGTCTTTCACAAGGGCGGCTTGCTCGAGCGGCTGTTTCAGCCCGATCTGATCAGCGTCTGGATGCGCCTGCTCGCCGTCTGCGTCATGCTGCTGTTCAGCGTCTATGCGGAAAACCTGTTCGAGGAGCGCGAGAGGGCCAAACAGGCGCTGCAGAAGGCGCATGACGATCTTGAAGATCTCGTCCGGAAGAGGACGTCCGAGCTGGTCCAGTCCTATGAAATGCTCAAGCGGGAGAACGAGGAACGGAGCCACGTCGAGGACGAACTGCTCCGAGTCAACCGGGCGCTGAAAACCCTGTCGCAATGCAACGAGGTCATGGTCCGGGCAACCGAGGAGAAAGCGCTCTTCGACAGCGTCTGCCGCATCCTGGTGGACGTGGGCGGCTATCCCTTCACCTGGGTCGGGCTGGCCGAACCGGACGGCCCCGGCCTCCTGCGGCCCGTCGCGTCCGCCGGCCGCGCGGATTACGGTTTCGCGCCGGAATCCATGGTGTCGGACGGGGCCGGCGGGAATCCGTTTTTCGGGGTGATCCGCGACGGCCGGCCGAAGCGGATTCCGCTGACCGGCGGGGATTTGCCGGGATCGCAATGGTCGCGTCCGGCCGTGGAACAGGGGTTTACATCCGCGCTGGCCCTTCCGCTGACCGCGGGGGAAAAAACATACGGCGTCCTATGCATCTTCTCCGTGGCTGCGGAGTCTTTCGACACTTCCGAGATCGACCTGATGCAGGAGCTCGCGGACGACCTGGCCTTCGGGGTCACCGCGCTCCGCACCCGGCTCGAGCGGAACCGAGCGGAGGAGGAGAACGAGAAAATGCGGGCCCAGCTCCTCCACGCTCAGAAGCTCGAGGCCGTGGGCATACTGGCCGGGGGCGTGGCGCACGATTTCAACAACCTTCTGACGGCCATCCAGGTCAGCGCCGATCTCGCCATGCTGGACATACGGGACGGCGACCCGGTCCGCAACACGCTGCAGGAAATCCACCAGACGGCCGCCCGTGCGGGGGATCTGGCCCGCCAGCTCCTTCTGTTCAGCCGCAAACATCCGATGGAATACACTCCGCTGAACATCAACCAGACGATCGAGCACCTCAATAAAATGCTGCACCGTCTCATCGGTGAGGATATCGAGATTCAAATGGCCCTGTGCCGGAATCCCTGGAGCGTCATGGCCGACCGGGGGACCATCGAGCAGCTGCTGGTGAACATCGCGGTGAATGCGCGAGACGCCATGCCCGAAGGCGGTCAGCTCCTCATCCGGTCCGCCAACATCGAGATTTCGCCGGAGGAGTCGCGGCGGATACCGGAGTCCCGGCCGGGGCAATTCGTCCGCCTCACCCTGCAGGACACCGGCATCGGCATGACGCCCGAGACCCTGTCCCGCATCTTCGAGCCGTTTTTCAGCACCAAAGGCCCGGGCCGCGGAACCGGCCTGGGGCTCTCGGTGGTCTACGGCATCGTCAAACAGCATGAGGGGTGGATCAATGTGACGAGCAGTCCCGGAAACGGGGCGCGCTTCGAGGTCTATCTGCCGGCGGTGTCGGAATCCGCGGCCGCCGATCTGCCCCAGAGCGTTGCGCCGGGCGACCTGCAGGGCAGGGGAGAGCGGATTCTGCTGGTCGAGGATGAGAACAGCGTGCGGGAATACACGGAAAAAGCGCTGACCAAGTCCGGCTACCGGGTGGAAACCGCGACCAGCGCCCAGGAGGCCATGGCCGTTTTCGAACGGGAGAAGACTGCCTTTGACCTGGTCTTCAGCGATGTCGTGCTTCCCGACCGCAGCGGCATCGAACTCGTGGAAAACCTGAAGGCCCGCAACCGGGACCTGGCCGTTTTGCTGAACAGCGGGTACACGGATCACAAATCCCAGTGGCCGCTGATCGTGCAGAAGGGCTTCCGCTACCTGCAGAAGCCCTACTCCCTCAACGAGCTCCTGAAGGCGATGCGGGAGGTTCTTCAGAAAGACAAAAGAAGTTCATAGTTCATAGAAAAAGCCGCAAGCAGAGGTTTGCGGCTTTTTAACTGTATCGGGGGGAGGTGAACTATGAACCATGAACAATGAACAATGAACTCTTAAAGATGAGCTCCTGAACCTAGACTTCTAATTCGAGTGATATCGGCGCATGATCAGATCCCTCGACGTCTTTCAGGATGTCCGCGCGCCGTACGCAGTCCCGCAGTGGGGAGCTTACGAAAAAGTAGTCGATTCTCCAGCCCACATTCCGCTTTCGCGCGCCGCTTTTCATGTCCCACCATGTGTAATGCCCGCCGCCAGGCTCGAACATCCGGAAGGTGTCCAGAAATCCCGCTTCGAGAAAGCGGTCCATCCACTCCCTCTCCTCGGGCAAAAATCCGGACGTCTTTTCATTCTCCTTCGGCCGGGCGAGATCGATCTCGCGGTGAGCCGTGTTGACGTCCCCGCAGACGACGATCCGTTCGCCTTTACGGAGGGCCGGCCTGAGCCGCGCCAGGAAGGATTCGTAAAACGCCATCTTGTAGCGCAGGCGTTCCACCGAGGCTTTGCCGTTGGGAAAATAGATGTTGTAGAGCTTGAATGCATCCAGTTCCAGCGCCAGAACGCGGCCTTCCCCCGTGAACCCGGAGTCTCCGAAAGTCTCCGAGGTCCGCTTCGGAGCCTGCCGGCTGTAGACCGCCACGCCGCTGTATCCCTTCTTTTCCGCTGAGGAAAATGCGGCGTGATACCCCGGAACCGACAGCAGTTCCTCCGGAAGCTGGCCCGGATGCGACTTGGTCTCCTGAAGGCAGACCATGTCCGCGTTTTCGGAACGGAACCATTCCATGAAATTCTTTCGGTACACGGCCCGAAGACCGTTGACATTCCAGGAGATGAGGCGGAGGGATTTTTTCATGCGGCTTTATAATCCGGCGAGGATTGGATAATAAAGTTCATAGTTCATGGTTCATAGTTAAGAGAAATTTTGGAAAAGCGTTTATTTTTCTTTTTCAACAATGAACTATGAACCATGAACCATGAACTTCTCTACCGATGCTGATGGCTGAACTTGCGGTTGATGCTTGATTCCACGAGGAAAATGAAGCGGATCCGGTCGGCCTTATCCAGGGGATGCAGGTCGATCCGAACTGATTTCTCTTCTTCGCGGCCCAGAAGTTCGATGTAGGTTTCAGGCCGGTTGGTATGCGCGCCCTGTATGTGCTCGAGGGAGTAATGGTTCGCTTTGGGAAGAAGGCCGTTGTATACGGTGACCCGGTTATCCGTCAGATCCAGATAGGGCTTCTTGACAGCGATGAAAAGACGGGCCGCCAGAATGACGGTGATCACGCCGAGAAGAATTCCGGCCGCGGCCCAGGGTCCGGAATGGTTCCGGAAGGACAGAATGGAAAGAATCAGCAAGCCAAGCGTGAGAAAACCTGTGACTGCGACGTCCACTGTTTTCCGCTTGAACAGGACAGCCGGCTGGGAATGCATCCGATCCGCTCCCCTATCGAATTAACGTCCGAAATGACTATTCCAAATCGCGGGAATCAAGTTAAAACAGGAACTGAATCCTTTCAAAATTGAAAGAATCCCCGAGAAAATACCCTGTTTTTAATGGATCAAGCAATTATTACACCAAAGAGAACGATCAGATGGGTTGAAGAAGGGGACAATGGCTGGGATCGAAATTTCCCGAGAGGTTTGTTTATCGCATAATATACAAGTATTTATCAAGAATCCGGCGACTTGCTCCCTCCTTCATGTTTTTCAAACGCATGCTCCTCGAATAATGAGAGGGTTCCGGCTGGCTCGAAAACGCTCACCCACGCAAGAGGCCAGCGCCAGATCATTCCGTCCATGGTGCGGATGACCATTCTTTCTGCATTGGAACGGACCGGACGCACCAGTTCAGCCGGTTCCCCGGTGTAACGGTTTCGCGGATCCCTGTCAATGCGGACCCGTTCGCCTCTCTTGAGCCGCCTCAGGGTCCCGTACGGATCCGTTTTTTTCCGCAAGCCCGCAAACAACCCGGAGAGCATTGAGACCGGCCGCCGTCGAGCCGGTTGTCCGGGTTTCCCATGCACATCGTATCCGAGTCGGACCGCATGCTCGAGGGCCCAGCGGTTGGCCGCATGTTCCCCCGCGCGGGGGTGCATTCCGAGGTGATGCCGTCTGAAGTGATGCAGTTCATGGCCGAACAACGCGGCCAGATGGTCGTGGAATCCGCCGTACCGGAAAAGCCAGCGGTAGCCGTCTCTCTCGTCCCGCGGGTACGTGGCGGGGTCCGGGTCGAGACGCATGCGGATCAGCTTGAAGCGGTCCGGAAGACCGTCGGCCGCGCCGAAACGGAGCGTGAACTTCCAGTTTCCGCGGCCGGTTGTGAACGCGTCCGGCGTCATCCAGCGGTGCACATAAGCCGTGCCCCGGCTTGCGTGAATGCCGGGCAGGAGATACAGAGAGACCACCAGGTCCCGGGTGTCCGTTCCTTCCGCGACATGTTCCAGTACGCGGCTGATCTCATCCTGCGTCAGGGCCGACCGGGACCAGGTGCGGGGGGACGCGAACTGGAAAACCCTCACGCGGAATCACTCCCGTTCCGGAAGCGGCCGGTCGGCGGAGCGGAGGATGCGGCGTCCGATCCCATACAGCAGAATGCCGCAGAGGATACCGGCGATGGCGTCCACGGCGTGGTGGTACCGGCAGTAGACCGTTGCCAGCGCGACACCGACGGCAAGCGGTAGAATGACGAGCCCCACGGGACGGTTATACTGCAAGCCGGCCAACGTGATGGTGAACGCGGCGGCGACATGCGAACTGGGAAACGCGCCGCCCCGCATGGTGCCGTTCGACTGAACCCACTGGATGAAATGGAGGAAGAATCCGCCTTCGGGCTCGACCGTGTGCTTGTCCCTCAGAATGACCCAGGCGCCCTCGGACGGGAAGACGAGGAACAGGAGAAAGGAAACGGCGAAGGTGAAGGTGACCAGAAAGAGAAATTCAACCGTTTCCTGCCGCTTCCCGCGGAAATAGAGGGGAAAGGAGATTGCGGCGATGAAGAAATAGTAGATCGTGTAGAAGAAATTCATGAGTTCGGTCAGCCAGGGCCGGAACAGCCGCTCGACCCAGACGGTGGGGTGCACCCCGAATATCCAGAGGTCCGCTTTGACGACGAAATCGTTCGCCCAGTACGGGAAAATCATGGTCACCAGGTTGTCCATCTCGGTCCAGGCGAAGGCTATCCACAGAACGGGATAGAACGTCCGCAGGAAATCGATCGCCGGACCGGGGCGTTTGGACTGCCATCGGATCAGGCCGAGCACCGCGGCGCAGAGCCCGGCGTGCACGAAGGGCACGGCAGCCCAGTTCCGGACGTCGCGGTGGAAGGGCACCACGAGAATACCGAGTAGGGCCAGATAGGCGAGGATGACCGCGTCCATCGGCCGCAGATCCCACTCGGAGTATCGCTTGCGCAGAAAGCCCATGATGCCCATTGACGGCCGCTCCGTTTTCATTTGTTGAAATTACAGATTCGATCTGCAAGGGTCAAGTTGTTTTTTATACGGGGAAAGACGGGAAATGTTTTCAGATGTCCACTGTAAAACGTTCCGAGTTCCGGGTTTCGGGTTCCGGGTTGAAGAACTCGGAACACGGAACTCGAAACCTGGAACGCTTTTCATGATTCACGTTTCTTCTCCCACCAGATCCGGTTCAATCACCCGCATCGTTTTCCATTTCCCCCGGATGAACCGCACGGTGAACACGATTCCGATCACGCAGATGTACAGGGTGGCGAACGCCCACAGGGTTTCCAGCGTCGCATCGAACCACAGGACGGCGGCGATCGAAGGCAGGGCCATCAGGCTCCAGGACAGCGCCATGGACACCCACATCACGAATCGGGTGTCCCCGGCGCCTTTCACGGCAGATGCGAACACGATATTTGCGGTGTCGAAGAGGGAGTAGAAGGCGACGAATTTCAGCAGGCGGACGGCCGTGGCCGCGATCGGGGCGAAACGGACGGGGTCCGCCTGAGCCGCGAATGCGGAGATGAACACGCCAGGGGAGAAAAAGTAAACGGCGGCCACCGAGGCCATGTAGGCGAAGGTCAGCTCGAAAATGAGGCGCACCGAGCGCGCCGCCTCCTCGGGCCGGTTCTCGCCGAGCCGCTGGCCCACGAGAATCGACGCCGCCGTGCCGAAACCGAACATGGGCATGAAGGCCAGGTGGTTGATGCTGAAGGCGATGTTGGTCGCGGCCAGCGCGTCCGTACCGAGCCGGCCGATGAGAATTAAAAGAGCGTGAAACCCGAGGTTTCCAGCGCGAAATGCAGGCCGTTCGGAAAACCGAACCGGGCCAGCCTGCGAAACAGTCGGACATCCGGCCGCCAGCCTTTCCTGAAACCGAAACGGTCGCCGTCTCCCCGCCGCAAAGCCAATGCGCCGTATACAGCCATTGACAGAATCTGCGAGAACACCGTGGCCCAGGCAGCGCCTGCGATTCCCATTTCCGGGAAAGCCCATTTCCCGAAAACGAGCGCATAATCGAAGAATAGGTTGAACAGTGTCGCGGCGAGGGTCACCCAGAGCACCGTCCAGGTCCTTCCCAGGCCGCTGAAATGATTGGCCAACGCGGATGCGGCGGCCGCGGGGAAAAGGCCGAGCATCATGATGTTGAAATAGGTCCGCTCGAGGGACTGAAGGCCCGCCGGATGGCCGAGGCTGCTGAACAGCCAACCGGAGAATGGAAGGGTCAGAAGGCCAATGATGCCTGCGGCGAGCGACAGATAGATCCCCTGCCACACGACCGGCCCGATCCGGTCAAACCTGCCGGCTCCGAAATATTGGGCCGTGAATGTGCCGACATAACCCGCTGCGCCGATAAAGAGAGAGGCGATTGTAAAATAGATCATGCCTGACGGCATGGCCGCGGCCACGGCCTCAGGCGCGTACCAGGATAGGAATACGCGATCGATGACTGCCTGAATGGTCAGCGATCCTTGGCTGAAGATGAGCGGAAGGGAAAGCCTGAGGATATCTTTATATCCCCCGTCCCTGTGCCAGCGTTTTTTCATTCTGATAATCATGGCTAAGTTTTCAATATAGTGAATTTAAATGCGGATGTAAAGCGCACCTCCCGAAGGTGGGGGTACCTTCGGGAGGTACGCTTAATGCCAAAAATGACTATGCGGCATGAAAAATTGGCAGTTTTTCATCGATCAGGTCAAATAGACATGAACCTATTAATATTGTATAATTATTGTATTTGTTATTTAAAATCATAAAAATCAATTACTAAAAAGCTCATAAAAACTTGTGGCATCCCTATTGCATTATTATTGTTCAGCTGACGGAAATCAATATGAAAATAGAGAGATGAAAGGAGAATAACCATGACACTCGTACGCTACAATCCCATGCGACATCTGGCTGAGCTTCCGCTGGATGTTGAGACGTTCTTCGAAAATTACGGTCTGGGTCTGGGCCGCGACACGGTCTGGAATCCTTCGGTGGACATCCTGGAAACCGAGGACGGCTATGAGCTGAAAGCCGAAGTCCCGGGCCTGAAAAAGGAAGACATTCAGGTGTCGCTCGAGGACGGCCTGCTGACCATTCGGGGCGAGAAGAAGCAGGAAGCCGAGACCCAGAAGAAAAATTACCACTCCATGGAGCGGGTGTTCGGCAAGTTCGAACGGTCCTTCCGCCTGCCCGAGAACGTGAAGGGCGAAGCGATTCACGCGAAGTACGACAACGGCGTGCTCAGCATCGAGATCCCGAAGTCCGAGGCGGCCAAACCGAAGCAGATCGAAGTGAGCGTGGAATAAACGCAAGCCGCGCATGAGGTGCAAACCAGCGGGGTCTCTGTGAGACCCCGCTTCTTTTTTGGCCTTTCACTTTTAAGTTCATAGTTCATGGTTCCTAGTTCATAGTTGAAAAGGAAAATCTGTCTCAACAATGAACAATGAACTATGAACCATGAACTCTCTTTTCAGTTGACATTCCCCCCGTCCCTGCCTAACTTGTCGCGATGAAATTCATCGCGGACTTCCACATCCATTCGCATTTCTCGCTCGCCACGAGCGGCCTGCTCAAGCCGGAGCATCTCGACCGGTGGGGCCGCATCAAGGGCATCCGGGTCATCGGAACCGGCGACTTCACCCACCCGGGCTGGGTGGCGGAATTGAAGGAAAAGCTGGATCCCGCGGAACCGGGTTTGTACAGACTCAAGCCGGCGCTCCGTCTGCCCGCATTTGGAGGCCCGACGGATGCGGACGACGGCGTCCGCTTCATGCTCACCGCAGAGATCAGCTGTATCTACAAGCGGTCGGGCCGCGTGCGCAAGGTGCACAATGTTGTCTTTGCGCCGGATTTCGAGAGCGCGGAGCGCATCCAAAGCCGGCTCAGGTCCATGGACTTCAATATCACCTCGGACGGACGGCCCATTCTCGGTTTCGATTCACGGGACCTGCTTGAACTCTGCCTGAACGCCTCTCCGGACATCTTCTTCGTCCCGGCCCACATCTGGACGCCGTGGTTTTCCGCGCTCGGCGACAAGTCCGGATTCGATTCGATCCGCGAATGTTACGCGGACCTGTCGGATCACATTCATGCCGTGGAAACCGGGCTCTCGTCCGATCCAGCGATGAACCGGCTGTGCAGTCAACTCGATCCGTACGCCCTCATCTCTAATTCAGACGCCCATTCGCCCGAGAAACTTGGACGCGAGGCGAACCGGTTCGATGCGGAACTCTCGTACCCCGCCATCATGGAAGCGCTGAAGCATCCGGACTCGGGCCGGTTTCTCGGAACAGTGGAATTCTTTCCCCAGGAAGGCAAATACCACCACGACGGACACCGCAAATGCGGCATTTCCTGGACGCCGGATGAGACGGATCGGCATGCCGGGATCTGTCCCGTGTGCGGGAAACAAGTGACCGTCGGCGTTCTCAATCGTGTGCATCAGCTGGCGGACCGCAGCGGCCAGGAGGAGAAAATCGGACGGCCGACGTTCCGGTCCATCATTCCGCTCTGCGAAGTGCTGTCCGAGATCCGAGGCACAGGTCCGCACAGCAAGGCGGTGCAGGCTGATTACGCGGCCGTGGTCCGGAAACTCGGAAGCGAGCTGGACATTCTGCTCGAAGCGGAAGCAGAGGACATCCGGAATGCCGGGGGCGCATTGCTCGTCGAGGCGGTCAAGCGGATGCGGGATGGACGCGTGTCCGTTGAGGCGGGCTATGACGGGGAATACGGCCGTATTCGCGTATTCGGTCCGGAAGACAGACAGTCGCTCAGTCAGGAGAGTCTGTTCATCGGTGATTCCGAGCCAGTCGGACAACCGGTCCGGCGGGGGCGCATGAAAAAAAGCGAGGCCGCGGTCGGTGAAAAAGGATCGAACGGGTCCGGAAGAAAGGAGACGGGGAAGGACGCCGCAGGCGCCGGATTCATCCTTTCGGCACGGCCGAATACCCGTGCCCTTTCAGCGGAGGAGGGATCCGGCGGGACCGCAGGAGAGGGATCCGGGACGACCGGCCGAGTTCCGCTCAACGCGGAGCAGGAAGCGGCCGCGATTCACGACAGCGGGCCCGCGCTGGTTCTGGCCGGTCCCGGAACAGGCAAAACAGCCGTGCTGACCGGCCGGATTCTCCGCCTGATACAAGGTCGCGGCGTTCCGCCGGAACGCATTCTCGCCATCACCTTCACCAACAAGGCTGCTGAAGAGATACGCAGCCGTGTGTCCGCGGCCACCGGGGGGCCGGTAGAAGGGAAGCGGATGCCGTCCGTCCTGACTTTCCATTCCTTCGGCCATGCTTTGCTCCGGGAGCGGCCGGACTGTTTCGGCCGGAACCGTGATTTCCGCATCGCGGATGAAGACGACACGCTCGATATCCTCAGAACCTTATATCCGGAATCAAAAGACGTTCGTCGTTTCGCGAAAATGCTGAAACAGTCGGTGGGAAAAGCCGGACCGGAGACGGGAGTGACGGACGCGGATGCTTCGGACGGGGAACAGCAGGCGCTGAGGGACCGTTACGAAGAAGCGCTCCGGTCCGAAAACCTGTTTGATTTCAGCGATCTGCTGACCCGGCCGTTGCGGCTGTTCCGGGAGGATGCGGAATGGGCCCGTTCCGTTGCCGGCCGGTACGATCACATCCTGGTGGACGAGTTCCAGGACGCGGACGAAGCGCAGTACGAGTGGATGAGGCTTCTGGCTGGGCGGGATTCCGGGGCGGGGTCGCCTCATCTCTGGGCGGTGGGAGACCCGGACCAGTCCATATACGGTTTCCGCGGCGCCAGCCCGGTTTTCATGACCCGGTTCACCGAGGATTTCCCGGGCGTCACGGTGTACCGTCTGACGCGCAGTTACCGGTGTCCGGATACGGTGCTGCGGGCATCGGGGATGGTTTTACTGAAAGCCGGTTCCGGGTTCCGAGTTCCGGGTTCCGTGTTGGAAGAGAGCGGTTCCGCGTTCCGCGTTCCGGGTTCCGGGTCGAAAAATGAAAATGATTCGGAAAATGATTCGGGGGGTGTGTCATGCCCGTTAAAACGGACCAAGCAATCCTATTTCTTGAATAGGGAAGGCCCGCATTCCTTAAGCGGGCATCCAGGGGCGTGGGTAGAGAGGTCGAATCTCCGCGGAACGGACGAGAAGGTCAAGGTCCGCATTGCGGGAAACGTATCCGAGGCGTCCGAGGCGGAGTTCATCAGCCGCACCATTGAGGCGATGACGGGCGGCGTTCGGTTCTTTTCCATGGACAGCGGCATCACAACCGGAGCGGAGGAGGAATCGCTTGGTTTTTCCGACTTCGCCGTGCTGTGCCGGATCAGCCGTCAGTTTCCGGCATTGGAAAAAGCATTTCGCGATCACGGCATTCCGTACCGCCGCTCGGACGCGGAGCCGTTCTACAGGCGGGAGCCCGCGAAAACAATCGTTAAGGCGCTTAAAAAATGTTCCGTGTTTCGGGTTCCGGGTTCCGGGTTAAAAGAAACGGGTTCCGAGTTCCGAGTTCAGGGTTCCGGGTTGAAAAACGAAAATGATTCAGGGGGGGATGTCATTCCCGTTGAAACGGACCAAGCAATTCTATTTATTGATCGTGGAAGGCCCGCGTTCTTGAAGCGGGAATCCAGGGAGGGGGGAGAGAGTTCAGAGGAAGAGAAGGCTTCCGAGTTCCGGGTCCCGAGTTCGGAGTTGAACGAAAAGGAATGGTCCGAGCTTGCGGCCGTCACGGGCAGGGTGCCTGTCCGCGACCTGATCCACAGGCTGATCTCCGTCCTCCCTCCGGTTTCGGATCCCGCGGACAGGCTCGATCTGGAACTGCTGGCGGAGCGGTCCGTCCCGTTCGGAACGGACTTGCCCGCTTTTCTGGCCGCGCTGGCCCTGGGATCAGGACCCGACTGGGTCCGTACCGGAGGCGATTCCGTATCGCTCTTCACCTTGCACGCGGCCAAGGGGCTGGAATTCCCGTGCGTCTTCATCGCGGGCGTGGAGGACGGCCTTCTGCCCTACACCCTGTCCGGTCAATCCTCCTGCGACCCGGAAGAGGAACGCCGTCTGCTTTACGTGGGCATGACGCGCGCCAAGAAGCATCTGATCCTGTCCCACGCCGACCGGCGGGAGCTGTTCGGCCGCATGCGCAATCCCGCGAGAAGCCCGTTTCTCGATGACATCGAACAGACGCTTCTCAGCACTGGAAAAGCGCAGGGAAAGAGGGGCCGAAAGCCCGGCCGGGACCAGTTGAATCTGTTTTAGCGGATCGTCCGTTCCATGGAAATCAATCCATCCGAAAAGAAACTTTTTCGTGAAATCGTCCGTTTCGAATGCCGGGGCTGCGGCGCCTGCTGCAAGGTCCACGGGAAGTATGCTTACGTCTACCTGACCACGGCGGACCGTAGGCGTCTCGCCCGCCATCTGGGCCTGAGCGTGCGCGAACTGATCAGAACCGTCTGTGTCCGGATCGACGGCCACTATTATATAGGCGAATCGAAGCGGAAATGCCGTTTTCTGGAAGGGAACCGGTGTTCGATCTATCCCGGCCGGCCGCATCAGTGCCGGTCATGGCCTTTCTGGCCGGACAACCTGGATGGGGAAGCGTGGATGAAAAATGTCCGGTCCGTGTGCCCGGGCGCAGGTCCGGTATTGGCTTCACGCTCCGCGGCTGCGGGACCGGAACAGAATGTCCCGGGAACGACCGGATCCATCCGAACAAACGCATGCCGGAATCGCGACTTTTCCCTTGGAAAGAGCCGCGGCGATGCTTAAATTATTGCTCGAAACGACCACACAGAAGGGAGTGAACAGATGACAACCATTTGGGATGATCTGAAGAAATCCGTCAAGGACGGATTGTCCGTAGCCGCGGCCAAAACCGAGGAATACACAAAAATCGGCAAGGCCAAGCTGGACCTGATGAACCTGAACAAGAGCCTGAACGCCGCTTATCACGACCTGGGTGTCACCGTATTTGAGCAGGCGTCCGAATCATCGAAAAAGACCGCTCCCCAGGATCCCAAAGTCAAGGATCATGTCGGCCGGATTGAAAAGTTCCTGCAGGACATCCAGGACAAGGAGAAGGAGATCGAGGAGATCCGCAGGGTTTCCGCCGCGTCCGTGAAATCCGGGGGCGAGGCCGGGCATACTGCTGAACCGGGCGCGGATGACAATCCAAAGGTTTGAGGATCAGACAGACGCCGGCCGGCCGCGTTCCGGCGTCCACGGTTTCAGCGATCCGGCTCCGTCCTCTTCCGACGGGTTGGAAATAAAGATGGACTTCACGGGCAGGGCGGACCTCCGGAAACGGTCGGCCGTTTTCCTCTTTCTCGCGTTTTCCGCCGCATGGGCAGGATCGTGCGGCAGGGAAGACGTTCCGCCCCCGGGTTCCGCCGACTCCGTCCATACGGCGGCCGCGGTGCCGGCGCGGAAAATGTCCGTGACCGTGGCAGCGGTCGGGGACGTCATGCTGGCCGGATCCGCGATTCCGGTGGTCAGCCGGTTTGGACCCGATTATCCGTTCGATTCCACGAGGACTTTGCTGCTGTCCGCTGACTTCGCGATCGGCAACCTCGAGGCGCCTTTCGGCACCAGCGGCAAACCTTTCCAGAAGACTTACACGTTCCGTGCACCGCCCGGCTTCGCGGGCGGCCTGCGCAACGCCGGATTCAACGTCCTCAACCTGGCCAACAACCATATTCTCGATTACGGCGTGCAGCCGTTCCGGCAGACGCTTGAGATTCTCGACAGTCTGGGCATTGCGGCCTGCGGCGCGGGCATGAACCGTCATGCGGCGGAGGCGGGCGCGATCGTCGTCCGGGGCGGGTGGAAGGCTGCGTTTCTCGGATTCTCCCTGACCTATCCGGACGCCTTTTGGGCCACGGCTTCCAGGCCCGGCACGGCCTTCGCCGTGAAGGAACGGATCGCGGCACGCATCGACTCCCTGCGGCCGGCCGCCGATCTCGTGATCGTCTCCTTTCACTGGGGCAAGGAACTGCACGGCATGCCCCAGCCCTATCAGCGCGAGTTCGCGCGCGCCGCGATCGACGCCGGAGCGGACTTCGTCATCGGGCATCATCCGCATGTGCTTCAGGGTTTCGAACTCTACAGGGGAAAGCCGATCGCCTACAGTCTCGGTAATTTCGCCTTCGGGTCGAAAAGCGTCTCCTGCCGCGAAGGCGCTCTTTTCATCGCGTCCTTCGATTCCTCCGGATTCGCGGGCGGACGGGTCATCCCGCTCCGCGTGGACTATCAGAAGGTGCAGTATCAGCCGCGTCCGATGACGGGCGCGCCCGCGGACCGGCTGATCGCTGAACTCAACCGGCTCTCCGAAAAACTCAACGGCGGCGCGAAGCCGCTTCTGCCCGGAGGCGAAATGCCGCCGGCGCCGGCCGTCCCGGTCCGCTGAGTCCCGCGGCCATTCATGGAATCCCCCGGAGTCACACCGCTTTTCACCCTCTTCGCCGCAAGTTTCGCAATCGCCTTTTCCGGCGCACTCATGCCTGGACCGCTTCTGACCGCCACCATCGCGGCAAGCGCGCGCCGCGGCCCGTCGGCCGGCCCTCTGATCATCGCAGGCCATGCGGTTCTCGAGTCCGGCCTGTTGGTCGCGCTCATGCTGGGGCTTTCTCCGATTCTCGCCAAAGACGGGGTTTTCGTCGGCATCTCCTTTCTGGGAGGCGCTGTTCTGGCCTGGATGGCAGGCGGTATGTTCCGATCGCTTTCCTCCCTGACCGTGCCTCGAGCCCAGCAGAAAGGCGGCGGCAACCGGCTCGTGTGGACGGGTGTGGCCATGAGCCTCTCGAATCCCTACTGGATCATCTGGTGGGCGACGATCGGACTGGGCGCCATTCTTCAGGCGCGGCGTTTCGGCGTCCCGGGTGTGGCGGCTTTCTTCTCGGGCCATATTCTCGCGGATCTCGGATGGTACAGCCTGGTGTCTTTCGCGGTTGGGAAGGGCAAGCGGTTTTTCTCGGACCGGATTTACCGCAGGCTGGTCGCGGTGCTGGCCGCTCTGATGCTGGTGTTCGCCGCGGCTTTCCTGTTCGCCGGAGCGGGAAGGCTGAGGGAGATGATCCAACACTGACGGAAGAAAAGAATAGAACGCGGACGCCTTCGGCGCGCGGATGTGGCGGATGGACGCGGATAAAGTGGGAGGGATGAGGTAATTCGTTGATACCGTTTTGGAATGCGGCCGCATGAGGCCGCTTTTTTTTATCCCGGCAGCCGCACACTTCAGGGTGCGTTTGAAACTGAAATAGTGGAACACGTATAACCGCGGATGGAGACAGTAACCCGGTAGCCGCACCCTTCAGGGCGCGCTTGGAAAGATGAGGATTGAACCCAGCTATCCCCGGATGAAACCCAAAAGGGAAGAATCCGGAAAGCGATCTTTTTTTTCTAAAAACATGAAACCCGCAATCCTTTCACCTTATGCATGACCCCCTCTGGCCTGACCTTTGCCCTCAATTCTTTGCTGACTCCGCACCACACAAATATTGAATTAAACGCTGCTGAGTATTTCAAAATCAACATCTAAGAGGTGCAGCATGAAAAGGCGGTCCATGCTTTTAGGGGGGATTCTGGTCGCAACCTTAATTCCGGCAATTCTTTCGGCCGGGCTGTGTGAGAGGCCCAGGTCCAACCTCAGGCATCACCGCAAGGCCGAAAAGCGGGAATCTCGCATGGTCGTTCAGTCGAGACGCCCGGATGACGTTTTTCCCATAAAATCAAGGCCTTCGGGCCTGCTGAAACCCGGCCGGCCTTCCGACCTCTCCGAAATCTCCAGATTGCCGGTTCTCGACGATTTCTTCGTGTATTCCTCGGGTTTTCCCGTGATCACGGCATCCGGCGAAATCATGATCGTCTTCACTTCAGACTGGACCTATCAAATCCGGTATAGTAAAAGCCCGGACGGCGGCCTGACCTGGGATGATCCGGTGGACATCACGGAATCCGACTCCCCTGAGCAGATCAGCGGTATCCGAACCGTGGAGGGTCGCATCATCGCGGTGTGGCGGCAGTGGGCGGACGGCACGCAGATCATGCGGATCCACTCGGACGACGAGGGCTTGACCTGGTCCGACCCGGCCATGATCGAGGATTCGGGCATGCTGTTCCACCCGACGGTCACGCAGTCAGCGGACGGCAGGCTGTGGCTTTTCTTCAGCCGCACCTGGGACTGGGATTCCTTCGAAACCCTGTACCGGATCAGCGAGGACGGCGGAGACACCTGGGGCCCCGAAGCCGTGCTCCCGACCAGCGGCTGGTGGGCCTCTGAAGTGTCGCTCGCGTCCGAACCCGGAATGCCGGTCATCGCCCTGTATGATGAAGCCGACTGGGAGACCAGCGGCATCTGGGGGAGGGCTCTGCTGGCCAGCGGGGAATGGACCGACCCGCCGGTGCTGATCACGGACCCGTCTGCGTACGCCACGCACCCCCGCACGTTCATGAACGGGGACGGTTCGCAGACTTTAATCTACACGCGGCAGACACGGCAGCTGTGGCAGTATTCCTTCGACTACGCCCAAAGCACGGTTGAAATCATGCGTTATTCGCCGGAGACGCTGGCGTGGGGCGCCCCGGAGCCGTTCACGGCCTACGCGGGACGGGACGAGCTCTCCAACGTGTGCATGAGGGAGGGCGGGCCCTTCATCGTGTTCGCATCGGACCGTTGGGGCGCGTACTCCCAGCTCTATTACGGCCAGGCCGGGCAGAGCGAGGACGTGAACCCTCCGCCCGCTTTCGCCGGAGCGACGGTCGCCCCGCCGCGCGCGGGCCGTCCGGTCACGCTCCTGGCCTGGGTATTCGACGAATCAGCGGTGTCCGAAGTGACCTTCACCGTGGAGCATGAAGACGGATCGGTCGAGGGCCCGTTTTCCATGCACGACGACGGAGCGCACGGCGACAGCCTTGCGGGAGACGGTATCTGGGGCGCGGCCGCGGGGCCGTTCGAGCCCGGCCGGCTCGTGGGTTTCAGCTTCTCTGTGCGGGACGACGGCGGCAACGAGGTCGAGTCGCGAAGCTGGACGTTCAATCCGCCGGCCGTGCACGACGCGGGCAATGTGGTTTTGCGCGTCTCGGAAGACGGGTCGATCGCGGGCCCGGAGCTGGAAGAACTGGGCGGGTTCTGGCCACAGAAGGGGGGCCAGGGCTACTTGTACTTAGGCGGGTTCTGGGCAGGCGCGGATATCGGCGGCGAAAAGCGGGTTTCAAGCGTGGACTGGAATTCCGGGGACTGGCGCCGTGTGGAGGGAACGCCGTTCACCCTTGGGCCGGGCGTATCGGATCAGGACGTGACCATCACGTACGCGGACTCGTCCGATTGGAATGAGAACCCCATCGGGCTTGCGGTGCGCCAGACGTCGCTTCAATGGTCAGGGCCTTCGAGAGACGATTTCGTCATTTTCAATTATTCCGTCCGGAACACGGCCGAAAGTGGAGACCTGGACAGCCTGTTCGCGGGCATGTGGCTCGACCCGGACGTGCCGTGGTACGACTGGGAAAACAACCTTCCCGCGTACGACGCGTCGCGGGGCCTGCTGATTCTGCGCAATGCGACGGAAGGGACCGCGGGCTGGTTCGGATGCCGCCTGCTTGGGCCGGCGAAGGCCCCGTTTTCGGTGCGCGCCCTGGGGGAATCGGACCCGGGATTCGAAGCGGAAAGCGACGATTCCAGGTACGGTCTGCTGGCCGGCGGCGCGGTCAGCGTAGCCGGGGACACATCCGATTATCAGCTGCTCTTGTCCGCTCCGCCATTTTCCCTGGCTTCGGGCGATTCGTTCTTCGTGTCGTTCGGAATCGTTCTGGGAAGCGGGCTCGATGAGCTGCAGGCAAACGCGGACACCATGCTCGCCGTGTACCAGCGCCTCCGTCAGCCGTCGGCCGTGGATTGTTCTCCCGGCGGTCTGACGCCTTTCTCTTTCGCATTGGATCAGAACCATCCGAACCCCTTCAACCCCTCGACGTTCGTCGGCTTCCGCCTGCCGGTTTCAGGTCAGGTGATGGTGAAGGTATACGACATGATGGGACGGGAGGTGGCCGTGCTCGCGGACCGGTCCATGCCGGCCGGCTCGCACCGTCTGGAATGGAACGCTTCCGGGTTCGGGAGCGGCGTGTACTTCTGCCGCATTCAGGCCGGTGAGTTCACGGCTGTGAGGAAAATGGTGTTGATGAAGTGAGCTTGCACATGCGACGCGCCTTCAGAGTGATTGGAAGGTGCGTCGCACGCGGCAGAACGCGATCCCGGAGTCCCGTCGAGAATGCTGTCGGATGAACGGATTATTCTCGCCTTTGATCCAGGAGACCCCGGAGTCCGATGATTGACAAGAGCGTAGCATATGAAGTGCCGGAGAGACTGCGACCGTGCCGGTCGGCTTCAAGGCGCTCGGCACGTACGGGTTCAAGCCGGAGGAGAGAGAACGCGAAATAACCGATATGCCGTCATCTGTCATGACGGGAAAAAGTCTGCGGGCGCTTATGCGTGTTTGAAACGAAAGGAAAAAGTGAATGGAAGACCTGATCAACCAATATGCCGAGGTGAAAGCCGATCCCAGGGGTAAAACCCTGTCGGTGAAGTTCCTGAAATTCGTCCCATTTCAGGAATTCGTCAAGATCGTGGAGCACGAGTTCGCACTTGTCAAACACCATCAGTTGAAGAAATGCATCATCGACCTGCGCCAGATCCCCGTGTACGACAAGGGCATGCCGGAATACGTCAAGGACGTGTGGTTTCCGACCGCCATCTCGCTCGGCATCAAATGCGCCGCGTTCGTTGTCCCTGAGGCCGTTCTGGGGCAGATGACCATGTCCAAGGCCCACGAAAAGGCCGAAGAAATACCGGTTCTCGAGGTCAATCATTTCAAGGACGTCGAGCCGGCGATGGAGTGGCTGAACGCCCGTTAAGGCGCATGCGGGTTAGTTCATGTTTGAACGCGCTTTGTGCTTCTGCCGCATTGAAGCTCCCCGCGGCTCGCTACGAGGGATCTATCTATTTTATTTATGAATTATTGAAGATGAGCCGCGGGGAATCTTCTATCTGTAGTGAAGAAGATATTTTTTATTCGCTCGCTTACCCCGCCGCTTGCGGCGGGGTAAGCGAGCGATCAGATTCAGGCCTAGGAGTACACGGCCGTGAGGAAGATGGTGTTGATGGAGTGACGTTTCACATGCGACGCACCTTCAGGCTGATTAATAGGTGCGTCGCATGCGGCTGTCCTAAAGTGTGAACGCTCCGGGAGGATTTAAACCTTCCGGAGCGTTTTTTTACCTGTGAAGTACTACGAAGACAGAGGATCGCACGTGCCTGGCAAATCCTCATCGAAGAATTTCTCAATAATAAAAACTTAGTCCGAACGTCGAGCTCGGCCGTAAAGTATACCCGACCCAGGTCCAGCTCGAGCTGAGCTCAAAAGTGAGACTCGTAATCGCTCCGGCCACACCTCCCTCGCCGGATGCCTCGTAGCGGAAACCGTTATCCAGGATCAATGGGGCGGAGCTGGCCGTTCCGGTGATTGTGACATCGGCCCATCCGGGGCTTCCCAGGTTGCCCCTGGTTTTGGCTGAATATGTCACGGAACCCGGGCTGCAGATCACGGTCACGCTGCCGTCCGTCGTGCTGTTCACGCCCGAAAGAACATTGCCGTTCCACGTGACATCCGCGCTCCAAGTGAAGGAACAGGGATAGGTTTTCTCCTCATCCTTGTAATTCAGCCATTGGGTGTCAACGACCATGATGCCGCCAATGACTTTTTTGACCCGCGAGAAATCAATGTCGCTTCTGAGCCTCTTCACGTTCGTCCACCTGAAGTCGACGTATTCGAGCGTCTGATTGTCGACGAAGCCCTTGACATAGAACCCGATTTTGTTGTCCCCTATCTTCAGGGGAATGGGCAGAATACCCTTGTTCGAAGACCCGCCTTTTCCCAGATACGCGCCTGCGCCGTCGTATGCCTCAAACACCTGGTAATGGTCCGTGTCCGCGATCCATATCGGGGTTTCGATCGACCTGCAGTGCACCATAAGCGAGTCCGCGTAGGTGCTCAGGGTGTCGATCAACTCCGAGCCAGGCGCATTCCGCGCCCATAGCGTGTATTCGGGGAACCGGTCGTTTCCGATGGTTCCGTTCTGAAATTCGGGCCATCGCTCTGAAATTTTCGACCACTCGATGTGCGTTGTTTTCGCCGCGTATCCGATCTGGTCGAACACCGTGCCCGGGCCGCCCGCGACCAGGGCGGACGAGTAGGGAAGGAGCGCGCCGTTCCGGTATTCGATCACCCGTGTCTTGTTGTTCGGATGGTTGGGGTCCGCGATATAAAGGGACCCCGTGGAAGGGACGATCTTGTAAACGATCATCGCGTGACCGGCTCCGGTCGCCCTTTCGCGGATCAGGACGTACTGCGGCTCGCCGGTCAGGAGCATCGCGAAGATGAAGGCGTACCACGAGAGATACGGCTTCTGCGTCTGAAATTCAAGTCGTTCGATCCAGCGGTCGAAGTTCTGGTCCTTCTGCAGGGTCGAGCTGAACCGGTATCCCCGCGGATTATCGTACCAGTTCCGGTACGCGTCCGCGGGGTTGTTCACCGTGTCGTACCGGTGGTTCAGGGCCGGTTCCTGTGCCAGACGCTTCTCGTAATAGTACCACATCGCGGCCATGGACTGGCCCGCGCAGTGGCCGCCGGGCGCGATGTATGACCCGTAGTTGGGGAATTCCCAGTCGTCTCTGCCGGGCTCGAAGCCGCTCGTGAGCGTCACCTGGTCATCCAGAAAGGAAGTCAGAATCGAAGCGATCACCATATTCCCGACGGCGCTTGCGGAGCCCCTGAAAAGCCCCTTGCGCAGGGATGCGCCCGACGGGGAGAGGTGCCGCGTCGAGAGCGTGACCGAGACGGAATCGATGTCCTCCACAGGAATCGGCTCCAGCGTTTCGGACACCTCGTCGTAGAAGAATCCCATGGCGAAGTGCCCGTCCGGAACCCGAGCCGGCACTTTCACGGTCATCGGGGTTTCGCAATACCCGCTTTCGGAGGCGATTTGGATCATGGGCGAGATCGGGTTGAAGCGGCTCCCCAGTTCGTGCGACGTGATCTCGGCGGCCGACACCACAAACTGCCGGGACGCGTCGAACCCCCCGGCCGGGACCGTGATTTCGAATCCGTCGAGCGGGTCGCCGGGTTTGTTGATGCGGACCGTGCCGCCGGACGCCGCGACCTGCAGCGTGCCGACTTCGGCCATGGAGCCGGTGAGGATGCGCCCCATGGAACCGTTTCCCGGCTTCAACGGGCCGCCGTCGTCCTTGCAGGAGAAGAAGGTCAGGAGGAGCGGGAGAATGAGGATGCGGCACAGGTTTTTCATGGTTCCCTCGCTTGATTGGATGCGTCCGGAGGGGAAGGCCAGGGCCGCGGAATCTGTCAGCGAGCGCATTCCCCGCGGCTTGTCTTCAACAATCAGGCATATAATCGATTGGTCCCGCGCAGTGGGTCGGCGGGGAGCTTCAATCCCGCAACCCTTTTTACGCGATAGGCGGACCAGGGCGCGGCGGGATGGGAAAAGCCCATGGTCCGATACCATATAAGAAAAGTAATTTTCGGGTGAATTGCAAGGGGAAATGGTATCGGCGTTGGTGTCATTTGCGACGCTATGGATCCTTCGGGATTTCACAATCCCGGGCGTAAGATGGTGCCGGGCTTCTATGCCCGGCTAATCCATCATGGTTATCGGGGCAGAGCCCCGATGGTGACGCGCCCCGGGATGTAACTCCGGGGCGTATCCGGAATCCGGCCAGATGCGCAAAACCGGGTTGAAAATCCATCCGTAGAGTCATCACGCCAGATAAAAAGCGGACCCCCCGAGGGCCGAAAGCGCCGCACCCGGGAGGTCCGCCTCTGATCCGATCGTTCGGTCACTTTTTGGAGGCTTTGACCGCGATCGCGTTCTTCACCATTCCGACGAAATCCGCGAATTTTTCATCACCGGCCAGTTCCGCCTTCGCCTTCTCGGCGACCGCGAGCACTTCCTCGAGCGACCCTTCCTTCGCCCAGTAGCTTCCCCGCAGGATTTCCGCGAATTCCGCGACCGCGGCGGCCGCGCGGAACCGGCCGGACGCGGTTTCGAAGGATGCGGTTAAATCGCCCGTTCGGACGGGATGCGCGATCTCCCGCGTGTTTTCGCCGTTCTCGTCCTTGAACCGGAGTCTCACCGTTCCCAGCGGCTTTCCGCGCCTGTTTTCCGCGAGCTTCAGCTCGTACAGCGCCGTCACGGTGTGTCCGGCGCCGACTTCTCCGGCGTCGACCCTGTCGTTCCGGAAATCCCGGTCCGCGACGTCCCGGTTCTCGTACCCGAGCAGGCGCCAGCGTTCCACCGCGTCCGGGTCGAACGCCGTCTGGATTTTGACGTCTTTGGCGATGACCTGCAGCATCCCTGTCAGGCCGCCGGTGAAAATACGGCGCGCCTCGGTGAAGGTGTCGACGTAGTAGTAGTTGCCGTCCCCGTCGTCCGCCAGCCGCTCCATCAGCACATCGTTGTAATTGCCCATTCCGAATCCGACGGCCGTCAGCGTGATGCCCCTGTCCCTGTGGCTTCGGATGGTCTTCAAAATGCCCTCCGATCCCGTTTTCCCGACGTTGGCCACGCCGTCCGAACAGAGGATTACCCGGTTGATCGCGTCTTTCCGGAAGCCCTCCTCCGCCATTCCGTAGCCGATACGCAGGCCCTCCTCGGCGTACGTGGATCCGGCCGTCCGCAGCCCGTCGATCGCCTCCTCGATGCGTTCCCGCTCGCGGATGGACGTGTGGTCCAGCACCTTGCGTCCGGCGGATTCGTACACCGCGATGCCGACCCGGTCGGTTTCCTTCAGGTTGTCGAGGAGCACGCGCAGGCTTTTCTTGACCAGCTCCAGACGGTCCTCTCTCTGCATGGAACCCGACACGTCGATGACGAAGGTGAGGACCGCGTCCTTCCGGTTCTCGACCGCGACCGGTTTTCCCTGGATGCCGATTTTCAGGAGCACTTTGTTGCCTTCGCCGAAACGGGAGGGGGCGGCCTCGGTGTAGACGGCGAACGGTTGGTCCCGCGGGGGCGGCGGGTAGTTCCAGTCGAAATAGTTGACGAACTCCTCCACGCGGACCGCGTCCCTGTCGGGCATGCTGCCCCGGCCGAGATAATTGCGCGCGAGCGTGTACGAGGCGTTGTCCACATCGATGGAAAAAGTGGACAGCGAATCGTCGTCGGTATCCACGAACGGGTTGACGCCGTAATTCTCGAAGAACATGGAGTCGTATTCCTCGTCATTGGGCAGCGTGTTGCCGCCGTAAACGGGGACCTTGACAGACGAAAAGGCGGGCGGAGGAAGCGCCCACGACTCACCGGCTTTCGTGGCGAAGACGATAACCGGCTGGAGCCGGTCGATGGACAGCGCCGTCAGTGTGAAATCGACGCGGACAGTCGAATCGTTCCGGACGGTCACTCCTCTCGCGAAGGCGGATTGATAACCGATGAGGTTGCATTGAAGCTCATAGTCGCCGGCTTTGACTGAAACCGAATAATGACCCTGGGGATCGCTGACCGCGCCCTTGTCCGTTCCGACGAGGGAAATGACGGCCCCGGGCACCGGGTTTCCGGCCGAGTCCGCGACGGTCCCGATGATTCTGCCGAAAGACCCGGCGATGGCGGCCTGCGTCCCGGCAAGCAGGGCCAGCGCAAGAATCCAGCCGCGGAAAAAGGTTCTCCCTGTCATGACGAGCCTCCCTTCATGGTTCTTCAGCGGATTGCCGATTGGGGAAATCGGATGTGGAAAGATCCGTGTCCGGGCGCCGCGTATCGCCAGGCCGCGGAAGCAGGATCGTGTTCCCTCCATGCGGTTTTTCAGGCGCGTTTTATATATCATTATACAAAGACGAAAGTGATTGGTTCCCGGCAACCGGTTTTGAACTTTTTTTGCGAAAAACCCCGGTCATCCCGATCCGGTTTTTTGTCCGCTCGCGGGTCCGAATCTTGATTTTGTTCGTTCTTTTTCGAATCTTCCAATCACACTGTACAATCCGGCAATCGCCCCGGTTTCCGGTTCCGCCGGGAACAGAAGGAGGAAATGGAATCAGCAGGAGGATGGGTGACATCGTTTTTGGTCTGGCGGTGTTCGTACTGTCCGTCCGCTTGTCCGGCGGCGAATCCCAGGCCGTCCTGACCGCCGAGCCCCGGAACCGGGCCCGCCTCGGACATGCTTGCTTTCAACCCGTAAAGTTGATATATTATTGCCATGAAACGCGTCGTCCTGCTCGTCGAAACCTCCCGGGAATTCGGCCGCCAGCTCATCATTGGCATCGCGCGCTATGCCCGCCTGCACGGGCCGTGGTCCTTCTACAAGGAACCCATCGGCCTGAAGTCGTCCATCCCGCACCTGACGCGGTGGAAGCCGGATGGCATTATCATGCGCGATTCCATGATCAACAAGGAACTGCTGAAGCTGAACATCCCGTCGGTGCTCGCCATCCACAGCTCGGATTATCCGAAAAACCTTCCCGTCATACGCACCGATTCCCGCGCCATCGCGAAAATGGCCAGCGGCCACCTCGTGCAAAAGGGGTTCACGCGTTTCGCGTACTGCGGCATGGACGGCTACGAGTGGTCGGACGAGAGGAAGAAGTACTTCGCCGGATTCAATTCCGAAGCCGGGTTCCAGACTCACGAATACGCGGGGCCGAAGGGCCGCAAGGTGAAGGACTGGGAGGAGGAGCAGAAACGCATCGGCGAATGGCTGAAAACCGTTCCCAAGCCGGTCGGTCTGATGACCTGCAATGACGATCAGGGCCAGCACGTGCTGGAGGTCTGCAAGCGGACCGGGTTCCGGGTGCCCGAGGATGTGGCCGTGCTGGGCGTGGACAATGACCCCATGATCTGCGAAATCGGCGATCCGCCGCTCTCGAGCATCAACCTGAACGTCGAATCCGCGGGATACGAGGCCGCACGGCTCCTGGATGATCTGTTCCGGGGCAAGAAAATGCGCGGCCAGCAGATCTTCGTCACCCCGACCCATGTGGTCCAGCGGCAGTCCACGGACATTCTGGCCGTGAGTGACCCGGAGGTGGCGGCGGCCATGCGCTACATCCGGTCCAACGCGAAGAATAAGATGCTGGTGATGGACGTGGTCCGGCAGACCCGGGTCAGCCGGCGGACGCTCGAACAGCGCTTCAAGAAAACCGTGCACAAGTCCGTGTACGATGAAATCCGGCAGGTGCGCGTCGAATGGATCAGCCGCCTGCTGATGGAAACCGACCTTCCGATCTCGCAGATCACCGCGCTCTTCAATTTTACCGATGTGGAACACATCTCGCGCTATTTCCGCAAGGAAAAGGGCATGGGCCTGCGCGAGTTCCGGAAACTGCATCAGCCGAAGTGAGTCCGGTTGGTCTGCGACGCACGTTGAAGGGGCGTTGCAGTTGAGCGCGCCGTACGTCGTCCGGTCCTTGCGCAATCCGGTGATAAAAATGTGAATTCTGGCTTCTTTTTCCCCGCGCGTTTTGCTATACTATCCTTCGGTTCCCGGTCAAGAGCCGGGGCCCTTTCGACAGGGAGGCGCATCCGGCAGGACCCGGTCCGGCGGCTCCCGTTTTCTCCGGGGCATGACCCTGCTGAAAGGGAAGAATACGGGCCCGAGATTCCCTTCCCGGGCCTGAATAAAGCGGCCGCCTTCCGGATCAAGGCGGCCGCCTCTTTTTCGTCGGCCATGTGCGCGATCTGGTTGAAAAAAGGTCAAACTTGGCTTTGCTTTTCAGCGGCCAATGCATATCGTACGATCCGAAAGCTCCGGGCCCCGCGTGCCCGAACCATCCCACAGCAAGAGGTCCTGACATGAAGCAGTTCATCCGTGCACTCGCCTTTGGCTGGCTGGCCGCGTCCGCCATCGCCGGCTCCGCGTCCTTTTCAACATACATGAACCCGATTTTCCCGGGTGACCATCCGGATCCGACCCTGTCCCGTTTTGGAGATGACTACTACACGACAGGGTCTTCTTTCGCCACTTCACCCATTATCTGGCATTCCAAGGACCTGGTCCACTGGGAGGCGGTTTCCCAGCCCGTGAGCAACTCATGGTCCATGTTCGGAACCGGCGCCTCGGACGGCATCTGGGGCGGCCACCTGGTGTTCCACGGCGAGAAATACTGGCATTTCTTTGGACGCTCCGGCCGGATGTTCTTCGTCACCGCGGACAGCCCGGCCGGGCCGTGGACCGCGCCCAGGGAAGTGGCCTGCCCCGCGTCCGTGCCCGGGCTCGGCATGGACAATGCCATATTCATTGATGATGACGGGAGCTGGTACCTGCTGGTCAAGAACGGCCAGTCGAACAACTGGATCGTTCAGCTGGGCGAAAACGGCCAGCCGTCCGGCGCCATACTGGACCTGCGCTGGATCAATCCCGCGCCCGCATACCCCTACAGCTGGGCCGAGGGCCCGGTGATGTGGAAGTCAGGCGGGTGGTACTATTATTCCTTCGCCATCCATATCTACGCCACACAGCGCGTCATGCGCAGCCGTGACCTCACGGCCGACCAGTCCGAATGGGAGTTTCTCGGCAATCTGTTCAATGAGAACGATCCCAAGAAGGGCGCATCCCTGTATTCCATGCCGAATCACAGCTCGCCCGCGGTCATGGCCGGGGACAGCACCTGGTGGGTGATCTCCCAGTCCTTCGGCACGAGCGAGTGGCAGGGGCTGGGCCGGCAGGGACTGCTGAGCCAAATCCGGTACGACGCGGACGGAAAACCGGTCGCGGATTTTCCGATTAACGAACCGGCGCAGGCCCCGGCCCTGACCAGCGGCGGCATTCCCTGGACCGTGCCCAGGTCGGATTTCTTCGATTCGGACAAGCTGAATCCCGAATGGCGGCTCGTGGGCTATTCTCCCACCAGCCCTTATTCCCTGACCGCCAGGCCGGGCTGGATCAGGCTCACCCAGCAGAACCAGCACGGCACGGTCATCAAGAACGACGCGGAACATAATTACAGCCTCATCACCAAAGTCGATTTCGAGCCTGAGAATCAGGATCAGGAGGCGGGGCTCCGGATTATGACGGGCAAGCAGACGGTGTCCGCCAGGCTGTTCAGCGCGAAGGACGGCGGGGGCGCGCCGATCGTGGTCTTCGCCTTCGGCACGACCCGCCACGAGGCGGACAATACGGCCGGACGCACGGTCTGGCTCAAGATCGTGCGGTCGAACCACTCCCTGACCGGTTATTTCAGCGCGGACGGACGCGAATGGACCAAAGTCGGGGAGCCGGTCAACGTTTCCACCATGGACGTTCAGCAGCCCGATTACAACGCGTTCACGGGCAATCACCAGGGCCCGTACGTCATCGGCTCGAAGCCCGCGGATTTCGACCTCTACATCTACCGCGACGCCTACACGCCGATTCTGGCTGAATGCCCGGCGAACCAGTTCGGCACGACCCGGGGTTATGCCAGCCCGGCCTTCCTGCTGGACAACATCCATGAAGGCGACTGGGCCCTGTACGCGGGCGTGGAATTCGGGGGGGCTGATTATCCCATGATCCCGGATTCGGTGAAATTCACGGCGTCCAGCGCCGGTTCCGGCGGCACGGTCGAGGTCTGGCTCGATTCCCTGGACACCGGAGTGAAGATCACGGAATGCGCCGTCTCCGGGACAGGCGCGTGGAAGACGTTCCAGGTTTTCTCCGCTCCGGTGAGCGCGGTTTCGGGACGACATGACGTCTACCTGAAATTCAGGGGCGCGGGAACAACCAAACTGTTCCAGGTGCGGGAATTCGTGTTCACACCGAAGCCGGCCAATGCCGTGCCCGGAACGGACCCGATGGGTTCGCGGCAACCGGAGCAGTTCGGTCTGTCCCAGAATTTTCCCAATCCCTTCAACGCGGCCACGACGATCGCCTACCGCCTCCCGTCCAAAGCGGACGTATCTCTGAAAATATTCGATCTGGCGGGCCGGGAAGCCGCGACTCTGGTTGAGGCCGCCCGTCCTGCGGGCGAGCATGAAGTGAACTGGGATGCGTCCTCGGTTTCGAGCGGCATTTATTTCTACAGGCTGAAGGCGGATGGTTTCTCGGACATGAAAAAGCTCGTGCTCGTGAAATGAACCGGGGCCCGACCCGGTCCGCATCAGGAGAAACATCGACCCCATGAAAACGCGGATGCTGATTCCGGCGGCCTGCCTGCTGGCCGCCGCGCTCGCCTCCCCGCTGGCCGGTCAGCAGATGCAGAGCGACAACGGGGACGGCACCTACACCAATCCGGTGCTCTACTCCGATTTTCCGGATCCGGACGTGATACGCGTTGATTCCCTCTATTATATGGTTTCGACGACCATGTTCATTTTTCCCGGCGTCACGATTCTAAAATCCATGGACCTCGTCAACTGGGAATACTGCGCCAACGCGGTTCAGCGCTTCGATTTCAGCCCCTGCTACAACCTCGACGGCTGCAACCGGTACAGCCACGGCCAGTGGGCCACGAGCCTCAAATATCACGACGGACAATTTTATCTGCTTTTCATCACACTGGACGAGGGCGGATTCCTCTGCACCGCGGACAGGGCCGAGGGGCCCTGGTCCATACGGAAACTGCCGCGGGGGTTTTACGACCCCGGTCTGTTTTTCGACGACGACGGCCGTATATACGTGGCACATGGGTACGGCAACATCAGCATCACCGAATTGAACGCGAATTTTACGGCCAAGGGGAACGATGTCCTGGTCTTCACCGGAGACATCCGGTCCGGTCTCGAAGGCATGCATGTCTACAAAATCGACGGTTATTACTATCTGTACGGCACCTACGGCGGGGGAGACGGGTTCCAGGTAGCCCTGCGATCCGAGAACATCTACGGCCCGTACGAGCAGAAAATCGTCATACGCGACAACGGCAACCTGGGCACCGGCATACACCAGGGCGCGCTCGTGCAGACGCAGACCGGGGAATGGTGGTCCGTCATATTCCAGGACGGAGGCGCCTTCGGACGCTTCCCGACCCTCCAGCCCGTCACCTGGACGGACGGGTGGCCCATGGTCGGCGTGGATGGAAAGGGCGTGATCCGGCATTCCAAGCCGGACGTCGGCGGGCAGCATCCGATTCGCGCCCTGCCCACGTCGGACGAATTCGACGGAGCGGAATTGGGCATGCAGTGGGGATGGAACCACAATCCGGACCCGGCGAAATGGTCGTTCACGGAGAATCCCGGTTTCCTCAGGCTCCACACCGCGAAAGTCGTGTCCGGCTTGACCGAGGCCCGGAATACGCTGACGCAGAGGATATTCGCCTATTATTCGAAGACCGTTCCGACCACGGCCACGGTGAAGATGGAGGTCGGGAACATGCGGGACGGAGACGTCGCAGGGCTCGCCGTTTTCCAGGATCCCTATGCCTTCATCGCCGTGCGTCAGGCGGGCGGAATCCGGCGCATCGTCATGGTGAACAATGGGAGAGCCGCGGATTCCGCGGAGGTAGCATCCGACACGGTCTACCTGAGGGCGATCGCGCGTTACGGCACCAGCAGTGCCACGTTCGCGTACAGTACGGACAATGGGACGTTCACGAAGCTCGGCAACACGCTTTACATGCGGTTCAACCTGTCGATTTTCACCGGGAACAAGTTCTGCCTTTTCAATTACGCGACCACGGAAACGGACGGATTCGTGGATTTCGACTGGTTCAGGACCGAGCCGTCCGCGGTCACCGGAATCGTTCCGGGGCCGGACGGGACCGCGGGCGAAGCGCCGGCCGGATTCCGGTTGTCTCAGAATTATCCCAATCCATTCAATCCGGTCACGGTGATCCGGTACCAGCTTCCACGGGCGGGCCGGGTCCGCCTGACGGTTCATGACCTTATCGGGCGGGAAGTCGTCTCGCTGGTCGAGGGCGTACAGCCGGCAGGGTTTTACGAGGCGGAATTCGACGCCCGCGGACTCGCGAGCGGAATATACGTCTGCCGTCTCCAGTACGGGGGTTCAGTCGCGAGCCGGAAGATGATGCTGATCGAATAAGGGACGCCTGTTCCCGGGGGACGATCGGTATAAACCTTTTTTTTGTTGTGATTTTACCTGGATTCAAGCATATTACGGACTGGAGAACACTACTTCCCGGGTTAAGTCCGGTGCGAGAGGGGAAAAACGTCGATTCCTGAAGGGTTCCGGAGCCGGGACTGGAAGGCGGCGTCCGGGACGATTATACGCGATTGATCTTCCTCTTTTATTAATATTTTATTATGTGTGTTTGGTTCATTGGAGTTTTGTAAAATGAAACTAAACCGGTTTAGTTGCCGCCCGTTCCTCTTTGTCGCGATTCTGTCCTGCCTTGCCTTTCTATTCTGCGACGCCGCCTGGGCGCGTGTTCCACAAAAGGAATCGGAGGGTGAAACCCGCGAAACCTTCGGCCTCAATCGCGGCTGGCGGTTTTTTAAATACGCTTCAGCGGCAGACGCGGATTCGCTGATCTATGACGTGCGGCCTGATTTCAGCGGCTACAGGGACGGCGGTCCGGCGGATGCCAGACCGACCGAGGCGGATGGGACCCAGGCTGACCGGCTCGTGCTGAAAGACTGGATACTGCCTGCCGGAAACGCTTTTATCAGGGATCCCGCGAGCCGGCATTTCCGGCCCGAAGGAGAACCGGGCGCGGATTTTCCGTTCGTCCGGGCCGGCTTTGATGACGCTTCATGGGAGGTCGTGAACCTGCCCCATGACTGGGCGATCAAGGGCCCGTTCAGACCCGGCCATGACCCGGAGGTGGGAGGCGGCATGGGCCGTTTGCCGAGCCCCGGTGTCGCCTGGTACAGAAAAAAGCTCGACATTCCCGCGCCGGACGCTGGCCGTTCCGTGTTTCTGGACGTGGACGGCGCCATGTCCTACGCCATGGTCTGGGTGAACGGTTTTTTGGCGGGCGGCTGGCCTTACGGTTACTCATCCTGGCGGCTCGATCTCACGCCTTATATCTTCCCCGGCGGCGTGAACCAGATCGCGATCCGGCTGGACAATCCGCCGGCTTCTTCGCGATGGTATCCGGGAGGCGGCCTGTACAGGAACGTCCGTCTGGTCAAAACGGATCAGGTGCACGTCGGACACTGGGGTGTTGTCGTGACGACTCCGGAGGTGTCATCCGAATCCGCGGTCGTCCGTGTGGCCGTGTCCCTGGACAATGATTCGAAAGAGGACGCGGAAGTCGAGGTCCTCACTTTCTTGTACCCGATGACCGAGGCCGGACGTCGAACCGGTCCTCCTGTCGTGTCTCTCGATCCCATCAAAACGACGGTTCCCGCCAAAGGCAGCGCCCGCGTGGAAGGAACCGTATCGCTGGAAAATCCCAGGCTCTGGGGGCCGCCGCCGTCCCAGCGTCCAAACCGGTACGCGGCCGTGACCGTCATTCAGCGTGATGGACGGCCGGTGGACGAAGTCGAAACGGTTTTTGGCGTCCGATCCGTTCGATTCGACTCGGATTCCGGGCTCATTATCAATGGCGAACGGATTCCCATTCACGGTGTGAACGAACACCACGACCTCGGGGCCCTGGGCGCGGCGTTCAACAGGAGGGCCGCGGAGCGCAAGCTGGAAATGCTCCGGGACATGGGCTGCAACGCGATACGGATGTCCCACAACCCGCCGGCTCCGGAACTGCTCGACCTGACGGACCGGATGGGATTTCTGGTGATGGACGAGTCTTTCGACTGCTGGGAGCGTAAAAAGACGCCGCTCGACTTCCACCTCATATTCCCCGAATGGCACGAGCAGGACCTGCGGGCCATGGTCCGAAGAGACCGGAACCATCCCTCCGTGGTCATCTGGAGCGTTGGCAACGAGGTGGGTGAGCAGTACACGGCAGAGGCGGGCGCTGCGATCGCGAAACGGCTCGTGGAAATCGTGAAAGAGGAGGATCCGACCCGGCCGGTGACCAGCGCCATGAACTGGGCCAAGCCGGACATGCCCCTGCCCGCGGAACTGGACGTGATCAGCCTGAACTACCAGGGCGAGGGTATACGCCAGACTCCGGAATTCGAGGGCACGGATCGCATCCGTTGTTCGCCGCAATACCCCGCTTTCCATTCGGCATTTCCGGACAAGGCTGTTCTGAGCTCGGAGACCGCGTCCTGCTTCAGCAGCCGGGGTGTGTACCTGTTTCCAGTGACGGACAAGATCAGTGACATCGTCCGGGACGGCAGGGGCGGCGACTCGCAGAAACGGCACGTCAGCGACTACGGGCTCAATGCCGTGGACTTCGGTTCATCGCCGGACAAGGTGTTTGCCTCCCTGGACCGTCACCCGTTTGTGGCAGGCGAATTCGTGTGGACCGGATGGGACCATCTCGGCGAGCCGACTCCCTATTACGATTCGAGAAGTTCGTACTGCGGCGTCATCGACCTGGCCGGTTTCGCAAAAAGCCGCTTCTTTCTGTATCAGTCGCGCTGGCGGCCGGATCTGGCCATGGCGCACATCCTGCCCCACTGGAACTGGCCGGAACGCAAGGGCCTTGTCACGCCCGTGCACGTGTTCACGTCCGGAGACGAGGGGGAATTGTTCCTCAACGGAAAGTCTCTCGGCCGGAAGAAGAAAGGGCCTCTTGAAACCCGTCTGCGGTGGGACGACGTCGTCTACAAGTCCGGCAGGCTGGAAGTGAAAGTCTGGAAGGCGGGAAAGAAGTGGGCCGGTGACAAAGTGGAAACAACGGGCAAACCGGCCCGGCTCCGGATGTCCGCGGACCATTCCGCGATCGCGGCGGACGGCCAGGACCTGTCATTCCTGACCGCTGGCCGTGACGGACCGGAAGGGCCGCACCGTCCCGACCGCGGACAACAGCGTCCGCTTCAGCATCCAGGGACCCGGGGAGATCGTAGCAACGGACAACGGCGATCCGACGGATATGACGGCTTTCCCCTCGCTCGAACGAAAGGCGTTCAGCGGACTGGCCCTGGCCATCGTCCGATCGAAGGCGGGGGATGCCGGTTCGATCACAGTGACCGCGGAATCCGCCGGACTGGCCAGGGCCGTCATCCGCGTTCTCAGCAAATTACCTTCCGAGCCCGGGGGTCGACCCTGAGGTTAGCGCATGATCATGCCAAGGAGTGAATTATGAACCGTCACATGTTTCGATCGCCGTTCTTCACGGTTTTGTGCATATCCGCCGCGCTCTTCCTGAACAGTGGTAATACGTCCGGTCAGACCGAACCCGGCACGCCGGTCATCGTGGAAGCCGAATCCGGAGAGCCGGGTGATAATGTCGCGGTCCGCACCGCAGGCGGCGTCACGTATGTGACTGTCAAGACCAACCTGGGAGGAACCAGTCCCGGGGACGCGAGCCGCACCGTCGCGTACGAAGTCACATTCGCGGACTCGGGGACTTATGATTTTTACGTCCATCTGCGCGTCGGCGCGGCGGGATTCGATGACGACAGCTTTTTCTACGGGAGGGGTTTCGGGGACAAGGACGCGGCCTCAGGCGGGGACTGGGTGATGGTGAACGGGCTGGGCAGCAGCGGATTCTCCGATCCGGCTTCGCTGATCGAAGGTCCCGGGCCGCTCGGTTCCAATGCCTGGAAATGGGTGAACCTGACGAAGAACGGGTACCAGAGCGCGGCCGGCGACCCCTTCCGGGTGGAACCGGACGGTCTCGTTCAGACGTTTCAGATCGGCGGTCGCGAAGACGGGCTGGACATAGATAAATTCGCGTTCGGAAAGTCACATCTCTGGTTCACGGTCGGCATGCTTGAAGACGGACTGCCCGGGTCCCCGACCCGTCCGGCAGGCGACACCACGGGCATTGTCTGGGAAGGCCCGGCGTTTTCATCCGACCCGGACAAGTTCCTCGGCAGCGGGTGGGACCGGACGGATCCGGATTTCCCGAAATACTGGAATCAGCTGACGCCGGGCAACGCGGGCAAGTTCGGGTCCGTGGCCGTCACGGCCAATCCAGGCCAGTGGAACTGGTCGAGCCTCGACGCGTCGTATCAGTTCGCGACGAGCAACGGCCTGCTTTTCAAGCACCACTGCCTGATCTGGGGCCAGCAGCAGCCGGGCTGGATCACGAATTCCGGTCTTGATTCGGCCCAGCAGGCGGACGCGGTTGAAGACTGGATCCGTCTGACCGGCGAGCGGTATCCTGAAATGGACATGATCGATGTGGTGAACGAGCCTCTTCCGGGGCATAATCCCGCCGCCTACAGGGACGCGCTGGGCGGCGCGGGCGCCACGGGCTGGGACTGGGTGATCTGGGCGTTTCAGAAGGCCCGGGACTACATGCCCGGCGTGAAGCTGCTGCTCAACGAATACGGCATCATCAACAACAATTCGGCAACCACGTCCTACCTTCAGATCATCAACCTGCTGAAGGACAGGGGCCTGATCGACGGCATCGGCGTGCAGGGCCACCGCTTCGAGTTCGAAAGCGCGGACACGAGCGTGATGCGGAAGAACCTGGACCGGCTGGCCGCGACCGGACTGCCGGTGTACATTTCCGAGTTCGACCTGGGCAATCTACGGAACGAGGGAACCCCGGACGATGACCAGCAGCTGAGGCTGTACCAGAAAATATTCCCGGTGATCTGGAAGCATACGGGCGTCAAGGGCATCACGTTCTGGGGGTACCGAGAGGGAGAAGTGTGGCAGTCATCCACCTACCTGGTGCGATACAACGGCAGGGCAAGGCCCGCGCTGTTGTGGCTGGATGAGTACATCCGGAACAATCCTCCGGCCGGTGTGGATGACCGGAAGAACGCGTCCGCGCCCTCCGGATTTGAGCTGGGCCGGAATTTTCCGAATCCCTTCAATCCCGCGACCCGGATCCAATACCGGATCGGCCGGCCCTGCCGGGTGACGGTGAAGATTTACGCTTTAACGGGCCGCATGGTTCAGACGCTGGTCGACACGGAGCAGGCGGCCGGACGGTACACCCTCTCGTTCGACGGCCGGGACCTGCCGAGCGGGAATTATTTCTGCCGCATGACCGCAGGCGGATTCACCGCGGTCCAAAAACTGGTTCTGATCAAATAACAGGAGCGAGGTTGCGGCGGTTCAATACCGGACCGCCCGCGGATTCATTTCAACTCAACAAGGAGAGGAGGAAGTCATGTTTGAGAAGAGAGCGCTACGGGTGATGCTGGCGGCGTTCTGCCTGGCGGCCTTTCTGCCGGCCGCATTGCCGGCGGCGGAAGGCACCATCGTGTTCGTGTCCCTGCAGGACGGCGTCAAGATCGACCCCGCGACCGGGGAGTACCCGGATATGCCGCATATCTATCTTCTGCAGGACGAGGGGTATGACGTCATCCCCTTTTACAACGCGTCGGTGTCCACGGCCAGTCAGGAAACGCTGGACACCCTGTACAACGCCGACCTGATCATTATGGGCCGTTCCACTCCGAGCACCATCTACATGGACAACAACAAATGGATCTGGAACGACATCACCAAGCCCATTCTGAACCTGGAGATGTGGAACTGCAGGAACACCCGTTTGAACTGGTTCAACACGGCCAACATGGTCAGCAATTCGACGGAAGGCACGGTGCGGAACGCGGTCATCGACGTTCCGGACGACCCGGTGTTCCAGGGCCTGGACACTTCAGCACCGGTTCCGTGGATCGTCGGCTCGTTCGACGCGGTGAGTATGACGGAGGCCGGCAACGGCATCGTTCTGGCCCGGCTTGAAACTGATGGCACCGTCCTGTTCGTCCGTTTCGAGCCGGACATCGAGTTCTATGAAGGGGCCAGCGACATGCCAGCGGGACACCGCACCATGATCGGCAACGGCCGCGACAACGGCGGAGCCGCGCCCTTCAATTATTTCAACTTCACCGCGGAATCCGAGCAGGTTTTTCTCGCCGAAGTGGCGCGCCTGGTGGCGATCGGCAAAGGCAGTGCGGTTCAGGACAGGGGCAATGCGTCCGGCCCGGCCGGTTTCGGTCTGTCCCAGAATTATCCCAATCCGTTCAATCCCACAACGACAATCGAGTTCACACTGCCCACGACGTCCGATGTGCGGCTGACGCTGGTCAACGGCCTGGGACGGACGGTTCGTGAACTGGCAGTCGGCCGGTATACTTCGGGCCGGCACAACGTGACCGTGGACGCGTCGGGTCTGGGTTCCGGGATTTATTTCTGCAGACTGCAGGCGGGTTCGCAGGTCGACGTGAGAAAGCTGATGGTCGCCAAATAGAGGGTTGAAATATTCTCCAGGCGCCGGTTTCATGCGGCGCCTGTCAAGGCCGCCCCGGGTCTGGTCCCCGGGGCGGCCTTTTTATTTATCGGATGGACTCCGGGATCAGCTATTCAAGCTCCCCGTGCAGCGCTTTTTTGAAGAAGGTTCCTGATCCGGTGAGCGTGTACTGGTCCCACGATTCCAGCATGGAAGGGTGCCACTCGACGTCATACACCCAGCATATCCAGCTGATGCCCCGCCCCTCCAGGTAACGGACGATACGATTCCCGTAATCCTCCGGACCGGCCGGACTGTCCTTGTCCGCCCTGAACCCGAACTCGGTGGCGACCACGGGCCAGTGATCGGCCGCGAATCCGAAATTCTCCTCCCACTTGGGCTCCCAGGGCTGGGACCGCTTGTTCGCGTACGGGTGCGTGACATACCCGATGCCCTCGGCCTCCACGGGCTCGTAGCGCAAGTGGTTCAGGTCATAGGCCCAGTCGAACCCGGCCACGAGCGGTATGGTCTCGGTGTCCACGGAACGGATGAGCCGGATCAGGTCTTCGTTGATCTTTCTCCATTCGGTCCATGTCATGCTCCCGAGCATGCCCCTGAAATGCGTCGGCTCGTTGAACAGCTCGTAGAACGCGACAGTGTGATGCCCACGGAAATGGCCGGCGATGACGCGCCAGAAATCGAAGGTTTCCTTTTTCGACGTCTCGTACATGGGATTCTGGAAGATCTCGGCCTGCAGATTTCCGATGGAGTGCCAGTCGATGACGATGTACATCCCGAGCTCCGTACACCACGCCGCGGCCTGATCCAGCAGTTCGAGATATTTCTCCGGTGACCGGTCCCGCCAGGCCACGGGGTGGACCGGGATGCGCACGAGCATGGCGCCCATGTCCCTGACATGTTCGAAATGGGCCTTGTTCCAATGGCCCTGGTTGGCCAGCTTGTCCGGGTCCGATATGGCCAGACCCCGGAAGAGGATAGTGTCGCCCTTGGAGTTGACGAAACGGTTCCCGGCCACGGATATTCGCGGAAGCTTTTCCGCATCCGGATTCTTTTTCGGCCTGGGCCAGCGGCCCTCGTTCCACCACTGCCTGTAGGGCTTGTCCTGGCCGTTTAACGGCCCGATCGGCGCGAAGAGAAGGGAGAGGAAGGAAACGGCAGCGATCACGGCAAACCGGGTCGGTTTCATGGGAGGCTCCGGGGTTTTGGATTTATACGGACCGGACGGATCAGGCTGAACGCATGAAAATATCCAATTTTTCCCGGAGGGGCAAGTAAAAGGTTGTCACGGGGCGGGCCGCTGGTCTCCGGCGCGATCACGGATCATGGGACTCCCCGCGGATGGCGGCCTTCCGGAAGGTGCGTTCTATTTCAGGATTTGCCAGAGTAAGGCTGAAACGACAGTGCCGGCCGCGGAAGCGGCGATGTCGAAGGGATCGACCGGGAGATTCCACGCCGCGAGCTGGAAATATTCCCATGCCGTGAGTCCCAGGAAGGAAAAGGCCAGTATGAAGCCGAATGCCGGGATGCGCGCCCTTTTCTCCGCGAAATGACGAGCCCTCGCGTCCGCCAGAACCAGGATCACGAAGGGAACGAAAAGAGCGCCGCCGAAATTCGGGAGCACCCCCATGATAAAAGCAAGCCGGTGGGGCAGGGCAACCGGCAGGACGCGGACAAGACGGCAGGCGAGTACGAGCCCGGCGCCCGTGAGGCACAGGAAGGCGGACAGGCGGAGTCGGCGCGGGGACATGCCGGCGCCCACCAGAAGCTGGGGCCTTCGGCTTCGGGAGGTCCGCATTACATCCCAAGCAATCGGGAGAGAGACGCGACGATCTGGCCGCGGCCGGAATGCACATAAGCGCCGATCTGGGCGATGATGGACCATCCCAGAGCGAACTGGCCAAGCACCCACCCGCCGATCGCGAACTGGGCGACGGTGACCACTCCGATTCCGAACTGGGCCACAGTGACCACGCCGCAAGCGAACTGGCCGATCGCGAGAATCCCCTTTGCCGGGACCGGCATCCGGTTGGGGCGGTATTTGAAGGAAATATGCACGAGAGGCAGTCCGAAATAGACGGCCTCGGACTTGTACTCGAATCCCCACCCGTCCCACTTGGGTTTTGCCGGATAAGGGGCTCCGCATTTGGGACAGGACAGGGATTGTTCGGACACCTCGGTCTTGCACTCGCGGCAGGGTTTCATCATGATTCCTCCGGTCCTTCAATCGGCCTGTGCCGGTTCGGTAATTTGGTTATAATGCATAATATATGTAGACGTATTATAACTTTAAAACAATGGAAAATCAAGCGGTTTTTCGGCAAACGGACGCGGGTTCCGCCCGGCGAACGGCCATTTTCCGCTTGCTTGTCACAGTCAAATGTTCTAAATTTCTGACTCCGGTCCGGGAACTCCGGCCCGGTTCGGAATGGTTTCCCAACCCGCCGGAGTCCGATGGACGGCCTGACCCTTCTGCTCATCTCGTTCGGTCTTTCCATGGACGCGTTCGCGGTGTCCGTGTCCTGCGGCATTTGCGGACGGCCGAAGAAGTGGAGTCTCATCGCGCGGGTCGGCCTGTACTTCGGCGGGTTTCAGGCGTTGATGCCCGTGCTCGGTTGGCTGGCCGGAACCCGGCTCAAGGGGCCCATCTCGTCGGTGGACCACTGGGTGGCTTTCGGGCTTCTGGCGCTGATCGGCGTGAAAATGATACACGAGTCCTTCACCATCGGGGCCAGGCGTTTTGATCCGCGCAGGCACAAGGTGTTGCTCACCCTGGCCGTGGCCACGAGCATTGACGCGCTGGCCGTCGGTCTGAGCTTTGCTCTGCTCGACGGCGGTATTCTCATTCCGGCCTTGACGATCGGCATGGTCACGTTCTGTGTTTCCTGCCTGGGCGTGATGATCGGGGACCGGGTCGGATCGACCTTCGAGAAAGCGGCGGAGATTCTCGGCGGCATCATACTGATCGGTATTGGCTTGAAAATCCTTCTGGAGCACACACTGACCCCCTGATCCTTTTCGGAGGCCGCATGGCGCTCGATTTTTCCCCCATGAAGAAGTTGGCGGAAGGTAAGACCAAGATCATCTATGAGAATCCGGCGGATCCGAAGACCGTGTACATGGTCTTCAAGGACGACATCACGGCCGGCGACGGCGTCAAGCACGATGTCATTCGCGGCAAGGCGTCCGTCGATTGGCGGACCAACCGCGACATCTATGAATACCTGAACCGGAAAGGCGTTAAAACACACTACCTGTCCAGTCCTGAGGAAAAAGTCGCTTTGGTCCGCAGACTCGACTTCAAGATCAACCTAGAGGTGGTGTCGCGCCGCGTGGCCGCGGGTTCCATCCTGAAATGGGGGAAGGCGTCTGAAGGCGACCGGTTCGACCCGCCGGTCACCCAGTTCCACTACAAGGACGACCCCCTTCACGACCCCATGCTCGACGAATCATACGTTGAATTCATCATCCGGAACAAGCAGGGCGGGGAGTGGTACGCTCAAATGCGCGAACGGAACACGCAGGTTCTGCTCGTGCTCGAAAAGGCTTTCGCCGCATTCGATCTCCAGCTCGTGGACATGAAACTGGAGTACGGACTGATCGGTGGAGAGGTGCTCGTGATCGACGAGATTACGGGCGGCTCGTTCCGGCTGTGGCCCTATAGTAAGCCGAATCCCGATCTGAGTAAGGGAAACGTCCTGTCGGAGCTGGATCCGTCCGGCCGGCTGGACAAGGACACCTACCGCATGGGCGGCGCCCTGGACCAAGTGCAGTCGAAGTTCGAGAGGATAGCTGAAATTACGGGGAAATTTAATGAATTGTAGAAAACTCTCGTTCCGGGTTTCGAGTTTCGGGTTCCGAGTTGACAATTATTTCTGACCCGGAACGTGGAATTCACCCCTCAGGGTTTCATTGATGAAACTTCGGAAATCAACATGTCCGAAAGCCTCGCCTGCTTCGCAGGCTCGGCATTTCGGACCTACAACTTGAGACTTCTGAAAAATTGACGAATCCCCGGTAGCCGCGAGCTTTAGCTCGCGCCAAATCGAATTTTCCCGAGACGGGAGATGCCTGGAATCGCCAATTCCCCTGATTTTTCAGAAGTTTGAACTTGAAATGGAGCGGTCGACAAAACGCAGCTGGAGGGTTACGATGATAAAGGAACTCAAATCCGCCACACTCGACACCCGGGCGTTCATCAAAACACAGGTGACGCAAATCGCGGAGACCGTGGGCGACGGCACGGCCATCAACGCGCTGTCCGGAGGCGTGGACTCCTCCGTGGTCACTCTGCTGGGCCATCGGGCGCTGGGAAAGCGGCTCCGCACCGTATTCGTGGAGAACGGCATCATGCGCGAGGGCGAGGCCGGCCGCGTGAAATCGATGTTCGCGAAGCTGGGCGTCAAGGTCGAGGTCGTGGACGCGAAGGACGAGTTCTTCGCCGCCCTGAAGGGCATCACGGACCCGAGGAGAAGCGCGAGGCCATCACGCAGACGTTCTACAAGCATGTGTTCGGCCGCATCGTCCGGGAGAGCGGCAGCCCGTTTTCTGCTGCAGGGCACCATTCTGACCGATGTCGACGAGACCGTGGCCGGCATCAAGCGCCAGCACAACGTGTTCGAACAGCTCGGCATCGACCCTCAGGAGACCTTCGGGTACCGCATTCTGGAGCCGTTGATCCAGTTGCGCAAGGACGGCGTCCGGAAGGTCGGGAAGGCAGCTGGGCCTGCCCGTCGAATCGTTCAAGCGCATTCCGTTCCCAGGGCCCGCGCTCGCGGCACGCGTGATCGGCGAGGCCACGCCGGAGCGCATCGACACCGTCCGAAAAGCCACGGTGATCGTCGAAAAGGCGCTGTGCCGGACGAAGGCCTTTCAGTACATGGCCATTCTGCATGCGGACCGCGTGACCGGCATGCGGGACAATAAAAGGGAGTTCGGACAGCAGATCGAGATCCGGTGCTGGGACAGTCTGGACGCGCGCAAGGCCAAACCGACACGCCTGCCGTTCGCGGTTCTCGAAAAGCTGGCGAACGACATCACCCGCAAGGTGCCGGGCGTGGTCAGCGTGACTTACAATATCGCCACCAAGCCGCCGTCGACGATGGAAGCGGTTTAAAAAAAAGTTCATAGTTCATGGTTCATAGTTCATTGTTAAAAGAGAAAGCTTGAGGCGCCAAAATCCCGTTTTTAACCATGAACCATGAACTATGAACCATGAACTTTCAGAAAGGGAGGCATCGTGAAGAGACGTTTTGTGTGTTTGCTGATTCTGTCCGCACTATCCGGATCCGCAGCCGCTCCGAAAGAGACGGTTACGTCCGAAAGAATGCGCCCCGTTCTCCTGGTCGTCGACGTGCAGAATCAGTATCTCCAATACATGGATCCCGCGGACAAGGGCATTGCAATGTGGGTCATTCCGTCCGTCATTCAGGCCTTCCGCGACGGCGGATTTCCGATCATCCGGGTGTATCATACGGATCCGCAGGCCGGACCGGCCCAGGGAACCGAGGCGTTCCAGTATCCGGCAGAGATCCCCGTCAGGCCGGACGATCCGATGGTGATTAAGAACTATCCGAGTGGATTCAAGAAAACAGGCCTGGAGAAGCTGATCCGCGAAAAGGGCTGCAACACGGTGTTTCTGTGCGGCCTGAGCTCCGTCGGATGCGTGCTCGCCACGTATGAGGCGGCCGTGGACCTCGATTTCACCGCCTTCCTGGTAAAGGACGGCCTCATGTGCCACAACGCGACCTTCACCAACACCATCGAGGATATATTCGACGCGGTCGGAACCGAGGCAGTGAAGGCGATGCTGGCAAATGCGGAGAAACCCTGAGTAGCAAGGCAGTTCATGGTACAGCGAGAAAAAAGTTGATATTTCATTGTTTATAGTTCATAGTAAAAAGAAATATCAGAAAATCAGATTTTTCCATTTTTTTAACTATGAACCATGAACTCTGAACTATGAACTTGACGACCCGAGACCAATCAGCCAAGAGGGATGGGCACCGGAGATGTGTGAGTTTTGCCATCAGCACGGCGAGGGCCGGACGTGGTACCTGGAGGCAAAAAATTACTCCGAGGACATGCTTTCGGACCTGAAGCGCAGGCGTTTCATCGAGCGATTCTTCACCCCCAGGCACAGAAGGGCCCACGACGACCGGGAAGCGGCCAAGCTCAAAAAGCTCCCGCCGTTCATCCGATCCATGGTCACCGCGGGCCTCACCCGGCATCAGAAAAAAGAGCATTTCGGACAGGTCGTCGCCATCGAGGAAGTCGAGCGCATTTTCGGGCTCGTCCAGTCCGTGGTTCGCGTGGCCTGCTACTGCCGGCACCTCACGCTGGGCCGGGAGCACCGGGCGTGCTACGGAGTCAGTCTCGGACCGGACGGCGGGGAAATGGCCGGCATTCTCCGCGGCCTGGACAAGAGCTTTCTGAACGGACCGAAATCCCCTGGCATCGAGACCGTACCGAAGGAGGAGGCCCTGGCCGCCATGCGCGAGCACGAGCGCGAGGGACTCTGCCACACGGTCTGGACGTTCCGTGCCCCTTTCATCGGCGGCATCTGCAACTGCGACCGCTCCGACTGCCTGGCCATGCGCTGGTCCGTCACGCACGGACTGCCGGTGATGTTCAGGGCCGAGACGATCGCGGAAGTCGATCCGGACCTGTGCTCGGGATGCCGCGCCTGCATGCGGGTGTGCTCTTTCGGCGCCTTGTCGTACAGCGCAGCGGACCGGAAGGTGAAGGTCGATTTCAGCCGCTGTTACGGCTGCGGCGTGTGCCGTGCGGTTTGCCCCAAGGACGCCATCCGCCTGAAGGACAGGAAATCCGAGCCGGTGGCGGCAGGTTTATGGTGAAAAAAAGTTCATAGTTCATGGTTCATAGTTCATAGTTAAAAGAAGTATCGGAAAGTTTACTTGTTTTCTTTTTCAACTATGAACAATGAACTATGAACCATGAACCTTGAACTGTATTCCAGCGGTTCGCCGCTATTCGTGAAGTTTCAACTAAAAAGAATCGGGACAGAGAAATGACCGACCAACAATGGCAGACGCTCCTCTCCGTCATCCGCGGCGAGAAGCCCGCGAAACCCGTGGCAGGGTTCATCATCGACTGCCCGTGGCTGCCGAACTGGTTCGGCATCGACATTCTCGACTACTTCACCAGCGAGGAGAAGTGGTTCGCGGCCAACCAAAAGGCCATCGAGACCTTCCCGGGCGCGATGTTCCTGCCCGGGTTCTGGTCCGAGTTCGGGATGTGCACCGAGCCCTCGGCCTTCGGCGCGAAAAGCATCTTTCACCGGAACGAGTTCCCGTTCGCGGAAAAGGCCGTTCTGGGCATGGAGGACATGGGCCGGATCACGGAGCCGGATCCGAGGACGGACGGCCTGCTCCCGTTCATGCTGAACCGGCTGAGGGGCGCCGAGCTCCGCATCCGGGACATGGGTCACCGCATCCGCTTCTCCGTGTCCCGGGGCCCGCTGAACATCGCGACCTTTCTGATGGGCACCACGGAGTTCCTCACGGCCATCCGCATGATGCCCGACGAGTCGCACAAGATGCTCCGCATCATCAACCGCTTCCTCATCCGGTGGCACGAGGTTCAGCGTGAAGCCTTTCCGGACATAGACGGCATGCTGGTGCTCGACGACATTGTGGGATTCATGAGCGGGGACGACTTCAAGGAGTTCGGCCTGCCGTATATGAAGGAACTTTTCGCGGCGGATGTTTCGGTGAAAATGTTCCATAATGACGCGGAATGCGAGGCGAGCGCGTCTTATTATCCGGAGATCGGGATCAATTTCTACAACCCCGGCATACAGACGCCCTACACGAAGCTGAAGGAACTGACCGGCAACAAGCTGGCGATTCTGGGTAACATTCCGCCCCGCGACGTGCTCGCGGCCGGTACGCCCGCGGACGTGACGGCCGCGGTCAGGAAGCTGGTCGCCGAGGCCGGGCCGAACCCGGAGAAGCTGGTGTTCTCCTGCGCGGGCGGCATGCCGCCGAATGTGAAGACCGAAAATATCAAAGCCTTCCTGGAGGCTTTGATATAACACATTCAATTGCGGGAAAAAGAATAAAAAAAGCAACCTTCTTCAAGAGGGTTGCCTTTTTTATAACGTCTTTTGGATTTACATTATTTCGTCAGCCTGAGCAGGATTACGTCATGGGGCGCGACCGTCGCCTTGAACGGGACAGCGGTCGTTCCGGCGTCCCGGCCCGCCCACAGGTCGCGGAGCCGGAACGTTTCGGCCTTCGCGAAGTCCACGAAGGTGTGCGACATTCCGTCATTGACCGCGTCGGCCTTCCAGTCGTATTCCACCTTCCGGGGCGCCCCGCCGCGGTTGAAGAAGCAGAAGGCCAGGTCGCCCCTCATCAGCGGTTTCACCCACACCTCCAGATCCCCGCTTTTCATGAACCGGAAGCCCTGCACGCCGAGAGAGTCCTGGTCCACGGCGATCACCTCGCGGTTGGTGAGGATGCGGACCGTTTCAGGGGACATGCGCCGCAGGTCGTTCCCGGCCATCAGGGGCGCGGCCAGCATGCACCACAGGGTGAAATGGGTCTTGTCCTCGGTCGCGGTCATTCCGCCGTTCCCGACCTCCATCATGTCCGGGTCATTCCAGCGGCCCGGGTCCGGCGTACTGCCGGATGTCCTTCTGCAGGTCCACGATGCTCAGCATGCCCCATGAGGTCCAGGTGCCGTAATTGATGTCGCAGTCCCAGCAGTCGTGGATGTCCCCCGTGGTGCGCCAGAGATGCCCGACGTCGGCGCCCCACAGCCAGGGCTTGTTGTTGCCCCATTCGCAGAGGCTGAACACCACGGGCCGGCCCGCCGCGAACAGTGCGTCGCGCATGGTCGTGTACGCCTCGGACGCGTCCATCTTTCCGGTGTTGCACCAGTCGTATTTGAGGTAGTCCACGCCCCATTGCGCGTAGGTGAGCGCGTCCTGATATTCGTGGCCGCGACTGCCCGGCCGTCCGCCGCAGGTTTGGGCGCCTGCGCAGGAATAGATGCCGAATTTCAGGCCGCGTTCGTGGATGTAGTCGGACAGGGCTCTCATTCCGGACGGGAATCGGACCGGGTCGGGATGGATGAAGCCCAGGGAGTCGCGAGAGCCGTGCCAGCAGTCGTCGATAACCAGGTACCGGTACCCGGCATCTCGCATGCCGCTCGAGACCATGGCATCCGCGGTCTGCCGCATCAGGGACTCATTGATGTCGCAGGCGAAACGGTTCCAGCTGTTCCATCCCATGGGCGGCGTGAGAGCGAGGTCCTTGAATTTCTGCCCGGAGGCGGGGAATGCGGCGAGCAGAAGGCATGCGGCCCAGAATCCGGTGAAGGCGTATTTTTTCATTTCGGGAATCCTCCTCATTCTGAGACGTTTTCATCATCCGCGTTTTCAGAGCACTCTCAGCGGGGCTTCAAGGGTCACGGCCGAACTGCCGCCCAGCCGTATGGTGAAATCGCCCGGCTCCACATGGCGCTTCATGTCCATCCCGATGGCCTCGAGTTTCTCCGGCCCCACCTCGAAGCGGATCGTGCGGGTCTCGCCCGGCTCCAGCCGCACCCTCGCTGAAATCCTTCAGCTCCATTACCGGCCGCGTCGGAATGCTGACCCGGTCGGTCACGTAGAGTTGAACGATTTCGTCTCCGGCGCGGTCTCCCGTGTTCGTCACCTCGACCGACGCCACGGCCCGGCCGTCAGCGGGAATTTCAGAAGGTTCGACCGAAAGGTTCCGGTACTCGAAAGTCGTGTACGAGAGGCCGTGTCCGAACGGATAGAGGGGGCCGTTGTCCGCGAGTACGTAAGCCCGGTGCATGGACGGCTTGCGGTTGTAATAGCAGGGCAGCTGGCCGACCGAACGCGGGAAAGTGACGGTGAGCTTGCCGGAAGGGGAGACCCGGCCGAACAGAAGGTCCGCGACCGCGTGGCCCGTTTCCTGGCCCAGGTACCAGCATTCCAGTATGGCCGGGGCTTTTTCTTGGAGCCGGTTGATCGTCAGAGGCCGTCCGTTGATGAGCACGATCACAGTCGGTTTTCCGAGCGCAATCACGGCTTCGGCCAGCGCGTTCTGCGATCCGACCAGATTCAGATCGTCCCGGTCGCCGAGATGGTTTTCGGCCCACGCCTCGCGGTTGATCAGTTCGTTTTCGCCGAGCGCCAGCACGACCGCGTCCGCCTTCTTTGCGGTTTTGACCGCTTCTGCGATCCGCTTCCGGTCGTCCTCCGGGTCCGGAAGAATCGGGTTCCCCGGAACCCGCCAGTCGCATTCCGGATTCAGGGTGATTTTACACCCTTCCGAGTACAGAATCTTGATCCTGTCCCCGCAGAACACCTTCAGGCCCTCCAGCACGCTCACGCCGGCCATGGGTGTGTCCGAGTACCCGCCCAGGTGGATGTCCGCCGCGTTCGGCCCGATGACGGCCAGCGTCCGGATTCGCGTGGAATCGAACGGAAGGGTCCGGTTCTCGTTCTTCAGCAGAACCGCGGCTTTTTGTGCGGCTTCGCGCGCCAACGCCTTGTGCGCCGCGCAATTGACGATTTTCGCCGTTTCTTCCGGGTTCACATACGGATCGTCGAAAAGTCCCAGCTCGAACTTGATCCGCAGAACGGCCGCGACCGCCCGGTCCAGGGCTTCCGCGGATACGAGTCCCCGCCGGACCGCGTCCGCGATCGGGGCGAAGGCCCCTCCGCGTCCGAGCTCGAAGTCCGTGCCCGCTTCGAGCGACAGCCGGCCGGCTTCGGCCAGGTCCGCGGCCGCGCGGTGATCGTTGGCCACCACGTCAATGCCCCCGCCGTCGCTCATGACGTATCCGTTGAAACCCCACTCGCCGCGCAGGATGTCGATCAGCAGTTTGCGGTTCACGTGATTGGGCACGCAGTCCCATTCATTGTACGAGGCCATGATCGAGCGCGCGTTCGCCTCCTGGACCGCGGCTTCGAAGGGCCGCAGGTGGGTTTCGCGGAAAATCCGCTCGGAGAAGTTGACGGGCGCGATATTGCGGCCGCCCTCTGGCTGGCCGTGCCCGGCAAAGTGCTTAAGCGTGACCGCCACGTGACGCTTGTCAATGCGGCCGGTCGTTTTCGCGTCCCGGCCCTGGAACCCGTATACCGCGGCCACACCCATGCGCGACACGAGATACGGATCCTCTCCGTAGGTCTCTTCGGTGCGGCCCCATCGCGGCTCCCGGCCCAGGTCCACTACGGGCGACAGCACTTGGCGTGTGCCCATGGACGAGGCCTCGAGAGCGGCAACCGAGAAAATGCGCTCCACCAGGGACGTGTCCCACGTGCATCCCAGGGCGATGGCCTGGGGAAAACTCGTGGCGCCGGCGGCCATGTACCCGTGCAGGGCTTCCCCGAAGCTCAGGGCCGGAATGCCGAGCCTTGATTTCTCCAGCAGGTAGCGCTGGAGCCCGTTGCGGCAGCGGAGCTGGTAGGCCAGGTCGCGCCGCCTGCCTCCGGCCGCCCAAAAGGACCCCACGCCGCGGTTCAGAATGGCCGTGTCGCGTACGCCGACGTAATTTCCGGCGTCGTCAAAGGCCGCGGTATCCGGGCTTCCGGCGGAGAGGAGCTGGCCGACCTTTTCCTCCACGGTCATGCGTTTCAGCAGGTCCGCGACGCGGATTTCCACGGGCGCGGAAGCGTCCTTGTAAACGGGCGTCGTCGAGTCCTTGTCTGCGGCTGTCGAGGCGGCGGCCAGAGCGGCCCAGATCGCCAGCGGGAGAATCAGTGACTTTCTCATATCGGGGTTTCCTCCGTTCGGAGTCCGATCAGGGGTTCATGCAAAGCGCGGAGCGCCATGCCTCGTTACCTCAGCTTGATCCACGCATAAGACAGGGCCGGGACCTCGATCGTCAGGTTCCCGGCTTTCCGGGACATGCGCACAGGCGAGCCAGCCAGCAGGGACGTCCGGGAGTAGGGCACATTCATGGGGAATACTGCGGTCGCTGCCGCGCCGGACGGGTTGAACACAGCCAGGAGACAGTGCCTGCCGTTGGCCCGGGCGAAGACGAAGGGATAGGCGTTCTTCTCCGCAACCAGGGGCACGAATTCCGCGTACGCCGCCAGGGCCGGCTCATTGTGCTTGAGACGGATCAATTTGCGCACCCGGTTCAGCAGTGAGGATGGGTCGCGTTCCTGCGCCGCGACCGTGGGCGCGTCGGCCGCGGGATCGACGGGAAGATAGAGCTTTGACGCGTCCGCGGATGAAAAGCCCAGGTTCGGGCCCGCCTGCCACTGCATGGGCGTACGCGCCCCGTTGCGCGGTTTGTACGCGCCCTCGACCTGTGGCCAGTCCGAACCCAGCTGGCGCATGCCGATCTCGTTGCCGTAGTAGATGAAGGGAATGCCCGGCATGCTGATGCCGAACGCCATGATCATCTCCATCTCGGCCGCGGACCGCTTGACGTTCAGCCGTGCGTTGTCGTGGTTGCCGAGCGGCAGGCAGATGTAGCCCTTGTCCTTCGTCGCCGAGTACTGGTCCATGTACTTCGAGAGGAAGTTGGAGATGTCGCCCTTGCCCTCGGCGTCGAAGTAGCTGTGCCCTTCGGAAAATCCGTTGAGAATGCGCCAGCTTTCCTTCTGAAAGAGGTCATTGTACCCGTCGAACCAGTGGAAGAAGTCTGCGTGAAAGGCGCCGTCGAGCGCGTCTTTGGGATTGGACCACTCCGACACCATGAAGGAGCCCGGATAGCGGGCGTCTGCGTCTGCGCGGATCTCCCGCCAGAAGGCCAGGGTTTCGCGGTCCGATCCCGGGCCCTTGACAAGAGCGCCGGCCATGTCCGCGCGCATCCCGTCCGCGCCCATGTCCATCCAGTACCGGAACACGGATTTCAGCTCCTCGCGCATCGCGGCCACGTCCGGGTGGTTCACCGGCAGCTGCCAGGATTTTTCCGGATCAGGCCGCGCGAATCCGAAATTGAGCGCGGGCTGGCACCAGTAGAAATTGCGCATGAAATTGCCGTTTCTGCGGCTGTATCCCTGGATGAACCGGTTGGCGAATTCGCCCTCCTCCATTTTCCAGGTGTTGTCGTTCCAGACGTACCAGTTCGTGTAGGGATTGGCCTCCTGGCGGCAGGATTCAACGAACCAGGGGTGATCGATGGCCGTGTAGCTGATCACATAGTCGAAGAGCACCTTGAGGCCGCGCTTGTGGGCCTCCTCGAACAGGCGCCGGGCGTCATCGTTGGTCCCGTACCGGGCCGCGACCTTTCGGTAGTCGCGGATGTCGTAACCCGCGTCATTGAACGGGGAATCGAAGAACGGGTTGAGCCAGATTGCGTCCGCGCCGAGGGACTTGATATAGTCGAGCTTCTCGATCACGCCGTTCAGATCGCCGATGCCGTCCCCGTCCGTGTCGCGGAACGTCTGCGGATAGATCTGATAGAAGACGGCGTTCGCGGTCCAGTCCGGCGCGGGAGGCGGCGCGCACCGGCCCGTGATCTCCGCGGACCGGGCAACGGTCGCGGTTGAAACAAGAAGCAGAATGCAGGCGGCGAGCAGTTGTTTTCGGGTCATGATGTGTTCCTCTCAGTTATGCCCATTCAGGCGGAAATTCTCCCGATCCCTGATCCCGGACCGAATCGATCCGGGGTGACCGTAATCCTGTTGAAGCGTCCCATTTACGCAGGGGCGACGCGGCGCGTCGCCCTTACGATGCGCCGACGGTTCAGGCTATGGGGTCCGTTTCTTTCACGGCGTCCAGGTCGATCCCTTTTGTATGTATTCCGGCTTCCACCGGATTGCCTTGAGGGAGTGCAGAGTGACGGACGGGGGTGTGAGGCCGGCCGGGATCGGACGTTTCGAGAAGGTCTGGAAATACAGCACACAGGCGTCGCGCCACCAGGCCGCGTCGCGCTCCTGCACGCGGAGACGCTCCTTCACGTCCGCGAACCGTTCGGAATCCACGCGTCCCTCGAGGCGATCCCATGTCTTCCGCATGGAACGGACCGAGTCCACGCCCGAATAGTAGCGCAGGCACAGCTCGTCCCAAAGCGTCCGGCCGGACGTTCCCGTCGGGCGGTCCCAGGCGGCATGGTGGAACCAGAGCAGGAGGTTCTCCGGGCAGGAATCGGGATCCGCGTAGATGCGGTCGAGCGGCGGAAAATACTGGGCCGCGGCATTGCTGCCGGAGGGGCTCCGGTCGAAACCGATGCCGGCTGAATCGGCCCTGTGGTAATACACGCTGTTCCAGTCCGGCCGCTCGGCCATGTCCACCCAGGGCCCGGGTCCGTAATGGTGGCCCCAGCCCATGATGTGGTGCAGGCCCAGGGGCGTCATGTAATCGACCGCTATCTCGCGCGAACCGAGCATGAGGCGGAGCAGAACCGGCTCTGTGGACGGATCCCGCGTCAGCGTCATCCGCATCCATTCCTCCGCGATTTTCGCGGACGAAGCGGACGGATTCCAGGCGAGCCTGCCGAATGCGTACCAGTTGGCGGACGCGAAAGTATGGCCGCACCAGTTCCGGTCCGTGCCCGTGTTGGCGACGCCCGCGATGCCGGTTTCCCGATGGCCGAAGAGGGACCCGTCCGCGACCTTTGACACGAACGATCCGGGCCCCTTCGCGTACGTGTCCGCGTCCAGGCATTCCTCGTACAGCGGCGCCAGGTACACCAGATGCGCGGAGAACCCGAAGTATTCCTGCGTGATCTGAAGCTCGGGCATGACCGGCGTGGCCGGCATGGCGCCGAACAGCGGGTGGAAGGGTTCGCGCGGTTGAAAGTCAATGGGTCCGTTTTTCACCTGGATGATCACGTTCGGACGGAACGCGCCGTCGAGGGGCTTGAATTCGCGATAGCCCTGGCCGGCCCGGTCTCCGCCGTCCGGGTTGTACACGAAGGCTCGCCACATCACCACGCCGCCGTGCGGCGCGAGCGCGTCGGCCAGCATATTGGCGCCGTCCGCGTGACTGCGGCCGAAATCCTGCGGGCCGGGCAGGCCCTCGGAATTCGCTTTCACGAGAAATCCGCCGAAGTCGGGGATGAGGCGGTAGATGGAGTCCGCCTTGGTCTTCCACCAGGCGGAGACGGCCGGATCGAGCGGATCCGCGGTTGCGAGCCCGCCGAGTCTGATCGGGGAGGAAAAATTCACCGCGAGATAGACCCGGATGCCGTACGGCCGGAACACGCCTGCCAGGGCCGCCGCTTTCCGCAGATAGGCGTCCGTCAGGATTTGCGGCGAGGCGTTGACATTGTTCAGAACCGTCCCGTTGATTCCGATCGACGCGTTGAGACGGGCGTAATCCCGATACCGCGGATCGACTGTTCCCGGCAGTTCCTCCCATTTCCAGAGCGAGCGGCCGGCGTATCCGCGTTCGATCGATCCGTCCAGATTGTCCCAGTGGTTGAGCAGGCGCCTCTTGATCGCGGGCTTTTCAACCGCGGCCCAGCGATCAGGCGGTGCGAGGGTCTGCAGGTTCCGGAGCATGCGGAATGCGCCGTACAACACTCCGGTGTCCGTGTTCGCCGCGATCACGATGCATTGCCGGCCTCGTATACGGGCCTGGCGGATGACGAAGCCCTCGTCCCCGACAGCCGCGAGTTCCGCATCCCAGCCCAGGCCGGCGATATCCGGACACCCGGCAGGCGTGCCCGCGACCAAAGCGCTGCGACGTCCTACGCGTTCGCGTATCTTGATTTTTTTCCCGAGCAGGCCTTCCAGTCCTTCGGTCAATTCCATCCGGGCCGCTTCTAGAGTGCCGCCTGTTCCCGGGATGACAGCCTCGGCTACGGCTGCCTGGGTTGCGGACAGGGTCGCCCTGTTCTCGATACGGTCATACCGCATCCACAGACGGTACCCATCCTCAGAATGGAGAGATGAAGCGGGCAGGAGGAATGGAAGGAATTGGATGAGCATCAAAGAAAACGTTAACTTTTTCATGAACGTTGCCTTTTTTTAGGAGAGTCAATCGGTTTAAGCGGGGAGTTGTCTAAAAAACAGCTTGATTTAATATTGAAAAAATCGTATGATTTATTTTGATCGAGGAGGCAGCCAAACCGGATATCCGTTAAAGGTCAACGCGTCCGGATGCCATAATCCAGAGATTTTCTCTTTAGCGGTTCATTCCCCGCAGCATCGAGTTGTCTTATAAATCCATGTTTTCATTGAAGAAAAACCGCCTTCTAATGGCAATTTACGACAAATCGAAAAACATGTCAACGCTTTTCTGCCTATGAACCGGTCCGGCATGTCACCATCCTGTCTCAACGTTCCACGGAGGAATGAACCGATGACCCGTATTCAATCCGGAATTCTGCTGTTGGCTGTCCTCTCCGGTTTTATCGCAACCGGAGCGAGTGCGTTCGAAAAAACGGATGACGGCATTCTGTTCCGTTTCGACGGCGCCGCGGACGGAGGCACGCGCCTTCTCCGCGTGACGGTCTGTTCGGACTCCATCATCCGCGTGACGGCCACTCCGGACCGGTTTTTCTCCGTCCGGTCGAGCCTCATGGTGCAAAACCCCCGCGTCCGGTCCGCTTTCTGGTCCGTGAAGGAGGAAGGAAAAATCGTCACGCTATCGACAGCGTCCCTCAAGGTGCGCGTCGATCCGGCCTCCGCGTCGGTTTCCTTTTTCGACAAGTCCGGCCGTCCGGTGCTCGCCGAGCGGTCCGGGGGCAGGTCGTTTACGCAGGTTGAGGCCCTGGGCGAACCGGTGTGGAAAATCCGCCAGATCTTCGATTCGCCTGCGAACGAAGCGCTGTACGGGCTGGGCCAGCATCAGAACGGAATCATGAACTGGAAGAACCGGGACGCGGACCTCTGGCAGTACAACATCGTCGCGGCCGTCCCGTTTCTTGTCTCGAACCGGTTGTACGGCCTGCTCTGGGACAACAATTCGCGTACGAAATTCGGGGACCCGCGCGAATACGGCCCGCTCTCGTCCCTCGTCCTGCACGGAAAGGACGGAAGCCGCGGCGGCCTGACGGCCGAGTATTTCTCGAACCCGGATTTCACATCGCCCGTTCTCAACCGGAGCGAATCCGTTATCGACCACAAATACCTGGACGCGTACGGAGACTGGCCGGAAGGCGTGACGCCCGGGCGCGGCAGCATCCGGTGGAGCGGATTCGTGGAATCCGGCGTCACGGGCGGCCACAAGTTCCGGCTGTACGCCTCGACCTATTTCAAGCTGTGGCTGGACGGGGAACTCATCGCGGACGGGTGGCGCCAGAACTGGCTGCCCTGGACCCGTTTCGCGACTTTGAATATGGAAGCCGGCCGGCGCTACGCGGTCAAGCTCGAATGGGTGCCCGACGGCGGATTCGCGGGTCTGGAAGTGCTGGGCCCGGAACCGGCTGACCTGAAGAACGCGGTCTCCCTGCAGTCCGACGCCGGGGACCAGACGGATTATTATTTCATCTACGGAAATCCGGACGAAGCCGTGAAGGGATACCGGGCCCTGACGGGAAAGGCGCCGATGATGCCGCGTTGGGCCATGGGCCTCTGGCAGTGCCGCGAGCGCTACCGTTCCGCGGACGAGCTGACGGGCACGGTGAAGGAGTTCCGCGATCGCCGCATCCCGCTCGACGCCATCGTCCAGGACTGGTTCTACTGGCGGGAGGACGACTGGGGCAGCCACGAATTCGATGCCTCGCGTTTTCCGGACCCGGAGGCCATGGTCCGCAGACTGCACGACGAGCTCAAGGCGCATGTCATGATTTCCGTGTGGCCGAAGTTCTACACATCCACGGAGCATTACCGGGAGTTCGAGGAGAACGGCTGGCTGTACCGGAGGAACGCGGAACTGGGTCAGAAGGACTGGGTCGGACCCGGCTATGTCTCTACCTTCTTCGATCCCTATTCCAAGGGCGCCCGCGACCTCTATTGGAAGCAGATCGACGAACACCTGTTCCGCAAGGGATTCGACGCCTGGTGGCTCGACGCGACCGAACCGGACGTCAATTCGAACCTGTCGCCGAAGGAGCGTCTGCTGCGCATGCACCCCACGGCTTTCGGGTCCGCGGCGCGCTTCGAGAACACGTTCTCCCTGCAGGAGACACGGGCCGTGTACGAGGGCCAGCGCAGGTCAGACCCGGACAAGCGCGTGTTTATCCTCACACGTTCCGCTTTCGCGGGACAGCAGCGGTACGCCGCATCCCTGTGGAGCGGAGACGTGGCGGCCCGCTGGACCGACTTGAAAAACCAGATCCCGGCGGGCTTGAATCTCTGCCTGTCCGGCATTCCGTTCTGGACCACGGACATCGGCGGATTCGCCGTGGAGCCGCGCTTCGAGCGGGCGAAGGGCGAGGATCTCGAGGAATTCCGCGAGCTGACGACGCGCTGGTTCCAGTTCGGGGCCTTCTGCCCGCTGTTCCGCGTGCACGGCCAGTACCCGTACCGCGAGATGTTCCACGTCGCGCCGCCGGATCATCCGGCCTTCCGCTCCATGCTGGCCTATGATGAACTGCGGTACAGGCTCATGCCTTACATTTATTCCCTGAACGCAGGCGCGCATTTCGAGGACGGCACCCTCATGCGGGCCCTGGTCATGGATTTCGGGAACGATCCGGCCGTGCTGAATGTCGGCGACCAGTTCATGTTCGGCCCGAGCCTGCTGGTGAATCCCGTGACCGAGCGCGGAGCGAACAAGCGCAGCGTGATTCTGCCGGCCGGATGCGGATGGATCGACATGGCGACCGGCATGTGGCACAGGGGCGGAAGGACCGTGGAGGCGGACGCGCCCTATGAGCGGATTCCCGTTTTCGTTCGCGAAGGCGCGATCATACCCACGGGACCGGCCCTGCAGTATACGGATGAGAAGCCGGCCGATCCGGTGCGCCTGCATGTGTATGACGGAAAGGACGGCCGGTTCACCCTGTACGAGGACGCCGGATCGAACAACGGGTACGAGCGCGGCGAATGCGCGACCATCGAACTGTCCTACAGGGCAGGATCAAAGGAATTGACCATCGGCTCCAGACAAGGATCCTTTCCCGGCATGCTCCGGGAGCGCACGTTCGAGATTGTGCGCATATCGAAGGACAGGCCAAGGCCGCTGGAATTCGAATCCAAACCGGACCGTATCGTGAAGTACGACGGCCGAAAGGTGAAAGTGAAAATCGGCTGACAGCGGTTTCTGTTTCAGCGGTCCGGCCGGGTGCGGCTATATATAAGAAATAAGGGAAGAGAGCGCAGTCGAGCCTGGGAGGGAAATGGAAAAGGCGAATCCAGGCCTATTGGGTCGGGACTCGCCTTTTTCATGCGGCTGAAAATCAGCCGGTAAAGCGGGTTTATCATTCAAAATAAACATGCAAAATGCAGTCTTGCCCGGATGTCCTTTGTGTTAATTTAGGCTCGATTTTAATGGTATTAAGTTAAAATAAATATATTACTTAAGCCGGTCTTGAGATGCCGGAATGGTATCCTAAAGTGGCGTGATTTATGCAGTAAACATGAAGGATGTATCCGGAGCCGGATACGATGGGAGGGTACGGCTGGATAATCCATCATCATGTCTCGTAAACACTATCAGATGAAGGCGTTTACGATGATTACGGCTATCAGGAGGAGTTCATGAAAGACATGGTCATGGTTGTGGACGATGATCCTCTCGTTCAGATGACGGTCCGGCGCGTTCTGGAGGGAGCAGGCCTCAAGGTCACCTCCGCTGTCAACGGAGCGGATTGCGTCCGTATGGTGGAGGAGGGTTTCGAGGGGCTGATTCTCATGGACATCATGATGCCGGGCATGGACGGGTGGGACACAATTCAGTCGCTGGTGGACAAGGGGCTGGTGAAAGGCAATATCATCTGCATGCTGACCGGAAAGGAACAGCCGGACGACCGGATGAAGATGCTCAAGGAATTCATACTGGACTACATCCGCAAGCCTTTTGACCAGGAGAAATTCGTCCGGACCGTGAAGGCGTACCTTTCATTTTTATAAATCGAGTCGGAATCGGGAGATTTCATGGAGAAGCGCAACCTGGCCGTGATCGGCTCATCGGGCGCTGGCCTTCCCATCATCACTTCGATATTTCACGGCATGCCCCGGCTGAAGGGGCCCGTGGTGCTTGTTCAGCATATGCCGGCCTATATCAACAAGTCCGTCCGGGACAACCTGGCGGGCCGCACGGAAATGACCGTCAAGATCGCCGACCCCGACGATCCCCTGCTGCCGGGATTCCTCTACCTGGCGCCGAGCGAACTGCACCTGTCTTTTTCCAAGAACGAGCGCATCCGCCTCACGGGCGGAGCGAAGGTCAATTATGTCTGCCCGTCGATCGACGTGGCGATGAAATCCCTGACCGAAACGCCTCCGGTGTACCCGCTGGGCATTCTGCTTTCGGGCGTGGGCGACGACGGCATCGAGGGCATCCGGCACGTCAAGCGGATCGGCGGAGTGACCGTGGCCCTGAAGAAAGGCGCCACAACCATTACCGGGATGGCGGAGGACGCCGCGGCCACCGGCGACGTTGATTTCACCATGGATCCCGAGTCCATCCGCAACCTGCTCATCGCGCAACTGGGCGCCTGATCCGCGGCGTTCGGGCCGCGTTCCTTCAATCGGGAGAGCCCCCCTCTTGCATCTACGTCACTTGCTCTGCGCCGTTGCCGTGTTTCTCGCCGTTTCGGCGGGATGCGGCCGCGAACCGCTTCAGGTCTGGCCCCTGCAGTCCCCGGCCGGTCGGCTCACGGTTTTCGTTGAGCAGTCCGCGGATTCGCGGGCCCTGTCGTTCCGGATCATTGAGAGCCGGGACGGAGCGGAAATTGTCCGTCGTTCCGGCCTCAGGATCCCAGCGGAATTCGGTGATTCCCTTGAATTCATATCGCAGACTCCTGTGCGGGAAATCGACACCACAATCGTCCTTGCCGCGGGCGGGGCCTTCGGCCTGACCGCTTTTCAAACGACGCTGACGTTCGAGAATCCCTCGGGATCGCGCATTGGCCTCGACTGGCTCGCGGCGGACGACGGCATCGCGTTCCGCCGCAGTCCGACGGATGCCGGCGCGGCCGTCCCGCGCGTTGCCGCATGGCAAGTGATGACCCCGGCGGACGCGGCTTCCGATCCGTTGTCGGGCGCCGGTTTCGCTGAGGCGGTCGGGGCGCTCTGATGTCCGTCCGTCAAAAATGATCTCCAGCGCGCGTTGAAGAAACGTCGCGCATCGCATCCTGAAAACGGAAAGACCCCGGAGTTCGGCGAACCACGGGGTCTTCTTTTATGTGTGCCGGCGATCCCCGGCCCGGGCGTTCAGCGCAATATCGTCATCTTCACGGTTTTTACGAAATGCCCTGCCTTCATGCGGCAGAGGAACACGCCGGAACCCGCTTTTCTCCCTTCATCATCCTTCCCGTCCCACACGATCGTGTACTCGCCCGGTTGAACCGTACGATCGACCAGAGTCCGCACCCGGCTGCCCGACATCGCCACGATCTCGATCGTCACGCGTTCGGGTTTTGGAACCGAGTAGACAACGGTCGTACCCGGATTGAACGGATTGGGAAAATTCCGCGACAGGTCGAACCTCATGGGAACGGCCGGATGATCCGGCACGTCCTGCAGCGAACCCACCCGGAATCCGCCTTCCGGTGTCGCCCAGCGGACATTCCCCGCCAGATCCACGGCCTTCGCCGTCCATCTGTAGGAGCCGGTTTCGAGGAAAGTCCCGGACCAGGTCGTGTCCGGCGTCGTTCCGACGGAATCCGGATCTCCGGTTTCCGGGCCCATGACCAGGACGTATCGTATGCTGTCGGAATTAATCGCGTCCGCATTCGCGGAGGATGACCAGCGGAAAACGGGGATCATCATATCCGGAACGACGGTTCCGTCCCCGGGCTCCAGAAGGGAGAAGGGGCCGGGCGGATCGTTGACGGGCAAGACGGTGACGCGGACCGTGTCCGAATCGGAGGAGCCGAGCGGGTCGGTGACGGTAAGCACGATCCAGGCCTCCCCGTTCCAGTCCGGATCGGCCCAAACACCCAGGCCCCAGGACGTCATGTCCGCATACAGATGCGGGGACCATTCGCCGATGCCCACTGTCAGAGACAGTGCCGGATCCACGGGGTCCGAGATCCATCCTTCGATCAGGGATGCGAAGAGAAAGAGCGTGTCGTCCTCGGCGAAGGACGTGTCCGGAACGGCGAGAATAGGCGGATGCAAGTCCGGTTGGAAATGGGCAATGAGGCTTTTGGATGTGTCCATGACAAGGGATACGGTATCGGATGTTCCGAAATGGGCTCCGTTCCATTCCGTGAACCGGAATCCCTGTTTCGGAATTGCCCGCAGGAAGACCGTGGAGTCCTCGGGTTGCCAGTTCCCGGGCGGATCGATGATTACGGCGCCCATGGCGGTGTCCGCGACCTGCACGGTCAGGGGAACCATCCTGTCCCACAGGGCCGTTTCGGAGATGCCGCCTTGCAGTGTGACCGTCGCGGGATTGAGCCCGCCCGTGTAATGTCCGAGGCCGGTGCCCTGCCACCAGCGGAAGCGGAACAGGACGCTGTCCGCCAGGACCGTATCCGGAACCAATCCGGTCGTGTCAATGAGTGTCGTGTACTCGATGACCGGGCTTTCCACGCCGAACGGCACGGCGCTCCCGATTTCATACCAGCCCGCTCCCCAGGGCCGGCCGTGGTCAGAGAGCGGGTCGAAACGGTATTTCAGGACGTAAAAGGCCGTGAGCGTCTCCTTCGGCACGCCATACGGCACTGTATAGTTCTGTTCCCGGCTGCCGCCCTGACTCCAGTGGTCGAAGAAATACGTGCCTCCGAGCGGGCCCGGCTCTTCCGCCTGGACCGACATGGGATGGGTTTCCCCTTCGGCCCATGCATAATACTGGGGAGAGAGCCTGTGGCAGAGGTCCATATACAGCCTGAACGGCGCGGGCGAAGTCTGGACCAGGCGGTAATACGCGGATTCTATATCCACCACGATGCCCGTGACGGTTTCCGGCGCATTGACGTGGATCCAGTCCGCGTGGGTCGTGTCCGGCGCATTGTTATAGCACTCGGCGATGTATGGATCGTGGCAGGGCTGGACAGACGAGGCGGCGCTGCAAAGGCAGTCCTCGAACCAGACGCTCGCGGCGAGCTTGTAATCGCCCGTTGGCAGGTTGGGGATGACGAAGGGGACGCCCAGACTGATTTCCCACATGGCCTGGAAAACGTGGTTGCCGGACCGGTCGAACAGGACCACATTGGGATGGATCATGGCGTGGTAGGCCATTTTCAGGCTGTTCACCGTCACCTGGATGGCGCCGACGGGTTCGTCGGGCTTTGAGAGCGGGTTCTGTCCGGAGACCGAAGCGGCTAAAAACAGAGCCGCCGCGGCGGACCGAATCCTTAATCTTGGTTGCATGGGGGCCTCCATGGATCGCGGCTTCGAATGGCGGATAACTATAAATCCGAAGGATTCGTCCGGAGTGGAGAAGGCATCGTTGGGGAAGGAACGGTTCAGAAGGCGGAATTCGGGACGAATCCCTGCAGAAGGAATATAACAATATACAGGGACTGTCGTTTAAAGTAAAGCGGTATTTGAAAGACTTCGGGGTATTTCTATTCTCAGCGACGATTGCGGCCTGCCGCGGATTTCCGGGTTTTACCTTTTTGGTTTTGAGCCCCGGAGGACGCCGGTTTACGCCGCGGCCCGGAGCGGATCAGCTCCTTTTCCGCCACCCGTTTCACCTCGTCATATACGGCCCGGATCGGCAGCCCGGTCTCCCTCGCCACGCGCCTGCAGTCGTCGTATTCGGGTGCCGCTGTCTCCTCCTTCTCCGACAGGCCGCGTATCTTCACTTTCATGTCGCCCCATGGAGTGGACACGGAGGCGATGTCGCGGCGCGCGACCATCCGTTTCTTGAGATCCGAAATGCGGACGCCGAGCGTCGTGGTCTCGCGCAGCAGAATGGACACGAGCGGTTCCGTCCGCTCCTCTGCCGCGATCACGCTGAGAATGAGCCCGGGCCTGCTTTTTTTCATGATAATGGGTGTGAGAAAGACGTCCTTCGCGCCCGCGGCGAAAAGGCGGTCCATGATGTGGTCGTAGAACTGGGGGTTCATGTCGTCGATGTTGGTCTCGATGAGCCGTATCCGGTCCTCCGTCTTCTTCGCGGCTGTATCGCCGATCACCACCCGGAGCAGGTTGGGGATGGCCAGGTCGCGGAAACCCGCGCCGTACCCGGTGCGCTCCACGGTCATGGCCGGGAACGGGCCGAAGGAGGAAGCCAAAGTGGAGAGTATGGCCGCGCCCGTGGGCGTGACCAGCTCGCCTTCCACGTCCGTCGAATAACACGGCACTCCCCGGAGCAGTTCCGTGACAGCGGGCGGCGGGACGGGCAGGCGGCCGTGCGCGCAATCGACGAAGCCGGAGCCGAGATGCAGGCTCGAGGCGCGTATCTCCTCGATGCCGAGGGCTTCCAGCCCGATCACGGCGCCGACAATGTCCACGATCGCGTCGACAGCGCCCACCTCGTGGAAGTGGATTTCGTCCACCCCGCATGCGTGCACTCTGGCCTCTGCCTCGGCCAGGCGGCGGAAAACGGTTTTGCTCTTCTCCTTCACTGTTGTGGACAGGTCGCTTGCGTCGATGATAGCCGTGACGTCCGATAGCCCGCGGCGGCCTTCGGTGTGCGCATGGCCGTGCCCGTGCGTCCCGGATTCATGCGTATGATGCGGGTCGGGATCAGGGTGTCCGTGGTCGTGACCATGATCTCCGTGGCCGTGGCTGTGATCGTGTTCATGATTGTGATGGGAATGATCATCGTGATGATCCGGCGGGACTGAGCTGTGCGAGGCGCATTCCGGTATGCCCCCGTCCAGGAGCGTGACGTCGAATTTAGTAGCGGAAATGCCGGACTTGACGGTTCTGGAAATACGGATTCCGAATTCATGCAGATGGAGCTTGTCCAGTTCCCTGCGGAGCCGATCGGGTTTCAGGCCCGCGTCCAGAAGGGCGCCGAGAATCATGTCGCCGCTGGCGCCTGAAAAACAATCAAAGTAAGCTATCTTCATTGCCGTTTCCCGATTGTGTTTGTTTCAAAGGGCGGTTCATAGGTTCATAGTTCATAGTCCAAGAAGCAACTGGATCATTTTCACGTCATCTTTTTCAACTATGAACTATGAACCATGAACTTCTTCATCCCCCAGCCTGTTGATCAACGCCGCCAGATATCCCGCGCCGAATCCGTTGTCGATGTTCACCACGCCGATGCCCGGAACGCAGCTGGTCAGCATGGTCATGAGGGCGGACAACCCGCCGAGGCTGGCGCCGTACCCGACACTGGTGGGCACGGCGATCAGCGGCTTGTCCACCAGGCCGCCGACGACGCTGGGCAGGGCGCCTTCCATGCCCGCGACCACGATCAGCACGTTCGCCTTGAACAAGACTTCCCTGCGGTCCAGCAGGCGGTGCAGGCCCGCGACGCCCACATCGAAGAGCTTCTCCACCCGGCTTCCCAGGACCTCGGCCGTCAGCGCGGCCTCTTCCGCGACCGGGATGTCGGCCGTGCCCGCGGATACGACGACGATCGTGCCCCGGCTCGTCACCGGGGGCTTGCCGCCTACCAGAATGGCGCGGGCCTCCGGGAAATACTGCGCGTGGTCCGTCACGGCCCGCACGGCATCAAAGGCCTCGGGCCAGGCCCGCATCCCGAGAATCGAACCGCCGTGTTCCGTCATCTTCATGACGATTCCGGCGATCTGCTCCACGGTCTTGCCCTGGCAGAAAATCACCTCCGGGAATCCCTTGCGCAGCGCCCGGTGCGTGTCGATTTTGGCGTATCCGATGTCGTCGTACGGGAAGGACCGGAGACGGTTCATGGCGTCTTCCACCGGAACGCGTCCGTTACGGACGTCTTCCAGCAGATTGCGGATGGGTTCCTTGTTCATGGCCGATTCCTCAATGCTTCGTTCAGACTGCCCGTCCGGTAGCCCTCGAGATCGAGCGCGACAGTCCGGTACCCGGCGGCCTTGAACTGTTTCACGATTTTCGGGAACAGACCGGGTTTCAGGACCCGGTTCATTTCAGCGGGCGCGATTTCGATACGGGCCAGATCGCCGTGGTCGCGCACCCGCACCTGGATGAATCCCATGGCCCGGAGCGCGGTTTCAGCAGCATCGATGCGTTTCAGTGTCGCGGCCGTGATCGGGTCACCGTAGGGGATGCGCGTCGCCAGGCAGGCGAGCGCTGGCCGGTTCCAGGTGGGCAGCCCCCTCTTTCTGGACAGGGACCGGATTTCCCGCTTGGTCAGCCCCGCTTCCGCCAGGGGGCTGATAATCCCCAGTTCCTTCAGCGCCCTGCGGCCGGGTCTGTAATCTGCCGAGTCGTCGGCATTGGTTCCGTCCGCCACCGCTTTCATCCCGTGTTTCGCGGCCAGCGCCTTGAGGCTGGAGAAGACGCGTCTCTTACAGATGTAACACCGGTCAGGCGGATTGGTCAGAAATGCCCGATCGGCCATGTCGCCGGGATCGATCAGAATATGGCGTACTCCGATTCCGCGGGCGAGTCTTTTGGCGTCCCCGATCTCGCCTTTCGGGTGGATTTCCGATACTGCGGTCACGGCCAGGATGCGGTCCCTTCCCAGAACTTCCTTAGCGATGGACAGGAGAAAGGTCGAATCCACGCCGCCGGAATAGGCGACCACGATGCGGTCCAATTCCAGAAGGCGCGTCCTGAGCATGTCCAATTTAGTCATTTTCATGGACTTATTGCCTGTTTGGTTTGATCCGAAATTTATCGAATTTATGCCCGATATGCAAACTGTTTTTCCCCAGACCGGGACCCCGTCAGGAGGCTTGCTATTAAGTTGTTGCATTTCTGCCTGAACTTGTTAAATTGTACATAGATGGGAGGATTTCCCTCACCGAACGAGCCGGCTCCGGCTTCCAGATCCTCATTCAATTTTTTTTAGACGGGTCCGGCATTACCGGACTTGTCCTCTCCTGCGTCGCCATTCAATCCTGCTTGTTTAATTCTACGGAGGAATCCATGAAGGGGAATGTCAAGGTTATTGAATGCCTAAACGCCAGGCTGTCCGACGAACTCGCGGCCGTCAACCAGTACATCGTCCATTCTGAAATGTGTGCCAACTGGGGATATGAAAAACTGCACAAGGCCATCGAGAAACGCGCCATCGAGGAGATGAAGCACGCCGAGTCGCTCATCGCGCGCATCCTTTTCCTCGAAGGGAAACCGGTCGTCAGCGCTCTCGCGAAAATCGATATCGGCGCGGACGTCGAGGCCCAGCATCAAAAGGACTGGACCGCTGAAGAAGGGGCCGTTAAGGCATACAACGCGGACATACGCCTGGCCGTTGAGACCGGGGACAACGGAACGCGCGAACTGTTCGAGTCCATCCTGAAGGATGAGGAGACGCACATCGACTGGCTCGAAGCCCAGCTCGACCAGATCAAGCAGATGGGGATACAGAATTACCTGGTGGAGCAGATGGATTGAAGAAGCCCGCTGTCTCCATTTTCGAACGGATTCCCGCCCGCAGGCGGCCGGAAGCGGAAACTCCGGCGCCGAATGACCGTCCTTATAAGGAGGAACCTGCTATGACCGGATATGTCGGACCGATCGAAAAGGAAACCTTGGACAATGGATTTTTCAGGAAAGTGCTGTTCACCGGAAAGCACTGCCAGCTCGTGGTGATGTGCCTGCAGCCGGGGGAGGATATCGGCAACGAAGTACATTCGAATGTCGACCAGTTTTTCCGCATTGAAAAGGGTATGGCCCGGTTCGTTTTCAACGAGAAGGAGGAGCGTCTCGTCCGTGAAAGTGAAGCCGTGGTGGTGGCCGCAGGCACCCATCACAACGTCATCAACGCTTCGGCGGACGAGCCCCTGAAACTGTACACGATTTATTCCCCCCCGAACCATCCGGAGGGTACCGTTCACAAGACCCGGTTGGAAGCGGTGGCGGCCGAGCATCAATAAAGACTCGGTTTCGGCCGGCCGCATCAGGCCGGTTTATTCCGCATCGGGGAACCATTTCTGTTTCATTCATTCAAGGAGGCTGTTATGGGAGTATTCGATTTTTTGGGAACCGTCGGCGCCAAGATTTTCGGCAAGGGCAAGAAAGAGGCCGAAGCGATCGAGGATCTGATCAACAAGGACCTGCCGGGCAAGATCCAGAACCTCAAGGCGGAGTTCAATGACGGTACGGTGACTCTGTCCGGTGTCTGCGACACCTATGCCACGCGAGAAAAGGCCGTTCTGCTGGCCGGCAACGTGACGGGCGTCACCAAGGTGGACGACGACAAGCTGACCTCCCCGCCGAAGGAGGAGCAGACGCAGTTTTACACAGTGGAGAGCGGCGACTCCCTGTCCAAGATCGCCAAGAAACTGATGGGCGACGGCAACAAGTGGCCGAAGATCTTCGAGGCCAACAAGGAAGTCATCAAGAACCCGGATCTCATTTATCCCGGGCAGCAGCTCCGCATTCCGAAAGTCTGATCCGCATTCTGTTGGTTTCATAAATGAAATGGAACCTGCCGGGTTTTCCGACCCGGCAGGTTTTTCTTTGTATCTGCGACGTTACCCGCCGGTGCGTCCCATATTGCTGATCAAGAGAACCTCCCGCAGGTTCGTAAAAACCTGCGGGATGTTTATCAGGAACTGTCAAGGATGAAACCCGAAAGGGGAAATTCCCAATAGCGCTTTTGAAGATGTGTCGCAGAATCCACGTCATCCGGGAACCCGGCAGCCTCTGCCGGAATATAACTGTATCCGGGCTAGAGCAAAGACGCCGGTTGACAAACAGGTAAAAAGACGGGAAACCGTCCGGGAGAATGAAATGAACGGGAACGATCCGAAACCAGGGGCACATCGCAAAGTGGTGATTGTCGGCGCGGGTTTAGTGGGATCCGTGTACGCCTACGCGCTGGCCCAGAGCGGCCTGGCCGACGAAATCGTCCTCATGGATAAAAACGAGGATCTCGCGAGGGGCCAGGTCATGGATCTGGCGCACGGACAGGCCTTCTTCCCGACCGCGGCCATCCGTTTCGGCGGATCCGAGGATTTCACGGACGCGGGGCTTGTCGTCATCACCGCGGGCGCGCCGCAGAAGCCCGGAGAAAAGCGGCTGGAACTCCTGAACAGGAACTCGGAAATAGTCGGCGGCATTGTCGATGAGGTGGTCGCCCGGAGAACCGGCGGCGTGATACTCGTGGTGACGAATCCGGTGGACGGCCTGACGCACGCGGCCGTGCAGCGCGCCGGACTGCCGAGGGGCCGCATCATCGGATCCGGGACCGTGCTCGACAGCGCCCGGCTGCGGCACCTGTTGAGCCGGCACTGCAAAGTGGACATCCACAATGTGCACGCCTATGTGCTCGGCGAGCACGGGGACAGCGAGTTCGCGGCCTGGTCCATGACCCACATCGCGGGCATGTCCATGGACGAGTACTGCCCCGCCTGCGGCCGGTGCAGGGACTGGAAGGCCGAGCGGTGCAAGATCGAGCAGGCGGTGCGCGATTCGGCCTATCACGTCATCGGGTACAAGGGGGCCACGTATTTTGCGGTCGGCCTGGCGCTGACCCGCATCTCGGCCGCGGTCCTGCGCGGCCAGAACAGCGTGCTGACCGTGTCCACGGAACTGGAGGGGGAATACGGAATCAGCGGCGTGTCCCTCAGCGTGCCGGCCATGGTCAGCCGGGAGGGCGTGATCCGGGTGGTGGAGGGCCGCCTGGCGCCGGAGGAGCAGGCTTCGCTGGAGGCGTCGGCGGAGGTGCTGCGCAAGGCTTCAGGAGCATCATAGCATGTGCGTCGCACATTGCCGATGGACGGAACCTCCCGCGGGTTTGTAAAAACCCGCGGGAGGTTCTCTTTACTCCCCGAAGGGGCGGGAGCCCCTGCGGTTCCCCGATCTGAGGGCAGAGCCCTCCGTGTTGAAACCACCGGACGGGTGGCTTCACCCATTATTTGTACCGTGTGGCACTGCCTTTAGGCAGTGCCAGTTATAATATAATTGATAAATTGTACGGTTCGAAGGACCGTGGCACACATGTTTTTAGTTTTTCATTTTTTAACAACCCACCCGTCCGCTAAGGTACAACACTGGTGTGATCATGTTCATCTTGGAAAACTCATGGATATTGTCCGTTAGGAGCGACCGAATTGGCCTGATTGCCCGCGTCTGAATACCCGCCGGCGGTCGCGGTTCCGTTGCTTCATTATCCTTTCGGCTTCAGCATGCCGTGCATTCCGAGCCAGCTCACAAAGGCATCGAACCAACCGGTGCTCGTCGTTTCCTTCTGGTACATCCCGAAGCCGTGGCCACCCTGTTCATAAAGATGGAATTCAACCGGACGCTTCGCGGCCTTCCAGCTGTCGATGAGCCCATAGCCGCCGTTCGCGAAGAAAGGATCGTCGGCAGCCAAGGCGATAAACAGCGGCGGGGCATCGGCCGGCACCGTGACCGTCGCGAGAGGACCGTAGATGTTGCCGATGAAGGCGGGCTTCGCATCCTCGCCGGCAAGTGCAGTCGACATGGTCAGCATCGCGCCGGCGGAAAAGCCGACCATGCCGATCCGGTCGGGGTCCACATGCCACTCGGCGGAACGTTTCCGGATAAGTGTGAAGGCCGCGCGGGCGTCGGCTATCTGCGGTGCAAGACCAGCCATCGCCTTTTCCGGGTCTGGACGCGTCGGCCGCGCTGCGGAAGAAAACATATCGCGCATGGATTTTTCGAACGCCGTCATTTCAGCCGGTGTCTGGTTCAGGCGATATTTGAGGACAAACGCGGCGACGCCCTTTTCCGCCAACGCACGGGCAACGTTCCAGCCTTCATTTTCCATTGATAAGGTGAGGAAACCGCCGCCGGGAGCGACGACAACGGCGGCGCCGCTTGCTTTGCCGGGAACCGGAAGAAATGGTGTCAGCGTCGCAACCGTAACGTTTCGCGCGAACTGACTGCCGTACTGCTTGTGCCAGGTCTCCGGGTTCGTTGCGCCAGGCAGCGGACCGGTCCCGATTTCGATCGCATCGGGCTGCGAAGGCGTGTCGATGGGTGTCATCCGGTCGTTCTGCGCATGGGACTGAGATGCAAGCGCAGCGACCAACACAATAACAGCGACTGCCGAGCGAGATTGGGTTGACCCCGCGAACGCTCGCATTGTCCAAAGATTCGAGATTTTTCCCATGTCATTCTCTCCGGTTGAATGTTGATTAAGAATCAAGCTACGGGGTTGAATTAAGTAATATCTTTTATGAAAATCACGACTTCATGCCAAAATGTTCTAAAATCAATTCATTTGAAATATCACGATTATTCTTAATATCTTTTATTAGTTTTTCTGCTAATTTTGGCCAATCATTCTCACTTATTCCTTCATAGTGATGCCAATTATGATTTCTAGCATCTATCCAACAATCCCAAAATTTCAATACAATGTGTAATTTTAAATATTCATTATTACCATTTCTTGGAAGATCAAAATCAAATTGTTCAAAATCTTTTCCTATTTCCCGATAATTTTTATTCAGGTGATAATTAATATCATCTGATAATCCCTTTATACAATAGGTTTTTAATTCATCATATGTTTTCATAATATATTTATTACGCATAACGTGATTTTCGCCGGTCGAACCACTAAAAGTAACATTCAAAATAACTGTGTTTCCACCAAACCTTCAAAATTAGATAAAATAAAACGTGGTTCGATCCGCGTGTAAAAATTTGTTATGTAATACACTGCTAAATTAAGTTATTGTTTTTTGCCAGTTTTGGTCTAATTATATTACTTTTGAAATCTCGTAAATGATGAAACGGATACACTTTTGGCATTATTAAATGATGTACCGGAATATCTTAAATTAGCACTACCACCTTTGAAGTCGCTACTTTGACACCACCAATTATGAGATCCTGATCCAAATTTCCTAATCTTAATACTTTTTCTTAATCCATTTGTATCTCTAAATGACCAGGATCCCTTGCCTTGAACAAATATACTTGGTTGCATTCCATGTAATTCCACACCAGCGCCAGCAATTTCTTTAAAATATGTAGTCCATGACCAATATCCACTACCTTTAATTTCCTTTGGGGCAAAAGCTACTAAATATGGTGTATTAGTTTTTAATGCTTCTAAGTATTTTAATTTAAACTCCGTTTTAGGAATACTGTTATTGTATTTTTCGAGCGGATATTCTTTCAATAATAAATATTTTATTGAATCTATAGCACTATCTACTAGCATACTATTAGGATATTCTGAAATAAACAAAGCATAATCTTTTAACTTTACAGCCTGATTGAAATCTTTTTTATGAATATGATTATTTAATAGTATCATCAAATTTGTGTCAATCTTTGAAGCAATGGATAAAGGAGTTTCATTTTGCTTATTCTTTGTATTGACATTTGCACCTGAGTCTATTAATAATTTTACTACTTCTGAGTGCTTAGATTTGATTGCATATATTAAGGCTGTATTGCCATTATTATCTTTATAATCAATATTTAGATCATCAGACAACAATTTAGTCACCTCCTTTAAGTCATTATTTTTTACAGCTTGTAATAGCTCAATTTCTGATTCATTTGAAGTACAATTTAGTATTAAAAAGATTAATAGAATAAGGTGTACGGCTTTCATTATTAGCTCCATGTATTAATATGATTATTGACATATTGTATCATGACGTTCATTACATAACGATGGGTCATCACGGGCGGGCGAAATAAGCTTGCGGATTGCAGATTACTGACAAAGCAACTACATACTCGGGCACCGTCCCGTGAATGACCGTGTTGGGCGATGAATCATTCAAGAAAACTTGAATACTGGTGTGCTAATAACTTTTAATGGCTTCGGATTACCTAAAATGATCTGTTGAATCTTTTCGACAGTATTTGGTGAAAAATATTGTTCGCCGGTTTCAGGATTCACGCGTGCCGGTACATTTTCAATGATATAAAATTTATCGTTCTTGTAGATCGAATAGGTTACCAATTCTTCAACTAATTTTTCTTGACGAACCATTTTATCAACTCCTCCGGATTCTGTATTCAATCCAGTCATTTATATTGGGTTCATAAACGGTTATAATTTTTATCCAATCTCTAGATGGATAGCTGCATTGGACGTGAATAGGACGATTCTGATCCGTGAACCCGAAAATTAGACAGCTAGGACCATACTTATCATTAGGATAATCTTCAATTATTTCACCTCGTAGAATTGCATGTTTTATTTCACTTACAAATATGTTTCTAATGATGGATTGATCTGTTGCATGCTTTGAAAATTCATATTCTTCGTTTTGAACCTTATGCCTAATCTCATTAATCATATCATTTAAACCCATTTATCCGTCTAATAAATTAATAACTATTAATTGAAATTGCAAGCCTCTTTACGCCCAACCTTATTATTAGTATGCCCTGCGCAACCCTACTAAATTTCCACTAACAGGAATCAAGTGTCTATCAATAGGAAACATTTCTACGAATAGGAAGAAAAAGTTCCACTAATGGATCTATTTCAATTTTTTATTATGGCTATTAATAGGAATTTATTCCAATGATTCTTCGATTGAAATCCCTCGCAGAGTTGTAACCTGGCGCGATCAAATGAAGCCGTTGTATTGTCTTCATCCCAAACTCTTTCACGAGATCCAATCAGGACAACATCTCGAAATACCCGGCAATAAAATCACCCTATTCGAGAGAAAACCGGATCAGCTCAGGATTCGGCGTTGGAATCCCGGTTTCCTTTTCAATGCGCACTTTTCAGAAAAAGTGAAATTGAAAAGACGAATGGGCGAGGGTAGAGATTTGATATAAACGGACGAAGTTCGAAGGAGTGGCAGTCCGCGTTCCGCGGTTTCTACACAAAAGAACGTCCGAACGGGATTCATTCCGCTGGACATGGACTTCCCCCTTCCGTTGAAGTGCGTGATGGGTAACAGAAGGACTTTATTGAAGTTCGAATATTATACATATCAGAATTTATAAAAGCAAGGGGAATTTTCAGTTTTAATGGTTTGAGGGAGGGTCTAACCCGTAACAAGGTCCTTCGTGGGTGAAGCAGGGAGGCGGAACTCAGGACGACAGGGCGAAAAAATCCTCCGAGAGGCGGATCTCAGGACGACAAAAAATACCTCCGGGAGGATTTGAGGCAATGAACGTCGCAGATATAACGGAACCTCCCGCGGGTTTTTACAAACCCGCGGGAGGTTTTTCCATGCAGATCCCCGACAGAAGAATTCGGGGATGACACCCAACCCCATTTTAATCCATTACCCCTTCAGCCATTGGTCCAGCCAGCCCAGCACCGTGTCGTGCCACAGAATCGAATTGGCCGGCTTCAGCACCCAGTGGTTCTCGTCCGGAAAGTACAGCAGCCGGCTTGGTATGCCGAGCCGCTGGAGCGCGTTGAAGGTCGAGAGCCCCTGCGTCTCCACGACGCGGAAATCCTGTCCCCCGTGCACGACCAGCATCGGCGTCTTCCAGTTTTTCACGAGATTCACGGGATTATGCTCCTCGTAACCCTCCGGATTCGTCCAGGGCGTTCCCATGTGATCCCATTCCGGGAACCAGAGCTCCTCGGTGTCGAAATAAGCCATCCGTTCGTCCAGGTTCCCGTCATGGCAGACCAGGCATCGGAACCGGTCCGGCCACGCGCCGGCGATCCAGTTGATCATGTATCCGCCGTAGGACGCGCCCAAAGCGCCGACCCTGTCCCCGTCCATCCAGGAATGGCTATCCAGCGCGGCCTGCAGGCCTTTCTGCAGATCCTCCAGCGGCTTGCCGCCCCAGTCGCCCCGTATGGCGTCCGTGAAGGCCTGGCCGTAACCCGTGGATCCGTGAAAATCAACCATCACCACGGCATAGCCCGCGCCCGCGTACACCTGCGGGTTCCATCGGTAATGGAAGTCGTTACCGAACGAACCCTGGGGCCCGCCGTGGATCAGAAAGGCCACCGGGTATTTTTTCGCCGGGCTGAAGTCCGCGGGACGGACGATATAGCCGTGCACGGTCTCTCCGTTCCATCCCGCGAATGAAAACTGTTCAGGTTCGCCGAAGCGGACTGCGGCCACCCTGGCCGCGTTGATGTCCGTCACCTTCCTTACGTCTCCTCCGTCAGGCCTGCAGGTGTAGAGCTCCACCGGCGATTTCAGATGGTCCAGGCCGAAGAGAATCCGCTTGCCGCACACCTGCGGGGAACGGACGTATCCCCTGTCCAACACGGGCTTGACAGCCCCTGTTTTTACATTCACCGCGAACAGGGCTCGCTGTCCGACGTTTTCCGCGACCGCGAAAATCGTGCGGCCGTCCGAGGACCAGAAAATCTCGGAGGGAGAGCGGTCCCATGATTCGGTGAGGACACGTTCCGGCCCGTCCGGCCAGGATTTCAGAACGACACGGAACCGGTCCGCTTCGTATCCGGGCCGCGACATGGCCAGCCAGGCCAGGGTTTTCCCGTCCGGCGAGAAAACCGGTGATGTATCCCAGGCCTTGTTGGACGCGGTCAGGAGGACCGGAGGATGGGACCCGTCCGTTGGCGCCAGGAACAGGTCGAAATTCGTGGACCAGGCTTCCTCGCGGCCCGCGTCCCTGGCGGAGAACACGACGGACCGGGAATCGGCCGTGAAAGCCGTCTCCTCAATGCCGCCGAAAGGCTTGGACGGTGAATCGGCGTTCATGGAAGCCATGATGTCGACCGGAGTCCCCTTTCCGTCCGAGGGAATCACGAACAGGTGCGTTCTTCGGCCGTCGCTCCAGGTATCCCAGTGCCGGACGAAGAGGTTTTCGTACAGACGGCCCGTGGCCTTGTTATCCGCCCCCGCGTCGAGTCGTTTCTTCGTGTCCGCGACGGAAAAGCCGGGGAACACGTCCATGGCCAGGAGGAGGCTCGCGCCGTCCGGCGACAGCCGGAACGCGTTCACGTCCAGGGCGAGATCCGTAACCTGAACGGCTTCGCCGCCGTCCGTTTCGATTTTCCAGACCTGCTGGGATCCGGAGCGGCCCGAGAGAAAGTAAACGGTACGGCCGGCCGGATGCCAGCACGGGTCCGAATCCCCGGAGGGATGCGTGGTCAGACGACGGACGTTTTTCCCGTCCGTGTCCGCGATCCACAGGTCATTCCGGCCCTTGTTCGCTTCAAGATCCGTGACGCGAACCGCGAATACCACGGTCTTTGCATCCGGAGATACGGCCGGAGAGCTGATCCGGTCCATGGCCAGCAGGTCGTGCACGGTAAAGGGATGGGTCGTTTCAGAGGCCTTGCCCGCGGAAACCGCGAGCAGAAGCAGGCCGGTTGCCAGTACGGCGATGGGACAGCGCATGGGTTCTCCTTTTTTTTGCATTTCACGTCCCGGACGGGCTTGATTGATTGCCAGGGCGCGAGTGACGCTCCTGCGATTATCGTATCAAAGCCATTTTCCGGATCCGGACGTCGCGCCGCCCGTCTTCATAAGCGGCTGTCATCCGGTACAGGTAAACGCCTCCGGCCAGGCCGCGGCCGTCCAGCAGCGCCCGGTGAACGCCCGGGTTCATCCGGATGCCGTCGATCACGACCGCCGCGCGCCTGCCCCGCACGTCGAAAACTTCGAGCCGGATCGCCGCCGGACGCGGCAGTGTGAATTCAACCGATGCGGACGGATTGAACGGGTTCGGATAATTCTGCGAAAGGGAGAAAGCGGCCGGACCCGCCGGACCCGCGGACTCAGCGGAAGCCGGAAGCCGGTTCGTTTCTCCCGGCGTTCCGTTTCTGCGTTTCGACCGCGCCCAGTTCGAAGCGGCCGCGTTGTCCAGAAATGGGGAGATCAGTTCCAGGCTGTACCCTCCGCCGTCCGCCGCCTCGGGCCAGGCGCCGCCGTTCGCGTACGCGACCGCGTCCGCCCGCAGTCCGGATGGGGCGTAGAGCCGCACCTGGTCGCCCGCGCCGAACCCGAAGGGGATGCCGCCCGAGCAGTTCGACACGCCTGGATGCACGCGCAGGAACGCGGCCAGGTCGCGGCAGAACACCCAGGTTCCGTTTTCCGGAATGGTCACTCCGGACGGCATCCGGTAGACGTGGCCGTCGTCCTCATCCCTGAGCGTCCACCCGGTCATGTCCCTGGGCCGGTTTGCCGGATTGGCCAGCTCGATCCAGTCTCCGGTATCCGCGTCCGGGGGGGCGTTGTACATGATTTCGTTGATGACCAGGGAACCCGCCGTGAGCGCGGTCGAGTCCTGCCGCCCCATGTCGGTTCCGTCCGCGGCCATCCCATATCCCGGGGATCCGGGCATAAGGAAATACGCGTCGTCGAATGCCGGAATCCCCGTGCGATTGTGCTCCAGGCCGTCCGCGTCCGCGTCATTGGTCAGGGACCACGACACGGCCATGGCTCCCGGAATAGGCGAACCCGAGCGGAGAATATGGTTCATGACATTGTCGCCATTTCCGTGCAGGACGGTGTTCGTCGCAGTCAGTGTGCAGCGGTACTCGGACGCGGACCGGGACGCGTAATCGTCCCCGATCCGCAGGCCCGCGACGCGGTTGCCCGCGGCCACGCAATGGTCGACGAACACGTGCGGCCCACTGGATGCGCCTCCGTCGGTCCACGCCGATTCGAATCCCGTGTCGCAGTTCAGCGCGACCGTATTGAATACCTTCACCGTGTCGCCGCCGGACGCGGCAAGGGCCTCGTGCTGAAAGCCCTCCATCCAGCAGTTGGTGATCCGCAGGCGGGCGCCGTGCTGGTCCACGGCGTCATCCTTGCCGGTCACGAAAAAGCACCGGTCGATGACCGAATAATCCGGCCGGTCCGGATCCAGAAAATCGATGTGGAAGGCGTCCGTGTCGATGTCCCCGGTGTAGATGCCGTCGTCGTTGGGCAGGTTCATGAAATGACTGTCGCGGCAGAACAGGCGCGACCAGTGCAGTTCACCGCCGTGCCACACGAAGGACGTGACGCAGTTCGTCTGCGTGACCGAGCTGAAATGGGCGCCGAGCGCCTTGCCCCGGGAATTCAGGATGAAGCAGTGGTCCAGGTTCAGGTCCGACCGGCCGTTTGCGTAGAGGATGTGCTGGCGGCCTGTGTGCCATTCATAGGAGGGGCTGGACGGCGTTACGGACGGCTGGCCTTTGGAATCGTCGCCTCCTCCATTGACGAAGAAGCACCAACGGAATGCGCCTGAAGCGGCCCTGAAATCCAGGCCGCCCCACGGCTCGGACCAGTTCTCCGGGACGAAGAGGACCGGATCGTTCTCCGTGCCCTCCACGACCAGGGACCCCCGGATCTTGATGTTGACATTTTTTCGGATCAGAACCCATGTGCCGGGTCGTATGACGAGCCGGGAACCGGCGGGGACGGTCAGGTCGGACGTGACGACGCGGTCCGAGGACGCTTCCCAGACCGTCTCGCCGGCCGGAAGCGTGCCGGATACGTCCGTTGAAGGCCACGATGCCGGAACGGATACGGTGTTGCGCGTTTCAGGCACGGCCGCGTTCCCGACCGAGAGGACGAAGTCAGACGGCGCCGAGGACAGCAACACGCCCGTGCCTGCGCCTCGGCTGATCCGGAACACCGTGTCCGCATGGGCTCCGGCGGCGCGCACGGTGACCGGCGCCTGCCGGATCGGATCGATGTCCCAATTTACGTCGCGGATGCGCACGACCACGGGGAATCGGCGGCCGCGCAGAACGCGCGAAGGCGCCGTGACCTGGCAGTTGACCGGCCCCACGGGGACGAACACCGCGGACGCGGACCGGTCTCCGTCCGGAGTCCAGGTGACGGTTTCCGCGAAGGGTAATGCGGGATCGGTCCAGCCGGCAAAACGGAAACCCGGATCGGGGATTGCGGTCAGGGTGACCGGAACGCCCCGGAAATAGACGCCGGACCAGGGCAGGATTTCGGGCGTCACCGAGTTGACCCGGATCCGGCCGGATCCGCCGCTGATGCCCAGATCCAGGCGGGCCGTGCCGGACAGATGGAAATGATCCATGATCTGGGAACGGACGATGTCCGGCTGGCGGTCCGCGTAATCGCGCAGTGCCTGCACGTTCTCTTCCCACGCTTCAAAGGTGGTGCCCCATCGTTCCGCGTCCCGTGCCGCTTCGGGACGGATGACTTCTGCCAGGGAGTCGATGACCGCGCGGACCGACGCGGGCTCGAAGAGCGTGTTCAGCAGGTCCGCGGTCCGGTTGATGCAGGACGTCCGGAACGACGTGTTCTGAAGCAGTTTGTCCGTGATGTGGTTTCGCAGATAGACTTCGATCGGACTGTAGGTGCTGGTGAAGGGATTCCAGTTCGTTTTGGTGTAGATCCGGTACCCGTCCCAGACCGTCCAGATCCACCGGGCGTCCGGTTTTTTCTCCCGGATCATGAATGTGCCGTAGGTCCAGGAGTAGAACACGGCCGCGTGTGAAACGGCCAGAACGGTCGCGTAATTCTCGAGGTCCATCCGGTCGGCGGCCTGGGCGAGCATGGCGTCCGATTCAAAGGTGTTGGCGTCGAAGAAAGCGATGAGACTCCGCCATTCATCCCGCGATCCATATACCAGCTCGGTGGAATCCCACCGCGTCCGCATCATATCCAGGTCTTCGTATCCGAGATGATCCTTGACGAAGTTTTCATCCATGCTCTGCTTGAGGTCGAATATGCCGTGGTAGCCGCCGTTCAGGAACAGGGTGGAGAGCCGGTCCTGCGAAACCAGGTAACCGGTCCTCCGCCACAGCTCGGTCAGGAGCGGATCGCGTATCAATGTTCCGGAGTGCGTGTTGTCCTCGCCCGGATCCAGGCCGTCGTCGTAACCGGCCCGGAGCACGAGGTTCCTGAACGATTCCACGGAGTCGCCCGGGAAAAGCGGATGATCGAGCCTGCCGTCGCCGTACCCGTCTCTGAAGTGGATGCGATAGGACTGCTTGGCGTACGAGTCCGGACTGCTGTTGCCCTGGGTGCGCAGGCCGCCGGGCATACGGAATCCGGCCTCCCGGTCCGGAAAGTATTCGATAAAAGCGCGGCGCTCCCACATCCGGCCGTCGTGGCCCTGGTCCGTATCCGATCCCGGATGCACGTAGATGCCGGTGTCCGGATCATACAGGTCGTTCGGGTCGATGACCAGGGACACCGCCGGGAGTGTGGAGGATTCGTTCAGAAAATAAGAGGCTGTCGCGATCGGACCTGGGAGGAATCCGGTTTTGAAACCGCGGGCCCTGAATACGCAGGTTTGGTTCACAGCCGCGGATCCGGTAACGACGGGCGAGGATTCGTCCGGGTCCTCGCCGTCCACCGTGTACCGGACGGTTTCTTCGGCCCCTCCGGGCCGGACGGTCACGTTCACGGAGCCCTGATAAAAACCGGGTGCCGTTTCAATGACCGGTTCGGCGCAGACACCCGCATACGCGGCCTGATTGTACGCGCCCGGTGTAGGCGGGCTCATGAATCCCCACGCGGATGTCCCGTCCGGATGCCGGCCCCAGGACACATCGGCTGACTGGCGGTTGTAGGTCACGGCGTCCGCGATCGAGATCCCGTCCGGCCTGATCAGAGTGACACGGCCGCCTTCTCTCGCCAGACGGAAACCGAGATGGTCCGCACCCAGGCCGGTTTCGCCGTCCGCGATCAGAATGAGAAATCCGCCTTCGGGGACGGTGGTTTCCGCCGGCCGGCCGGACGGTATCCGCCATGCCGAGCCGAGACCCGCGTCGTTCGACAGGGACCATCCGGCAAGATCGACCGCGGCAGGTCCGGAGTTGTGGATTTCGATCCAGTCCTCATATCCGCCGTCCGCGTTCCTGTACGCGAGCACGTTGGAGGCGCCGAGTTCGTTGAGGAACAGGTCCGCGCGGAGAGTCCCGGTGGCGGCGAGCATGCAGAGAAAGGCAACTAAGAATCGGAGAGGACGCATGGCAGTATCCTTGTTGGGGTTGATCGCAGGAATCCGGATTCCAGACAACATCGGAGACTAACGGCGGCTTTTTTCCGAGAGCGCGGCCATGGATTCGGCGAGTATTGCCACGCCCGCCGAGATGCGGTCCTCGGGCGTGTGCGAGAAGGAGAGGCGCAGGCAGTCGTCCTTCCGACCTTCGGGATCAAAGGCCCGGCCGACCACGAAAACCGCGCCGCGGGCCGCCGCGATCTCAAGCAGGGCAGTGGCGTTCATGCCCGCGGGCAGCTGCAGCCAGAGGTAGAATCCGCCTTTCGGCGCGTTCCATTTCACGCCTTCGGGCATGAGCGCCTTCAGGGCGTCGGTCATGATCCGGCAGCGGCGGGCATAGGCTTGTCGCAGGCGCTCCAGGTAGGCCGGCAGATAGCCGCCGCGGAGAAAGGCGTCTGCCAGAACCTGGGTGTAGGTCGACGAGCAGGCGTCCACACCCTGCTTGGCGAGTTCGCATTTGGCCACCACATCCTTCGGCCCGAGCAGCCAGCCCAGCCGCATGCCGGGCCCGAAAATCTTGGAGAAGGATCCCGTGTAGCAGATCGGGACCGCGGGATCCGCGGCCGCCTTCATGGGCACGGTCAGGGGTTTATCCCTTTCGTCGAAAAAGAGCTCGCCGTAAGCGTCGTCCTCGAGCAGGGGGACGTCCCGCCCTTTCAGCAGATGCATCACGGCCGCTTTGCGTTCCGCGGAGTACACGATGCCGGCCGGGTTGTGGAAATAGGGCGTGAGGTACAGGAGTTTGGGTTTCTCCTCTTCGAGCGCCCGTTCCAGATCGCGGAGCACCGGGCCGTCGCCGTCGAGCGGAACACCCCGGAGCCCGGCCTGAAAGTAGCGGAAAACAGGAATGGCGCCCACGAAGCAGGGCGTCTCGGTCACGATCACGTCTCCGGGATCGGTGAACACCTTGGCCGTGAGATGGATGGCCTGCAGGGAGCCGGCCGTGACGATCAGGCCGTTGTCCTCCACCGGCAGGCCCTTGGACCGGAGATAAGCGGACAGGGATTCGAGTAGCGGAGGATACCCGGGAGTGGGGCCGTATTGGAAGCCGTCCTGTTTCGCGCGGAGCGGCAGTGCGGAGATTATTTCGTCCAGTTCCTCCACCGGGAACAGGCCGGGATTCGGCATGCCGCCGAAAAGGAAATGATGTCCGGATTCGATGCCGCCTTCATGAGTTCGCGTACCGCGGAGGACTGGAGGGAATCGACGGAGCGTGAGAAACGAATCATGGAATCCTCTGGTCGGTTCATGGTTCAAGGAGGAATGGCTCCGGGTTCCGCAGTTTCGGATTCGGGCTTATAAAACGCAGTCGATCCGGAATCATCCCGATCGATCGGATGTCGAAATCGATGGACCTGGTAGAAGAAGCCTTTAGACCGCGTTTCTTTAAACCCAGGACTCGGAACCCGGCAACTCGGAACTTGAAGTACGGCATTTCTCACAAGGGGCATCTCTTTGCTCTTCCGGTACGCCATCCCCTGAAACGAGGCCACGAGGTCACCGGATTGGTCGTGCACGGTGACGTCGCACACCGCGATTTTCGGATGCAGGGAAATCTCACGGGCTTCTGCCGTGAGCACATCGCCCTCAAGAGGAGCCTTCACGAAGGAAATACTGGTCTGAATGGCCACGGCCAGCCGGCCGTGTGAGTTGACGGCAGCCGCGAACGCGAAATCCGCCAGTGAAAATGTCGCGCCCCCGTGTCCGGAAGAGGCCGCGTTCAGATGCATCCGGCCGACCGTCATCCGGGCTCTGGCCGTGCCCTCTCCGATTTCGATCAATTCGAAACCCAGTGTCCGGGCCAGTTGGTCGTTGTCCTGAAAGAATTTTCTGATCTTTTCCATTCCGATTTTTCCGTTCTGTGTCGTCCCTGGCGGAATAGGGATGCTTCCCCGGATGCCGTCGTCAGGACAGGGTCCGTTTCACCCGTTCGAGTTCCTCTTCCGTCTCCCGCACCAGCTCGTCCATCAGTGCGGCAACGCTCTGGATCCGGTCCACCAGACCCACCGACTGGCCGGCCATGAGCGAACCCTCGTCCACGTCTCCGTCCACCACGGCGCGGCGGAGCGCGCCCACCCAGAACTCCTCGACTTTATACTGGGCGTCCTGCGGCGCCAGCCGGCCCTCGTCGATCTGACGGATGAGGTCGAGCTGAAGCCGGCCGAACGCTTCGTGGGCCTTGTTTTTGATGGCGCGCACGGCCACCACGTGCAGACGGGAATCGTACTGCGGCGTGGCCACGGCCTCGCGCGCCTTGGCCTTCAGAAAACGCTGCTTGAACAGGGGATGCGCGCCGCTCTCCTCGGTCACGGCGAATCGCGTAGCCATCTGCACCCCTGCCGCGCCCATGAGCAGGAGGTGGGCGGCCATCCGGCCCGAGGCGATGCCGCCGCCCGCGAAAACGGGGACTTGCGTGACGTGAAAGAGAACCTGCTGAAGGAGAACGACCAAGCTCACGTAACCGACGTGCCCGCCGGCTTCCGAACCTTCGAGAATCAGGCCGTCCGCCCCGTAAACGATCATGCGTTCCGCGATGGAAAGTTCAGACGCGAAGCACAGAACGCGTGCGCCCGTGTCCTTTGCCTTCTGCACTTCCTTCCGGCGCGGAAAGGAGCCCGCGAAAATCACGTAGGGGAGACGGAGACGCTCCACCAGTTCCAGATGCTTCGGGTATTCCGGCGCGATGGTGATGAGGTTCACGCCGAACGGCTTGGCCGTCAGCTCGCGTGTTTCCTGTATCTGCTTTTCCAGAACGGCGGCGGGCGAATTGCCGCCCGCGAGACAGCCGAACCCGCCCGCGTTGCACACCGCGGAAACGAGTTTCGCGTCGCTGACCCATGTCATGGCGCCGGCGATGAAGGGGAAGCGGACGCCCAGAAAATCACGGCCTTTCCGGAAAAAACGGTCTGAGAGGCTGTCGGACATGGCGGATTCCTCGGGTTTATCGATGCGGAAAAACTGCGGGACTCAAGTCCGGAACCGCGGTGTCGCGCACGGTTCCAAATCCAAAAAAGTTAATAAATTAAACGGGGATATACAATCGATTTTTATGGATCGGTCCCGCCTGAGCGCCGGTTTCGGGGGCGCAGTCGCCGCCTGCCGTATCCTGTGCCGGCGGACGCAGGGCGGATGCGGGTGCCGCCTTTCGATTGACTTTTAATGTAAAACTTTATATATTAAAAAGATTACATTCTATGCTTGCCCCGTAGATTGATCCGTCGATATAGTCGAGGAGGGAAACCCGATGTCCGACCCGGTCCTGAAGCACGTCTGCCCCAGATGCAAAGGGCCTCTCAATCGTGAAGATTTCTGTCATTTATGCGGAAGGTTTGCGGAAGAGGACAGCGGGACCGGCCCGGACTCACGTAAACTTCTCGGGATCCTGGGCCTGATCGGCAAGGTCCTTGTCGCGGTCGCCAGCCTGACGGTGCTGTTCCTGATGGTCGACAGCCGGATGACCGGCGGCCGCCTGAGCGGCTCGATTCTGAGGTTTTTTGTTCCGGCGCGGATCGTGGAACCGGCCGTGCCTCCTCCGGACGCTTCGGCCGCAGTTCCGCCGAAACCGGTCCTGTCGAACCTCAAGCGGATCCAATACCTGGAGCTGTTCCGGAACGGCCGTTTCGATGTGCTGACCGCTGAGGCGGACGCGATTCAATCCGAATTCGAGACGGATCCCGGTCAATTCGAATACGTTGTCAATGATTTTTATCACGTGTTCGACGCCCGCTACCGGAATTCCGGGGACCTCCTTGATGCGTGGGTGGACAGCGCGCCGTGGCATTACGCGCCCTATCTGGCCCGGGCCGTTCAGCATTACGGGCTGGCATGGGACGCCAGGGGCGGCCGATTCGCGTCGGAAACCTCGGAGGAGCAATTCCGCGGCCTGGAGGAACATTTCCGTTCCGCGGCGGCCGACATCGAATCCGCCCTGGCCATCCGTCCGACCCTGCTGACCGCCTACATCCTGCGGATCGGCATGCTGAACGCGATGGGAGACAACGCCGGAGAGGAGCGGGCGTTCCGGCGGGGACATTCCCTTTTCCCCGCGTCCTACAATCTCTACCACATGATCCTGTGGGCCCGGTCGCCGCGTTGGGGAGGAAGCTTTGAGGAGATGAACCGTTTCGCGCTGGAGGCCTTCGATTCGGTTCGGGTTCATCCCGGATTTTATTCCCTGTTCGGGGAGATGCTCGCAGATCAGGCCTGGCACTATTATCGGACGGAGGATTACAGCCGGGCCGAGGCGTTGTACACGCGGGCGCTCGATTACGGCGAATTCAACGAGTTCTATCTCGGCCGGTCCCGGGTTTACGAGGAACTCGGCGATTACCCGTCGGCCCTGGCGGACGCGAATGCAGCGCTGCGGATCCGGCCGGATCTGTCTACGGTCTATGACAGGCGCGCGATGGTCTATTTCAAAAGCGGGGACCTGGCAGCCGCGCTGAACGACCTCGATTACGCCGAAATGTGTTTCCCGGGGGACACCGATCTGTTTGAGACGCGGGAATACGCGGCGGATGTCCTCCGCAATCGGGGGCACGGCGCGTTCAATGAAGACAGCTTCGCGCCCGCCATCGAATGGTACAACTGGGCGGTCAAGATGAATCCCCGGGACGCCGAAGCTTATTACTGGAGAGGCCGCGCGCACAATCAGACCGACCGGACGGACCTGACCGTACTGGATTACCGGGCGGCCATTTCATGCAATCCGCACGAGTTTAAATACGTAAAGTCGCTTGACAACCTCCTGATGCCCCAGGGACGCTGGGAAGAAATCATCAATGCCTGGACACTGTTCCTGGACTATGAGCCGGGGAACAGCGAGGCCTATCTCGAAAGGGCCGGAGCCTATCATCACTGGGGGGAATCGGAACAATCAGCCGCGGATCTGAGGAAGGCCTGCGATCTCGGAAACGCGGAGGCCTGCAGGCGGCTGGGCCGGTGAGAAGAGTTCATGGTTCATAGTTCATAGTTCATGGTTCATGGTTGATAGGAAAATTGAGAGGGTTGATTGTCTTTATCCTTTAACAATGAACCATGAACTATGAACTATGAACTTTTTTTTATAAAAGTTCCGTTCCTGTATTCCTCGAACGCGGTCTTCAGTTCCTCCTGCGTGTTCATGACAATGGGGCCGTACCAGGCCACGGGTTCGCCGATGGGCTTTCCGGCCATGACCAGAAAACGGGCCGGATTGTCCCCTGCCGATGCCCGAATTTCAGATCCTTCACCGAAAACAGCCAGGCTCCCGTCCCCGAGCAGGGCGTCCCGTTTCATGTCGAAATATCCGCTCCCCTCGGCTTCATACGCGTACGGATCGTCCTGGCCGCAGAATGCCGCGGCGCCGCCGATGACATAGGCGAAGACCGCATGCCCGGACGGAAGGGGGAAGGAGAAAGTTCCCCCGGCCGGCACGCTCACGTCCAGGTACACGGGATCGATAACCACGTCGCGAACGGGCCCCCGCTCGCCTTCGACCGTGCCGCTGATGACGTGTACCGCCGCGTCGCCGGACCGCACTTCAGGAATGTCCGCCGCCTTGACTTCACGGTAACGGGGCTCCATCATCTTGGCCCCGGCGGGAAGATTGGCCCATAGCTGAAATCCGCCCATCCGGCCCCCCTTGCCGGCCTTCGGCATCTCCTGGTGGACGATGCCGCTCCCCGCGGTCATCCACTGCACGTCTCCGGGTCCGATGACGCCGCTGTTGCCCAGGCTGTCCCCATGATCGACGGTTCCTTCGAGCATGTAGGTGATGGTCTCGATACCGCGGTGCGGATGCCACGGAAAACCCGCAAGGTAGCGGGCCGGGTCCCCGGACCGGAAGTCGTCGAGCAGGAGAAAGGGATCCATGCGGGGCGCTTCGGCGAAACCGAACACCCGCCTCAGGTGCACGCCCGCGCCTTCCATTGTCGGCTTGCTTTTAATGACCTTGAGGATTTTTCGTACGGCCATGTCTGTCCCTCCTTCCTTCCTGACAGTTCATAGTTCATGGTTCATTGTTCATGGTTAACAAAAAAAGTGAAACCGACAAGTAACTTCTTTTTCTATGAACAATGAACTATCAACTATGAACAATTTACGAATATCCCTCGGACAAATCAATTGTTCGTTCGGCTGACTTGAGGGGAGCCCGTGAAAAGAAAAAGGGAACCCCGTTTCCGGGGTTCCCTTCGTCCTCTCCTCTCCCCGTTACAGGGGTTTCCTCAGGTCCTGCACCCGTTTCGCCTTTCCCTCGGAGCGCTCGATGGTCCTGGGCTCGACGAGCTTCACCCGGGCCGTGACGCCCAGCGCGCTCCGGATGTTGCCCCCGATCTTGTCTTCGATGGACCGCATGACCCGCATCTCGTCCGAGAAGAATTTTTCGTTCACCTCCACCTGCACCTCGAGGTCGTCGAGGGCTCCCTCGCGCGTGACGATGAGGCGGTAATGCGGCTCGGTCTCCTCCATCTCCATGAGCACGGTCTCGATCTGGCTCGGAAACACGTTCACGCCCCGGATGATGAGCATATCGTCGGTTCGGCCCGACGGTTTCGTCATGCGCACGAAGGTCCGGCCACAGGCGCAGGGCGACTCGATCAGGCTGGTGATGTCGCGGGTCCGGTAACGGACGACGGGGATGGCCTCCTTGGTGAGCGTGGTGAGGACGAGCTCTCCGGAGCGGCCGGGAGGAAGGACGACGCCGGTGTCCGGGTCGATGATCTCGGCAATGAAGTGATCCTCGCTGACATGCATGCCCGATTTGCATGCGCATTCCATGGAAACGCCCGGGCCCATGACCTCCGAGAGGCCGTAATTGTCGGTGGCGCTTATTTTAAGCCGCGATTCGATCTCGCGGCGCATGTTCTCGCTCCATGGCTCGGCTCCGAACAACCCCGTGCGCAGGGCCAGCTCCGAACGGGCGATGCCCTTTTCCGCGATGGCCTCGGCGAGGTACAGGGAGTAGCTGGGCGTACAGACCAGGGCGGTGGAACCGAAATCGCGCATCACCATGATCTGCCGCTGGGTGTTCCCGGAGGACACGGGAATCACAGCGGCGCCCACCCGTTCGGCCCCGTAGTGCAAACCGAACCCTCCCGTGAACAGGCCGTAGCCGAATGCGATCTGGACGATGTCCTCGGATGTGACGCCGCCCGCGGTGAGCAGGCGGGCGATGAGTTCGGCCCAGCGGTCGAGATCCCCTCGTGTGTATCCCACGACGGTCGGCCGGCCCGTGGTTCCGGAGGAGGAGTGGATGCGGACGACCTCCTTCATCGGGACCGCGAAAAAGCCGTAGGGATAACCCGATTGGAGGTCGGCTTTCGTCGTGAAGGGGAGCTTTTGGATGTCGTCGAGGCTCCGGACGTCATCGGGGCCGATGCCGCCCCGCTTGAACAGGTCTCGGTAGAACGGCACCTTCTCGTGTACGGTGCGGATCACGGTCTGCAGGCGTTCCAGCTGGAGAGCCTGCAGGCGGCTTCGCGGCAGGGTCTCGAATTCGGGATTCCAGATCCGGTGAGGGGTCACGGTCGCATTTCCTCTTGTTAAACCGGACTTCCGCGATCGCGGAATCGGGACGGTTTGGAACAAAGGGTATAGGTCTCAGCAGCGGCTTGCCTTCAATCATGAAAGAATATAGTCGCTTGGTCCCGCACAGCGGGGCCGCCCGCGGCACCCCTTGGAACTAAAGGGTATAGGTCTCAGCAGCGGTCAACAGATGCTTGCCTGCGTCCTGGAGTATTTTGACCGCCTTGGCGGCTGCCTCTACCCGGATGATCATCACGGCGCGGTCGTCGTGCTTGCGCTCGAGAAAGGCGTACATGTACTCGATGCTGATCCCGGCCTTGCTGAACAGGGTCAGGATGTCGTGCAATCCGCCCGGCCTGTCTTCGATCTCCGTGGCAATGACCTCGTTCTCCCTCACCGTGAATTCCGCCTTCCGGAGGATACCCGCGGCGCGGTCGGGCGAGTCCACGATCAGCCGGAGGATGCCGAAATCCGACGTGTCGGCGAGTGCGAGGGCCCGGATGTTGATCTGGTTCTCCGCGAGAATTCCGGTGATCTCCTCGAGCCGGCCGGCGCGGTTTTCCATGAAAACGGATATCTGCTTGACGAACATTCCGGACCTCCTTGTCCCGTCAGATCTTCCGGTTGTCGATGACCCGCTTGGCTTTTCCCTCGGACCGGGTGATGGTTTTCGGCTCCACGAGCTTCACCTTCACCGCGACGGAGAGCACGCTCTCGATTTCTTTCCGGATCCGCTTCTCGAGGGCTTCCAGGCCGCGGATCTCGTCGGAGAACACCTTTTCGTTCACCTCCACCTGAACCTCGATCTCGTCCAGCGCGCCCTCGCGTGTGACGATGATCTGATAATGGGGAAGCGTCTCCTCGATGCCCATGAGCACGGTTTCGATCTGGGACGGGAAGACGTTGATGCCGCGGATGATCAGCATGTCGTCGGTCCGGCCCTTGATGCGGCTGATGCGGGGCGACGTGCGGCCGCACACCGGGCAGGGCGCATGCGTCAGGCTGACGATGTCCTTGGTCGCGTACCGCAGAAAGGGCGTGGCCCGCTTGGTAAGGGTCGTGATGACCAGCATGCCGTCCGAACCGTCCGGGACCGGCAGGAGCGTGTCCGGATCGATCACTTCCGGGTAGAAATGATCGGACCAGACGTGCAGTCCGTCCTGACCCGGGCATTCCATGGCCACGCCCGGGCCGATGATTTCGGAAAGACCGTAGATGTCGTAGGCCTTGATGTCCCAGGCCGATTCGATCTCGCGCCGCATGCCCTCGCTCCAGGGCTCGGCGCCCAGGATGCCGATACGCAGTGTGCTGTGCCTCGGATCAATGCCCGCGGCCCTGGCCTGCTCCGCCATGAAGACTGAATAGGAGGGAGTGCAGGTGAGAATGGTGGTGCCGAAGTCCTGCATGAGCTGGAGCTGGCGCTGGGTGCCGCCCGAGGACATGGGCACCACGGCCGCGCCCAGCTCAAGCGCGCCGTAATGGACGCCCAGGCCGCCGGTGAACAGCCCGTACCCGTAGGCGTTCTGAATGATGTCCTCCCGTGTGCCCCCGGCGCAGGCGATGCTCCTCGCCATGACTTCGGACCACACCCGCAGGTCATTTTCGGTGTACGCCACGACCGTCGGCTTGCCGGTCGTGCCCGAGGAGGCGTGGATTTCCTTGATCTCGGACATCGGGACCGCGAACATCCCGAAGGGGTAGTGGAGTCTCAGAGTCTCTTTATCGGTGAGGGGAAGGGCGCGCAGGTCCTCGAGGGACTTCATGTCTTCGGGCGTCATGCCCAGCTTGTCGAATACGCTGCCGTAGTACTTGACGTTTTCATAGACGTGCCGGGTCACCTTCAGGAGCCGTTCGGTTTGTAGGGCGCGCAGGGCGTCCGGACTCAGGTTGTCGTGCTTGTGCATCATCCGGCCTTTCGACTGATTCTGTATCCTCGAATGCCCGCGGGCGCGCGTCCGCCCCTCCCGATTCCGGAAAAGGGACGGACACGCGTCCTGCGGAAAGCCGTCACAGTTTCTTCTGGATCTTCCTCTCTTCGCGGCCCCAGCGTTTCTCCTCAGCGAGTTCCTTGCGCCCCGGCCCGCCGTCCTTGTTCCAGCGCGCCACGCCGTAGGCGATGCAGAGAACCACGCTGGCGATCATCAGCACGAACACCAGCGGCACCCAGAAATCTCCAAGTCCCAACATGTCGGATCTCCTTCCTTGAACGGATACGGTTTCGGTTGCCGACGCATCGGCGGGAGCCGGCGGATCAGCGGATGCCGTCGAAACATTTCTCGACGTGCTTCGGCGGAAGCCGTTTCCCGAAGTTGTTGGCCAGCAGGGTCGTCAGGGCCGACACGGGCAGGGCCACGACCAGGGGATCGACGAACTCCCACGTGGAGCCGAGCGCCAGCGATGCCTTGCCGAACAGCGTATTGCAGAGCATCAGCGGCGCCGATTCCTTGGTGTGGATGAAAAGCGTCATTAAGAGGGCCACGATAAAGCCGGCGAGGAATCCGGACACTGCCGCGGTCCTGTTGATGGAACGGGAGTACAGGGAACCGACGAACATGGGCAGGAAGGCCGTGGCGCAGAGCCCGAAGAAAATGGCGGTGCCGCGCGCGATGATGGCCGTGCCCTTTTCGAAGAAATTCGGCAGCACCCACGCGAGCAGGAATGCCGCCACGATGGAAACGAGAATGCCCACCTTGGTGATGAGAATGGTCCCGCCCTTGCCCTTGATCCACTTCTCCCACACGTCGCGGCCCGCCGCCGTTCCTGCGACGTGGAACTGGGAGCTCAGGGTCGACATGGCCGCGGCCAGGAGGGTGATCATGAACACTGCGGTGAACCAGTGCGGAAGGGCGTTCGTGATATAGAGCGGGATGATGTTGTCCACGTTCTTATCCGCCGCCAAAAACGAGATTTTACCGAAAGCGGGGTTGTTGACGAAGTACACGTTCGAGAGCGCGCCCACGATGAACGCCACACCCGTCATCATGAAGATGAAGAATCCGCCGGCCGGTACGGCCCGGTTCAGGTCGCGGTCGCTCTTCACGGTCATGAAGCGGACCACGAGCTGGGGCTGGGCCAGGACGCCGATGCCGACGCCGAGGATGATACTGGTGGTCAGAACCCACCAGTTCTCCGTGCCGAACGGCGGGAAGGACGTCCAGCCGGTGTGCCCCTTCGCGGCCAGCGGGGGCGGAACGAGATCCTTCAGGGCCGTCAGGGCGCGGTGCGCGTCGATCACGCCGCCGAGCTTGACATAGGTGAACACGAGCAGAAAGGTCATGCCCACGAGCATCAGGAGTCCCTGGAAGGCGTCGGTGTACATGACGCCCTTGAGCCCGCCCATGATCACGTAGATCCCGATGATGGCCGTGAAGAAGAAGAGCGCGGTGTTGTAGGGGATGGCAAAGGCCTGGGCGACGAACTGGGCCCCGCCCATGAGGACGACGCCGGCGTAGAGCGGCATGAAGATGAAGATCAGCAGGCCCGACGCTCCCTGCAGGAAGCGGGAATCGAACCGGTTCCCCAGAAACTCGGGGAACGTGTGGGCGTTCATGTTGAGGCCCATGCGGCGCGTCCGTTTGCCGAAAAAGACGAAGGCGATGAAGATACCGAAAAAGATGTTCAGGAAGGTCAGGTACAGAAGCCCCATGCCGAACACCGCGGCGGCGCCGCCGAACCCAACAATGGCCGAGGTGCTGATGAAGGTGGAGCCGTACGAGAGCGACATCACGAGCGGATGGACGTCGCGTCCGGCGAGCAGGTAGTCGGCCGCGGTTTTCGTCTCCCGGTAGCCCCGGTAGCCGAGGTAAACCACGATGAGCAGGTAGATGAGGACCGCGGTGGTGAAGACGATCATGTTCATGGAAATGCTCCCTCTGGTGCGTGACGGAAGCCCGTCACAGGTTGATGAACAGTTCGGCGCGGCAGAACGCTCCCGGGGTGCGCGGGAACGCGTAGAAGTCGCCCGGAACGAGGTGGTCGACCAGGATGTGGCCGCTGACGTTTTTGTTGAACGCGTAGCGGAGCCAGAACTGCACTTCCTTGCCGCGGTTCAGGCCGTTGCCGGTTCCCCCTCCGGGGATCATCCGGTTTTCAAAGGCCTTCAGCAGGTAGAAATTCCCGTTCAGGGAGGCCTTTTTCGTGAACTGCATGGTGTAGGAGACATAGGGGGCCCAGATGTTGGTCCAGTAGGCCACCCGGGTGGAGCCCCGGATCACCTCGTTCAGGTGCGCGTAGATGTACAGTTCGCTCCATTTCGGCCAACGCGAGAACAGGGGGTTCCAGCCCTCGTTGTCCGCGGTGGCGGGATCGTCGCCCGACAGGCAGATCGCGCCCGCTGAAATGGACGATTTGGACGCGGCATCGACGCTATAAGTGGCGTAGGTATATCCGCCGAAAGCCTTGTGATCGATCGCACCCTGGGTTCCTGTCTGGCCGGCCCATTCGCCGGTCACCGAGAGCTTCTCGCTGATGGTATACTGCACCCGGGCGCCCAGCGTGTTCAGGTCCAGCCGGTCGGTCGGCCCGCCGCGGTTGATCCAGGGCTCCGGATCCTCGGTCTTGCGGATGAAGTATGCCTCGGTTTTCATCCGGGGCAGGGCGGTCGTCGTGACGTAGGCGCCGAACGCCTTCTCCGCTCCGTCATTCATCCACTGATCCGGCGTCTGGGCCTTGAGCTTGCCGTCGCTGAGTTCCGCGCCGCGGACCAGGGGCAGGCGGTCGTCGAACCTGGCGTTGTCGATGGCAAGCAGGTCGACCGCGGTTTTCCCCTTCTTCACCGACAGCTTCACCGCGTCATGGTAAATGGTCCGCGACCCGTCCCATGGCGCGCCTTCGAGAAGGATGAAACCCTCCCCGTAATTCAGGTTCTGGCGTCCCACCGTGAGGGATGCGGCCTTGCAGGGCGACTCCAGCTTCAGGTACAGATTGTCGCACACGATTTCATCCCATGTGAAGTCGCGGTCCTTGGGGTCGCTCATGTATTTCCGGAATTCGTTCGTCAGCTTCAGGTAAACGGTGGCGACCGGCGCGTACTGAACCTGTCCCCAGACGCTGGTGCGGATGCGGAAATAGTCCGTCTTGTCGTCCTTTGCCTCGTTCATGTCGCTGATGTTGTTGTAATACTCGTTGCGGATGCGTTCGGACAGGCCGAATTTGAAGGACAGCCCCTGATTTTCCTCTGCCCTGCCGCCGGCCGGAAGCCCGGCCAGCAAAGCGATGGCGACACACAGACGGATCATGCCGTGTTTCCTCCCCATGGAAGCCTCCTTTTGGGTGGATGAATTCGAAAAGAGAGTATCTTTCGGAGCGGTCGGGAATGCGGACAAGACGGGGTTGGCCATCGTCATCTCGATGGTTGGTCATTCCAGTTCATGAACCTGTAAGCGAGCGCCATTCTCAGCGCCGCAGGGGACGGTGTGCTTTATTATATGGAATTTTTATTCGGGAATCAAGAATATTTTTCGATTTTCTTGAATGTCATCAGGCTGGTGGTATCGCGAGGGGGATAAATACCGAATTCAGGATAAGGAATCATGCGGGCCGGTCAATAGTGATGCCGGCCGGCTTTTATCGGATACGGGCGGAAGGGGCGGATTTAATTTTCGGGAATATCAGAATCAGCAGAATCCCAGCGATAAAGCCGCCGACATGGGCGAACCAGGCCACGCCGCCGGATTGGCCGGTTCCCAGGGCGCCCAGACCGTTTACGATCTGGAGGATGAACCAGAAGCCGAGAACGACAATCGCGGGAATGCGGACGATTCGGATGAACCAGATCAGGAACACGAGCACTTGCACCCGGGCTTTGGGGAAGTGGATCATGTAGGCGCCCAGGACGCCGGAAATGGCGCCGCTTGCGCCGATCATGGGAATGGTCGAATTCGGGTCCATGAGGACGTAGCTCATTACCGCGCCCAGTCCTGACAGGATATAAAAAACGAGGAAACGGAAATGGCCCAGGAGTGATTCCACGTTGTCTCCGAATATCCACAGATAGAGCATATTCCCGGCGAGGTGCATGAACCCGCCGTGCAGGAACATGGATGTCAGCAGAGTGAGGCCGGCAGGGCCGCCCGTCAACGACGCTTCCGGAAGACCGGGCAGTTCCGCGCCATGGATGATTTCCCAGGGAATGGCGCCGAAGCGCACCACGAAGGTTTCGTTCGCCGGGCCCAGCAGGATCTGGTAGATGAAGGCCGCCGTATTCGCCAGGGCCAGGAGCAGCGTGATGAACGGGAAGGAGCGCCTTGGATTTTCGTCGCGGATGGGAAACATGGATGAAAGACTGTTCCGAGTTTCGGGTTCCGGGTTCCGGGTTCAACGCATGAGGTTTCGAGTTCCGGGTTTCGAGTTCCGAGTTAAGCGAAATCAATTGCTTTTATTCGATTGTTCAATTCGAGTAAAAGGGCCAGGAATCCGGATGGATGTGTTCTTCAACCCGGAACCCGGAACTCGGGACCCCGAACTGATTTACGGCAGCGTGAATTCCCTGCGGTGCTCGGCGATGTTCCCGGACCGGTCCTCGAGCCGTATGTCGAGAACATGTTTCCCGGCCGCGAGCGGGTCCGCGACGCGGTGGGAAGCCCTGGCTCGTTCAGGGTCGTATTCAAACAGGATTTTCCTGCCGTCCAGCCGGATCTCATAACGGCTTTCATCGCGTATTCCGGAGAGACGGTCCGCAAACCGGACAGTGATGTCCGGTTTTCTCCGCCGAAGGTCGGCTTTGCGGCCGAATGAAACGCCGGCCAGCGACGGGGCGATCGTGTCCACGAGCACAGTGAAGGCTGCGGGATTCCAGGTCCAGACGGACAGCCAGCCCTCTTCCCGGTCGTTTCCGAGGAAGTTCCACCCGCCGTTTTTCCGGCGGCTGTACACGCCGGTCTTGTGCTCCTTTCCGGAGGCCGCGGCCACGTCGAATCGGACGCGGATCCGGTCTCTCAGCACCAGATCCCGGGGCTCGATCACATAGAGTCCGCCGATACCGAAAGGACCGTTCGGAACCGATTCCGTCCGGATCAGGCCCCAGAAGGGCCGCGCCACCGAACCCGGCGGGAATTCGATACGGCACAGCCCATCCGGACTGATCATGACGCCGCCGTATTCCGGTGTGACGGAAAAAACCTGAACCGTGTCCGAGACCGCCCGTTCCGCCCCGGTTTCAGAGGCGGCTCGGAGAGCCGATATCATGGTACCGGTGAGCGCTTCGTCGTAGGGAAGAATGCCCGTGAACGCGCTGCGGGATTCCGGTATCAGGGGCACGGAAGCGGTGGACCAGCCGTTCAGCTCCACGTCGAGTCTGGGCGGGGCCGGGAGCGGGGAGGCGGCGCGCACTCGGAACAGAAGGCCGTCACGGCCGAAGGATCGGGTGATCTCCGTCACGGGAGGGAGCGATCGGCCGGGAATGCCGCCGGACCAGCCGGTCCGCGGAAATGGAATGCGGGGCACGGATGCCGCCAAGGTTGCCATTTCCACGGGGCCATGCGCCGTTGCGGTGTTGCCGGCGAAATCCGAAGTTTCGATCCTGATTTTGTGGCGTCCGGCCGTGAGGCGGAGCGGCCCGATCGCGTCCGCGGACAGGGTATCGGAATCTCCGACCCCGGCGGACGCGTCCCAGGTGCAGAGAACACCGGAGCGAAACACGGCGGGCTCGTAGAAGGGAAGCAGGTTCCCGTCGTCCACGTACAGTTTCTGAAACAGCCCCCGGCCCGCCACGTCCAGGCCGCGGTCCCGATCGAGGTGCACTTCGCGGCCCAGGGCCTGGGGGAACCGGTCGTACCGGGAGGTAAAAACCAGACTGTCGTCCACGAAGAGCCGGGAAACGAAAGCCGAGAAGCGGTTGGCACAGCCGTCCGCCATGTCGAAGGCCGAGAACGACGCGCCGATGCTACCCCAGCAGCGGACCGGGCGGTCCCAAACGCGGCTGCCGCCGGACGCCCGCCGGAGCGCGACCGTCCGGGTGTCGAAACCGCCGTCGACATGCGAGCCGAAATCGAGCGGCGTGAAGGCCACGGCGCGTATCACCGGCGCGATGCGGTCCTGCACCGTGAAGCCCACGGACATCGGGTTCAGCGCGTCCCCGTTTTCGTCCCATATTTCAAAATGGAGATGAGGGGGCCCCGCGCCTGTCTGTCCGGTGAAGGCCACGGTCTGGCCGCGGCGAACGGGAAGGAATCCGCGATCGAATTCGAGCCCGATGTCGTGCCGATCCGCGCGGCGTTGTTCGAGACGGACAATGTCCTCGATCGGTTCGGCGAAACGCGACAGGTGGGCGTACAGCACGGTCCGGCCGTCGACGAGCCGGATCCTCAGGCTGCGGCCGTAGCTGTACGGATTCACTTCAAGTTTTTCCACCCATCCGCTGTCCACCGCGAACACGGCCCATCCTTCCGTCCCCCAGGTCTTGACATCCATGCCGGCGTGGAGATGGCTGGAACGGTACTCGCCGAAGGACGATGTCATCATGCGGCTCGCGCTGGTCGGCCAGTGATAGCCGTCCGCCGCGGCCAGGCCGAGGAAAGGCAGAAGGCAGAGCCATAAAAAAAGGTTCCGGGTTCCGGGTTCCGTGTTCCGGGTCGGGCGGGACGCAGAGCGCATCGCGCACAGGGCATGGCGCGTTGCCGTTAAAAGGTTCCGGGTTCCGAGTTCCGGGTTCCGGGTTCGAGACGCGGGATAATAAGGTTGAACGTTCAACGGCATGGAATCATTCGACACTTCATACTCCGGTGAAAAAAATCATTTCTGAAGGACTGGAATCCAGACCTCGCCCTTGAAGCGTTTCTTGAACTCCAGCGCGTCCTTTTCAGAGCCGACCACGCTGCCCCAATGCATGGGCACGGCCAGGCGCGGATGGATTTCCGCGGCCGCTTCCGCGGCCTGCTTCGCGTCCATGGTATAGGTGCCGCCCACGGGCAGGAAGGCCACATCCACACCGATCAGGGCCTGCATCTCCGGAATCCGGTCCGTATCGCCCGCGTGGTAATAGGTCACCCCGTCCAGACGGAAAACGTAACCCACATGACCCTTGTCCGGTTTGTGGTTGGGGATTTTCAGGTTATAGGCCGGGACGGTCCGGATCTCCACGCCGTCCAGGGTCAGCGTATCGCCGGGCTTTACGGTTTTCACGCGTTCCGGATTCCCGGCGACGCCGGTCAGTTTCGCCGCGGCCGCGGCCGGCGCCACGATCCAGGTGTCCGGACCGATGAATTTCACCGCGTCCTCGGGCGAGCAGTGGTCCGAATGCTCGTGCGTGACCAGAATCAGCCCTGCCGGCTCTCCGGTTGAAACCCGGTAAGGATCCACGCAAACAGTGCGGCTGCCGCGGATTACGAAACCGGCATGCCCCAGCCAGCGGATATTCTTCGTCATGGCGGAACCCCCTGGGTCCGGATGGACTCCGGCGCGGCGTCCTGCGTTCGCGCCGCAGGATGCGAAAACCGCGGCGGAAAGGACCATCAGCAAAAGGCCGGGCCTATCTATCCGTTCCATTGTTCGACTTCCTCGATGAGGGTTTTCACGATGTCCCCTTCGGCCACCTTGCGTATGGTTTCGCCGCGCCTGAACAGGAGGGCTTCATGTTTCCCGCAGGCGATTCCGATGTCCGCCTCCCGCGCCTCGCCCGGGCCGTTGACCGCGCATCCCATTATGGCCAAAGTCAGCGTTTTATCCACGCCCGCCAGCGCCTTCTCGACCGCCTCGACGATGGGAATCATGTCGGTCTGAAGCCGGCCGCAGGTGGGGCAGGAAATAATGGTCAGCCCCCTCCGCCTGAGGCCGAGGGTCTTTAAAATTTCCCAGCCTGCGCGGATTTCATCCACCGGATTCGCGGTGAGAGACACGCGGACCGTATCCCCTATACCTTCAGCCAAAAGCGTGCCGATGCCGACCGCCGAACGGATGGCGCCGGTTTTCAGGGTGCCCGATTCCGTGACTCCGAGGTGTATGGGATAATCGCAGGACCGGGCGAGAAGCCGGTTGGCCTCCAGGGTCAGGGGAACGTTTGAAGCCTTGATGGCAATGACCAGATCGCGGAATCCCAGTTTCTCGCATATGCGGACATGGCCCATGGCGCTTTCCACCAGGGCATCGGCCGTGACGCCGTTGAAACGGGTCAGTATTTCCTTTTCCAGGGATCCGGCATTCACGCCGATTCTGACCGGGATTCCTTTCTCCCCGGCTGCGTCCAGTACCTTGCGGACTCGGTCCTCGGATCCGATATTTCCCGGATTGATGCGGATCTTGTCAGCGCCGTTCCGTACGGCTTCGAGCGCGAGCCGGTGGTCGAAATGAATGTCGGCCACAAGCGGAATGGAAATGCGTTCCCGGATGCGGCTGACTGCCGCGGCCGCTTCCGCGTCCGGAACAGCAACGCGTACAATTTCGCATCCGGCCCCGGTCAGGGTTTGGATCTGGCTGACTGTGGCTTCGATATCCGAGGTTTTCGTGCAGGTCATGGACTGGACGGAGACAGGGGCGCCGCCCCCTATTGTCACTTTTCCGACCCGCACCGAACTGGTTTCTCGACGTTTCATCATGACAAACATTAACTTAACGATTTTTCCCGGTTTAGGCAAGGGGTTTAGCGGCCGGCGCACTCCGGCATGATGAAGCGCAGTTTTCCCTCTGGTTCGAGGCCTCTATAATAGAAGGAACGCGAGTTGGCGGATCGGCCTTGTTTTTCTCGTTCACGGATGCACATTTTCGGCTGGCGGTAAAGGTAAAAATATGTCACGTACCGACGGTCCCGAATAATGCACGCAACTTTATTCGATCACTCACGTCTACCTTGTTAAGCCAACCCAGGAGAGAGAGCATGAAAACCCGATGGTTTGTCATTCCATTTCTGATTCTCCCGTTCATCCGGCTGGCGGCGGGTGTCGGCGACACGCCGCCGCCGGTCCAGGCTGTCCGCCTCGATTGTCCGGTGACAGTGGACGGTATCCTGTCCGAACCGGTCTGGAGCACCGCTCCGGCCGTGTCCGGATTCTTCCAGCGCGACCCGGACGAGGGAAAACCGGCCTCGCAGGAAACGATCGTGCGCATCGCCTACGACGGCGACGCGCTGTACGTCGGGGCCGAGATGCGCGACACGGCGTCCGATTCCATCGTGGCACGGGTTTCGAGGCGCGACAACACCGAAAACGAGGATTACTTCGCGATCGCCATCGATTCGTACCATGACAGGCGCGGCGCGTATTACTTCGGGCTGAGCGCGGGCGGCACCTTCATGGACGGCACATTCTACAACGACGACTGGTCCGAAGACACCTGGGACGGGGTATGGGACGGCCGGGTGCATCGGGACGAAAAGGGATGGACCGCGGAATTGCGCATCCCGTTCTCCCAGCTCCGGTTCCGCAGGGAGGAGAAGAATATCTGGGGTGTCAATTATCTGAGGGCCCTTTCGCGGCGGAACGAGGAAGCGTACCTGGTCTTCACGCCGAAGAACTCCAGCGGGTTCGTGTCGCGCTTCCCGGACCTGGTCGGCATCGAGAACATCAAGCCATCCCGTCACGTGGAGGTGCTCCCCTACGTCCGGGCCAAAGCGGCTTATACGCATCCCGACGCGGACAATCCGTTCGATGACGGTTCCTCCTACTCGCCGGTGGCCGGCGCGGATCTCAAGGTGGGGCTTTCGAACAACGTCACGCTCGACCTGACCGCGAACCCGGACTTCGGCCAGGTGGAAGTGGACCCGGCTGTCGTCAACCTGAGCGACGTGGAGACGTATTTCAACGAGAAACGGCCGTTTTTCATCGAAGGCGCATCGATTTTCAATTTCGGCATGGGCGGGGCCACCAATTACTGGGGATTCAACTGGTCGAACCCGAATTTCTTCTACAGCCGGCGTATCGGCCGCGCGCCGCAGGGCTCCCTGCCGGATCACGATTACGCGGATACGCCGGAAGGCGTCCACATTCTCGGCGCGGCGAAGATCACCGGTAAACTCGGCGGAAAGTGGAATGTCGGGGCCATACAGGCGCTGACAAAACGCGAATTCGCGGACCTGTCACTAGGCGGCGAAAAAAGCCGGTCGGAAATCGAGCCCCTGGCGACCTACGGCATTGTTCGGGCCCAGCGGGAAATTCGGGGCGGCCGTCAGGGCATCGGATTCCTGTCCACGCTGTCGGCCCGGCGCTTTGACGACGGCCGGCTGAAGACGGATTTCAACCGCCATTCGGAGACGTTTGGAATAGACGGATGGACCTTCCTGGATACCGCAAAGACCTGGGTGTTCACGGGATGGGCGGGCGCCTCGCGCGTCGCGGGATCTTCGGAGCGGATCACGTCCCTGCAGCGGAATGCACAGCATTATTTCCAGAGGCCCGATGTCGATCATGTTTCGGTCGACAGCGCGGCAACCGAAATGAACGGCTGGGCGGGACGGTTTTACCTGAACAAGCAGAGAGGGAACGTGATCGTCAATTCCGCGGTCGGATTCGTCAGCCCGGGATTCGATGTGAATGACGCAGGTTTCATGAGCCGCGCGGACGTGGTCAACGGCCACATCGGGGCCGGTTACCTGTGGACCCAGCCCGGGAAGATTTTCCGTTCTCACGACGTGATCGGCGCTGTTTTTCAGAGTTCCGATTTCGGGGGAAACGTCTTCAGCCGGGGAGTTTTCATCCTCTGGGAAAACCAGTTCCTGAATTACTGGCGCCTGGACGGCCACTACTGCTACAATCCAGAAACCCTGAACAAATACAGAACCCGCGGCGGTCCCCTGACCGTCGGTCATGACGGGTCGGAATACGAGCTTTTCATTCAGTCCGACGACCGAAAGCCGCTGGTGTTCTGGGTGGACGGCTACGGATATTTCAGCACGCCCGTGGACTGGTTCAATAATATCTCCATGAACCTGCAGTGGAAGCCCCGGACCAACATGAGCCTGAGCGTGGGCCCGGGCCTGTCCAGGACCCGTGAATATACGCAATGGGTGGGCGCGTTCGACGATCCGACCGCCGGCCGGACCTACGGGAAACGGTACGTGTTCGGCGAGATGAAGCAGACCGAGATCAGCGCGAACGTCCGCCTCAACTGGACCTTCACGCCGAGGCTCTCCTTTCAGCTCTACCTTCAGCCGCTGTCGTCTCACGGCGATTACGAAAAATACAAGGAGCTCCGCAAACCCAGGAGCTATTCTTTCGACGAATATGCGCCGGATCGGATCCTGCGGGCCAACGGGGAATACGAGATCGACCCGGACGGCGCCGGGCCGGCGGAATCCTTCTCGTTCGACAATCCGGATTTCAACTTCAAGTCCCTGCGCGGGAACGCCGTTCTGCGCTGGGAGTACAGGCCCGGGTCGACGCTGTACCTGGTGTGGACGCAGAACCGGTGGGACGACCGGTATCAGGAGCCCTATTCCTTCCGGGAGTCCATGGACCAGCTTGGGGACGCGAAGGCGGATAACATCTTCATGCTGAAGGCCACGTACTGGTGGAGTTTGTAAAGCCTCAGAACCCGGGGGCCCGCACTCATACTCAAGGCCACATACCGGTGGATCCTGTAATTGAAACCCTCCGGGAGGCTGTCAGCCTCCCGGAGGGTTTTTCAGTACGACACGTCTCTCAGGAGTTCCCGGCGTTATCCGGTTCCGGCCGCCGCCGGGGCACATAGGCAGTTCCCCATTCCCCTGCACCAACGGCATCCATGTGCGTCCGGATGACTCCGGCGAGTTCGGCGGGCCACAGTGCACCCCACGCGGGATGCGGATCCCGGACCACGACCAGGGGGATGCGGCCTTCCACGACGAGGCGGCCGACTTCCTCCCGGCCGCGTGCGCCGAGTACCGTGGTCAATGGATAATCGTATGGAATCGGATTCCGGAGCCCCGCGGTCAGATAATAGAACCCGGCTTCCACATCCATCAGAAAAACCTCCTTGTCCCCGGCCAACCGTGCGAGTGCGCCGGACCGGCTGACCAGGTCACGATACTCACCGCAACGGATCGGAACATGGCTGAAATACGGCAATGCGGACCAGCAGGAGCCGCGGCCTAAAAAAGACCGCGCGGTATGCAGCCCCATCTGGACCGTTCCGACGGCCAGCCAGACCATGCACGCCGCCCATGCGGCTTTCCGGAACCGGGCGGAAAGCCGTCCGGACAGCCGGTCTCCGAGAAAAAACAGGCCGAGCGCCTGCGCCGGCAGAATCAGGGCCAGATGAAAAAGATCGTAACGGGGGTAAGCGGAGAGCCAGGAAGCGCCCGCGAACCCGAAGAGGAGCGCCGCGGTGCGCCTGTCCGCACCTTTCAGCAGGAGGCCGGCGGCGGCGAGTCCCGGGACGGTGATCGCCGGTAGTATCCACGGCCATTGGAAGTAAGAACGTTTCAGGTCGGTCCAGGACGGATGGGTCAGGACGGCGCCCAGCTCCCGGAGCCGGTCTCCATACGGCAGTGCGAGACGCAGGTATTCCCCCTTGGAGGAGACGCCATGGTAGGCGAAGGGAGTGAGGGTGCCGGTGGCCAGAAGGGGCAGGATGATCAGGACGACCGCGGACAGGCAGAAGGAAAGGGTGAGCACGGCCGCCGGGCGGAGAGAACGGAATACAGGACGACGCTTCGCGGGAATCGCTGCCAAAACGGACGCTCCCGCGGCCGCGAACGCAAGGAGGCCGATGTTCTGTTTGGCGGCGAGGCAGAATCCCGCGGCGATTCCCGCTTCGACGAGCCGCCGGTCGCCGGTCCCGCCGCTGTCGTCTTCCGGCCGCATCCAGACGATGCACCTTTCGAGACACAGCATCATGAACATGACGGCCAGTGGATTATAAAGCGAGTTGGGATAGGCCGGACAATAGACGATGAAAAAGGCGACCGCCAAGAGGGTCCAGCGTGTCGAGGCGCATCCAAGGCGGCCGGCGGCGCGCACGAAGAAGATCACGGTGAACGCGAAACACGCGGCAAGCAGCGCCTTGGTGACGAGGACTTGGATTCCGAAAAGCCGGCAGGCCGCGGCGCCGAGACAGACGGATAGGGGAGTGGGTTCAAAGCAGATCTCACGGTACAAAGTTTCGCCGTCCAGCACCCTTCGGATGACCTGCAGAAACCAGCTCTCATCGAAGACGGAAACGCCCATCCCCCAGCAATAAAGCATTCCGGTGATGAAGCAGAATATCCACAGCGTCAAACCGTTCCACGGTCCGCGGAAGGGGGCCGTCAGTCTGGAGTCGGGGCGCACCAAGGTCATTCCCCGGAACCCGCGCGAACGGAGCCGGACTGAGGTCTTCCGCCGTGAGCGGCAGTGGATGTCATCTGCCGGGAAGAAAACATGCGATACCCGTCCGATCTCTCTCTTCACTGATGAAAAACAGAACAGTCTGGTCAGGCGCGACGGACCGGGGCATGCGGAATCCCACGAAATCCGGTTGCGGTCAGGTCCCAGCCTCGATGTAATACTGTGCGCCCAACGGGCACCGGGACAGACGCGAATCCAGGAACGCCAGGCGCTTCAGCATCGGGGGCACAAAAAGGACATACCGTTTCTCCAGGATACGGTATCCGCCGCGTTCCAGCAGAACGCAGGCGGCCTCCATCCGGAGCGGTTCGGCGTCGTTGTCCCAGGGGATGCGTCTCAGGCTGGCCGTCACGACGGGATTCCGGGGATTGTGCTCGAAAATCCCCACCCGGCCGCCGCTCCGGAGTCTCCTGCGCGCTTGTTCGAGGGCGTCGCGCCTTTCTTCATCCGTCGTGATGTGATGCAGAACGCCGGCGATCAGGATCAGGTCGAATGGACCCTCCGGTCCGGAACGGCCGCACTCGAAAAACGAAGCGTCCGGGCACCGGGTCCGCGCGAGATCCAGGCTGGCGCGTGAGATGTCGCATCCGGACAGGCGGCTTTCAGGGAACAGGCGCCTCAGATGGGGCAGGTTCCGCCCCACGCCGCAGCCGAATTCCAGAATGGAAGGGACGGGTCCGGGGAACCGTTCCCTCAGGAGGCGGGCCTTGTACTCGGCGTAATATCCGATATCGTCCCCGAACCGGCCCAGCCCGCGCCGCATGTCGTCGTCGTACCCGGCGGCCGCTCCGTCGAAAAGCAGGGCAGCCGTGGACGGGCCGGAGCGGCGGACCGGGGGCCGGTCCGGCCCTCCCTTCCGCGCGGAATTCGGGCCGTGGGTTCCCGCTCTCATCCGGTTATTTCCGTGCGACGTCTTCGGATCAGGCCCGAGACGATGAAGAGCGGCCGCCCTTTTACCTGAAAGAAGATTCGGAGCACATACTCCCCGAGAATTCCAAGCGACAGCAGCTGGACGCCTCCGAACATCAGAATGGCGAAAAAAAGCATGGTGAACCCCTGTGGAACACCGTGGAAGATGTATTTCCTCACCACGGTGTAGATAAAATACAGGGACGACAGGCCGATGATCGAGGCGCCCGCGAACGTCATGAAACGCACGGGCAGTTCGCTGAAATTGAAAATACCGTCCATGGCCAGTTGGACCATGCTGCGGAGATTGTACTTGGGGCGGCCCGAGGCTCGCGGGTCGCGCTCATAGGGGATCCCGACCTGGCGGAACCCCAACCAGGACCTCATGCCGCGCAGGAAACGGCGCTCCTCGGGCATGCGGATGAGCAGGTCCGCCGTCCGCCGGCTGATCAGACAGAAATCGCCGCTGTCGAGAGGGATGATCGTATCGGAGATCCGTGACAGTATCCGGTAGAAAAGCGCGTAGCAGGCGCGCTTCCACCAGCGCTCCTTCCTCCGTTTCCGAATACCGTAGACCACATCCGCGCCTCGACGGAGTCGTTCGAGAAAAACGGGAAGCATTTCCGGCGGATCCTGGAGATCCCCGTCCAGCATGAAAATCGCTTCGGTGCCCGATGCCGCCGTCAGACCCGCGCTGAGCGCCCGCTGGTGTCCGAAATTCCGCGACAGAAAGACAGCCGTGAATCGTCCGTCCTCGGCGGCGATCCGGGCTATTTTCCGCGGGGTCGAGTCCCGGCTGCCGTCGTCCACGAGCACCGCCTCGATGGACGAACGCGGACGCTGCATCAAGCGCAGAATCCGCCGGTGCAGCGATGCGATGTTCGTCTCCTCGTTGTACAGGGGGATGACGATGGAGATTTTCGGGTATTTTCGGACGGCGTGGGTCATGGCCTCAGGGTCTTCCGTTTGGGTCGGTCGCGGGAAGGGGAGACAGCCGTTTCTGTTTGGATGACTGAATAAATATAACAGCTTCATCGGTAAAACCAAGTGGAAACTGGCCGGTTCCCGGCGTGTCGGCTGAGTCCGGAACCGACTCCGGGGCATCCGATTGAATCTCCCCGCGGCCCGCTTCGCGGGATGAAGCTATTATATGCCTTCTGATTGAAGGCACACTTCGCGGGATCCAGTAATTATATTTATGAATTATTGAAGACAAGCGGCAGGGTAAGCGAGCGATCAGATTCGACCCGGCGGATGAATACGGGAGCGGGCGGGTTTGCACGGGGTGACGGGGAAGGCATCCGGCGGCACTGCAAGGAGGTTCGGTGTCTGTCTGCGGGCGATGACGACCCCCCTCCGGTCAAGATGTTACTGAAGGACGGCCTTCAGTTCGAGGGCGGAGATACTATCGAGGCTGGGTTCTGCGTCCCTGTTTTTCCTCCCGGGACAATCCCTTCCATGTGAAAAAATGACGCATGGTTCGACGTGAACCGTTTCGGGGTGCGGCCGAGTATGGCCGCGACTGCGGGATGGCGCCGGAACACCCGGTCCAGGAAACCGCGCACTCGGTTGCGGTCCCACCCGAGCGGATGCTCGAAATCCGCGTAAAGCGACAGATCGCCTTCAGAGAATGGCCGTGTCCTGAGTGAAGCCGCGTCCGCGCAGGACGCGGGCATGTTGAAGACCGCGGCATTGATGTATCCGATTGATTCATGGTGCAGTGTCGTGAAATCAAGGGTACGAAAAGCAGAGGCCTCGGATTCCCACGGCGTACCGAATAGCAGGTATACATACGAAACGATACCGGCGTTCCGCAGGTTTTGCAGAATGACGGACGCGTCCTCGATCCGTATCCCCTTCTCCATCCGATCCAGCACCCCCGGGTCCCCCGACTCCAGGCCGATTTTCAGCATCACACAGCCCGCGGCCTTCATCGCCGCGCAGAAACCAGGATCCGTCCACGGTTCGGACAGGCGCGCGTAGCCGTACCAGGGCGCTCCGGGCGGATCCGATATGAAACGGTCCAGCAGGGACGGGGAGAGGGCATTGTCCAGAAAATGGATGAGAGACGGACGCGTCTTCTCCTTCAGCTGTTTCAGGTCCGAGATGACCCGGTCCGGCGGAACGGGCGAGTAGGCGCCGGCCTCAGCCCGTTCCGGGCAGAAACGGCAATTGCGCCAGTAGCAGCCGGTCGAGGCGTCATACGGCAGTATGAAACCGGGGGAGAGATAGCCGGGGCCGGCCAGCCCGTCGAAGTCCGGCACAGGCCGTTCGGGTGTCCATGACCGCACGGCCAGACGGGACAGCAGAAACGGTTCGCCGGGCCCTTCCACGCAATCGTCCACGAGCGTCCGGAAAGGATCCTTCCAGCCCGGGCTCCGAATCCACGATGTGATCAACCCTCCGCCCAGCGCGATTTTCAGATCCGGGAATGCGCGGCGGAGCAGTCCCGCCAGGCTGAAGGCGTGAAAGGCCTGGCTCAGGAAATTGACGGACAGGCCGATGAGTTCCGGAGACGTCTGTTCGACGAGGGGGAGCAGGCGGCTTCTGTAGTACCCGTGAAACGGATCATCCTCCGGCTGTTCCGCGCACCGGATCAGGTCCGTGCTCCGGGCTGCGGATAGGCGGCTGTGGCCGCTGTCCGAAAGCCCCGGCGTGAAATCCGTTCCGTTTCCCGAGATTTCGATCAGACGGTGGAGGTCATTCACAATGCGGTTATAATGGCCGATGGACCGGAATGCGGATCCATTCCGGAGATCGATCAGGTTCCGATCCCGGTTCCGGACCGCGGTTCGCGTTGGGCCGTCAACGGCTTCGACCGGTCTTTCCAGGACGAAGCGCATCCCTTCCAAATTGGCGTCGACCGCCAGGCACGACACGCCGTTCACACGGAGAGCGGCCGCCAGCCGTGCGATGCCTGCGGGCGGCTCACCGGGTTTGCACACCGGGGGATGGATGAGGAGTACGCGGGCTGTCTGATTCATCGACGTTCGGTTTCAGCGTAAATGACCCCGGGGTCCTTCGGACCCCGGGGTTTTTTGCGACAGTTCATTTCGATTCCAGCGCGGCTGGACAGTTTCAGTGTGAAGAACGGGGTCCTTTTTCTGGCGCACGGACCGTCCCGTTCGTGCCGGGTCTACCGGCCCCGCCTGTTCCCGCGGCCGAAGGCGGATGAATCCACGGCCTTGTCGGCCGCCTTCTTCTTCGGGGCGATGCGGTCCAGAACCGCGCTCGCATTATCGGACCGGCTTCTGCCGGACCGGCTGCCGCCGGACCTGTCCTGGCCGGAACGGGTCCGGTCTGAACCGTCCCGATGGGATCGGCCCCGGTCGGACCGGTTTCCTCCACTGCTCCGTCCGGAAGCAGGCGTTTGAGCGGGCCTCGCGGGATGCGCGGTTCGAACGGGCGCTTCCACGCCGTAGTCGAACCCTTCCAGCTTCCTCCGCTCCAGGGGCTTTCCGATGATTTTTTCCAGCGACCGGATCATGTCCGCGTCGTCCGGCACGGTCAGGGTGAACGCGTCACCCGTCCTTTCCGCCCGGCCCGTCCGGCCGATGCGGTGAATATACGCGTCCGGCGTGTCCGGCATGTCGAAATTGATGACATGCGTGACCGTCTCCACATCAAGCCCGCGCGCCGCGATGTCCGTGGCAACCAGAATGCGGATTGACCCGTCGCGGAAACTGTTCAACGCGGCCTGCCTCTGGCCCTGGGTCCGGTCGCTGTGCAGGCTCGCCACCTTAAAGCCGGACTCCTTGACCTGCCGTGCCAATTTCTCGGCGCGGTGCCGCGTGCGCGTAAAGACCAGCACCGAGCCGGACCCGGTCCGTTCGAGCAGTCCGACCAGGAGGCGCGCTTTCAGGTGGTGCGGAACAGGGAACAGGGCGTGCGCGACGGTGTGCGCCGGCTTGGTGAGACCGATGGCAACGCGCTTGGGGTGGCGAAGATTCTCGGCCGCGAGCTTTTCCACCTCTTCCGGAAATGTAGCGGAAAACAGCAGGGTCTGGTGTTGCCGGGGAAGGCGGCCCAGGATGCGCCGGACCGAGGGCAGGAAACCCATGTCGAACATACGGTCGGCTTCGTCCAGGACGAGGGTCTGGATGCCGTCGAATTTCGCGTGACCCTGGTCCATGAGGTCCAGCAGGCGGCCGGGGCAAGCCACCAGCACTTCTGTGCCGTCGCGCATGGCCTTGACCTGCGGGCCCTGGCCCACACCGCCGTACACGGTCGCGGAACGGATCTTTGTGCCCGACGCGAACAGGGTGAATGTCTGGTGGATCTGCTCCGCCAGTTCGCGGGTCGGCGTAAGTACGAGCGTGGCTGTATGGCCCCGCCGGATGGCGAGCAGCCGCTGGAGGATGGGCAGGACGAATGCGGCGGTCTTGCCCGTGCCGGTCTGGGCCGTGCCGATGCAGTCATGCCCGGCCAGCACGGCGGGAATGGCCTCTTCCTGAACCGGGGTCGGCACAGTGTAGCCGGCGCGGACCACAGCCGCGAGAATGCGTGGATCCAGATTGAATTTTTTGAAACCCATTCAAGTTCCTTTTCTGAAGATGAACCCCCTCCATCGGGCCCGTTCCGCTGAAGGGTCGGCATTTCATCACCCGGATGATCGTGAACGGAAATCGCTTCGGGGGGAATTCCGCGGTCAGCAGGGGCTCCGGAACGGGCGTGCCGGAGCCATCGGGGAGATGTTATAACCCTATAATTTAACGACGAAAGATCGAAAAAACAAGTGGAATCATCAGGTTCCGCCGGCGCCGGTTGGGCCGTTTTTCACGGCGGATCCGGGGCCGGCCTCATCCGCGGCCGAACGGGAAACGTAAAGGGTTCCGGCCTCCCCCCCGTCCGCGGCCTCGACCATATAGGTTCTCACGGCTTCCGCGAGTTCCTCGGGCCACAGCCCGCCCCATGCCGGATGCGCAGGCCTTATGATCACCGCGCCGATTTCCCCTTTTTCAATCATGGACAGGAGCCGCTCGTGACCGGTCCGGCCGATCATGGTCGTGAGGGGGAAATCATAGGGCGTCGGGTTTTCCAGTTCGGCGGCCAGAGAATAGAACCCGCATTGCACATCCAGAAGGAATACCCGGCGGTTCGGTGCCGCTTGCCGGATCCATTCTGTTGTCCGCACCAAGTTTTCATATTCTCCGCATCGGATCGGCATGTGCCTGAAATGGGGCAGATCGGACCGGCAGGAGCCCTGGCCCAGCAGGGACCGCGCCGCGTGCAAGCCGAGAAACAGGCCGCCTGCGGAAAGCCAGACGAGGCCGGCGAAGAAAACCAGCCGCCGGGTCCGCAAGCCGGCGAGGGCCTGAAACCGCCTTCCGATGAAGAAAAGACCCAGGCCGAGTCCGGGGATGAGAATGCCCATGTGCGCGAAATCAAAACGCGGATAAGAACCTGCGATCGAAGCGATCGAGAAGAAGAACAGCAGGGCCGTGAAGCGGCGGTCCGCGCCGCTGAGGCGGAAACGGAGAAAGGCCAGGCCCGGAAGCACGATGAGCGGCAGGAGCCAGGGCAGATTGAAATAAGCCTGCCTCAATCCCTGCCAGGACGGAGAGAATGGAAACAGGAACAATTCACGCAACTGGTCCACATAACGGATGGAGGCCAGCCGCAGGTACGGGCCTTTCGATAGAAACCCGTAGTTCAGAAAGGCTCCGGCTGTTCCGGTCGCCAGCATGGGCAGAGCCGCGAGAAGAAAAAGCACAGCGAAGAACGGGAGCGCCAGGCGTACCGCCGAGCGCATGAACCAGCCCGCGGAACGGCGTTCCGCCAGGGTTCGTTCCAGCAGAACCGCGCCCGCGGCAGCGAGCGCCAGACCGCCGATGGTCTGCTTGCAGGCCGCGCCGAGACCAGCCGCGATTCCGGCTTCGATCAGGCGGCGGCCGGTTCCCTCCGAACCCCCTTCCCGTATCCAGGCGGCGCAGCGCTCGAGACAGGCCGCCAGGAACAGGACAGCGGTCGGATTGTACATGGAATTCGGGTATGGGGGCGCGTAGACGAGCAGGAAAGCGATGCTGATCAGCGTCCAGCGGGGAGATCCGAAGCCCATATGCCGGGCGGCACGGACGAAGAAAAGAACTGTGAATGCGAAGCAGACCGCGAGCAGAATCTTGGTGGTGAAAATCTGCGTACCGAACAGAAGGCAGGCAAGGGATGCCGCGTGAACCGGCAAAGGGGGCGTATCATAGGCGATGTCCCGGTACAGTGTCTCTCCGGACATGAAACGCCGGGTGACCTGGAGAAACCAGCTTTCGTCCAGCAGATTGACGCCCATGCCCCAGCAGAAAACGATGCCCGCGCCGAAGCAGAACAGCCACAGAATCAGACTGTTCCGGTGTTTAAGGAAATTATGAGACAATGCGGGGAAAAACAGCACGGTTTCCTCCCGAATCAGAAAAACGGGCGTGTTTCGCGATGGGTCAGCGGAAAACGCCGTTTCCGGTAACGATTTACATATAATACAGTTTCATATGGAGGAATGCAAGAGAAAAAGGTTTTGTCGGAGTCTGTTCCACGCGCCGGGAATGCGATTATCCATTGCGCTTGACAGCTGTTTTTAATACATTCTGGACGGGCCTTCCCATACGATGGTGAGGGGAAGGCTCGATTCCGGGGAGGGCCGTCAGAGACAGGAGTGCAGGAAAAAGACATGACTGTTCGTCGTATGAAAAAGGGGGAGGGCGAAAAGCGCGGGCCGGCCGGGAAATCGAAGCCGGCCGTCAGGGCGGGCGCGTCCCGGAAGCGGAACGCCAAGCCGGCCCCGAAGCGGACTTCGGATTTTTCGGCCCGGCTGACGCAGCTGTTGTCCAGAATCAACGCCCTTTCCAAAACAGAGGACGTCGACAGCCTGTGCCGCATGGCCGTGGAATACTCGCTGCAGGGAATCGGCTTCGACCGGGCAGGCATCTGGCTTTTCACCGAGGACGGCAAAAGCCTGGTCGGCAAGTTCGGAACAGACACGCTGGGGCAGCTCCAGGACGAGCGGGGGCTCACCCTTCCCCTGGATCATCCGCCCGTACAGGCCATTTTCGAGAGCCGGGAACCCGCGCTGTTCCTCAAGCGCGACGAGCTCCGGAACGAACGGGCGGAGGTGGTCGGCCGGGGGAACCATATCATGGCCGGTCTGTGGAACGGCGAACAGGCCGTGGGTTTCTTCGCCGCGGACAATCTGGTCACCGGCAGGCGGATCACCGTGCAGCAGCAGGAGCTCCTCGGACTGCTCGCTGTTTCCGTCGGGCATCTCTGCACTCTCAAACGGGCGGAGGAGCGGATCCGGGCGGAAATCCGCGAGAAGGAAATGCTGATCCGCGAGACCAACCACCGCGTGAAGAACAACATGCAGATCATCGCCAGCCTGCTGAACCTGCAGGCCCGCCACAGTACGGATCCGTCGGTGGTTCGCATGTTCCGCGAGAGCCGGCTCCGGATACAGGCGATGGCCCAGGTGCACGAAATGCTTTACTCGTCGCACGTGCCCAGTCGGCTCGATTTCGGTCGTTATGTCGAATCGCTCACGGAAAAACTCAAGGTGTCCTTCGGGACGGACCGGAAGGGGATCGTTTTCCTGTTCGATACGGAACCCGTTCTCCTGGACGTGGATGCGGCCGTGCCGTGCGGCCTGATCGTGCAGGAACTGATCTCCAATGTGCTGAAATACGCTTTCCCGGAAGGCTGGGCGGGGAATCCGGAAGTCCGGATTTCCGTGCATCAGCCGGACGGCGACTGTGAGCTGACGGTCCGGGACAACGGCGTCGGGCTCCCGACTTCCCTGGATGTCGAAAAAACCGAGACGCTGGGCCTCAGCCTGGTCCGCCTGCTGGGCCGGGATCAGCTCAAGGGGACGATGGACATCCGGAACGTGCCCGGCGCAGGCGTGGAGTTCCGGATCCGGTTCAGGCCGAAGGTGTAAAGGAAAAAGTTCCGGGTTTCGAGTGAATAGTGTAGTCTGTCACGTCTCGACTCGGAACCCGAAACCCGAAACCTTGGGTCTCCCCCTACCTGGATCCCCGACAAAAGAATTCGGGGATGACTCCCCCCGATCATCACGAACCCGAAACTCGGAACTCGGGGAACTCGGAACTCGGAACTCGGAACTCGGAACCTTTTATTATTGATTGCGCTTTTGTCCGGTTTTTAATACATTTCATTTCATGACCATCCCGTTTCCCAATCCGCTCAATCGTATTTTCCGGCGGGCCGGACGCTTTATCCGCTTTCCGGAGATTGGCCTGCTGATCGTCGCGTGCGCGGGACTGACCCTTCTCCAGAGCGTTTTCGATTTTCCCGGAGACGCGGACGCCGGCCTTCTGCTTCGGATCCGCGGTCACCGGGACCTTGCCCCTTCATTCCGTCTTATTGTCATCGATGAACCGGACATTCAGGCCATGGGCGGCTGGCCCGTCACGCGGGACTACTACGCCTTCCTCGTCCATGTTCTGTCCGAAAGCAGGGCGGCTGCGATCGGGCTGGACATTCTACTGGATTCCCCGAACCGGATGTATCCCGAATACGATCGGCTGCTCGCGGATTTCATGGCCGGCTCCGGCAAGGTGGTGCTGCCCTTCGTCCTGGGCCCGGCCCCGGCCGGTGATTCATCCGGAAGTCTGTTCCCGTTCCGCGGATTCCGCGATGCTGCCGCGGCAGTCGGTTTCAGCGACCTGGGCGGCGAAGCCGTCATCCGCCGTATCCCGATCGTGACCGGAGGGCCGGATTCTCCCGTCCCTTCTTTCGGCCTGGCCATGGCTTCGACCGCGGCCGGCGGCCGGATCCGGCTGGAGCGGGACCGCGTCATCCTCTCCGCGGCCGGAAAAAAAGACATCCGCGTGCCGGTCGACCGCGAGGGGAGGATGCGGCTGAATCCGGCGGGCGGCCTGTCCTCGATCCGCTGCGTCCGGATTTCCAACCTGCTGCGGATGTGGGAAACGGCCCCGGATTCAATCGACTTCAGCGGCGTACTGGCATTCGCGGCTGCCACCGCGCCGTCCCTGCCCGTGCTCAAGGCCACGGCTCTCGACGATCCGGTTCCCGCGTCCGTGATTCAAGCCACGGCAGCGGAAAACATACTGGCCGGGAACTGGCTGAGGGATCCCGGTCTCCTTCTCTCCCTGTTTTGGATCATGGTCTGGGCGGTGCCGGGCTTTTTCATCTCACGGTTCCGGCGTTTCCGGATCCGGTTTCTCTGGCTCTCGGCCGCGTTTCTCTGCGCCAGTCTCCTGGCCGCGGCGGCACTGGCTCTTTTCAAGGTGGTGCTTCCTGTGTTTGCGTCCGCCGCGTTTCTGGTCGTGTCCGCCGTCTTATTCAGGCGGGGATGGGCCGGTCGGCCGGGCGGAATCAGCGACGCTCTCAGAGAACAGCTCCGGCTGAAGGAAGAGGCGCTGGCCGAGGCGGAACAGCGGCTGGACGAGGTCCACTCGGCCCTGGCCGCGGAAACGGCCGAACGTCTGGCGCTGTCCGAGGCGGGCCGCCGTCTCGGGGAGGAGAAAGAAGCGGCCGTTCTCGAGCTCGAGAAACAGGTCCGCGACCTGAGGGAATCGGTCGAAACGGAGCCGCGGCGTTCGGATTTCCCGGAAATCGTGCACGGGCCCGGAAGTCCCATGATACGGATTCTCGAAGCCGCGGAGAAAGTCGCGGCGGACGACATCCCGGTTTTGGTCCGCGGAGAGACGGGCACGGGGAAGGAAATGGTCGCGCGGGCCGTACACCGGGCCGGTCCGCGGCGGGACAGGCCTTTCGTCGCGGTCAACTGCGGCGCGCTGTCCGAACCGCTCCTCGAAAGCGAACTGTTCGGCCACGAGCGGGGCGCGTTTACGGGCGCTCAGGCCCGGAGGCGGGGCCGTTTCGAGCTTGCCGAAGGCGGTACGCTGTTCCTCGACGAGGTGACTGAAACGTCCCCCGGATTCCAGGCCCGCCTCCTCCGCGTGCTCCAGGACGGCACGTTCGAGCGCGTCGGAGGGGAGAAGACGCTCTGCGCGCATGTACGCATCATGGCCGCGCACAACCGGAATCTGGAAAAGGAAGTCCGGGAGGGCCGGTTCCGCGAGGACCTGTACTTCAGGCTCAAGGGTTTCGTTCTCGATCTACCGGCCCTGCGGGAAAGACCCGGGGACATTCCGGTGCTGGCGCGATTCTTCGTCTCCAAATACGGCCGGGACGCGTCCATTGGAATTTCGGACGCGGCAATGGAACGGATGTGCGGCTACCGATGGCCGGGCAATGTGCGCGAACTGGAAAATACCGTGCGCAGGGCCGTGCTCCTGGCGCGAAGCGCGGACCAACCCCTCATCCGGGCCGCTGATCTGCCGGACGAGGTGCGGCCGGAAACGGACGGCGCGGAGCCGCCGTTGTACCATCCGCTGGAAACCCAGGTCCTTGAAATGCTGAGAGTCTTCCGCTTTTCGCGTTCCGCGATCAGCGAGACCGCCCGCGCCCTCGGAAACCGCGACCGCGGCACGGTCACCGAGCATTTCCGGGGGTTGTGTTTCCAGTT
>CAVTNR010000023.1:0-15079 GCA_963736115.1 uncultured bacterium
GTGTCCTGTACTTGGTTCAGTTGGTGTTTGCTAGACGCGTCTTTCGGATACGGCATGTGGGGCGATGAGCTCCGTGAATGTCCGGCTCACGGATCCGGACAGATCGTTCAGAATTTCACCTTCCGGCTTAAGCGTGGCGTACCCGCCTTCGACCACCTTGCCGCTGTTGTAACTCTTCGAGTCGGTGTGAGCCGCGAGCAATTTCCCCGTCTCCACATCCACCACCCGGAAATTCACGGCCACGGTCCCGCGCCGGATGCGGTACTTCTGGTCCACCAGGACGGTGCGCATGATCTCCCGCTTGACCTTTCGTTTCTTGACGGTCACCGTCTCGTATTTGCCGGTGCCTTCCTTTTTCTCCACCTTCTCCGCGCCGATTTCGTCCTTCTCGACTCCGTACCGGCTGACTTCGCCGAAGACGAGGGCATCGACGCCGAGCAGCTGTCCGACCTGTTTGGCCGTAGACTCGTTCACCACGCCGGCCATTCCCAGTTTCTGCTCGTCGAGTATCCGCGCCAGACGGTCCCGTTCCACGATTTCGAAATAGCCACCATGGAGCAGCTGGGACTGGACGAGGGACGAAATCTGACCGCCGGACATGCCCGGCCCTTGGAAATCGGCGATGGCCAGCTTGCGCACGCCGGGTAGATGGATGGCGGCCGGTTTCTGAACGTCCACCCGGATCGCGGAGGAGCCGGCGCAGGACAGCATCCAGACCGCCAGGGCCACTGCAGGTGCTGTTACGGATCGGAGTGTTTTAATCATAGCAAAAGATCCTTTCCCGGGAATTTCACCCGACACGGTAATGCTTGCGTACTGGTTTGCGCGTCCCACGTGCCGAAAGCCCGTACGGACAGCCGTCCGCGCGGACCGCGGGCGCAACCAGCTCCCCCGGTTCAGAATAAGCCGAACTTGAAAGTCAGCACCGCGGACGGTCCGCCGATGACCGACTCAGTGAGTCCCTCCTGCTCGAGTCCGGAGACAAAACGGTAGGACACGCCCGCATCGACGCGCATGAATCCCGTTACGTTCAGCTCAAGCGCGACGCCGGGTTCGAGGATGAAGAAGGAATCCAGCGACGGATCGTCTTCCCAGTCGTCGTTCAGATCCTCCTCCCAGGACTCCCGGATTCCGGCGCTGCCGCCGCCGATGAGCAGGGAGACCGTCGGATGAATCAGGCTTTCCGACCGCCGTGTGTACTCGATCTCGAAACCGCCGTATCCCACATGCAGCACGGGATCCTGCATGCCGGTAACGCCCTCGGGATTTCGGATCCGGCTGACCAGTCCATACCCGCCGCCGCCGAGGCTCATTGTGTGGTTGATGATCCAACCACCGCGGCCTCCGATCAGGACACCGAAGGAATCGTGTATCCGCGTCATTTTCACGACCGGTCCTCCGAAACCTCCCGAAGTGACCGGACCGGACAGGAGGGTTTCCTCCTCCCGTGCGGATACGGAACCCGCGACACACAGCACCAGCATAACTTGGAACATCCGTTTCATCGGGACCTCCCGGTTGAAGCTCCCCGCCGCAAGCGGCGGGGAATCTTCTATCTAGAGAAGAGACATCTAATATTCGCTTGCTTACCCCGCGGTTCCGCTTCGTGAGGCCGCGGGGTAAGCAAGCGGACAGATTCAGGCTTTGAATATAAAATACACCGCGGCCAGAATGCAAAGCCCGGCGTACAGGTAGTTCGGACGGAGCGGCTGTTTCATGTAAAACCAGGCGAAAGGCACGAAAACGGACAACGAAACAGCCTCCTGAAGAATCTTCAGCTGGGGAAGAGACATGCGAGTGTATCCGATCCGGTTGGCCGGCACCTGGATCAGGTATTCGAACAGGGCGATGCCCCAGCTCGCCAGGGCCGCGACGATCCACTTGCGGTCGCTGAGGTTCTTGAGATGCCCATACCAGGCGAATGCCATGAAACAGTTGGAGAGGACCAGGAGAACAGTGGTCTTCATCACAGGCGACATGACAATCCTTTCAACCAGGCATGGAAAACGAATGATGCGGTCCGCCTGCAACGGAATCATCCGGGTGCGGATCTCCGACGTTCAGAACTGACCGGTGGACAGCAAAACCAGCGTGCAGGCATCGAGGAATGGAATGCCGGCCGCGGCGAGTTTTTTCTGAAGCTCCGGCGTCTCCGTTCCCGGGTTGAAAATCACCCGGCCGGGCCTGAGGGCCACGATGGCGTCCGACATTTCGAGGGCGTGATCGGGTCCCACATACAGGGTCAGCGTGTCCACGGGTTCGCGGATTTCTCCGAGAGAGGCGATGACAGGGATGCCCTCGACAGTCTCCAACGCGGGATGCACCGGGATGATGCGGAACCCTTCACTTTTCAGAAGGCGCACGGCCTTGTTGCTGTGACGTTCCCGCTTGGCGCTGGCGCCCAGAACCACAACGCTTCGTTTTCCGGCTTCCATGTTTCCCTCTCAGGGTTTCAACGCGTCCGAGACGCGGAGGGCCAGTGTGTCCATATCCCCCGGTTTGTACCCGAGGGTCTGGAACGCGATCCGGCCGTCCCGGCCCACCAGGATGGTCCTGGGGATGAAACGGTCGGCATACAACCGGAAAATCGATCGGTCGGGATCCGGCGCGAAATCGAAGGTCAAACCGTGCCGCATTCGGAATGTGTCGAGCTCGGCCGCGGTATGCTCCCGGCCGACTGCCAGCACCTCGATGCCCGTGTTCCGGAAGGGCTCCCATACGGTTTTCTGAAGTTCGGGCAGTTCCATGCGGCAGGAGGGACACCAGATCGCGAAAAAATTGATCACGACCGGCCTGCCCTTCATATCGGATAGGGTGAATGACCGGCCTTCCAGTGTGACGACGCTGAAATCAGGCGGGATCCGGCCGGCGACGGTGTGTCCGCTGGTGTCGGCCACCTGGCCGCTCAGGAGCGCGGTCAGGCAGAGGATCAGGAGGGCGAGATGGAATGGAATCGGCTGTTTCATGTGAACCTCCTCATTCATCGAACCGGATGGGAGACGATTCAATGCCGATCTGGAACCGGACCATCTTCTCGAACACGGAAAGCCGGACGGCCTGCCGCGCGTCGCATTGTATCGTTTTCCGGTCCGTGTCGTCCGCGATCACTTCCACGAGCATTCCGTTCGCGCCGTACACGGAGGCCGCGCAGAACTGATAGGGCACGAGCTCCGCGCGTCCCGCGCTGTGGCTCGGATCGATGATGACGGGAAGAATCGTGCGGTTGCGGATGGCCGGGATGACATCCAGGTCGATGTGCGACCGGTTGTAATCGCCGGCCACGGTGGATTTGACACCCCGCTCGCAGAGCAGGATGTTCTTGTTCCCCTGAAGCGCGATGTATTCGGCGGCGGAGAGCCACTCCTCGAGCTCCGCCGATACGCCGCGCTTGTACAGCACCGGCCTCCGCGTCTGGCCGACGGCTTCGAGCAGGTCGAAATTCTGGTAATTACGCGTTCCGATCTGGATCAGGTCCGCGCGGCGTGCGACTTCCTCCGCCTGGGACACGGCCATGACTTCGGTGCAATAGGGGAACCCGATGGTCTCCCGCACCCGGTCCAGAATGTCCAGCGCCTCCCACCCCAGGCCGCGGAAGTCCCAGGCTCGCGTGCGCGGCTTGAACGCCCCGCCCCGGAGCATCATCCGGTCACGGCATCCCAGTCGGTCGGCGATCGCGGCCAGTCCGTCGGCGATCCGCGCGGTCTGGTCGTAGCTCTCAACGGCGCAGGGTCCTGCGATGAAAACCGGCCGACCGTCCCGGAATACGCGATCGAGACCGTCTTTCCCCCGCACGGCGATCTCGATCCGTTTCCGCTCCACTTTCTGGTTGTTGTCTCCGATCACCCGCCGGGCGATGGTTTTGTACGGCGAGGAGATGCGCCAGGCCCGAACCACGCCCGGGAAGGTCAGGACGTAGTCCATGTCGATCCGCGTGGCATCCCCTTCCACCGCGATGACGGTGAAGAGATCGCCGTGAAGAATGTCCGGCCGGCAGTCGCGGGAACGGACCAGTTCCCCGACCTGCCGCACGGTGTCCGTGGATTCCTTCTCAATTTCGATGATCATGCTCGAACTTTCATTGAATTTTAACGGCCGGCCTGCGCTGTCCACACCGCAACGATTTCCCCGTAGTAAACCCGGTGATAATCCTTCAGCGGGTAGTGGTCGGAAATAGACGGATCAAGAAAACGGGCGGGATCCAGATCATGCCGGTAAATTTGGCGGCATTCGAGCGCCAGTTCAGCCTCTGCGAAGCGGGGCGCGGCCACGACCGATGACGCCTCGGGGGTGAGTCCGGACGGGCCGATCTTGTCGCCGTCCCGGCCCGAGCGGGAGCCGAGAAGCGCGAGGGCCTCCCGGTGGCGTTCCGGAAAGGCGCAGAGGGTGAAAGTCCCATGTTGTTCCATGAAACCGTAGGTGTGCCGTGTGGGGCGCACCACGACCTGGACAAAGGGTTTTTCCCACAGAAATCCCATGGCCCCCCAGGAGACGGTCATTGCGTTGTAGTCTCCCGAGGCCCAGTCTCCTGCCGTCAGAACCAACCAGTGTTGCGCCCACAGGGCCCGCGGCGAGGCGATCCACTCGTGCGGGGGAATCGAACGCATCATCATAAAGTCGCTCCTTGCTGAGGGACGGCGCATTGGAGTCTCCGGGAACGGCGCGATCCCTTAAATGCGGAACGGGCGGCTCATTCCGCGCCGCCCGAACCGTTCCAATGGATTCTCCGGAACGCGGCCGGTTATTCGAGGACTTTCACGGAAAGGATCAAGACGGGCGTGACCGGAACGTCCTGCATGCCGTTTTTCGAGCCTGTCGGCGTGCCCGCGATCTTGTCAACCACGTCCATGCCTTTCAGCACTTTTCCGAAAACGGCGTAGCCGAATCCGTTCGGCGACTCGTCGCGATGATCCAGACTCGGATTATCCTGGTGGTTGATGAAAAATTGCGACGTCGCGCTGTTCACAACCATGGTGCGCGCGTACGACAGGGTGCCCCGGCGGTTGGACAAGCCGTTTCCGGCCTCGTTCTCGATCGGCTGACGGGTTTCCTTCTGGACGAGGTCCTTGTCGAAGCCGCCGCCCTGGATCATGAATCCCCGGATCACCCGGTGGAAAACGGTGTTCGTATAGAAACCGTCGTTCACGTACTGCAGAAAATTCTCCGCCGACACCGGCGCCTTGTCGGCAAACAGTTCACACGTGATCTCCCCCATGCTGGTCTGCATGAGGATCTTCGGATTCGGCTTTTTCAGGGCGGCAACGGCGCACCCGGCAAGCGAGAGCGCCAGGACGATCAGTGCCGCCGACATCGGAATGTGGCTTTTCATTTTCGACCTCCATTGAGACGTTTAAATTCTCCGGCCAGTTTCTCCCGGGTCTGCTCCAGCCCCTCGGAAACAACCTTGGTATGACCGAGGACCGGCATGAAATTCGTGTCCCCGTTCCAACGGGGAACGAGGTGAAAGTGCAGGTGATCCGCGATTCCGGCTCCCGCGGTCCGTCCGAGGTTCATCCCGAGATTGTACCCCTGGGGATGCATCACCTCTTCCAGCGCCTTCCGGGACGCTTCGAGCAGATCGAACAGTTCAACCTTCTCCCGCTTTTCCAGGCCGCCCAGATCAGCCGTGTGACGGACCGGGACCACCATCAGGTGGCCGTTGTTGTACGGGTAGCGGTTCAGGATCACGAAAGCGGACTCGCCGCGGTGGACGACCAGTGAAGCGCGGTCGTCCTCTCCTCCCCAGGCCAGGCAGAACACGCAGCCCGCCGGCCGGTTGACGGATTCGATGTATTCCATCCGCCAGGGCGCCCAGAGAATGTCCGGGCCGTCCCCGGCATTTCCGGAAGATCCGCTCAAGGGGTTATTCCTCCTTTTCCTTCTCCTTGTGCTTCTTGAACTCCTCGACCACCTTGGCCTCGATATCCTTCTGCATGGGCTCGTAATGAGAGAAAGCCCTCGTGAACATGCCGCGGCCCGAGGTCTTGGAGCGCAGGATGGTCGCGTACCGGTCCAGTTCGGCCAGCGGCACTTTCGCCTTGATGACCTGGAAATGGCCCTTACTGTCCATGCCCATGATCTTGCCGCGGCGGCCGGACAGGTCTCCCATGACGTCTCCCATGCAGTCCTCGGGCACCTTGATCTCGACGTTGTAGATCGGTTCGAGAAGGATGGGCTTGGCGTTCAGCATACCCTGTTTGAACGCTTCGCGTCCGGCGATCTGGAAGGCGATGTCCTTGGAATCGACCGGATGCTCCTTGCCGTCATAAACGATCGCCTTGACATCGATGACATGGCAGCCGGAAAGCGGGCCGGTCACGAGAACCTGGCGCACGCCCTTCTCGACGGCCTGGATGAAGGGCCCCGAGATGTGACCGCCGGAGACTTCGTTCTCGAACACGAAACCGGTTCCGCGGGGAAGGGGCTCGATGCGCATCCAGACTTCGGCGAACTGGCCGGCGCCGCCGGTCTGCTTCTTGTGCCGGTATTTCTCGTCGGCCTTGCCGGTGATCGTCTCCCGGTACGGGATGCGGGGTTTCTCCTCGAGCACTTCAACACCGAACCGCTCCTTGAGCCGCCGCATGATCACGGCCAGGTGCAGTTCGCCCTGGCCGGAGATGATGGTCTGATGGAGCTCCGGATCAACAAAAATCGTGAAACTCGGGTCTTCGAAATTGAGCATATGGAGACCCGTGGAGAGTTTGTCCTCGTCCCCGCGCGCTTTGGGTACGATGGCCACGGCGATGACAGGTTCGGGAGCCTTCACGGGCTCGATGAGGACGGGGCTCTTCTTGTCGCACAGGGTGTGTCCCGTATGCGTGTTCTTCAGCTTCACCAGGGCGCCGATGTCGCCCGTGGTGAGGGTTCCCATTTCCTTTCGGGTCTTGCCGTTCAGCGTGTAGATCTGGCCGATTTTCTCGGCATGTTTCTGTTTCGAGTTGAAGACCTCGGCACCCATCGCCAGGGAGCCGGAGTACACGCGGATCAGCGAAAGTTCGCCGACGTGGGCCTCGGCGACGGTCTTGAAAACGAAACCGCAGAACGGGTCGGATGCCGAAACCTTGCGGGTGACGGCCTGTCCGGCATCGGTTGCGGCCTGGAACGTCTTGAAATCCGGCGGCGCCGGGGCGTATTCCTTCAGGAAATCCAGAAAAAGATCCGAACCGATGTTTTTATCCGCTGAGCCGCACAGGACGGGAACGAGATTGCGTTCCAGAATGCCCTTTCGGATGCCCTGGTGCAGTTCCTCGTCGGTCAGGGTGCCCTTGTCGAAGAAAACCTCGATGAGCTTGTCGTCCGATTCTGCTGCGGCCTCGACGATGCGCGTGCGCATCGCTTCCGCCCTGGCCTGCAGGTCGGCCGGCAGGTCGGACACCGTGTTCTTTCCGCTTCCGCCGGGCTCGTACGTGACGAGCTTCATCCGGAGTACGTCCACGATGCGGTTGAAGCCCTCCCCTGAATTCACCGGGAACTGAAAGGCCGTGACGCCCTTGTCGACCCGGTCCTGAACCGACTGGAACGCCTTGTCGAAATCCGCGTGTTCGTTGTCCATCCGGTTGACGAAAAAACACCACGGCCGGCGGGTTTCTTCGGCGTATTCGGAAACCAGTTCGGTACCGACCTCCATCCCGTTCACGGCGTTCAGCACCATCACGGCCAGATCCGCGAAGGCTAGAGATCCTTTCGTGTCTCCGATGAAATCGGAGAATCCCGGCATGTCGAGACAGTTGACCTTCACTTCTTTCCATTCTCCGTGAAGGAGCGTCGTGCTGATGGACGTCTTGCGCTCGATTTCGTCGAGATGGTAATCCGATACCGTGGTCCCCTCGGCTACCTTTCCGAGGCGGTTGGTCTCTCCCAGTGTGAACAGAAGCGCCTCGGCGAAGGTTGTTTTGCCCACACCGCCGTGTCCGACCAGGCCGATATTTCGGATGTTTTCCGGGATATACTCCTTCACGAAAGGCCTCCTTTATTGGGACTGTTTTTTCATGGCCGGAATACGCTCCGCGAGCATCTGACGGACCTTGTCGCGGAGCACCCGGCCCGTGGGTCCTTTGGGCAGGGACGGAACGAAAAGAACGGAGCGCGGGCACTTGTACAGCGCGAGGCGCTCGCGGACATATTCGATGATTTCAGACTCGGCGGGAGGTTCCCCGTTCCGCGCGACGGCGCAGGCGTGGATTTCCTCCCCCTGGACGGGGTCCGGGAGGCCGATGACCACGGCTTCGAGGATGCCGGGATGGGCGGCGATGATCTTCTCGACTTCCACGGGATACACGGAGAAGCCGCTTTTCACGATGACGTTCTTCTTTCGGGTCACGATGAAACCGAAACCGCTCTCATCCAGCAGGGCCAGATCGCCGGTCCTGAGCCAGCCGTTACGGAGAACCTCCCGCGTGGCCTCGGGGCGGTTCAGATACCCTTTCATCACATTCGGGCCCTGAACGATGATTTCGCCGACCTGCCCGGGCAACACATCCCGATCGTCCTCGTCCACGATCTTCATGTCGACGCCCGGCAGGGGAAGGCCGATGGATCCGGCCCTCCGTTCGCGGGCCGTGCTGTTGAAGGAAACCATCGGCGAAGCCTCGGTGAGGCCGTACCCTTCGAGGACCGGCACGCGCCACTTCTGCTCAAAGGCTTCCAGGGTCTCCGGACGGAGCGCATCCCCGGTGGACAGGGCGCATTTCGGCGCAACCTCCGGGCTTTCGGGCAGGGCCGCCAGCTCCGCGATCGTGGCGGGCACGCCGATAATATGCGTCAAGCGGTATTCGACGACAGCCGGCGGAACAGCCGAGGGATCGAATTTCGGCAGGAGTACGATCGAGGCACCGGCGCGGATGAATGTATTCATGACGAGCGTCTGGCCGGTGAGATGAGAAAGGGGAAAACCGCCGATCACGCCGTCTGACGGCTGGAGTTTGAGAAAATCGAAGCAGGCCTGCGCGTTCGACATGAGGTTGGCGTGCGTCAATTCCGCCCCCTTCACGTGCCCCGAGAGGCCGCCGGTATAGGCGATCAGCGCCGTGTCATCGGAACCGACTTCGGCAGTGGTTTCGAGCGGTTCGTGCTTTTCCAGCAGAGAGTTGATACGAAGTTCGCCCGCCTGCGGCTGGTCGGTGAGCACAAGCAGGTTCCGGCACCGGTCGAGCCCATGAACAGCCTGTTGCACATAGGACCGGAAACCTTCGAAGTACAGGATCGCCTTCGCCTCCGAGTCCTCGAGCCGACGGTGGATTTCATCCGCGCGGAAGGACCCCGAAAGCGTGACCAGAGTTGCGCCGATCTTCAGAGACGCGTAGTATCCGATCGCGAAATGAGGCACATTCGGGAGCATGAGTGCAATCCGGTCTCCGGCGTCGAGACCGAGGCTTCTGAGTCCGGAAGCCAGCCGGTCCGCGGCATCCTTGAGGGCCGCGTACGTCAGCGTGTGGTCCCGGAAGATCACAGCCGGGTTATCAGGATGCTGTGCTGCGGACTGTTCGAGAAGTTGATACAGATTATTCAAAAAAATTTCTCCTGGATCTTTCAGGACATGCGGTTTTTTTCGCTGTGAGGACAAATTCGTTCGCCGTCAGATTCCCGCCGGGATCAGATCCGGAATGGGATCGAAAGCGGTTACCGGCTGGCGGCCGCCTGATCGGCGTGATAGGAACTCCGCACCTGCGGTCCAGAGACAACGATCGGTATTCCGGCGGCTTTCGCCGCGGCCGCCATCCGGTCGAATCGCTCAGGCGTGACATACTCGGCGACCGGCAGACTGTAAAGGTCCGGCCGAAGGTACTGCCCCAGGGACACGATGTCGCACCCGGCATCGGCCAGTCTCCGGAGGGTCTCCCCGACCTCGTTTTCGGTTTCCCCCAGGCCCAGCATCAGACCGGATTTGACCCGCACCCCGGATCCCGCTTCCCGGGCGGACCGGAGAAGCCGGAGCGAGCGTTCAAAATCAGCGCCGGGACGCGCTTCCGGGTAGAGCCGGGGAACGGTCTCCACGTTGTGGGCCAGCACGTCCACGCCGGATCCGAGTACGCGTTCAAGGCTTTTCCCGTTTCCGCCGAAATCGGGAACCAGGACCTCAACAGCCGAGCCCGGGCATTCGCGACGGACCGCGGCTGTCACTGCCGCAAACAGGGCTGCGCCTCCGTCTGCGAGATCGTCCCGGGTTACGGAAGTGACGACGACATGCCGCAATCCGAGTCTGCGGACAGCCGTTGCGACCCGCTCCGGTTCATCCGGATCCGGCGGAATGGGAATTCCCTTGCCGACGCCGCAGAAACGGCAACGGCGCGTGCAACGGTCTCCTAGAATGAGGAATGTGGCAGTGGATCGGTCGAAACATTCAGGCAGGTTGGGACAGCCGGCGGATTGGCAAACGGTGTGGAGATTGAGCTCCCGCATAAGCCGTTTGACGGCGCGCATCCGTTCGTTTTCCGAAGGCCTCCGCAGGAACCACGGAGGCAGTCGTTGAGGGCAAACCGGTGGGTCTCCGGCGCGGGTTGTTTCCATAGTCTTGTATTTTAAGAAATAATTTGCCTCAAATCAACAGAAAAGAACCGGGCCGGAACGGGTTATCGCCTTCCGCCTCAGTCTGAGTCCGGGTCAGGACTTGTCGGATCTGTTTGCGGATCAGCTTCATTCCCGATTTACGGGGATGCCCGTTGAAGGCGGGAAATCCTTTCGTACAGGGTCTGTATCCAGGGCTCACCGGATTCCGCGTCGGGAAGATCCTGAACGCCCGCGATCAGGCTGTCCAGACGGAAGGCGAGAAAAACGCTATGATAAGCCGAATGCGCGGCCAAACCCTCCTGTCCGGGCAGATGCGAGGGGAAAAGCCGTCCCGTCATGGAATGAAAGGTTCGGAGTTCTTCAAAACCACGACGGGCGTCGGCAACCGAGTCGAAAATCACGACAAAACACGTGACCTCGGACCCGTTCAGGCTGTACCGCGCTTCCAGTCCGCCCGGCAGAAAGCCCTGATTGAGCATCTCGCGCCGAACATACCGGAGCGTATGGGGGACCTGCTGTTCGCCGGGCAGGGTTTCGAGCAGAGGCGGTATTTTTCCGGTGCTTCGGATCCGTCTTGCAGTTTCACGGGCCACGATGAGCGCCGCCCTGCGGCATTTCTCGGAAAAGTCACCCAGCTTGATGTCCACCAGAAAGCGGCCCTTGTAGAATTTCATGCCGTAATCATGTACGAATCCCTCATCGCCGATTTCTTCAAACCGGTAATCGGGATGACGCAGATTTGAGTAGACGCCGAAGGCGTTGAGCGCCGATCCCATGTCGTAGATATCAACGACGAAAAACGTGTCCGAGGGGCTTCCCCAGTAGTACAGGAGCGTGCCGAGTTCTTTGATTCCATAACCGATGTACAGGTCGGCTTCCCCGTCAATCGCCTCGTAGAGATTCTCAGGCGTAAAATGCCTGGGTCGGCCGTCCCACTTCCACCCTTTTTCGAAACCCGGGGACGGAAACAGCCGGTCGAGCCCTTTCCTTCCGGAGCAGCAGGAAGTGAAGGCGAAGGCTGCCGCGGCAAATAGAATCAGGGGTGCGTTCTTCATACCCGACACCTTTCAGCGGACCGCAATGCGCGAACGGGCCATCTGGCCCCGGCAGCGCAGGTTCCAGGCTTTACGGACGGCCGACTGCTTGTCGGTCAGTCCGGTAAGCCGGTTCAGCGACTCGACCGAACGTTCCAATTCCTCTGCGGCCCTGCGGATTTCAAGCCGTAATAGCGGTTGCCGGCCGGCGGACCGAGTGGCTTTGTTCTTCTCGAAACGCGTGAATACGGTGGCCAGACGGTTGCTCCGGGTCATGGAGTGGATCATCTCCGACTGGAATCCGCCGCGCTCCTCCTCCGGAAACGAGCTGAGAAGCGCATCCGTCTCTTTCAGTCCCTCGAGAACTTCGTCGTAACGGGCCCGCCCGAAATCCCGTTCCGCGGAAACGATGCGGTTTTCGTATCTGGACAGAAGAGCAGCGAAGCGCTGCGCCGCATCCCCGCGGGCGGAATCGGGTTCGTGCCCGGCCGGACCGGCCGAAACAGACGAGTCCGGAACGGCCCCACCGGAAACGAGGGCAGGGGCTCCGGAGGAATCGGCCGACGCGCGTGCTGCGATGAGTCCGCTAACCTCTTCGGGGTTCACCTCCCCTTCGACGGTGCAGGTCAGTGTACGGCCCTCCTCCTTTTGATCCGTCACCCGGAGATTCCGGACGTATCCGGCCGCGACGGACCGGATGAGATCCTGCCGGAGAACGCTGTTCTCCACGGTGGATACGGATTCGAGGAAAAGATAGTAGGATTCGACGGCGTCCCGGACGGCCAGTTCCTTGCAGGTCTGGCGCGCATCCACCAGGCTTTCACGGTCGCCGTAGGTGTAGGTATAGGTGCCGCGGATGAGTTCCGCGCCGGAGGCCGGGAAGGCCGCCGAATCGGATGCCGTTCCGGGAGCCGGGCAGGACGCGGAAGACGCGCCGAACGCCAGCGCGACGATTCCCAGGATCAGTAACCGTTTCATTGATGAGTCCCCTCCTTTTTCCAAAAGTTTGAAGCTCCCCGCGGCCCGGTACGCGGGATCAAGCTATTGTATTTTTGAATTATTGAAGACGAGCCGCGGGAATCTTCTATCTGGAGTGAAGAAAATATATTATATTCGCTCGCTTACCCCGCCGCCTGCCTTCATTACCCTGATAAACAGTAATAGCTTGGTCCAGCTTCGCTGGATGGCGGGGAGATCCGGAAACCTCAGGTGCCGCGCATCCACGCCGCCATCGACTCAGGCTCGATCCGAAAAACACTGCCCGCCCCGCCGAAAAACCCGTGCTTCCGGATCAGATGAACGGACAAACTGGAAAAAAGAATCGTCTCGCCGGACCACTTCCGAACCGCCTCGACGGTGATTTTCGGTTGAAGCTTCTTCTCACCGAACGGGCAGGGAACCAGTCCCCTCGCCCAGTCCAGCCGGACAATCCAATCCCCTGCGTCCACGGGTCCTTCCAGCCCTTTCCTGGCCGCTTCGATCAGCGACTGCAGGGTGTCCGCCACGGCCTCCGCCGTCTGTTCCAGCCGCTTCAGAGTTTCGCCGTCCTGACGGACAATCTCCGCCACGGTGCGCCGGTCCGTGCCGAGAAAACCGTCCCTGGAAATCTGGCCGGGGCGAAAAAACCGGTCGGGGTCTTCCGATTTCATATCCATCCCATGAATGTTCCTGTTCCAGCCGGGAAACACCCGGATCAGGAGAAAGGATCGAAATAAACGCTGTCTCCAGCGGCTCCGAAATCCCGAAGCACCTTCTGGCAGGCCTGAATCATTCCGGGGCTTCCGCAGAGATACGCGTCCAGGCCATCCGTTCCGCCGCGGTTTTTCAGCCATTCGGCCAGGGGAACGGTGACGAGACCGGTCTGGCCTTCCCAGTTATCGCAGGACTCAGGCTGGGAGACGACGGGAATGAAGCGGAATCCGGGAAGCTTTTCCCGGAGTGCGTCCATTTCCTCGAGATAATAAAGATCGCGCCTGCAGACCGCGCCGAAGAAATAGGTCACTTTCCGGCGGTCGCCTTCGGCGGCCATATCCCCGAGAATCGAAGCGAACGGACCCATGCCCGATCCACCGGCTACAAATACGGCCTCCGCCTCGCCTTCGCGCAGGAAAAAATCGCCCATGGGCCCGGCCAGGGTCACGCGGTCCCTGACCTGGAGATGATCATGCACCCAGGTGGTGCAGATCCCGTTCTGCACGCGGCGGATGATCAGGTCCAGCATTCCCGGGTGGTCCGGGGTAGAGGCGATCGAATAGGACCTCCAGACGGTCCCCTCCACGCCGGGATAGGGTTTCGACTGGATCTGTATGTACTGCCCTGCCTTGAATTCCATTTCCCTCGGTTGAAGAAGCCTCAACCGGATCCGTTTAATGTCATGCGTCAGGGGCGTCATCTCCGACACTTCGGACGCAAAGGCGCGGTACGACAGGAGGGCTTCCGGAATCTCGATTTCCAGGTCCGAGAGGACCGGTATCCGGCATGCCAGCCGGATTCCCGCCGAGAGTTCCGCGGGTTTGATTCTCTGGATTTCCGCGGGCGTCGGATCGACCGGAGCTCCGGACCGAATGGTGCATCTGCAGAATCCGCAGATGCCGCGGCCGCCGCAGGCCGATGGCAGAAAAATGCCGTCCGCCCGGAGGGCTTCAAGAAGTGAAACACCGGAAACGGACTGAATCGTCCGCACCCCGTTGACCCGGATCCGGACGTCCGATTTTTGCTCGGATCCGTCCCGGTCCGCCGGGTCCGGTTCGGTGCCTGGACATCCGGTCGGGTCATGTCCGGGGCTTCCCCCGATCCTTCCCAGAACACCGTCTCCTCATGCGGGAGCCGCGTTCTCGGCGCCTTTTCCTTGGCAAGGGCGGTTTTCGTCCAGAAGTTCCTCGCTTCCGGGGTATCCCACGATGATCAGGGCGAAAATCCTGTAATCCGGCGGGATGCCCAGCGTGATTTTTGCTTTCTCCTCATCGAATCCGGCGATGGGATGCCCGATGAGCCCCTCCGCGACGCACTGGAGAATGAAATTTTCCATGGATAGGCCCAAGTCCAGGCTGGCGTAATCACGCCCCGTGATGCGGCATCCGAGATCGCTCCGTGTTACGGCGGCCGCGATCAGGGGCGCGTGAACCGCCCAGTTGTTCCCCGGATTCAGGCAGTCCCGTACCGCGGCAAGCGACGGGCCCCGGCACACGACATAGCGCCAGGACTGACGGTTCGCGCAGGACGGCGCCCATCGGGCGGCCTCCAGAATGGACGAGATTTTCTCGTCCTCCACGGGACGCCCGGGATCAAAGGCCCGGGCGCTGCGGCGTTCGGAGATCAGGGGATGCGCTGGGGTTTCGGGCATTGACGATTTTCCTGTGATGTCAATATAATTTCGGATCAACGATTAACGATCGCCAATCGATGCCCGAAAACCGTTGAGCCGAATGTTGATTTTCGATCCGTAATCCGAGTTCAAAAACCGATCAACTGAAAACCTGTTCAGTAAAAGGTTCGGACGGAATCAGATAAAAAGTGTCTTAGAGGCGCCGAGCGTCTCGTGG
>CAVTNR010000024.1:0-21790 GCA_963736115.1 uncultured bacterium
CCGCCGCCGACCGTGGGTCCGCCACGGACCGTCGGCCGGAACCGGCTGTTTCATTTCCGGATCAGAATACGCCAGGATCCGTCGGGTGCGTCGCTGACCTCGAGGAGTTCCAGCCGCAGGGAATCCACGGCCATCGGGATTTCTTTTTTGGAGGCCGAGTGCGTGCCGCGGATTTCGATGATCTGGCCCTTCTGCGCCTTCATCACGGCTTTGCGCATCTCGACCAGGGGGATGGGGCAGGTCTGCCCGGTCACGTCAACGAATAGGTCCGCCTGCATCATGCGCCCCGGAAAACGACTTTCACGGAGCGGACATCCCAGAGGGGTTCGATGCGCTCCTGGATCTCGTTCCGGAGATTGGCGGCAAACTGGTGGTCCTCCGGCAGTTCGACGAATACCGTGATGTCCCCCGCCTCGATGCGGACCTCCGTCACGATCTTGGTCCGTACGACATCGAGTCCGGCGAGCGGATTGATCACGCGGGAGAGCCGCTTCATCACGATTTTCTCGTCTGTAGGGACTTTTTCCTTCAGCAGGCCGTGCCGGTGCTCGTAGTTCTCAATCGCCGTTTTCAGCGCGTCGACGGCCAGAACCGCGCAATGCACTTTCACCGGAGGCAGGCCGCCGAGCTCCTCGTTGGCCTTCTGCCAGGTGATGGCCTTCGCTTCCTCGATTGTGCGTCCCTTGGCCAGGTCCGTGATGATGGATCCCGTGGCGATGTTCGAAGCGCACCCGTAGGACTCGAATTTGATGTCCGTGATGGTTTTCGTCGGCGCATCCACCTTCAGGCTCAGCTTGACCATGTCTCCGCAGGCGGGGCTGCCCTCGGTGGCCGTCGCGTCCGGATTTTCGACCTGCCCCACGTTGTGGGGATGCATGAAATGTTCGAGAATTTTCTGGGTATAGGGAATGGACATGATCCGTTCACTCCTTTTTTGCCAGCGGGCTGATTCTCCGGAGCGCTTCGACCACCTCCCGGCAGGCTTCAGCCGTCCGGCGGATTTCGTCGTCGGTATTGAACCGGCTCAGCGTGAACCGGATTGACCCGTGCGCGCGCTCGTGCGAATAGCCCATGGCCATCATCACGTAACTGGGTTCGAGGGACCGGGAGAAGCAGGCCGATCCCGTGATCACTGCAATGCCCTTCATGTCGAGATGAAGCACCACGGATTCGCCCTCAACATAGGGAAAGGACACGTTCACATTGCCGCAAAGCCGTTTCGCAGGATCGGCCGGTCCGTTGACCTGCGCGTCCGGGACGGCCTCGAGCAGCAGCGCGAACAGTTTTTTCTGCAGTATACGGACCGATTCGACGGCGGTGTCATCGGCGATTTCGACGGCTTTTCCGAATCCCACCGCGGCCGCGACGTTTTCCGTGCCGGCCCGTCGGTCGTTTTCCATGTAGCCGCCCTGCTGGATCTTTTCCAACGCCGTCCCCTTCCGGACGTAGAGGGCGCCGATGCCCTTCGGCCCGTGCATCTTGTGGGCGGTCACCGTGACCAGGTCGGCCGAAATCGAGCGGACGTCCAGGCCGGTCCGGGTAAACGAGAGGGATGCATCGACATGAAACAGCGCGCCGTTTTTCCGGCACAGGTCCGCCACGGCATCAACGGGCTGAAGGGTTCCCACCTCCTGATTGCCCTGCTGAACGCTGACGATCGCGGTTTGGTCCGTCACGGCCGTCTCGAGGCGGTTCAAATCGATGAAGCCTTCGCCGTCCACGGGAACCACGGTGAGCGGGAATCCCCGCTTTTCAAGCCACCGGCAGGTCTGCAGAACGGAAGTGTGCTCGATCGACGAACAGACAATGCCCTTTCGTATCGGCCCGGCTGCGGCCGCGGCGCCCTTGAGCGCCAGATTGTTCGATTCCGTGCCCCCGGAGGTGAAAACGATCTCGTCCGGCCCGGCTCCGAGCCGCTCCGCCAGAACGGACCGGGCCCGGTCGAGCGCTTCTTTCGCGAGAATACCCGGCGTATGGGAAAATTGCGAGGACGCGACCGCGTATGTCTCGGTAAAAAATGGAAGCATGGCCTCAACGACCCGGGGATCGACCCGTGAGGAGGCCGCGTTGTCCAGATAGATCATGCGATTATCCAAGATTGCGCCTGATTAATAGAAATACCGGGCGAAAAACACGAAAACGACCAGGGCGGCCGCGCTGGCAACCGCGAAGGCCCTGGCCTTGTTCCGGACCGAAGCCATCCGTATGCGGAGGATGCCATAGGCCGCGTGCACGGTAAACAGCAGGAGAAACGGGACGTCCACCCAGCGCGAAAAATGCATCCAATGCGCCGCGGCTTCCCCCGGAAAGGGGGCGGCGCCGGCCAGACGCAGACCCGACACCATTTTCATGCCCGCGAACAGAATCAGGAGGAGTCCGCTCCACCGGTGAACGTGCCTCACGATCAGGACGGAATCGGCGTCTTTCATGGAATGCCTCCGATGACGATCGAACAGGGCAACGGGACTCGCGAGAGACGGAATCGACTCAGGGCCCGATATGCACCATGTCGTACTGAAAATCCTCGCGGTCAAAGTACGCCTCATCCCGCATGCACAGGTCGAATTCCCCCTTCAGCAGGAAATAATGCCCGTGTTCCATGCTGGCAAGGTACTGGAGCACTTCGCGGAGGCCCCGGTCCTCCACGTTTTGGGAGAGGCTGTCATAGAACTCTTCGGCCGCTTTTTCCGCGTCCATCGCGATTTCCAGGAGATCCGGAACCGAGTGGGACTCATTCAACGACAGGGAGAGCGCGGGAAGGATGGACCGATCGGATTCGGCGGGTTCACGCCCCTTCGCCACTTTCCGGTGAATTGCCGTCAGCAGTTCTCGGTGCCGCTTCTCCTCGTCCTCGAGGAAACGCATCTTTTCCTTGAGCATGAAATTCCGGATCTGGCTGTTCAGCTTCCGGTAAACCTCCGTCGCGTCGGTCTCGGAACGGACCGCCATGGAGAGGGCTTTCTCAACGGACAGGGAAGAAAGGTCGATCGGCATGCAGCTTCCTCCCCCGCCTCAGCCTGAGATTGCGACCGGCTTTTCCGACTGCCACAGCCCGTGAATATTGCACAGGGCGAGGACGGTCAGGACGCCGGGTTTCGTGACTTTCACCGTCGCCGTCACCTGGGAGGCGGCGTGCACGGGTCCCTGGTTCGGCCCTTCGGCGCTTTCTCCATGCGCGCTGAATTCGAAATGACCCACCTGAAAGGGGAATTTCGCGCCGTCCGCCTGAAAATAGAGGTCGATCCAGCGGATGTGATGCTCGGTGGTGTTCGGGTGCGCGATCTCGCGTCCGACGGTGATTCGCACATCGAACCCTTCGCCGGGCTTGACCGCCTCGGCGCATTCGATGAAAGGCACGTGTTTCTCCGCCTTCCAGTCGGCGGACTGAATCGATTCGGTCAGTTTTGACATTTCCTCTCCTCAACGATTTCTGTCATCAACCGCACGGGCAGAGGGACATTCGACGTCCGGCTGATCGGACGATTGAAAGAACGCGCGTCGACGCCGTCGCGTCAAGCATTTTCGTCATGTTGGGGATCGAGCTGTAATACGGGCTAAGCTTGAGGGCCACCGGGATTTTTACGCTGCGCTTCACCTCCAGCGCGAGTCCGGTGATCATGTCCTCGACCGCAAGCGCGTCGACGTCGGGATCCGTGGGGATGTAATAGGTGTTGAGTTCAAGCCCGTCCGCGCCCGCCTGTTCGATTTCCCGGGCGTAGCGGATCCATCCGCCCGTGGAAACGCCGTTCAGACTTCCGAGAACGGGGATGCCCGTCGCTTCTTTGGCCTTCCGGATCAATTCCAGAATCCCTTCCGCGCCCATGTGGAAATCGCGGATGTCCGGAAAATTGCTCGGCGATTCCCAGTATGTCTCCGTTCCCTGGTTCAGGTTCCGATCCAGTCCGATCTCCTCGATCCGGATCTGCTCTTCGAAAACGGAATGCATCACCACGGCCGACGCCCCTGAGTCCTCCATTTGACGGAGATTGTCGAGAGATTCGCTCAATGGCGAGGGGGATACCACCAGCGGATTTTTCAGGGAAATCCCCATGTAGGTTGTGGACAGATCAGCCATGAGCGTTTCTCCCGGGAGTTCGGGGTTCGGGTTTTCGAAAAGCGGATGGAGGAACCGGTCCCGGCGGGGTCACATCTTCGCCGCCGGACGGATTGCGCCCGGTCTCTCCATCCGTTCCGTTTTCGGACTATTCCGGTTTTACCTGCGCGCCCGGCATGTTCGCCATGTGCTCGTACAGCTTCCACCGGAGGGCGACGTCCTCCTGCGCCTGCTTCAGCAGGAACTTCGCATGCTCCGGATTGGTCTTGGTGAGCATGCTGTAGCGGGTTTCGTTGTAGATGTACTGTTCGAGCGGAATCGCCGGCGCCTTGGAATCGAGGACCAGGGGATTCTTGCCCTGTTCCGCCAGGTCGGGATTGTACCGAAGCAGCGGCCAGTAACCGGACTGAACCGCGGCCTTCTGCTGGTTCAGGCCGTTGACGAGATTGTACCCGTGGTTGATGCAGTGGCTGTACGCGATGACGATCGACGGCCCCTTGTAGGCTTCGGCCTCGAGCACGGCCTTGACGGTCTGCGCGTCGTTCGCGCCGAGGGCCACGCGCGCCACGTAAACGTTGGTGTACGCCATGGCCATCATGGCCAGGTCCTTCTTCGGCGCGGGCTTCCCTCCCGCGGCAAATTTGGCGACGGCGCCGCGGGGCGTGGCTTTTGACGCCTGCCCGCCTGTGTTGGAATAAACCTCGGTGTCGAGCACGAGGATGTTCACGTTACGGCCCGAGGCGATGACGTGGTCCAGACCGCCGTATCCGATATCGTAGGCCCAGCCGTCCCCGCCGATGATCCAGACGCTCCGTTTCACGAGCGAATCGGCCACTGCAGCGAGCTGTCCCGCCTCGGGCTTCTGGATGCTGCCCAGCTTCTTCTTCAGCTCGGCCACCCGGCCGCGCTGGGCGTTGATTCCGGTTTCATCGGACTGTTCCGACGAAAGGAGCGAGTCGACGAGGGCGTCCCCGAGGTCCGCGGAAAGGGTTTTCAGAAGTTCGCAGGCGAACTCCAACTTCTTGTCCTCCGCGAGACGGAGACCCATGCCGAACTCGGCGTTGTCCTCAAACAGGGAGTTGGACCAGGCCGGTCCGCGCCCGTCACGGTTGACGGAATACGGGGTGGTCGGCAGGTTGGCTCCGTAAATCGAGGAGCAGCCCGTGGCGTTGGCGACGAGCATCCGGTCGCCGAAGAGCTGACTGAGCAGTTTGACGTACGGAGTTTCACCGCATCCGGCGCAGGCGCCGGAAAACTCGAACAGCGGTTCCAGGAGTTGGAGGTCCTTCACCGTGTTGACCTTGAGGCGGTTTCGGTCCATATCGGGCAGACCCAGGAAAAATTCCCAGTTCTCGCTCTCCGCTTCACGCAGGGGCGCCTGGGTGGCCATGCCGAGCGCTTTTTTGGACGCGTCCTGCTTGTTCTTCGCGGGGCAGACCTGGAAGCACAGAGAGCAACCGGTGCAGTCTTCGGGCGACACCTGAATGGTGTATTTCATGCCGGCGAATTCCTTCCATTTCGCCTCGGTGCTCTTGAGGGTCTTCGGCGCCTTCGCGAGAAGGCCGGCGTCATACACCTTGGCGCGAATCACGGCGTGCGGACACACCGACGAACATTTGCCGCACTGGATGCAGGTGTCCGGATCCCACACCGGAATTTCCAGTGCGATGTTCCGCTTCTCCCATTTCGTCGTGGCCGACGGAAAGGTGCCGTCCACCGGGAAATCCCCGACGGGGATGTCGTTGCCCTTTCCGGCGATGATGCGGGCCGTGACCTTCCGGACGAATTCAGGGGCGTTCTTGGGGACGGCCGCCCGCATGTCGAACTGGCTGGTGGCCTGAGCGGGAACCTTCACCTCGTGCAGGTTGGACACCGCGCTGTCGATGGCCTGGTAGTTCATCTGCAGGACGGATTCGCCGCGCTTGCCGTAATTCTTCTTGGTGAAGGTCTTGATGTACGCGATCGCCTCGTCCTTCGGCAGCACGTTGCTGATGGCGAAGAAACAGGTCTGCATGATCGTGTTGATACGGACACCGAGTCCGACTTCTTTGGCGATCTTGTACGCGTCGATGACGTAGAAACGTAGCTTCTTACGGATGATGTCCTCCTGGACCTTCTTCGGCAGGCGGCTCCCATACTTCGGCCGCGTCGAAGGAACTGTTGAGGAGGAACGTGGCCCCCGTTTCCGCCACGGCCAGCATGTCGTACCGCTCCAGAAAGGTGAACTGGTGGCACGCCACGAAATTCGCCTTGTCGATGAGGTAGGAGGAACGGATGGGATCCTTTCCGAACCGCAGGTAGCTGGTCGTGAGCGTGCCCGCCTTCTTCGAATCGTAGAAGAAGAATCCCTGCGCGTTGAATTCCGTCTCTTCGCCGATGATCTTGATCGAGCTCTTGTTGGCGCTCACCGTCCCGTCCGCGCCGAGGCCGTAGAACACGGCTCGTGTGCGATCGGCGGGCTCGGTGGAAAAGGCCGCGTCGACCGTGAGGGAGAGATGCGTCACATCGTCCTCGATGCCGACCGTGAAATGGGTCTTGGCGTCCTTCTTCCCCAGTTCATCAAAAACCGCCTTGACCATGGCCGGCGTGAATTCCTTGGAGGACAGGCCGTACCGCCCGCCGATGACGCGCGGGGAGAACCCCGCGTCCAGCAGGCCGGTGGCTTTGGATTCGGCGATGGCGGAGAGGACGTCGATGTACAGCGGTTCGCCGGAGGCGCCCGGTTCCTTCGTCCGGTCCAGCACCGCGATCTGCTTCACAGATTTCGGCAGCGCCTTCGCGAAATGCGCCAACGAGAGCGGGCGGTAGAGGCGGACCTTGAGAACGCCGACGGATTCGCCCTTCTTCACGAGATGATCCACCGTCTCGTGCGCCACTTCGGCTCCCGACCCCATGAGGATGATGAGTTTTTCCGGATCGGGCGCGCCGACGTAGTCGAAGAGTGCGTACTTACGGCCGGTGATGGATGCGAACAGGTCCATGGATTTCTGGACGATGTCCGGGCAGGCCGTGTAGAAGGGATTAATGCGCTCGCGCGCCTGGAAGAATACGTCGGGATTCTGGGCCGTGCCCCGGATGAAGGGTTTGTCGGGCGAGAGTGCCCGTTCACGGTGCTGCCGGACCAGATCGTCCGGGATCATGGCCCGCATCTCCTCCCTGGAGAGCGTACAGACCTTGGCCACCTCGGCGGACGTGCGGAATCCGTCGAAGAAGTGCAGGAACGGGATGCGGGCGTGCAAGGTGGCGTTCTGCGCGATCAGCGCGAAGTCACCGGCTTCTTGCACGGAGTTGGACGCCAGCAGCGCCCATCCCGCGGAGCGGGTTGCCATCACGTCGCTGTGATCCCCGAAAATCGACAGAGCATGGGTCGCCAGCGTGCGGGCTGAAACATGGAATACCGTGGATGTGAGCTCGCCGGCGATTTTGAACATGTTGGGGATCATGAGGAGCAGGCCCTGCGAGGCGGTGAAGGTGGTTGTTAGCGCCCCGGCCTGAAGCGCGCCGTGCACGGCGCCAGAGGCGCCGCCCTCGCTCTGCATCTCGGTGACCTGCGGGACCGTGTTCCAGATGTTCGTCTTCCCCTCGGCCGCCCATTGGTCGGATAGCTCCCCCATCGTCGACGAGGGGGTGATGGGATAAATCGCGATGACTTCATTGGTATGATAGGCGGCGTGCGCGGCACCCTCATTCCCGTCAATGGTGACCATTTTCTTGCTCATTAAAAACATCCTCCTTGGATTGATTCTATAGAAAGCACAAAAACGACGAGTTCATGCACCGAAATGACGGCGGTCCCCTGCACCGCGAAACCGGTCTGGTTTCGTTGTCTGGCGAGGGGACGGGGTCTTCCGTTCCAGAACCGCGGAAGGGACCGGATTTGTCAACTATTTATCGACAGATGGATCGACGATCCGAACGACGATCGAATGGTTTTCCATCCGTCGTGGATTCTCCAATCGGAAATCGTCCATCCTCGATCGTAAAATGTTCTCAGTCGGACTTACGCCGCCCAGCTCCGCGTCGATGAAGAAACAGACCCTGGTTGCCGGCGAGCTTCAGACGGGTGACGATTTCGCCCGCGTGGGCCTCCTCTTCCACTTGCTCATTCACGTACCACTGGAGCAGATTCTGCGTGGCGTAATCCTTCTCGGCCACCGCCTGGTCGGTCAGCTTGTGAATGCACGCGGTGATGTGTTGTTCATGCTTCAGCGCCTTCTCGAAGAGGTCGGAGAGGGGCCCGAACGGTCCTTCCGGCTTCGAAATGGCCTTCAATTCGACCTGTCCTCCCTGTTCGAGGATATATCCGAAAAACTTCATCGCGTGGCCGGTTTCCTCGGCCGCCTGGGCCCCGAACCATTTCGCGGCGCCCTTGAATCCCTCCTGCTCGCAGTGCGCGGACATGGCGAGGTACAGGTAGGAAGAGAACATCTCCTCGTTGATCTGCTGGTTCAACGCGTCCTGCATTTTCTTGCTGATCATTTAAACCTCCTGTCATAGCGCGGCGGTAGTCAGATCCCGTTCCGGTGACGCACACTGCGGGATCCGCGGAATTCCGCCTGGACGCCGTATGATGCATCCCCACTAGAAGAGAGGGGTATTGTACCTGATCCGGGTTTGTTCCTAACCCGAACCGATCCGCCCCCGGCGGGCAGTCCGGTTCACTGTTTCTCGAACTGATCCTTCGATGCGCCGCAGTCCGGACATAACCAGTCTTCCGGTATCTGCTCGAAGGGAGTGCCCGGCTGAACACCGTTGGCCGGATCGCCGTGCGCCGGGATCGTAGACGTATCCGCAGACGATGCAGACGTATTTGTCCATGACAACCTCCTTTATGAACGCGTGGAATGTGATTCCAGTTCCTTGTAGATCTCGGCCAGACGCCGGATGTGATTCTTCTCCTCCCGGATGACCTCCTCCACCATCGGCCGATCCGCGGACCGGACCTGTTCCAGCATCTGGTAGAAAAAAGAGCAGCGTGTCCTTCTCGAATCCCAGCGCGAACTCCACCGCGGACTTCTCGTCCGACGCTTTCGTCGCGAGCGCGATGTTCTTGTCCGGACCATCGAAGAGCCGGTTGTCCGTCATCGCCGCGATGTACCGGCCGGTCTCGTCGGGGTCAGCCGGTCTCTCCGCCGGCTGGGCCGGTTCCTGGATGCTCTTCATGAAACCGAGAAATTTTTCCTTGTGTGCCTGCTCCTGGACGGCGAGATCGTCGAACAGACGCTTCAGTTCAGGCGTCTTCGCACGTTCCGCAGCCAGTCTGTAGAAATCGAAGCCCATCTCCTCGTTCCGAACCGCGATTTTGACCAGTTCCATGCTTGAAAAAAACACGCTCATGTTGATTTCTCCTTCAGGTGCGTCATGAAGAGGTGCGTCATGAAGCCGACGATGGAATACGCCCGATCCTCGGGCATCCTTCTCAGTGCCGTGATTGAACGAGAAACGCATCAAGGAACGCGGACACGGCCGCTGGAGCCGGAAATTCAGGGATTCCGGAGGATGCCTCCGGAATCCGCTCGCGGAAGCGGTCGCCGAAACAGGGTTTCGGAGATCCGTTCCTGAAGAGGACCCCGATAGGGATACGCCCGTTTGATTCCACGATTTTGGAGAACGCCGCGTTCCAGTCTCCGGAATCGTATCCCGCCGGCAGTTTTTCAATCCGTTCCCGGTACCATTCGACGGGATGCGATCCCCAGCTGATGCACGGTTGGATGACGTCCACGATCGAGAGCCCCCGGTGACGGACGGCTTCGACGAACAGCGAGGCGAGGTGCCCGATTTCCCCGGCGAAGCCCCGGGCGATGAATCCGCATCCGGAAATCAGCGCAACCGCGAGTGGATTGAGCGGTTCCGATACCACTCCATCAAACTGGAGGCGCGTCCGGTCGCCGAGATCCGTGGTGGGTGAGGCCTGGCCTTTGGTCAGGCCGTAAATCTGATTGTCGTGAACGATCAGCGTCAGATCCGGATTCCTGCGCAGGGCATGCAGAAAATGGTTTCCGCCCTCCCCGTAGCAGTCTCCGTCACCCGTGGTGACCAGCACGCTCAGCGCCGGATTCGCCGCCTGAATGGCGGTGGCCACGGGAAGGGCACGACCGTGGAGGCCGTTGAAAAAATGGGCCTTCAGGTAGTGGGGCAGTTTGGCCGCCTGTCCGATGCCCGAAACCAGACAGACCTCATCGGGACGCCGGCCCAGTTCCGCCAGGGCGGTTCGAAGCGCGGCCAGAATGCCGAAATTCGGGCATCCGGGACACCATTGATTTTCCGCCGTGGTTTTAAATTCGTCGGGACGCATCAGACGGACGCCCTGAGAATGAATTCCGCATCGAGCGGAAGGCCGTCGAACCGGCGCACGGATCTCTCGAAAGTGATCCCGTATCCGGCGCGCGCCATCGACTCAAACTGGCCGGTTGCGTTCCCCTCCACCGCGATCAGACGTTTCCCGGCCGGAAACCGGAACTTCGGAAGGGGCCAGACTTCGCTGAAATGGATCAACCCGTATTTCCGGCCGGCGGTCCGGTGCCGTTCAACCGCTTCCGCCGCGGCGTTTCGCGTCGTCCCCCAGGACACGAAACATACATCCGCGTCTTCGATCCGAACCGTCTCCGGAGGCGCCATCCCGGCCGTCAGCGCTTCGGACTTCTTCAACCGCTTCAGGACCATCCGGTTTCGAAGTTCCAGATTTTCGGTGATATGACCTTCCTCGTCATGCTCGTCGCTGTCGCAGAAAGCCAGATGGGTGCCGATTCCAGCCGGAAGCCTCGGCGAGATTCCCGAATCCGTCAGGGCGTAGCGCCGGTACGGATCGGCTGTCCGGCCATCGATCGTATGACGACGGTTCCGGATCAGGTCCACTTCGAAATCATGAACGGTGTATACCGAATCCATGAGCAGTTGGTCCGTGAGCACGAGGACGGGAGTCTGGAATCTCTCCGCGAGATCGAAAGCCCGGGCCATGGCGTGAAACGCGGATTTGGCATCGAACGGAGCGATGACGGCTTTGGGAAACTCGCCGTGCCCGGAATGAACGGCGAACAGCAGATCCCCCTGTTCAGTGCGCGTGGGAAGGCCCGTGGCTGGACCGGGACGCTGGGCCAGGACGATCACCAGGGGTGTCTCCGTCATTCCCGCCAGGCTCACCGCCTCGGTCATGAGGGCGAATCCGCCCCCCGAAGTGGCCGTCATGGCTCTCATCCCCGCGTAGGAGGCACCGATCGCCATATTGACTGCGGCGATCTCATCCTCAGCCTGCTCGGTGAAAACGCCCAGGGTGCGGCTGTGTCTGGACAATGTCGTAATTACGCCTGTGGAGGGACTCATCGGGTAGGCGGCCATAAAACGGCAGCCCGCCGCCCACGCGCCCAGAGCCACGGCATCCGAGCCGGAAATCACGTAGGCCCGGCCGTTCCCGTCCGAACCGGGTTCAATCCGCGGTTCACGGCACTGCGCGGCTGCCAGCTTATACCCCTCCTCAGCGGCCGCTACATTGAGCGCGACCAGATCCTCCGGTTTCCCCGAGAATTCCCTGGATACGACGCCGGCCGTCAGGTCCGGCCGGAATCCAAGAACCGCGGCCGCCGCCCCCAGCGCCGCCATATTGGAAGAACGGCTGGCACCCGTACTGCGGGTAGAAACGGAGGTAAAGTCGACTTCAACCGAACGGTAGTCCGTATCCGAAGGACCGACCACCACTCCGTCCTTTTTCAGGTTCAGCCGGTATTTGACCCGCGACGCCTCATCCAGAGGAAGCAGTACATCAACCGCATCCACCGGGGCGTTCAGGACCGAATCCGATATTCGAAGTCCAAAGGCATTGGATCCGCCCCGGATTCGGGATTCGTTGTCCTGCCACGAGAAAACGGAATAGCCGCTTTCGGCCGCCAGCCGGGTGAGCATCGCTCCGACGGTCTGAACACCCAGACCCGCGGCTCCCGTGATCAGGATTCGACTGTCGGCCATTGAGGATTCGCCCTTGCGTCCGTAGAATTTCCACACATTAAAATTTTACAAACTTCGACTTCGCGACCCCGCACACCGGGCAGGCGTCCGGCGCGTCGCCGGCCACCGTGTACCCGCACACCGGGCAGATATGGACGGCTCCGATGGCAAGATCCTTGTTGTCCTTCGCCGCCTGCTTGGCTTCGGTGTACATCGCCGCGTGTATCTTTTCGGCCTCGATGGCGTAATGGATGGTCCGGATCGCCTCTTTCTCCGCCTGCAGTTTGGCCACCGCGTCGTAAGCGGGATACATCTCCTCCACTTCGAAATTTTCGCCGTCAATGGCGGCCTGCAGGTTCTCAATCGTGCCCGCGACCTCGCCGAGGGCTTTGAAATGACCCGTGGCATGGACCTGTTCGGCGAATGAAATGGCGCGGAACAGCCGCGCAATGTTCGGCTTGTTTTCCTCTTCGGCGCGTTTGGCGAAGATCAGATACTTCATGTGCGCCTGGCTCTCCCCCGCGAATGCGTCGTGCAGGTTCTTTTCCGTCATCTTTTTCATGCGGTTTCCTCTGGTCTGTGATGCTTCATTGTTACCCCGGACCCCGGGCGGAGCCGGTCATTCGAAAAGCCGTTTGATCCCGAATCCGAACTTCAAGTCCTGGTTCGGCGCACCCCGCATCATGCGGCGGAGACCGATGTCCGTTGAATTCCCGATCTGGAAAAGAAAATGATGTCCGTATGTCTTGAACTGAACCCCGGCCGTAAAACAGTCATACGACCGGTAACCCTCCCATGAACCCCGGTCCGCGCGCGGGAAAAATTCGCCGATCAGGCTGATGTTCCGGGTGACGGCGCAGTCCAGGCCGAATCCGAACCCGGTTTTGCGGTTGTCCGAGTCGAAACCAGCGTTCACGACCGGGGTGAGCCGCGCAACGGTCGGACCCTGAAGATCCACCCGGCCGAACCAGACTGCTTCCCGGTCCTCTTTCCAGCGACCTTCAACGAAACGGCCGGATTTGAACGACACCCAGTCGAATCCCGCCTGCGCCCTGCACCCGGGGATCAGGGGAAAGAAGGAATAACCGGCGCCGAGACGGTATTCGCTGTTCAGGAATGTATGGTGCAGGCGAAACTCGACTCTATTCAACGGGCTGCTCCGGAATCCCAGGTCGACAGTGGCGCCCTCGGCCAGACCGAAGAAGGAATCGAGCGGTTTGTCGTCGATTTCGCCGTTAAAGCGGTGCTGCACGACAAACTGCGCCTGTCCGGGCTCCAGAGCCGCGGGCCGCTCGAGATTGAGCATGCTGTTCTCGACGGCCGAGGCATTGATGGCCAGGAACAGCAGGGGAACGGAAATCAGATGGATGGATCGCATGGCTCGGCTCCGGATCGTCCGTTACAGACGGATCGTTTCTTTTTTCTTTCCGAACACATTACACACGGTGGTCGCCTCGACCGTGTCTCCCGGCTTCAAATCGATGATTTTATAGGAGACGGTCTGGGCCGCGCCGTCTTCCTGGCTGGCGAATTCCTGCTTGATGATTTCCTTTCCGTTCAGTCGGACGGATATGGCCTGAATGTAATGCTCCGCCGGCTTTTTGGTTTCATGCGCGGCGGTGATTTTAAGAATCCGGGAGACAGGATCAAACTCAAGCCGGACCTCGGAGGCCGGATGGGCCGAGGCGCCGGTCAGGCCGGCCAGGGCGAATGCCGTGATCAGAAATATCCTGAGCGGTCGGTTCATGGAAAGTCTCCTGTCCTTTACTCGTTCACGGCCGCGGTCTCGCAGCCGGGACATACACCGAAGTATTCGAGCCTGTGCCAGTGAACCCGGTAGCCGATCGTGTCTTCGACCTGGGAATAGGAAAATGACTGTCCCGATGGCGGAACATCTTCGACTTTTCCGCAGATCAGACAGCAGATATGGTCATGGTTCCGGAGATCGCCGTCGAAAAGCCCAATCCCCTTCCCGACGGACAATTCCCGTATCCGGCCCTCTTCCTTCAGCATGGCCAAATTGCGGTAAACGGTTCCAAGGCTGATGGAGGGCAGATGCTTGCGCGCCTCTTCGAAAATCCACCCGGCAGTCGGATGGCATTTGGTGGCTCTGAGAATCTGGAGAATAAGATTCCGCTGTCTGCTGGACTTGAATTTTCGAGTGGATGTCATGCTCATAAGCTTGAATCATTATAGGATGAAATAAAAATAACGTCAATAATAATAATCGTTATTAATTTAGGGAAAGTTTGACTTAAAGTCAAGCGGATTCGCTCTCAATTGCGGCTGAAATATACCCGACTGTATAGGATCCTGAAGATTTTCCCCGGAATTCGTCTTTTGAATTGCTTCTGTACAAGGTCCGTAAACGGTTGGCGCCCATCTTCATCGCTGTCTCAAGCACAATGGATATAGGCACTTTTCCGCACACCGTGCAGGTATCCGGCCTCAGAGTATTCCGGATCCGTTCCAGTTCCAGGGTTTCCAGCGCTTCCGCCACACGTTGGTCCCCTTTTCGAACTGATTCGTAATTGTCCAGATGATGCATATCGCTGCTGGCGATGAGAACGGCTTTATGCCCCCGGAGTGCGTGGAGAAGTGCCTGAACCGCGTTTTCAACTCGCCGCACATCGCGGTTCCCGATCATCAGCGGCAAAAGGCGGAACGGCTTCAGAACCGTCTGCAAAAAAGGAAGCTGTATTTCGATGGAATGTTCTTCTTCCTGATCCAGTTCCGACACGTGCGTGTCGCGCCCCATCGCCTCGATCAGGTCCCGCGCGACTGGAACGCTTCCGAGCGGCGTTTCGTACGCGGAAGCGGCGTGGACCATGATGTCGCCTGAGGGGAACCCGTGGAAGGGTGAAAGAACCGCCACGATTTCGACATCCCGTCCCTCCAGAAGACGATACCCGTGGGCCGCGGTGAAACCCGAATAGACATATCCGGCGTGCGGGCTGATCAATCCGATGAGGCCGGTCTTCGTCGGACCCGGCTGCGGCACGGCGTCCAGAAACGAGCGGATCCATTTCCGGAGTTCTTCGGCGTCCCCGGGGTACCATTCCCCGGCGAGAACCGCATGTCGAACAGGCCGCATGGCTTCCTCCCGTGCGGGCGGCAATCAGCAGAAAACATTGAGGGCGTGCGGAACGACTTCGATGCGGACCGGCAGACCGCCCAGCACATCGCCGTCGATCTGCGCGATCGTGGGATGGTCGGAATGAAATTCCACGCGCCGGACCCGGTAGTATCGGACGTGCTTCATCCTCAGGTGCTGGCGGTAAAACAGGCTCAGGACGAAACGGGCCAGCCCCAGCTGGGAGCGTCCCTTGTAGAGCAGAACGTCCAGAAACCCGTCATCCACTTCCGCGAAGGGAGTCATTTCGTGGGATCCGCCGTAGAAGTGGGTGTTGGCGGCGACGACGAAAGTCGCTCGCTCCTGCACCTTTCCATTGTCCAGCAGAACGCGAATCTCGACCGGCCGGTATCCGATAAAATCCTTGAGCCCCGCCCAGACATAGGCATAGCGGCTGATGATTTTCTTGATGCGTTTGCTCGTGCGGCTGATGGCGTAAGCGTCGTATCCGCATCCCGCCATCATGGCGAAGTAGCGGCCGTTGGCCCGGCCCAGGTCGATGCGCCGGATCCGGCGGCGGGCGATGATTTCGGCGGCTTTGACCGGATCGAGCGGAATCGACAACTCGCGGGCCACCACGTTACTGCCGCCGAACGGCAGAATGCCGAGCGGCACGTCGCTCGGCATGATGGCGTTGATCGCTTCGTTCGTTGTCCCGTCTCCGCCCGCCACGAGGATCGCGTCGAATCCCTCGGCGAGCGCCTCCTGCGTTACGGGCAGGACTTCTCCCTCCCGCTTCGTGAAATGCACCGAGAGCTTGAATCCGTTCTTTCGCAGGATGTCCAGGGACGGCTTGAGATACCGCTTGATCTTCCGCGGCTGGGACTCCCGGTTGACGATGACTTTTGTCCGGAGAGTTCCCTTCATCTGGCGGTCTGGGCCGCTCCCATGAAACGCTGAACCTCGCCGGTCCGGCGGTTGTAGGCGGAAATGGAAGTGCGGGGGCCGTATCCTGTGACGGCCAGCGCGGTGAGGGATCCCTTTTCCTGGGGCATCATGACGACGGAGTTCAGGTAAGTTCCGTTTTCATCCAGAAAATGGATACCGTTCCGGTCCGTGACGAACAGTTCAATGGGCCGGTGGAAGCGGTCTCCCTGAATGTCGACGCCTTCCAGGTCCTCGGCAACCGCAATGCGGGAAGGATAGCAGAAGCGGGCCGGCTTGCCGACATCCGCCGGGCCGTTCTCTCCGAAACCGCCGAAAGAGCGGAGACAGAGGCCGTCCGGGCCGAAGATGAAAATCGAGTGGCGCGCCCAGTCCACCACATAGACATTGCCCCTGGAATCCGCGGCGACGCCTTCCGGGCTCTTCAGCCGGGTCGTATCCGGGAACTGCACCCGGAACTCCTCCTCGGCGGCGTGGTTGGCGGCGTCGCGGTAGAGCAGAATCTGCCCCTTGCGGGCCTGGGTTACCAAATAACCCTGGTGAACCCGGGAATAGGCGAAATCCCGGTACGCAACGTTGGACTGGAACGCCCGGACGAGGCCTGTGGCAGCAAGGCCCGCGCCGCCTCCGGGAACGAAAACCGCGTTGCCGTCGAGCCGCTCGGTGAAACGCATCAGGTCGGCGTTACCGCGGCTGTCGGCGCGCACGAAGGACAGGGCCGGCACCAGAGAAATCACCAGACGCGTCTCACGCGGTACCGTAAATTTCACGGAACGGAAAACCGGGTAGAATCCCTCGCCGGTGACGCGGATCGAAGCGGTGTCGCCGAGGGAATAGGTTTTCCGGACCGTCCCGGTGCCGTCCAGTTCGACGGGTTCGCCGTTGACGTAGACGGATGCGCCGAGGCCGGCGCCGTCCGGGAACGCGACGCTCAGCACCAGCGTCGAGAGAACGGCGCCGGTTCGCTCCCGGATCCCGGCGTTCAGCGCGGCGAACGCGGCGGAACGCGGACGGATGCCCGGCGTCGGAAACGCGGACGGGGTGATCGCATCCTTCCGTATCCCGTACCGGAGCATCAGGGACAGTCCTTCCTGAAGAATGGCCGTCTTCTGGTAAACGGACTCGACGAACTGTTCAACCGAGACGTCGCCCCCGCGGCTCCAGCGCTCGGGGTACTGAATCGCGTCGAGTCGCACACCGCTCAGCACGTCGGTGCCTCCGGCCAGCGCCTCCCGGGATTCATCGATGGCGCGGTTCGCGGAAGCGGCGGCGTTGGCCCAGATCTCTCCGCCCGATGCGCCTTCGGTTTTGCGGATGACGGCCTCGTAGCACTGCCGGGCGGCCGCGGTTTTCCGCTCCCGGCGCAGGATCTCGCCGAGGAAATAGGCCGCACGGACACTCTGGCCCTCGTTGACGAGCGAAATAAACAGCCCCCGCGCGTCGTCGAACTCGTCCGCTGCGAGGAGGCTTCGCGCTCGGAGGTATTTACCTTCAAGTTCAAACTCGCCTCTGCAGTCCTTGACCCGGTCGGCTGCTTCTTTGAACCGGGCGCCCTTGTTTTTGACTTGGATCTCGGCGTCCAAAAACCGGTACAGGCCCTGGTAATACCGGGTTTCGGACTCGCGTTTGCTCTGGGTGAACTTGAACAGGGGCTCGATCTTATTCAGAATGTTCCGCCGGTCCTGTCCCACGACCTGGTTGGCGCGCACGAGCAGGCTGCGCACGATTCCGAAAATGGCGTCGATCCGTGCGTCCGGGGAGCCCTCGAGGTTCTGCCAGACGTTTTTGGGATCGAGCAGAACGGCCGCCAGGTCCCGGAGCGCGGCTTTTTTCTCACGGACAAAAGCGGTCTCGGGCTTGAACTGATCGGCCTCCGCGAGGAACGCGCGGAGCGCGGATCCGGAACCGGCCGATACGGCCATCTCGAAAGACATGGTGAGGAGCTGGAGTCGCGCGTCTTCCCGCAGAACCCGCATGCGGAAATCCCCAGCGGATGCCTCCGTTCCGGTCAGAAAAGCCTCGAATGCGGCTTTGGCCTCCTCCGCTCCGGTCAGTGCGTTCAATCGGCCCGCCCAGAAACGGGATTCGGGCACGGCTGTGAAGGCCGGCGTCAGGTTCTGCTCGACGAGCGCGAAAATACGGTTGGTGAAGGTTTCGTTGTCCCTGAAACCCGCGCTGTTGGCGATGTCCCGGCTGTCGCGCAGGCCGCGGTAGAAGCTCCGCTCCGCCGCGGATGCGGACGCGGCCTGGCTTTCGAGGAGGCGGTCGAGGGCTTGCCGATCCTGCGCCGATCCGCTGTTCAGAAAAGCGTGAAGTCCGGCGGCCAGATCGGAGGCCGCCAGCACGGGCTGGGCATTGAAGGAGACCGAGTCGGCGAGGCCCGAGTAGGCGGCGCGGCGGAAGAAATCCGCCGCGGTCGCGGAAACGGTTGATGCCTTGCGCGGGTCGCGGAGAGATGAGAATAGCGGTCCGGATACGGATTCATAGACGCATCCCCGCTCGTACGCGGCGTCGCGGTGTCGGATCAGGGCCGCGGTCCTGAGATCCGCGGAAGCGGCCGGGTCCGAGGCCGCGGCGCGGAATGAGGCGGCCGCGGCGATGCACCCGTCCACGGCCTTCTGCGCCTGGAAGTTCTGAGCCAGTGCCGCGATGCGGAGGCGCTGATGCTCCGCGAGCCGGAGCGCGGTCTCGCCCTCCATGTACAATGCGGCCACTCGCAGGGAATCATCCGAGGACTTGGACAGGTCGCGGAAGTTCGCGTGCGCCTTTTCCAGGTCATCCGCTGCGCCGCCTCTCAGCTCGGACACGCGGAAAAAAGCCCAGGCTTTCTTATACCGCGCGTTGTCGACCAGGTAGGGATTGGATTCGCGAAGGGGTACACGCTTCAGGCATTCGTCGAAAGCCGCCAGAGCCTCGTCGAAATGGTTCACGGCATCAGACGCGTTCGCGGACGCGAGCCCCAGGTTGTACCGGCTTTCGCCGATGTAATAGTATCCCAGTTCGGCTTCCGCGGGCGTGCGTTTCATCCAGGCCCGGATGGAATCGATGGCGGCCTGGTATTCTCCGCGGTTGAAAAGCTGGAGCCGGCTGGAGCCGAAAAAGGGCTCCTGCGCCGACGCCGCGGCGCAGAAGAGCATCGCGATAACCGTGAAGACCTTCTGGATGCGCATGAAAGGAACCTCGCTGTCTATGAAGTCCGCCAGTTTCTTTCGGATGAGACGATTGATCTCAAAGTGAAATAATCCGTTAAATTATACGAATGAATTTTATTAAAATCAACTCCTTTAATTCCATCCCCTTATGCAGGCAGGAAAACCCGGGTAAAAACATGCATTCCATCAATGCACAAACCAAGCCGTTCTATTGAACTTAGCGGCTTTCTGTGACATTTTCTTCAAAAATGAAATAATGCCCGGAACGGAGATCACGAACCATCATCAAGACACCCTTCATCGCGCTCCCAAGAACCCGCGAATGAATGTTAACAGCTCCTACCGGACGTCATTTCATGAGCATCATTTTCCTGGAGACCGTGAACCGTCCTGCTTGAATCCGGACGACATAGATGCCGGACAGGACAGCCGCGCCGGTCCCGTCCCTCCCGTCCCAGACCACGCTGTGCCATCCCGCATTCTTTCTGCCCTCCAGGAGGATTCGGACCCGCTGGCCCAGGGCATTGTAGATCTCCAGCCGGACATCCGATGCCCTCGGCAGTCCGAAACCGATGGTGGTCTCCGGATTGAAGGGATTCGGATGGTTGGGAAGCAAGGTGAACCGGAGAGGCGCCGTCATGAAGGCGGAATTCTCCTCCGGGTATTCCACGCCGTCCCATACGGTGATGAATCCCGTATTCCTGTTGTCGTGATGCAGTTTCGGCCAGTCGCTGTCCGCCAATCCCGCGCTCCCGGTGTGAAAAGCGTACAGGTTTCCATCGTTCCATCCGACGAGAACCGTTCCGTCCTGCGCGATGGCCGGTGCGCTGCATCCGTCCGCGCCGTGAATCGGATAGGACCAATGCAGGGTTCCGTCCGGATTCAACGAATAAAAACGGGAATCGCCGGAACCAAAATAGATGCGGCCGTCGGAATCCACCGCCGCAGAAGAGGAGATCGGACCATCCGTCTGGAAGACCCAGGCCGTTGAACCGTCCGGATTCACCGCGAACATTCGTCCGTCACCCGATCCGCAATAGATCACGCCCCCCGGACCGAGGACGGGATCCACGAAGGACGCTCCTTCGACGGGATATGCCCAGAGCAGGGTATTCCCATGCAGAGCCAGCAAAGAATCCCCGGCACCGATATAAAGCCGGCCGTATCGATCGATCGCAGCCGATGTGAAATCCCTGCCTTCGCTGAACTCCCATGCAGGGTTGCCGTCTCCGTAAATCGAGATCAAGACGGACCCTTCCCCCGGAGAAGTCCTTTCCGCTCCGAAGGTGACAACACCGAACGACCCTATTGCAGGATCTGAAACGGCCTCGAACCCGTCATTCGCCATGTTCCAGTTCATGGAACCGTCATCCAGGAGACAGAAATATCCGAAAAAAAGCGCATTGTCGTGGGTTGCCGGCGTTACTCTTTTCCAATTCCGATCCGCGTACCCTTCGGCCGTCCATTTCACGGTACCGTCTGGAGAGACTGTTTTTCCCTCGAAATACACGGATCCGTCCTCGAGCAGCACGGGATTCGTTTCATTGTCCGTTCTCCGAATCCGACGTCGACCGCAGGATCCATCCGGATGAAGCGCATGAAGCCCGTTTCCGAACCAGGGCGATCCGACATAAACGGTGCCATCCGTGCCGACGGCCGGCGATAATGGAAATGGTACCTGTATGCGTCCCCCATTTCGTTTCCGACGGGGGCGCTTCCGACCAGGCCGTCCATTTCAACCCGCAATGGATCTTCACGAAATCCGACGAGGATGCGCCGGAGTCGTCCGACACCGTCAATCGGAACCGGTATATTCCGTGTGTCGAAAGCCTGACGGTGGCCGAAGCGTTTTTCGGTGTCGTTATCACAACCGAGGCCCCTTCCGGTTTCTCAAGGCATTGCCAGGAGTACGTCATCGGGCCCGGGTTCGGGCTGAATGAGTCGCTCCCCGTCGAGTGTGATGGGCATCCGGATTGGTCTGCAGACGGTTCGAAGCGGCGATCGCCACCGGCGATCCCTCTTTCAGAAGACATCCCGTGTTTCCGGGGTTGCCTTTTGTTTTCAGCCCAGGGCCGTGCAGGGCCGGAATTGCCGGAAAAGATGGCCTTCAATTGCCCGCCGTGCTGGATGATGACTGTGCTGTCCGGTGTCAACGCCGGGGATGAGGATGCGATCGGGGCGAGTATGTACCACGACACGGGTTTCGGACCAGATTCAACGCGTAGTAGAAATTATTGCCGTCCCCGACATAGATCCGTCCGTCGGACCCGATTGCGGGTGTGGATTGAACGGGACCAAGGCTGTTGTTCATCAGATGACCCGTTCGATCGCTTCCATCCGGATTCAGCGCCCCGTCATCCCGCCATCCCGTCCCCGAAATAGACGGCGCCGTCCGCATCGACAACAGGCCAGTTCGCCACCCATGCATACGGCACGACGATGCCATCGCATCTTCCCGTCCACGTCCACCGCGAACAGTGCGCCGTCTTCGCCTATGAGGGATTCCCACGAAAATATTTCGCGACTCCGACGTATACCGTCCCATCCGCCCCGAGCCCCGGCACGCCCGTGATTTTCAAGAGTGTCCCGAATTTCCATTTCAGGGAACCGTCCCGTCTGAGCGCGAAC
>CAVTNR010000025.1:0-8658 GCA_963736115.1 uncultured bacterium
CCGAGCCGGGCGCTCCGTCCGGACCCGCGCCGCTCAGCGGCCTGCTTCAGTCGCTCGGCACGGTTCTGAAAACGTCCTTCGGCATGGCCGCTGGCATGGCCGGCGCCGTGTTCTCGCGCATCGCCATGACGTTCTTCATGTTCCTGGCCTCCATCTACATCAGCCTGTCCTGCCACACCTGGCGCGGATCCTTCCTTTCCCTGATGCCGCCGGCGCACCGGCCCGAATGGGTCGTCCTGCTGACACGCATCGACAGCCTGTGGGGCGCCTTTTTCCGGGGCGAGCTGGTTCTGATGCTGGTCATCGGTGTCATGAGCGGACTGGGCCTCGCGGCTCTCGGCGTGCCGGGCGCGCTGTACCTGGCCGTCACGGCCGGGCTTCTGGAGATCATTCCGAACATCGGCCCCATCATCGCGCTGATTCCGGCCGTGCTCGTCGCGATCCTGCAGGGATCGAATCATCTCGCGGTCAGCCCCCTGGTTCTGGCCGGAATGGTGATCGTCCTGTATGTGCTGATCCAGCAGATCGAGAACAACATCATCGTCCCTCGCGTTCTGGGAGGGGCTGTCGAGCTTCCGCCCCTGGTCATCATGGCGGGTGTTCTGGTGGGCGCGTCCACGGCCGGTATTCTCGGCGCGTTGCTGGCGACGCCGGTTCTGGCCTCGGGCCGCGAAGTCCTGCGCTTCGTGCACGGCAAACTGCTGGAAACCGGGGCCGCCGAGCCTCCGGACACCGCTGACAAACCGCGTCCGAATGCGTCCACCCGTAAGACAAAGAAGCACGTCTTGAGGAAAAAACAGACCGGCCGGGGATGACCATCCACTCGAATGAACCGCGGACAAGGCCGGAGACGGACGAAAATTCATCCAATCCTTTAATTCAGAAGGAATCATTTGCATGAAACATGTCCGATCTTTTCCCTTTTTCAGCATTTTCATCCTTTCCCTCCTGCTCCGGCCGGCATCCGCCTGCCCAGGGGACAGCCACGGGGATCATTCCGTGGAAATCGGCGTTTCAGCCGGCGTGGTCCGGCTGGATGATGAAAACCGCACCGGATTGAACCTCCACGCGCACCTGTCCCGAATGCTCTCGGATCACGGCCGGCTTTCCCATCTCGGGCTGGGATTCGGTATGGAGGCCATATTCGCGGGTCACAGGCACTACGGAATCATGGGATCTTTCATCGTCCATCCGTATCACGGGCTGTCCGTCAGCGTCGCGCCCAGCCTGATCCTCTCGGATCACGGGGGCGATCTGGAAACCGGGTATTCCACGCATATGGAAATGACGTACGGATTCTTGGCCGGTGAATTCGAGATCGGCCCGTTCGCGGGATGTTCCGTTTCCGCCGGGGACAGGCATTATTCGGCGGGTGTTCATATCGCAAAACCGTTTTAACCGGACCGGTCCGGAGCGGATTCTCCGATTATCCGACCATTCCGATTCCGGCCGGCGCCCAAAACCAATCTCATTCCCGGCATCGAGGAACCATTCAATGAAAAACATCCGACTTTACCTGTTCGCCTGGTTCGGTCTCGTCGTGATCGGCATTCTGAACGGCACGCTGAGAGTCGCGGGTTATTCCCGGTTCATGCCCGAGCTGACCGCGCACCAGGTCTCCACCGCGGTCGGAATCATTCTTTTCGGACTCTATGTATATTTCCTGTCCGTCAAGAGGCCGCTTGCGTCCGCGAAGGAGGCTCTCCTGGTCGGAACCGCATGGCTCCTTCTGACCGTCGCATTCGAGTTCCTCTTCGGTCATTATATCGCGGGCAATTCCTGGGACCGGCTCCTGGCCGACTACAACATCCTGAAAGGGAGACTCTGGATACTGGTATTGCTCTGGACCTTCATCAGCCCCTGGTTCTTCCATCGGATCCGCCGTAAATCCGGATGATATAACCGCCGCGTCCTCCAGGATGGCTGGCCCTCACGGAGATCGCCAATGAATCTGTACACACTCCTGAAAAGTTTCGAAAGACGGATCATCCAGGTGCTGATGGTCCTGATGGCGCTGGTTCTGGTGCTGGCCACGATCGACCTGGGCTGGCTCATCGTCAAGGACATCATGAAGCAGCCCGTTCTGCTGCTGAGCGTCAGCGATCTGCTGGAGATCTTCGGGCTCTTCATGCTGGTCGTGATCGGCATCGAACTTTTGGAAACCATCATGAAGACCTACATCCGGCACGACACCCCGCACTACGAGGTCGTGCTGACCGTGGCCATCATCGCGATCGCGCGCAAAGTCATCATACTCGACCTGAAGGAAGTGGACAGCCTGAGCCTGGCTGGAATCGCGCTGATCATCATCGCCCTGACCGCGGGTTATTATCTGATGAAACGCGGCCATTCCCGGGACGGAAAGGCACGCTGAAGCGCGATGGAACAACCGATGACATTCCGGGACGCGGTTTCGGCGGATGCGGGTCGGATCGCCGATATATACAATCATTATATCTCGGACACCATCGTCACGTTCGAGCTCGATCCTGTGACACCGGAGGAAATCGGCCGCCGGATCCGGGAAATCACCAAGGATTATCCGTATCTGGCCGCGACGGACGACAGCGGAACTGTGATCGGCTACGCGTACGCCTCCCGCTTCCGGGAGCGGGAGGCCTACCGGCACACCGCTGAAGTGACCATTTACCTGGACAGGAACCGGACCGGCGCGGGGCTCGGCGGCCCGCTGTTTTCCGAACTGCTCGGCCGTCTGCGAAAAACGGACACCGTCGCCCTGATCGGCGCCATTGCCCTGCCCAATGAACCGAGCGTCCGCCTGCACGAAAAATTCGATTTCCGGAAGGTCGCGCATCTGGAGAAAGTCGGGTTCAAATTCGGGGAATGGATCGATGTCGGGTACTGGGAATTGCTCATCCGGGAGACGGAGTGAACCGAACGCGGCGAAACAGAGGTCGAAGATGAAAACAGGGACACAAACCGCTCTCAGGCCCGGCCGGCGGCTCCTCGCGCTTCCGGCGCTCGCGCTTCTTCTGTTTTGTTCATCCGCCGGGTATTTTCAGAGGGATCCGAAGGCGGTGTACGACGACCGTTACCCCGGCCTGGACCTGATCGTCCGGATCCCCGGCCAGGCGCTGGACCCTGAATCCGCCCTCAAGCTGGAACTCGGGGAAAAGGAGTTCGCCGCCGCCCGGACGCTGGACACGGATATCGTGAACAAGGTGATCCGGTACAATGTGCACCATCATTTCAGCGCCTCCGAAAACGTCACCCTGTACGCAGTGAAAGAATCGGGCGATTATCTTCTGCTGTATTTCCGCGAGCCCGACGTCATGGACGGCGGATTCGAGCTCGTGTATTCGAAAAAGCTGAAAAAAATCATCGGCCGGTTTTCAGCGGGGCACAGGGGGTGAATCGGTCCGCGCGCATGTCCGCGAGCGGTATCGATGGCTTAAAAATCGTTTCATATAACTTCCGGGGAGAGACGTCATGGTCCTGCATGCCAGAACGCTCATCGCGGGCGCGATTCTCGCCTGCATGCTTGCCGCGTCCTTCTGTTCGAAGAAATCCACGGGTCCTTCAGGAGACGGACCGTCCGAGGCCACGGCCGTCATCGGCACGGAGGGCGGTACACTGGCCGTTGACGATTTCTCGCTGACCGTTCCAGCCGGCGCGTTCGACGGAAACCATACTCTCCGGCTGTACACCCGACCGGATGACGAGACGTTCGGAGAGTCCCGGGCGACCCGCGTGTTCCGCATTGACGGTTTTCCGGAAACCTTCACGAGACCGCTGCGGCTGGCGCTTAAAACAGAAAGAACCCTGACAGGCGAAACCTTCATCGCGCAGGGCGACTCCCTGATCGATCCCCTTTCCGGCAAGGGCGTGACGGTCTACGATGTACATCATGCGTCCGACTCGTCCGGGTTTCTCGCGTGCAATCTGGATCCGGTCGGCGGCCCGGCGCCTGCATTCCATCTCGGTCTCTTCCGGAAATACGACAATCTCAGAGAGCGGACGCTTCATGTATTCGGCATCGACGGAATGAGGACCAAGGCAACTCCCCGTTTCAAAGTCACCGGCATCGAAGGATACACCACGGGCCATGACGAGGAATTCCTGAACAATCTGCTCGAGGAGAATTATTCCATCATGCTCGAGGAACTCGGCATGGATTTCACGGACAAATGGCCCGATTTGCCCGTGCAAGCGCTCCTGCATCCATTCCCGCCGGGAATTCCGATGGTCTGCAGCGGCATCCGCATGAACCGATGGTTCATGAACATCGATATGAACGCCTATCTCGCGGATCGCAACTCCGCGATCCGGCTGGGATCCGGCCTGAACATGGTTCTGTTCGCCCTGCTCAAACCCGGCCTCGCCGACGCCCTTCTGAACGGCACCATGGACCCGGTCGATCAATGGCTGCACCTGGCGGTCACGCACTGGTCCGAGGAGCTGTTCTCGGACGATCCAGATTACCGCAGGCATTCGATGTTCCCCGGTTCCGAGATGGCTCCCTTCTGGGGTATGGCCAGGGGCGTCGGGCATTCGACCGCAAAACACCACTGCGGAATGGCCGCGGTGATCAAATTTCTGTTCAGGCAGGATTATTTCACTCCGGCCGATCTCTTAAACGCGTATCAGGACATCAACGGATACGGCACGGCCGCGCCGCAGGATCCCACGAAAGCCCTTCTCTCGAACGTACAGGAACTGATCACCGTGTGGTGGCCCGACTTTTTCAAGACCTACATCACCGGCGGCGTGTACGGCGTCGCCCCTTCGGTTTTCCTGGATCAGGACCATGTGTCCGGCGCCTGGACCATCGATCCGGACGGCGCTTCCGAAAGGATTTTCTCGTCCGCAGACTCACGCGTCGGCGCCTACCCGGACCTGTCCGCCAAGCTGTTTCTCGTGGACGCAGGCGATGCGGACATGCCGGAGAACGCGAGCCTGATCATTGACGTGGAAGGCGAAGTGACGGATCAGGGTCTTTCCACGCTCGTGTTCGCGGTGCACCCGGACCGATTGGAATACCTAGGCGGCGGCCCGGCGACTGCGGCAAACCCGGAAATCCGGAACCTCAAATCGAACGCGGAATCGGGCATCGAGCAATACCTGATCTGCGTGGTGAACAGCACGAGCCATGACGGGTATTTGGGATCCTCGGCGATCGATCTGACATTGAAACTTCTGAACACCGAAGAATCCCCGGAATTCGACCTGTGCCAGGTGACCCTCCAAATGGAGGGGGAGTTCGAGTACGTGCGGGCGAGCAATGGAGAGACGAGCACCAGCACCCGTCGGACTCACGTGAGCTCCACCGACACTCTTTCGGTCGCGCTCACAGACAGCGGTTATTCCGGAAGCGTTACCTGGGTCCTGAACGGCACCACCTACACGCAGACCGTTCAGGCCGCGTTGAACGCGGATGGAAGCCGGGTGACGGAACTCGAATACGCTGATTTCCGCAGCAAGCCGGGAGAATACGAGATCGAATACCGGATGGTTCTCCGGGACATCCCGATCTGGTCGCAATCGGACAGTCACGCGATGTACTTCGTCGAAGGAGAGGAAACCTGTTCATCCGTAAGCCATTATTCCGAGATACGCCGGGGTTGGGACTCCATATCGGGGACCTTTACCGGGACCAGCACGTGCAAGCGGTACTGGTGCGCTTCCTCCAGCGAGATCATCTTCACGCTTAAGAAACGCGGCTCTTGAGGGAACTCCCGGGGAAGGCGACAGAATTCCACGACGGCGCCGTCCGGAGCTGAAGGATCTACTCCGCAAGGGCAGGAGCCCCTGCGGAGCGATGATGACGCATGAATAAAATGGACCATCCAATGCACAGGGACCGGCCTGATTCCGTTCCGACCGGTTCTTCACAAGGAGAGTCATGAACGACATCCTGATCCTTCTCCTGGGCATGGCATGCGCCGGCATCGGGGGAGAACTGTTCGTCCGGGGCGCCGTGGGCATCGCGCGCGCCGCGCGGGTCTCGCCCGGCATCATCGGCGCCACGATCGGCGCCTTTGCCACATCCAGCCCGGAGCTGTCCGTATCCGTCAATTCCGCGCTCGCCGGCAAACCGCAGATCGCGCTCGGCGACGCTCTGGGCAGCAATGTCGTGAACATCGCCCTGGTCCTCGGCCTCGCGCTGGTGATCTCCGCGATCAAGTCTTCCCGCAGCAGCGTCAGGCGCGACTTTCCGGTCGCGCTCGGGGTGCCGGCTCTCACGTTTCTCTTTTTCCTCGACGGTTCGCTCTCGAGATTGGACGGGATTCTGATGCTGGGCCTGTTCGCCGGCTGGCTCACGTTCACAGCCATCGAAGCGGCGGGACAGCGGAGCGCGGCTCCCGCCGTTCTGTCCGGCAAAAACGGATGGGTGTCCATTCTGCTCAGCCTGGCCGGACTGGCCTTTTTAATCACGGCCGGCAAGTCTGATCGTGGCCGGCGCCAGGGGAATCGCCCACACCTACGGCATCGACGAATTCATCATCGGGGCGACGCTCGTGGCCCTCGGCACGTCCGCGCCCGAACTGGCGACCGCGATCATCGCCAAAATCAAGGGGCATGACGAAGTCGGGCTAGGAACTCTGCTCGGCAGCAACATCTTCAACGGCCTGTTCATCGTTCCCGTGGCCGCGTCCATTCATCCCATCGTCGTCCGCTGGGACGAAGTCATGGTCGCCCTGTTTTTTGGCCTGGCCGCCCTGATCATCCCCTTCCCGGACCGCAAGGATCGCATCAGCCGCAGGCGGGGGGTTTTGCTGCTGGTCGTATACGTCTTGTACGTCGCCGCGGTTCTCTACAAGGGAGCGGGATGAAGGTCTGAGGTATCCCGCCGACCTGCAAGGGGAAACCTCCCGCGGGTTGATGCAAACCCGCGGGAGGTTCTGACGAATCGGACCCCGGGGTGGTACTTCGGACCCATCCGGACGGACCGTACAGAATCGAATTCGGAGGAGAAATGAAAGGCCAGAACACGCGGACGCCGTTCCGGGCTCGCCGGATCCGTTCCACAGCCGCGATCCGTTTCATATCCCTGTTGACGCTCTTCGTGCTGTCTGCCATCCCCGCTGTTCAGGGCGGCGAGCGCTACGACGGCTCCTACTCGAACCTGAAAAAAGTGCCGGCCAAGGTGTTCCGGAAAACCGGACTGACCGTGCTGAGCCTGCAGGGGAACCATCTGACCGGATTTCCGCCCGAGAATCGGCCTCCTTACCCGGCTCGAACAGTTGAACCTTTACGGGAACGAACTTACGACGTTTCCGCCGGAAATCGGCAAACTGACCCGGCTCGAACTGCTGGACGCGTGGGACAATCTGCTGACTTCCCTGCCCCCGCAAATCGGGGGTCTGTCCGGTCTCGTCACGCTTGAACTGTACAGGAACAATCTGACGTCATTGCCGCCGGAGATCGGCCGCCTTCGGAATCTCGAGCAGCTCGACGTCAGCACCAACCGGCTGACGGGTCTGCCCCGGGAAATCGATCAATTGGTTCGCCTGAAACGGTTCATTGCGGTCATGAACGGATGGGAAACCGTGCCCGCGCCTCTCATGCGCCTGGACAGCCTGGAGGAGCTGATTCTGAATTACAATCCGATCCGGAGTCTGCCGGCCGGAATCGGGCGGCTGAAACGGCTGAAGACTCTGCGGCTCTGCGTCTGCACGCTCACCGCCCTGCCGCCGGAGATCGGGGCTCTTGACAGTCTCGAGGAATTCGACGTGTACAAGAACAACATGAAGACCCTGCCCCTCAATTCTGCGGTCTTTCGAACATGAAATACCTGTCCCTGGGCAGCAATCCACTCTCCGCCCTTCCGGCCCAATTCGGCAACCTCCGCAAGCTGATACGCTTTGACGCGGACAGCTGTGCCTGGACCGCGGTGCCGCCGCAGTTGTTCCGGCTGAAGGACCTCGCCATTCTCCGGCTGAAAAGCAACCGGATATCCGTGTTGCCGACGCAGATCGGACAGCTCACTGAGCTCGAGGAAATTTCTATTGGAGACAACCGGCTCACGGCCCTTCCTGTGGAAATCTGGAAACTGAAAAAACTGCAGAGGCTGTATCTGGAGAACAACCGTCTGACGAGTCTGCCAAAGGAGATTGCGGATCTGCCGGACCTATATGAACTGAACATCAGCGGAAATCCGATCGAATCCCTGCCGCCGGAGCTGACGGCTGTAAGACGAATCTGCAGATTATCCGGTGAAGGCCGTTCCGATCTTGAGGGAGGGCTCCGGATTACCGCCTGAAAACGCGGGTTTGACATATGATTGATAAAGGATGAATTGTCGTCCCCGAATGCTTCGATCGGGGACCCCATGAGTGGAAACGCCTCCAGTGGGAGGTTCCGGATAGTCCGGCCCCGGGGGCATACGCTTTTTCGTGAGGAATCGGCATCCGTTGTCCGGTCCCGCGAAAGCCTTCAATCATCAACATCTGTCGATTGGTCCCGCGAAAGCGGGACGGGACCACCCTCCCGTTAATACCATCTTTTCCTTGACTTTGGCTGCGAATTTCCTTTATACTGTTTTCAACTTCGAACGAATTACATACACCACCCCCTCATGTCTAAAAAGAAAAAACATCACCGCACCGGCATACAGGACACGCTCCGGGAGGCTCGGAGCCTCCCGGAGCGTCAATTCCGTATTCCGGATAAAACAGCCGTCACGCATTCGGCTCC
>CAVTNR010000026.1:0-36256 GCA_963736115.1 uncultured bacterium
AGTGGATCAGATCTTTTGAATGCCAGATCAGCAGGCCGGGATAATACTCGAAAGAGGAGTGAACGATAAAATAATCGTCGCCGTCGCGTAAAAGGCTGGGGTCCGGATAGTCGCCTGAGAAGACGGGGTTCAGAAAAAAGCCGCTTCCCCTGCCGCTGGGTTGCGTCTGGAACTGGGCATTCGCGGTCATGTTCATCTGGATGAGGAATGCGATTAATAAAATCTTCCGCATATTCCACCCGATTTTTTATAAACGCCGATATGCCCAGCAATGGAGGATGGCTGGGAGATGCCCGCCTGAGGAAGGCGGGTATGAAAATATGCATTCACCGATCACACTCAACGATCGGGGCAGAGCCCCGACTGTGTCTGCGCGCCGGAGGTTATTCTACGTCAGTTATTCTCTATGAAAAACGCCCTCGATTTTGTGCTGTTTTCCCTCAAATGCGCGATCTTGCCGTATTCCTCGGAAGAGAAGCACTTCCGCGCCTCATCCATGGAATCAAAAGCAATGACAATCGCCCTCTTCGGGGCGTCTCCTGAAAACGGGACTATTTTCTCGCTTCTCGCGACATACACTCCCTTGTACGACCGGATGACAACCGCGACCTGCCGGACGTAATCCGAGTACATTCCCGCGTCGAGCACTTCGTCGACCAATACGACAAATATGACTTTTTTCATTCCAGCCTTTCTGGTATTATAGGGTCTGCCTGCATTTCGGATTCCCGCACCTGCACTTCAGCTTTCCGTCGTGATGCGTCTCTCCGTAATCGCAGGTGATCTCCTCGCCTGCCCGGATGCGCCGGAGCGAGTAAACCTCGATGCGGTTTCTGAAAATACGGATGTATGCATTCGGACCGCAGGAATGGTTCAAATAACGGAACATATTCTCCGGGCCCGAGCCGTCAATCGCACGCCTGTGGTCGATTTCCACGATGGAAATGCGCTTTTTCATCACGGCCCGTCTGCGGGCCTCACGCGTGGAAATCGGTTCGCCGATGAATTCGCCTATCTTTTTTCTGGCCGGTATGGCCCTGGCCGCGAACAATCCTTTTCCTTCAATGGGACTGCGCTGGATCGTGAAAGTCATAAATCCTTTATAATTTGACCTATGGGTAGAATTACTGATTATTATAACAAATGGCATTGAAAAATCAAGGGAAATCTCTGAAAATCAAAAGAAAAGTCGAAAAAAATGAGCCTTCCAGGGGTTTTCAGCAATCCTCGGAATTTACATCTTGCCTTCCTGAGGCAGTCGCCAGGGCCTTCAACCCCTTTTAAAATAATAGATTGGTTCAAAGAAAGACCCCAGAGTCCAAAGGACTCCGGGGTCTGACGTGATCCCAGCGACCCCGGGATCCGAAGACCCCTGGGTCTTTTGTATATTATTCCAATCCAATTCGATCACTGATGCGAAAGTAATCGAAATCCACGGTTCCGCCCGCGGACCGGGTGGCGAAGTTGAACAGCCCGAACCTGTAGCCCATGAAATGCGGCAAAGTGTACGCCATCTGCAGAACCGGGCCGATGCGATTCCAGGTCTTGCCGTCCAGGCTATAGTAAAAATATGCCTTGTCCGTACGCTCCCTGAAATCGCATTCGATCTTAAAGTGCACGGTCGTTTGCGACAGCGGGACAGCCTCGATCTCCTCGATCCGATCGGACGGCCTGCCTCTCCGGGTCGGATCGGGCGGATCCGTTTGGACGCGGACCATGACGATACGCTTCTTTCCGTCTTCCATCCGTACGGCCGCGAAGCCGTATATCCTCTGCAGCGCGATCAGGCCCGCGCAGTCGCCGTCCTTCATGTTCGAAACGTCGATTTTCGTGACTCCGGAGCACACGGGCCCGAAGGTCCGCTGGGTCAGCATGTTGCGCGCCTCGAGCACCGTGCTGTCCACCCGGCCGGCGGTCAGGCGCAGGAATCCCTTGCGTTCGCCGATCGACCAGAAACGGGGGTCGGGATTGTGGTTCCACTGCCAGGCCAATGGCAGGACCTTCGCCGGTTTGCGGTTGAATTCGTCCGAGCCCACAATATTGGCCGGCCCTTTGCCGTTGTCCGTGATATCGAGAGTGTCCGGCGCTTTTCCGCCGATTCCCAGTACGGGCCAGCCGTCCTCCCAGCGAACCGGCACCAGCCAGGGACTGCGGCCGACAGCGCCGTTGTCCTGGAACAGCATCGCGAACCACCGGCCGTCCTGCGTGTCGATCAGGCACCCCTGCGCGATTCCCTTGTCCTGCAGAACGACCCTGCCCTCATAAGGGCCGGTGATTTTTTCCGCCCGGTGAATGATCTGCGTGCGCATGCCGCCGCGCGGCCAGGTGATGTTCATGACATAGTACCTGCCGTTGATCTTGCGCAACTGCGAACCCTCTGCGCGAAGCATGATGTCTCCGCCTGCAACCGCGCTGGCGTTCGGTATGACCACGTCGTTGAATCCGCCTTCCTTGATGCCCGACAGGTCCGGCTCCAACTCCACCAGCTGGAGGTCTCCGACGCCGTACAGCATGTACACGCGCCCGTCATCGTCGAAGAACAGGGAATTATCGTGCAGGGACGGTTCGAACGAGTTCGCCTTCCAGTCGCCCTTTTCGATATCCCTGGTTCTGAAGACGTGGGTTCTGCCGCTGGTGGCGGAAAACGTGGTCACATAATACATGCCGCCATGATACCGCAGGCTGCTCGCCCAGGAACCGCGGCCGTATGTGCTTTTGCCGTTTTGGAGGTTCATAGCGTCGTTTTCAACCAGCCGGTCATAGGCGTAATTGATGATTTTCCAGTTCACCAGGTTTCTGGATTTCATGATCGGCAGGCCCGGGCTCATGTGCATGGTCGTACTGCTCATATAGTACGTGTCGCCCACGCGGATCACGGACGGGTCCGGCACATCAGCCCAGATCACGGGATTGGCCGCCGGTTCGGCCCGAAGAACAGCTGGAAGTAAAAGACCGGTCAACAGCGCATGGATGGCAAACCGGTTTATTCTCATCGCACGGACGGATTTTCGCATGAAAAACCCCTTCTCCCTTTCACTTCAGATGACTGTCTTGAACCGGATGACCGTGACGGAATGCCCCGGGAAGGTGTGCGTCCAATTGGGGCCCGCGTCCGTGACGACGAAACGCCTGGGCGCGGTCCGCAACGGGCTCTCCACGGAATTGACGTCTTCGAGCCCGCCCGTCATGACTTCTCCGGAAGCAGTGGGATGGATTTTCGCGCCAGCCAGGTCCACGGTCAGGGTCTGATCCGTGTCAAAAATATTGACGACCTTCAGAATGATGTCGCCGGAAGCGTCTTCCCTGCTGGCGGCCGCGAAGATCGGCTCTTCCGGATTCGGGGAGTCACCGCCGCTTTTCGACCACGCGCCCGGGGCCGGTACCGTCTGCGGGACGACTTTGCCCACAGGGAGGACCCGGTCGCCTTTCGCGTTGAAGAACATCTTCTGCACATAGTACGAGGGCGAACCGAAGCTGGCCAGCGTGTTGTACCCGATCAGGTCGGTGCTCCACTGACTGCCGCCCGGATCCACGCGTGTGAGCAGAGGGGCATAGCAGGTCATGATCACGATATCGGCGTTACGCTCCAGACCGGTCAGAAACGCCGCGTCGGACAGGGCGCACCGGAAGGAGGGGGTCAGGCCGCGAAGCACGCCGCGTTCCTGCGAGGCCCATTCGCCTTCGAAAATCTTCGGCCCCTTGCGGTCCGAGTTGTCGTACAAATGGGCATTGCGTATGGCGTCGCCCGGCGACATGTAGTGGTGGTTGTCGATCACGTCATGCGGCACGCCCGGATCGACTGTGGCGATGACCTGAAGATGGGGATACTTGGCCTTGATCGCGTTGTTAAACATGGCAAAGCGGCCTTCCGGGCCGCGGTAACTGGCCGCGCCGTTGTTGAGAAAATCCTCATTGCCGATCTCGACATACGTCAGCTTGAATGGTGCAGGATGCCCGTCCCGGGCCCTGCGGCTGCCCCACTCGGTCGACGCATCGCCGGTGATGTATTCGATTTCATCCAGCGCCTCCTGAATGAACGGCTTCAGGGCTTCGCCTGTGATGACGTCATGGCCGCCGTTGAGGTGCAGGCCGGCATAAACGCCCAGCACCGGCTCCATGTTCAGCTCTTCGCACCATTCGAGAAATTCCAGCAGACCCAGACCATCCGATGACCGGTAGCCCCAGGGGCTCATGTGGCCTGGCCGGTCTTCCCAGGGTCCGATCATCTCTTTCCAGTTGAAACGATTCTCGAAATTCAATCCCTCGACATAATTTCCGCCCGGAAAGCGGAGGAACGCGGGGCGCATGTCGTCCAGCAGCCGCATGAGATCCGGCCTGAAACCCGTGACCGGACGGCTTCCGAGTGCCGCGCTCGTCCGTTCCGTGAACACGGGCGGGAACAATGATACGAGAGTGAAACGGACCGTGCCCTTCGAACCCGCGGCTATCACGAAACGGGTTTCGGCCGTGGCCGCTACTTTACCGGTTTTCAGCATCACCGTGTGACGTTTCCATTCACCGGAAACGGCCGGGACAGTCGCGGACGCGTAAACGGTTGCGCCGTCATTGGATTCGATGGAAACAGTCAGGGGACCGGAGAAGCCGCCTGAGGCTTTGGCGTAAAAGGAACATGTGTAGGACCAGTCGGGTTTGACCGGAATGCCCCAGTACCCGTCATTCGCGACGCCCACGCGGCCGCCTGCGGGCACTTTGGATACCGTGAGCTTCAGGCTGTTCTTCAATGCGCCGGAGTTGACAGGATCGCCGGCATCCACGACCGCTGTGCCTTCAGCGCCTTTCGAGGCGACCCAGAACCAGTGAGGCGCGTCCCGAATCCAGTCGACCGGAGCCGTCACGAGCGGGCCATGATCGACCGTACTGCCTCCCTCGAATCCCATTTCCGGCTGCCAGACCCGGCCTTTCGAATCCGTGAACGGTTCGGACTGGCCGGCCCTCATCCGCAGGACCGCTTTAGAGGGCGCATTCTGCTGAACGATCTCGATCGCCTTGATGGCCGGATTCTCGTTCCGGGGCGTGAAAGTCACGCGGAACTCTCCGCCGGTCACATCGACGGGCACGGTTTCGATATAGGCGCGGTTGAAGCCCCCGGCCCTGACCCAGATATCGAAATCCTTGAATTCATGCCCCTGCACGTTCAAGGTAAAGACGCGCTGTCCCGGGCCTGCGATGCCCGAATACGTCTCCGCGAAATAGAGCTTTGCCAGATATTTTCCGTTTGGAATTTTGCAGGAGAAAGCGGCCATCGAATAATGCTCGCTTCTGAACAGGCCGGGCTCGTCGGTCCCCGCGGCCGGGGGGAGCATACCGCCTCCCGGCGGATCCGCGAAAATGCGGTTCCGGATCAATTCCCCGTAGAGTCCGCCTTCGTAGGAGTAGTTGATTTCCTCGGTCATCAGGCCGTAGAAAAGGGGATTGATTTCAGCCCCGGGTTTGTCGGCCTGAACGATAATTCTGCCGGGACCGGCCGCCGCCGGGTCCGCGACCGCGACGCCCAGCAGGGAAAGCATCTCCACGGCGTACCGTTTCCCGAGCTCCCGATAGCCCGCTGGGGTGAAGTGCAGACGATCCGGACCGGCTTTGCAGCCACTGGAGGAAACGACGCGTGCATTGGGAATCGTCTCCGGGAGCTTCGCGATGATTTCATTCATGGCCGCGCAAACGCCTCCCTGATCTGCGTTCACCACCTCGCCCGCGAGCAGAGGCGTTTCTTCGGGCTTGAGATGCAGATCCCTGACCAGGTTGTCATAAACCCCTTTGACCTTGCCGGGCCATTCCGGGTCGCCGGTGTTGGATTCTCCCTGGTGCAGAAGAATCCCCTTGATGACCCCGTCCTTCTGTGCCAGCCGGGCCGCCTGTATCAGGGCCTCGTAGGGATTCCCGTCGTACTGTTTGATGATGCCGGTCATCCACGACGGAGCGGCCGCGGCGTATTCCTGATACCGATCCTTCTGGAACAGTTCAATTTTACATCCCGCGACCGACACGTTGATCACGCCGACGCGTATCGTTTCCGGCAGGTTGTCCGCCATCGTTCTGCCGAAATAATCGGCAGGGCCGAGTCCCGTGTTGCCCCGGCACAAGGGGGGCACGGCCCTGTACCACTGACCCGTTTTTCTCTTCTGGCCCGGGAAATCGACTGCAGCCAGCATCTGAAAGCGGTCATCCACGCCGGTCGTGTCCCGGCCTTCGATGAACGGCGGGCCCTCCATGTTGGACTGGCCGAAGCACAGGAACACGTAAAAATTGGGATCCGGGGCCGCTGAAAAGGCCCGGGGGATAGAGAGCAGGGCCGCCAGCAAAAACAGCAATCCTGATTTCATTTTCATGGCAGGGTTCTCCTCTTTGGACTCAAACCGTTGTTATTGTCATTTCGCCCAGGCTTCGCCTTCCGGGGACCGGCGCCACTTGAAATAGGCGTCGAGAACCTTGAGCGATTCCAGGCTGGGAACCGGCCCGACATGCGGAGTCTGTCCGAAAACCATGACGCCCGGGATTTGATCGTTGAAAGCCGGCCATTCGGGGACTCTTTCGTCGTTGGGATCTCCGGTCTTGGCGAAATTCGTCCAATACGTCGCCATGGCCTCCGAGATCGCCAGATCGGATTCCGTCGTCTGCGGATTGGATGGGTCGAGCGTCTTGAAGACGTACGCCACATCCTGGCCGTGCGGCGAGCCATAACCGTATTGGGGAGAGCCTTCCGGATGATCCGGGTGCTGGTCGAAATAATACAGGTAGGCGGCCGATTTCCCCATTTTCGCCTGGAGCCGCACCCAGCTCCACGTCTGCCACCCGAACGCGGCGTCCCGCGCCAGATCGCGGGCCGTCTTTGGGACCGAATTTTCGCCTACTGGATACGCCTTGAGCAGGTCGCCCGCGAACCGGCCGTAGCGCGCCTCGACCCCGGCGATGAATTCCTTCGGATCCTTTTCGCGGGAGAAGCTGGCTCCCTCGTCCGAATTGTAACCCGCGAGAACGGGCGTGTCATTGAACCGGCCCGCCTCATAGAGCTTGTACTGGTCGTCGGGAATCACGGTTCCGTCGATGATCGGCCAAGCCAGCCCGCGAACAGCGGGGAGCTTCGCCGGTTCGATTTTTCTCAACTCGGCGATGGAGGAGGCGCCCGCGCTTTTCATGTAATCAAGCCCGCCCTTTTCCGCGTCCGCGAGGCGCTTCATGTTTTCGCCCGGATAGGTCGTGGGACGGGGAGGGCCGAACGAACCGCCGCTCTGCGAAATCGCGCCGTGGAAGAGTCCCTTCGCCAGGGGCGAGGCGCACAGCATGCTGACCGCGATTCCCCCGGCGGATTCGCCGAATATCGTCACTTTGCCGGGGTCGCCGCCGAACGCGGCGATGTTTTTCTTCACCCATTGAAGACCCGCGATCATGTCGAGAAGGCCGTAATTTCCGGACACGCGATTGGGACTCTCTGCGCTCAGTTCAGGGTGCGCCATGAATCCGAGCATGCCAACGCGGTAGGCGATGCTGACCAGGACGACGCCCTTACGGGCCAGGTGCTGGCCGTCATAATAGGAGGTTGCCCCTCCGTTGAATCCGCCGCCGTAAATCCAGACCATCACGGGAATGCGGTCATCCGCGGATTCGGCCGGCGTCCAGACGTTCAGATAAAGACAATCCTCACTCTGTTTTTCCCGGTTTCCCCATCCCTGAATCGGATCAGGGCCGAAACGGCCGGCCTGGAGAACCGTGTCCCATGGAACGACCGGGCGGGGCGCCTTCCAGCGCATGTCGCCGGCAGGCGGCGCGGCGAAGGGGATGCACTTGAAAACCATGAGTCCGCCTTCAACGGTTCCCTGCACCCGCCCGCCCTCGACCTGCACGAGGGATGGCTGGGGCTGACCGGCGTTGCCGCATCCGGCGGCTGACGCCACCAACAGCGCGATCAAGAAAATCGTGTTTCTCATGGATTGTTCCCTCTGGTTTAAATTATGAGTGTCCGGTTAAAATTGAGATTGCCTCACCCCGCGGAGTTTACCCCGGACTTGATCCGGGGCCTGTCCCCGACTTGATCGGGGACGGGGCTCGCAATGACACATTCTCTTTCTTGGCTCGTAAAAATATTCTTTCCCTTTAACTGGACACTTTCTGGTTTGGATGTTTATTCGCTTTTGCCTGCGTCCGGCTCATTCTCCGCCAGCAGGCGGTACAAGGCCGGATCGAGTTCCTCGATGCCGGTGATGCTGTGGAGATGGTTGACTGAAACCCACGGCAGCCAGAACCGGTGCCCCCCGACGCCGCGGCCGGACCGGCCCGGCCCCATGCGCCAGCCTTCCTGCTGCCAGCCGGCGCCTTTCATGCCATGCAGGCGCCCCGGAAGCGCGACCATTGATTTGGTGGCGTGCAGAAGAATCCTCGCCACATCGAGGTAATGCGGGTCATTCGTGTAGCGATACAATTTCGCGTACGAGGGCGCGGACCAGTCCAGATACTCGTCCACACTGCCCGTGTTGAGGGCCGTGATTCCCTGGACCCCGATAGTCGGCACTCCTTTTTTATAATGGAGACGGCCGTTGTCCGCGTCGAGCGGCATGGGCAGGTTCCAGATCCAGATCCAGGTTTCGGTGTAATCCGCGGCCGCTTTCGCGGCCTCCAGCCATGCGGCGTCCCGGGTCGATTCATAGAGGCTCAAAAAGGCCTCCAGGCTCAGCATGCCGGCTTCCTTGTCGGTGATATTCGGATTGTCGCTGGCGCCTCCGACGTAAAATCCCCGTTTCCCGAAGTTTTCCCATATATATTCCGCGGCGCGGACGGCTGATTGCGCATACCGGGGATCACCTGTTTCTTCGGTCATCAGAACGAGCATCGGCACAGGGCAGTAACTCGCAGTTCCAGTCGGTTCCGCAACCTCGTCGCTTCCGGATTTCCACAGCCTGGGAAAAGAACCGTCCTCCCTCTGCTGCAGGATGAGCCAATCCGCGTATTGCTTGACCCAGTTCAACCATTCCGGATGCTCCCGTCCCTGGCCGCGCTCCCTTCGGTACGCGCGCATCAGCACGGCCATGTCTTCCGTCGCGTTCCTGAGCCAGGGGGCGAGCCATTCCCCACGTTCGCCCGTCCAGGGTTTGCCCGTGGCCAGATCATAACCGGTCGCATGAAGCGGCACGGTCGGGAGAGCCCGGATCATGGACGCAATAATGGACAGCCCGATTTGACGCATCTTTTGCCCGCGGCCGGAGTTGTCGCGATCGCCTTCACGCAAAAGCTGATCAGCGCACTCGATGTTCTTGCTCACGAAGCCCATCGCGGCCATGGTCCAGTTCCACTGGGGCGCGGCCGTGTCGAATGTGGCGACCGCGAACGGAATGGCGGTGCGTCCATCGATCGTCGCGGCCTGATCGGCCAGGTGATCGATCAGAACTCGGCGCATTTGTTCGACATCGATGGGAATGACCGCGGGCTTCAGCGTGTTCCAAGCCCATCGCCAGGCGTTCCGCGTCAGATCGCGGAACGATTCGTCCCGCCCGAATCGGAAGCGCACCTCATAACCGTGCGGTACGCCGGGTTCGATGGGATGAAACCGCCGTATCCATCGTTCCGGAGCGCCGGGGCCGAACGCGTACAGGTTCATCGTGCCGGGGAATCGGAACCCGAACTCGATGGGATGATCGTCTGTTTGCCGCGCCCCCATGGACCCGAATTGAAATCGGGCGTCGGTCATGACGTTTTTCACGAGTTTCGTCTCTTCGACGGTCGATTCGCACCGCGGCGAGGGATCGAGCATGGCCACGGAGAACCCGTTGCTGAAAAGGAGCGCGAACAGAGGCGCGGGAAGAATGTCCTCGCGCATCAGGAACCGCCGGTTTGCATGGTTCATCGTGCCGCCCGGAGAGCGTTCCCCGTTGAAGGCGGGGTCCCCGTACAACGCGCCCGGCGCCAGTGCATTCACGTCGGACCATCGGACGGACGAATCGGTCTCGAACACGACCGCCGTGTTGAAACCGCCCGGCGCAGCGCCCGTCACTTCAACCTGCCGGAGCACCGTCAAAATCTCGTCTTTCAGGCTCCAGGAGTCCCGCACGTGAAATACGGCGTTCTCCCCGCACGCGATTTCAGCATCCGCATCGATTCCGGATCGCGTTTTCCGTACCGTTGCGTATCCGGCCAGAATTTCGCGAATATCGTCCTCCGCGCCCAGGACTTCAATCCGTACGGGCTTTGCCTGCGTCAGGCGCGGCACTCCGCCTCCTGAGATTTCAATGCCCCATTCCCTGGAGTCAGCCTGCACGAACCTCACGGACGCACCGCCGGCAAGTTTTCCCAGCGTCACGCTATCGGCCGCCTGCCCGGCGACTGCACTGGAACCGATCACCAGCCCGATCACGAGACTGAACGATCGAACTCCGCTCATGGCATGGACTCCTTTGTGATCAAGGAGAAAGGGGGAACGGAAGGCCCCGCGGCGTCGCCTTTGACCGGCAGGACGCGGAGCCTTCATCATTGTAATCGAGGACCGCTTCGGCACCCGTCTGCCGGGTTCCATTCCACGGTTACCCCATATGGGGCTTAACGGTAATACCGGTTCGGGCCGCCCGGCGTGGGAACGCCGTTGGCCACCGGAGCCCCGCTTTCATGCTCCCGTGTCAGGGAGGTCCGGAGCGTGATGCCGCTTCCGGAAACCTGCGCTCCAACCGCATGACTGAAGGCAAGCGGCGTGCCGAAGGTGATTGTCGCGTCGATTGCCTTATTGTTGCCGAATGCGCGGCGTCCGCGGGTGACTGAGGCGATAACCGCAGTCTCACGGTTCGCTCCCGCGTCGATCACGACCGTCTGGCCGGCCGTGAAACCTTCCACGCCCGCGACCGTGAGTACGGTCGCGCCCGCGTCAGCGGCTGCGGCCACTGAGGTGCCCCCGGCCGTTCCGACCTCGGCGATGACCGCGGTCTCGCGGTTTTCGCCCGCGTCGATCACGATCGTCTGGCCCGCGGCGAAACGCTCCACTCCCGTGACTTTGATATTGTCCGCGCCTGCTCCCGCGGGTACTGCCAGGGAGGCGGAAGCGTGCACCAGAAAATCCGAGCAGTTGCTGTCCGTGTCGAGACCGTCCGGGAACCGGCCCGCGCTGACATGGGGATCACCGGCAGTGGGCATGCCCATCCCGAAAAAGCCGAATCGGGCCCTGCCCGCAACGGGAGCGGGCGCGAAACAGCCGTTCGCATCGGCCCCGGAAACGGCCTGATACCCCTCCGCGGCCCAGGGATCGACGAGACCGCCGTAGTTCTGGCTGTCGACCACCCGGCCGGCTGCGTCGACCAGCACCATGACGCCGGCCCTGACGCCGAGCGCGGGCCCGCCGAACCACTGGTCCGGCGCCGGAGTTCCCTGGTACCCCGCGGTCGTGACCTTAACGTCACGGAACACAGCATGGATGTCGTGGCCCCAAGCCAGGGGTTGATCGAGTGTGATGACTGTGCCGAGCGCCAGTACTGGCTCATTGCTCGAATGGTCAAATGCCGTCGCCGGCTCGAACTGGATTCCCGTCCCGCGTACGCTGAAAGGCATGTTGGATGCATGGTTGAATTTCAGCGGTTCCGCCAGATCGAGCCCAGTTCCCGGATCGTCCTTTTCCGTCAAGGGACCGTCGAATGTGCTGCGGGACGACTGCGTGCCCACGGCCTTGACCGTGACGGTCTCGATACCGTGCCCCTCGCTGTCGATGTCCAAGCGGATCCTGTCGCCGACCGAGATATTTTCAACGGAAGAGACCTTGATGTTCGAGTCGCCTGCTTTCGCGTCCATTGAAAGCCAGGCCTGGGTGCCCGGCTTGCCGACCTGCGTGATCGTGACCACTTCGTATTTCTCGATGGTTTGCGATACTGTGGGGTAGGTCGCGCCATACCCGATGGCCATCTTCTGACCGGCCTCAAAACCAGCAACACTCGTGACCGGCACGCAGGTCGAACCTGCGGGGATCGCGATCACCGGACCGTCCGGAAGAGGCTGCCACACAGTCGTCTGACCGCGGACTTCACCGCGTCTGCTGAAACCGCCGCGGCCCGGGGCGCTTGCATCCGCAGGCGGATTCCGGATACCTGCGATGGTCCGCTTTTCCGATGAGGAACCCGAGCCGATTTCGATCGGATCACCTATCGACATGCCGGCCGTGCTCCGGACATAGACGACGGATTCGCCTTTTTCCGCGGGCACCGCCAGCCCGGAGTTGGAAAGGCCGAGCAGGTAGAAGCCCCGAGGCCCGAGTTTTGTCCCGGCCGGGATCCGGATCGATGAAAATACCGCTTCCTGCGTCGGATGATGGGTCAGGCTCCATCCGGACAGGTCGACGGTCTCTATGCCGGCATTGTGGAGTTCGATGAACGAATTCGTCGTATTGCCGGGGGATCCGTCGCTGATGCGGAATTCGTTGATCTTGACCGGGCTGACATTGCGCACTTTTTCAACGGTTGTCTCGGATTGCTTACGGCCGTCCTCCGGGTTCTTCCACGAGGCCTTGCCGACCAGATCGCCGTTGAAGGGTTCCGGTCCGGAGGTCACTTTGAAGGTGGCGTCCACGGTCACGCCCGGCGCGATCGGATCAGCGAACTTCCGGATATCGTCCTTGGAGTCTATGACCGCGGATCTCCATCCCTTGGGCGCGGCGACGCTCAAGGCGAGGCCGCTCACGGCCGCGCCCGTGGTATTCGTAAAAGTCACGGTGATGTTCTTCGAAGATCGCGGAGAGAATGTCTGGAGCCCCGGCGGAGCGTCAACAGCCGAGGCCGGCGCCATGCGCAACCGCCGCACATCGTACCGTGCGGCTACAATGTTGGCCTGCACCTTTTGGTTGGTTTCCTGCGTCGGGAAAGTGCCCGGTGCCGTCATGGCGGCTTCGTAGAAGGTGCCCTGCGAACCGTTGCTGTTGTCGCCGCCGTTGCCCAGGAGTATGGCGCCCTGCTTGCGCATCGGGTCATAACTGCTCCTGTCATTGATGACGCGCGGTCCGTCGAACATCACCTGCAGGCCGCCCTTCTGGCCGTCTCCCCCCATGGATCTCCAGTGGTGCGGTTCTCCGTCGGCAGTCGCGGTCACAAAGCGCCAGGGGATGCTCGGCAGGTCCGGGCAGTATTTGTCATTGGGAGAGGGGTTGACGCATCCGACCAGATTGTTCTCCTGATCGGTCATGATCCACGGGCCCGGAGCCTGGCCGTGATACCACCAGGACGCGTTTCCGAAATAGGTGGTTTCCATGGTGCCGTCGCCGTCGTCTCGGCTGTCCGTCTCCGCGTTGCCGTAGTCAAAGCAGCAACCGGAGTTATAATGCAAGCCGTCCACGACCCAGTACTGCCCTTCGGCCTGGTCGTCGACCGCGGTGCCCCGGGCGTCGTTCCAGCGAAGCCCCATGCCCGGTTCGATGAACACGCCGTAGGCCTTGCGGCCCATGATCGTGATCGGCGCCATATCCGCGAGCGGAATGTTGTTGAATCCGCCCATAGCCGGGCCGCTGAACCCGCCGCGGGGCGCCTGCACGAGATGGTTAGCCTTGCCGGACTGGTCGTACACGGTGGTGATCCAGCACACCGTGTTGGCGCAGAACGCGTCCTGACGCGCCGCGTCCGCGTAACCGCCCGCATCCCCTTCGGAAGGCTGGACGACGCCGATGTCCAGGGTCCTGCCGTCCGACTGACGCATGACCTGATACAACGGGCCGTTGTATGAGGCGTACAGACTGCGCGTGGTGCTGTGGGCTGCCACGCAGGGGCAGCCGTCCGCGGCATAGACGTCACAGGGGCCTTCCGGCCTGGGAGGGACCGGATTGGATCCCGCTCGGGACGGCGCCGACCCCGTCAGCAGGACAGCGGGCATCAGGAACGCCAGCGTTAATAATGCCGACAGACCGCGTTTCTTTTTCATGTGGATTCTCCTTATTATAAGTAACGCTTCGGTCCGCCGACCCTGCGGGATTCGGGGTCCTATTTTCCATGAAGGCCGGAGATTGGATGAAAATCCATTGAATGTCATTTACGATCGGTTTATCGACAGCAGAAAAATTAGCGTTGTCCGGGGAAAGCGATCCGATGAAGAAAATCCGGAACCGCGGGGTCGGAGAAAACCGGAAGCTCGATACGAATATCCGGGCGATTGAATATCTCCACAGTCCCGCGAGCGGTAACTATATATAAATATAACCGTATTTTCTGATAAATAAAACAGGTATGACAAAATATTACGAACTGTTAAGTAAGCGACTGACCGATCATCTTCCGCCGGCCTTCAGACCCGTATGATTTTCATCAAAAGGACACCGGGGTCCGCGGTGTGAGCTTCACCACCGATCCCGATAGCCCCGGGGTTGCCCCCGGGGCGTAGTGCGGAAATCCTCCCGTTTTATCCGTGAAAATCCGTCCCATCCGCGCCTTCGGCGTACGTGTGCCATTTCTCCTACGCCCCCAGCATCCGCATCCTCCCGGCATGACCTTCGAGCACGGGCTGGCCCTTGCGCCGGGTATCGAGAAAGGCCATCTCCTCCACGTGCAAAGTGTAACTGCCGAACTCCTCCCCCACCTTGCCGGTCAAGATGTACGGCCGGGTCTGGGTCCAGGTCGCGCAGAATTTCCGGAACGGCTCGGGGAACACCACGGTCTCGTACAGAGCCGTCGTGTCCTCGAAACTGATGAAAGACATCGGCTCTTCGCTCCGCGTGTACACCATCTTGTTCGTCACCCACCATCCGATCATGGTCACGCGTCTGCCCGCGTATTTCCTCATGTCCTTCGCGGGAACATAGTTCAGCCCGGCCAGGCAGTCTCGGTACAGTTCGAGCGGGTGCACGGAAAGCGGGAACCCCAGCACCTCCACTTCGTGGAACAGCAGGGTCCGGAAATCGTAGTCCCCCAGCCTGGGGATGACCAGTGCCTCGTCGTCGGAGAGGTCGAGCTCGGACTGGCAATAGGACGGCCGGCTCTGAGGCTCGGTTCCTGAACCAGCATCGGAGGGCAGAGCCCCGCGTGTATTACGACCCAGGGCAGAGACCTGGGTCGATCGGGATCTGCCATTGGACCGGGGCGATACCGGCCTCCCCCTCTCCTGCATCGCGCCCGCGACCATCTGCCACAGCAGTTCCGCCCGGCTCCTTCCCCGCGTGATGGAATCGAAGCACCCGGCCTTGATCAGAATGCGGCCGTCCGAGGGGTCGAGCCGCACCCTGCGGAGAAAATCCTCGAAAGACCTGAACGGCCCGCCGCTCTCCCTGACGGCCAGGACGGTGTCGAGCGCCTTCCCCTTCAAACCGACGAGCTGCATCAGCCCGACGCGCAGATCGCGGCCCGATCCCGTGTAATGCGCCTCGCTGGCATTGATGTCGGGCGGCAGGACGCGGATGCCCATGCGCCGCGCCTCGGAGAGGTACGCGAAAGCGGAGTAATACCCGCCCTGGTTCGAGATCACGGCCGCCATGAACTCGGCCGGGTAATGCGCGCGCAGATAAGCGGACTGAAAGGACACCAGCGCGTAGGACGCGGAATGCGGCTTGCAGAAGCTGTAGCCCGAAAAACTCAGTATCATCTCCCAGACTTTTTCGATCACCTCGGCGGACACGCCTTTTTCCGATGCGCCGGCCGCGAAAGCCCCGCGGTACTCGGCCATGCGTTTCGCGTTCCGCTTCTTGGACAGGGTTTTGCGCAGGCCGTCGCCCTCCTCGGCCGAAAACCCGGCCAGCTCCATGGCGACCTTGGTCACGTCCTCCTGGTACACCATGATGCCGTAGGTTTCGCCGAGCACGCGTCCGAGCACCGGGTGGAGCGGCTCATACGGCTCGCCCCGGAGCCTGCGGATGTATTCGTTGATGAACGTGTTCGCTGCAGGCCTTATGATCGAGCTGTGGATCACGAGGTGTTCGTAGTCGCCCTTTCCCGTCTTTTTCTGCAGCTGGCGCATGGCCGGGGATTCGATGTAAAAAACGCCCAGCGTGTCGCCCCTCGCGATCAGATCCAGGGTTTCCGGATCGTCGATGGGCGAGAAGGTCTCGTACGCGATGAGCCGGCCGGTGTTCCGGCGCACGGCAGCCAATGCGTCTCGGATCACGGCCAGGGACCGGTTTCCCAGCAGGTCGATCTTCACCAGGCCCGCGTCCTCGGTCTGGTCCTTTTCCCACTGCACGATTCGCACACCCTTGGGCGCGTTCTCCACGGCTATGTGTTTCAGAATGCCGTCGGGCGCCACCACCACGCCGCCGCAGTGCACGGACAGGTGCCGCGGCACGCCCTGGAGCCGCGAGGCGCGGGACAGGATCTCGGGCCAGGGCGGCTGGAGGTCGAGCCCCTTGAACAGCGGATGCGTGGCGATCACGTCCTCCACGGAATCAACGCCCCAGAACCAGAGATGCGACAGCCGGTCGGTCACGGTCTTGATCTCCGCGTCCGGCAGGCCGTACACCTTGGCTGTCTCGCGCACGGCCGCGCGGAGCTGAAACCCCGCGTGGTTCGCCACCATGGCCGAACGCTCCGGCCCGTACTTTTCGAACACGTAGTCGAGCACGCCGTCCCGCTCGTCCCAGGGAAAGTCCACGTCTATGTCGGGCGGGTCCTTGCGTCCCGGGTTCAGAAAGCGCTCGAAGAAGAGGTTGTGGCGGATGGGATCCACCTGGGTGATGCCGAGGCTGTACGACACCAGGCTCGCGGCCGCGGATCCACGGCCGCAGGTGCGCGGCGCGCGCGCCACGATGTCCTCAACGATGAGGAAGACCGAGGCGAAGCCCTTGCGGCCGATGATGTCGAGTTCGTAATCGAGCCGCTTCAGGGCCTCTTCCGTCACGCGGCCGTAGCGACGCTTGAGTCCGGCAAGGCATTTTTCGCGGAGATGCCGGAGAGTTTCATCGGCCGTCATGCCGTCGAACTCCTCCGGGAGCGCGAGGCTGAAATCAGGGCGGAAACGGCACGCGTCCGCAAGCACCGCCGCGTTTTCGAGCGCCTCCGGAACGTCGGGGAACAGGCGGGCCATATGCTCCTGCGGCATGAGCCAGGCGGACTCGGGCGCGACCTCGGCGGCCGGGAGGCGGGAGAATTTGGCGTTCAGATCTATTGCGCGCAGCAGGCGGTGAAAGTCCCGGTCCGCGGGTTCGGCGAAATACACGCCCGCAGTCGCGACCGCTTTCACGCCCGCGCCCCTGGCGAATGCCAGCACCGGCCGCCAGGGCCGTCCGGCGGCCAGCTCCGCGTACAGGTGCGGCCTTCCCTTCAGGCCGGACAGGAGCGGGATGGAGTCGGTCAGCACCGCGAGCCCTTCGGACTTTTCCAGCAGGGCCTTGCGGAGGGTGAATCCCTGCTCCGTGTGCACAGCGGTCAGAATGCGGCAAAGGTTTTCGTAGCCCTCTTTGGATCGGACGAGAAGCACGGCACGGCCGTCGGTTGCGACCGCCTCCGCGCCGACGATCGGACGTATGCCGGCCTCGTCCGCGGACTGGATGAAGAACACGAGCCCGTACAGGCCGTTCGTGTCCGTGAGCGCCAGGCTGTCCATGCCGGCCGCTTTCGCCCTGCGGCACAGCTCGTCCGGCCCCGCCGTTCCCCGCATCATGGAAAAATAACTGTGGACGTGCAAGTGGGTGAAAGGCATAAAAATTGTTCCAAATTATAAATTATGTATAAGGTATGTCATCCCCGCGAAAGCGGGGATCCAGTGGAAGGGCGGGGACGGGCCTGAGTCACATTGGGCTTTATTCCGATTCCCGGATCCACCAACCCCTCATACAAATCCTCCCACTCCGGATTCTCCGCCTCGATCAATTCGACCTTCCATTTCCGTTCCCACTTTTTGAGCTGCTTCTCCCTCGCGAGCGCGCTCAGGATGTCGTCCGTCTGCTCATGGTAAACCAGACGGTGAACGTGGTATTTTTTGGTGAAACCCTCCACCGCATCCGTCCGGTGCTCGTGCACCCTGCGGACGAGGTCGTTCGTGATGCCGACATACAGGGTGCCGTACCTTTGGCTGGCCATGATGTAGACGTAATAACTTTTCATGGACTCCTCCCTAAAAAGGAAAAGACTGGATCCCCGTCCGCTGGCGCGGGTGAAAAAGACTGGATCCCCGCTTGCGCGGGGATGACATTAATAAATAACCGGTCATTAAAAATTCTAAAATGACTGGGAACCTGTTTTCCCCAGCATCCTCCCGAACCCGAGTGCGGCTCCGCCCTGCCTTTTCCGCACGGCCTCCACCGCGGCCACGAGTCTCTCCTCGCGCGAATCCGCGGCCGCGTCGAACAGCTCGAGCTGGGCCGTCGGGGCCGCGAGATCGGTCAGGGTGAGCGACAGGTACCGGACGGCCTGGCGCCTGGCATTGGTCCTGAGAAACAGGGGCTCGAGCAGCCGGAACAGCGCCGGGTCCACGGCCGTGGGCCTTTCGATCGACAGCCTGCGGGTGGCGTCCATGCCGTCGCTGTACCGGACATGCACCCAGGCCGTGGACGGCAGAAGGTTCCTGGCGCGGAGCTTCAGGCACGCGGCCTCGGTCATGCCGTACAGCACGGACAGGAGCTTCGCGTCGTCGTTCGTGTCCTCCGCGAGCGTCTCCTCCTCCAGCACAAAGGGCTTGCTCTCCGGGGCGCGGACCGGCGCCTCGTCAATGCCCAACGCCTGGCGGTGGAGCACCAGGCCTGTCCTTCCGAATACGGCCGCGAGCTGGGCCTGGGGCACGCCCGCCAGCTGCTGGATGACGCGGATGTTGAATTCCGACAGCAGGCTGGCCTCGGCGCGCCGCCGCACCGCGGGCAGGAGCCGCACCCGGAGCGGCGCGAGAAAAGACGCCTCATTTCCGGCCGGCACCCGGCAGACGCCCGCCGGCCGGGCGGATGATCCGGCTGGCGACCCCGCTCACCAGCTTGTTCGAGGCCAGGCCCACCGTGCCTTCGAACCGGACGGTTTCCCCGACGTCGGCCAGGATGCGGCGCGCCGCGTCCGGACCGCCGCCGAACAGCCGGTCCGTTCCCGAAAGGTCCGCGTGGAACCGGCCCCATCAGCCCGGCTCCACGGACGGCGAATACCGGCCGAGCACCTTGGCCACTGCTGCCGCGGCCCTGCGGTACAGGGGGTCGTCCGGCGGCAGGATGACAAGCCCGGGACAGCGCTTGAGCGCCTCGGTGACCGGCAGGCCGTCGTAGACTCCCTCGGCCCGCGCCTCAGCGGACGCGGAGAAGATCACGGACCTGGGCGAGTGCCGCGGGCACACGGCCACCGGACGGCGGCGGAGGGAGGGATTCCGGATCCGCTCCACCGCGGCCGGGAAGGCGTCAATGCGGAGATGCAGTATGCTGCGGAGCATGGCTGTGCTTGAAATGAAACAATGATAGAGGAAGACGTCAAGAAACCAGTGCCCGGCGGGAAGCCGGGCACAAAAAGACTGGATCCACGTTCGCTGACGCGGATGAAAAAGACACTTACGCGGGGAGGACGTGTATCTCAATCCATCCCGTGCGTCAGCTTAAAGACCCTTGAAAGGTTGAACCCCCGCTCCCGGATCAAACCCGGGAGCGGGGGATAACATCTATATCAACCTGCTCTACGGATCGACAAAGTTGTTTTTCCCCTCACCGGTAATTCCGCATCAGCCCCACGACAATGCCGCGGATGCGGAACTCGCCCTCGTGCACGAATATGGAATCCATGTCCGGGTTCGCGGGCCTGAGCTCGATGCCGTCGGTCCAGCGGTAGTACTTCTTCACCGTGGCGTCTCCGTCCACCAGCGCGACCACGGTCTGTCCGTTCTCCGCGACCTTCTGGCTCCGCACCACGATGGTGTCGCCGTCGAATATGCCCTCTTCGATCATGGACTGGCCGGCCACGCGGAGCGCGAAATACTCGCCGGACCCCACCATCTCCTCGGGCACGGCCACGGTCTCGGCCGTTTCCACCGCTTCTATGGGCCGGCCCGCGGCCACGGTGCCGGACAGGGGCAGAATGACGTTCTTGCCGCCCATTTCCACGAGCGTCAGACTGCGTTTCTGGTTTTTGGCAGGCATGCGCAGGACCCCCTTGCGTTCGAGCTGTTTCAGGTGCTTCTGCACGGACTGAAAGGACGCGAACCCGAAATACCGCCGGATCTCGTCATAGGACGGGGCCCGGTCGGTGTTTTCCATGTACTCCCGGATGAAGGCGTACACGGCCTGCTGTTTTTCGGTAAGGCTCATGGCAAAATATAGGTATAAATAAGGTATAAGTCAAGAGGATTTTCACTCATTACAGTCATTCGTTTTCAGACATATGTATTTGTTTTTATTGTGATTCTACAACTCGCAGCTTCATGGCCCCGGGCAATCTAACCCTTTTTGTCCCCGCTCCGGGAAACGGACGCCGGCATGTGGCCGGCGACAACCGCCTCAATAACCGGTTGACAATTTCATTAAAATTCGGTAATTTTTAATATTACCCCGCCCGGAATTTCATCCGTTACGACAGCCCGGAGGCCCCATGAACACCACGATCATCGCCATCCTCCTCGCCTGGAACGATCTCGGCATGCACTGCGCGAACAAGGACTTCCAGAATATGGCGGTCCTGCCGCCCTACAACAACCTGACGGCCCAGGTCATCCTGAAGGGCGACGCTTCGAAAAAGCCCGCCCTGCTGACCGACGGGGTCCTCGTCACATACGAAATCCCCGGGAACACGTACTCCGTCGGCAAAACCAACTTCTGGAGCTACGAGGACAAACTCTTCGGCGTCAATCTACCCGATAATGTCGGTCTCACGGGAAACGGCCTGACCGGCGTCATGTCCTTCAGGGACGGCGCGTTCCGCGCGGAGGGCATTCCGATCACACCGTACACCGACGCCGACCTCGCGAACGAGGACCCCTACCAGCAGGCCATGGTTCGGCTCTTCGATTCCGGCGGCGGGGAAGCCGCTTCCACCCGTCCGGTCGTTCCGGTCTCGAACGAAATCAACTGCGTGAGCTCGAAGTGCCATTCGTCCGAGATGGACATTCTCAACGAACACGAGAACGAGGATGGATTCAACCCCGCCAACCGGCCCCTGCTCTGCGCGTCCTGCCACGCCTCCAACGCGCTCGGCACGACCGGAAAGGGCGAGGCGCCGCCCCTGTCGCAGGCCATCCACGGAAAACACGGATCGAAGACCGACGATTGTTACCAATGCCATCCCGGCAACAACACCAAATGCCTGCGCGACGTCATGTATTCCCAGGGATTGAGGTGCCAGACGTGCCACGGGAGCGTCGCGAACGTGGCGGCCACTGTATCTCGGGGCCGCAGGCCTTGGCTGGATGAACCCCGCTGCGGTGAATGCCACGGCTCCGTTTTCTCGGAGGAACCGGCGAAGCTGTACCGGCAGTCCAAGGGCCACGGGGGACTTTACTGCAGCGCGTGCCACGGCTCGCCCCACGCCATTCAGCCGACGATCATCGAGCGGGACAACAGCCAGAACATCGCTTTGCAGGGATTCTCGGGTCCGCTCCGCGACTGCACGGTGTGTCACGGCGTGAATCCGCCGGCGGCCGGACCGCACGGACGGATGGCGAGCGGAGTTTCGGACCGCGACCGCGGGCCCGAAACGGCCGGACTGGAGCAGAATTATCCCAATCCGTTCAATCCTGCCACGACGATCCCTTTCAGAGTCGTAAAATCCGGCCGCGTCCGTCTCGAGGTTTTCAACGCCCGGGGAGAAAGGACGGCGGTACTGGTGAACGCGGTCCTCTCACCCGGCGAATACAGGGTCCCGTTCAGCGGAGACGGATTGGCGTCCGGCATCTATTCGTACCGGTTGACCGCGGACGGCGGGACTTTGGTCGGGCGGATGTCCATCGTGAAATGACGGCCTCCAGGCCCGCGAATAGTAAATTGGACAGACGGCGGGATTCTCATCCCGCCTTTTTTTATTTGGCTTTCAGGAATCTTGACGCCGCCGGACTGATGAAATCCCGGCTGATCTTCTGATCGCGGATTATCCGTCCGCGGGTTCCGCCGCTTGCTTTTTGTCCGGTTTCTCGTTAATTTATCAAATGAGGCGCGCATCGAGAGCCGCGCCCGTTTCATCTATTATGGGGAGAAAAAATGAAAAACGTCCTGATTCCGATTCTCCTGACCGGATTGCTGATGTCCGGCTGTACACAGAAAAAGACTGAAGTCCGTCCGATCCCGAACGGCGCGGAACTGGGACTGGCCGGCTCCACAGTCCGCGTCCAGTTCTACACGGACAACACCATCCGCGTGACGAAACGGCCTGCCGGAACCGAGGCCCCGGAACGGCGGAGCTTCTGCGTCGTTCAGGAACCGGCTTCAGGCCTTGACATCCGCACCGAGGATAAGGGCGCATCCATTGTCCTGCGTTCCGGAGCGGCTTCGGTAACCATATCCAAATCCGATGGAAACGTGGAATTCTCCGGTCCGGACGGACGCGTCCTGATCTCGGAAAAAGGCCGGCCCAAGTTCGATCCAGCCGTTTACAGCGGCGACTCGGCCTTCCACGTGCGGCAGGACTTCCGCATCTCCAAAAAAGACGGCGTGTACGGGCTGGGACAGCACCAGGACGGGCTGATGAATTACCGCGGTCATTCCGTGACTTTGGCCCAGTCGAACACCGAGGCGTCGACTCCGGTTTTCGTCTCCACCGGCGGATACGGCCTTCTGTGGGACAATGCGTCAAAGACCGTGTTCTCTTTCCCGGGCGGTAAAGTCTCCATTGAATCGGATTTCGGAGACCGCGCGGATTATTACGTGTTCGTCGCGAAGGACATGGACGGCATCATCGCCGCGTACCGGAATCTCACCGGTCCCGCGCCGATGTACGGCAAATGGGCCTACGGCTACTGGCAGAGCCGGGAGCATTACGATAACCGCGGCCAGATCATGACCGTCGCCGAGGAGTACCGCAGACGCCGCATTCCCATCGACAATATCATCCAGGACTGGGATTACTGGAACGGAGCGGCGAACTGGGGCGGCATGTTCTTCGATGCCATGCTCTTCCCCCGGCCGAAGGAAATGGTGGAACGCCTGCACAAGATGAACTATCATATGATGATCTCGATATGGCCCGCGCTCGGCCCGGCCACCGCGATCCACAAAGACATGGCCGCGAACGGATTCCTGTACGCGCCGGTCGGGATGGGCGGGATTCAAGTATTATGACGCCTTCAACCCCGCGGCCAACGACCTTTACTGGAAATATCTGAAGCGAGGGCCTTGTTTCCACGGGCATAGACGCCTGGTGGATCGATTCCACCGAGCCGGATGTGGTGAACGCATTGACCAAGCCTTCCTCGGAATACGAGTTGAAGAAGATGGGAAGCAATTACGCAGGATCGTGGGCGCGGACCCTGAACGCCTTTTCGCTCGTCATGACGGACGCGGTTTACACAAAACTGAAGGCGGAAACGGACCGGAAACGGCCCTACATACTCACCCGCTCCACTTTCGCGGGCCAGCAGCGCAACGCGGCCACCACATGGTCCGGAGACATCGGCGCGAACTGGGATGTGTACCGCAAACAGATTTCCGCGGGCCTGAACCACTGCATGGCCGGCATCCCCTACTGGACATTCGACATCGGCGCGTTCGTCATCGGCGCGTACGGCGGCGTGTTTCACAAGGGCGGAAAGGACCCGGCCTACCAGGAGCTCTACACCCGAATGTTTCAGTTCGGCGCGTTCTGCCCCATTTTCCGCTCGCACGGTTCCGAGACGCCGCGCGAGATATGGGAAATGGGCGACTTCGCCGATATCCTCGTCCGGTACGACAACCTTCGCTACCGCCTCCTGCCGTACATTTACTCCATGGCCTGGAAGGTGACGTCGGACGGGTACACGATGATGCGCGGCCTGGCCATGGACTTCCCGGCAGACGTCCGGACGCACGCGATCGACGACCAGTTCATGTTCGGCCCGGCCTTCATGGCGTGCCCGGTGACGGAATACATGCTGCACCGGCCGCCTGAGCCGACCGTACCGGTTCCTGCGGATGTCTTCCGGACGCCCGAGGGCAAAAACGGCCTGAAGGCGCAGTACTACAAAGACGCGGAATACCGGACGCTCGGAATCGAGACAACGGACCGGAACGTGGACGTGTTCTGGTACACGGGCCGGCCGGATTACGTGACGGACTCGTGTTTCGCGATACGCTGGACCGGAAAGCTGGTGCCGCAGGAAGAGGGCGTGCACCAGTTCCACCTGAAGAGCTTCGACGCTAAACGCCTCATCATCGACGGCGGCGCGGTGCCGATCGCATACACCAGCACGGAGCAATACACCGCACTCGTGGACCTGAAAGCCGGCCGGCGCTACAATTTCGTTCTTGAGACGGAAAACCGCTCAACCGGCGCGGCGCGCATGCAATTGTTCTGGAAGACACCGAAAATGTTCGGACTGGAATCGGAGACAGAAGAAAGGAAGAAAACCCGGACCGTGTACCTGCCCGCCGGTTCCGCATGGACGGATTTCTGGACGGGGGAAACGTCCGCGGGCGGCGTTGAAATCGAAACGGACGCGCCGGTCGAAAAAATGCCTGTGTTCGTCAGGGCCGGATCCATCGTGCCGATGGGGCCGTTTATACAGTATTCGGACGAGAAGCCCGCGGATCCGCTGGAGATCCGGATCTATCCCGGAGCGGACGGATCCTTTACATTATATGAGGACGAGAACGACAACCAGAATTACATCCGGGGCGTGTACGCGACCATCGATTTCGCCTGGGACGACGCTGGCCGGAAGCTGACCGTGTCCGGCCGTAAGGGATCCTTCCCGGGCATGCTGAAGGAACGGACCTTGCAGGTCGTGCTTGTCGGAAAGGACCACGGGACCGGCGTGGACGTGACGCCCGAACCGGACCGGACGATTACGTTTGACGGCAAAGAGCAGGTCATTCGGTTATAAACCTCCTGTTTTCCGTAGGGGCGAGGCGCCGCCTCGTTCCTACGATGAATAATCATGCTACCATTTTTATCCCGGGCTGAAACCGACCCCGGGGTCCCTGGACCCCGGGGTCGTTCCGCTTTCCTTGCATTTCTCCCATGAAAACCGTAATTTGATACAGGATAACAGGGGAACTCGCCCCGGGAGAAATCGTGAAAAAAATCCTATTACGGACAACCCTGCCGCTGCTCGCGGCATTTCTCTGCCTGCAGACCGCAGCGCGGTCCAACGCCGCCTCCATCGTGGATGACCTGAACAGGACCGTGATCGTCACGGGAGCGGACGCATCCGGCCTGCTCGGCAGACCCGTCTCCGGCATCCGCCTTTACAGGATTCGAAACAGCGTATGGGAACCGGTCCCCTTCCAGATCGACGAGACGGACGGTTCCGGGGACCTCGAGGGTGCAAAAAACGGGATATTGGACGCATCGGATGAAATCGTGTTCCTGTCGCGGGACGCTGGAGACGAAGCGTACACGAACGAATGGCCGGACAATGCCGAAGCGCGGGCCAATCCCAGGTTCCGCCTCGCGGTCACGGACGTCGCAAGGCCCGGATGGCGGGCGGACGTCTATGCTTTTCTCTCATCCACTCTCCCGCTGTCCGGCGTCCGGTACGTGCGGTACGATCCTGCCCAGGATCTCGTGGAAACGGACCTGTACCAGATCGTCCACGGCTCCAGCCACGGCTTTCAGGAAATCCTGAAAATCCTGCCCGGGAGCCGGAGGCGACAACATCGATTTTCTCGACAAGCAGAAGCTCCGCCTGAAAATCCACATCGCCCAGGTCAACAAGGACATCATCCTGCGCGAGATCATGGACCAGGACGTGGAACTGATCAAGGGATTTTCAATACGCGTGAAGGTGGGGAAAAAACGGGCGGCCGCGGTGCAGAACGCGGTGGTGCGCCTGAACCGTGTTCTCGTGATGGAGATCAAGGCCAGCGGCAGCTTTCTGGGAAACGACGTCGGATTCGAGGACAGCCTCCGGTTCAGGACCGTGTACGAGCCCGCGGCCTCCTGGCTGCGCATCGGCCCGATCCCGGTGCCGGACGCGGACGAGTTTGATCCTCTGGCCGTCCGTCTGTCCTGCGACTGGAACACCTCGGCTTCCGGCATGCGGTTCTACAACGCGGTCAACACCGGCGGAATCCTGATCAACGGAAATCCGGACAATCCGGATGCCTCCCTTCCCTGGCCCGGGGAAAACGGGTATCTCGTCACCGCGGACCCGTCCGGTTCCGGCGCGGTTCGGAACGCATCGGTCGTCGGCATCTGGAGCCTCCGGGGAAACCCGCCGGGAAACTCGCACACGATCTATTACAAGGACGACTCGTCTTACGAGAGCAGTGACACAGGCGACAAGCGGTCGTACGGGGACTTCGGCATTCAGGTCTGGCAGGACCCGATGCGCGACACACTCGACGTGCGCAATACGATGATCTATTTCCCGTCCGCAAAAACGTGGCCCGAAGCGGAGGCCGTAGTCTCGGCGTGGACGCAACCGCCTGTCGCTGTCGCGTCAATCGAGAAGAGGACTCTGCCGCTGGCTGTCACCGTCGTGCCGGCAGGAGCAGGATCCGTGATCGTGGGGCCGGAGGGCGCGGCATACCCGGACAGCACCGTGACTTTGACCGCGACGCCCGCGGCTGGATTCGTGTTCGCCAGATGGGAAGGGGATCTCTCGGGAACAGACAATCCCGCATCCCTTCTGATGGACGGCCCGAAGGCCGTAACCGCCCGGTTCGTCGCGGTCAGACGGATCACCGTATCCACCGATCCTCATGGACTCTCATGCACCGTGGACGGAACGGTTTTTTCAACACCGGTTGTCTTTGAATGGGTTGAAGGATCCACCCATCATCTCTCCACGGATACCGTGATCCCGACTTTCCAGCGAACTCGGCTACGGTTCATCGAATGGAATGACGGAAGCGTCAGTGACCGCTCGTACACAGTGGGCGCCTCCGATGACTCCTTGACCGCCCGTTTTAGACAGCAGTATCTCGTGAACGTAGGGTTTGAACCCTCTGCCGGAGGGTGGGTATCCGGTGCGCCTTCGTCTCCCTGGCTTGATTCCGGATCGGCCGTCCGGCTCACTGCCGTGCCCGCGGAAGGCTTCACATTTCTCCGCTGGCGTTTCGATTGGGGAGGTGTCCCTTCCGCTGAAAACCCCATCGACCTGACAGTGGATAGCCCCATATTGATCGTCGCACAATTCAGCAACCGCCCGCCCGTTGTGCACGCCCCGGATACCTCCTTCGCGGAGGATGAAGCCCTGATTCTGCCGGATCCGCTCATCCGGTCCTGGGCCTCTGAAGGGAATGATTCTCCGGCCTATCTCGTATTCCGCTTTTATCCGGGCCCGGCGCTTCTCGTGGATACCATTGCCATAGGCCTGCGCATCCGGACCGCTGTTCCGGACTGGAACGGAACGGAAAAACTGATCATGGTCGCCGGCGATCCGGGCAGAGGCGAGGGACGGGACACCCTCACCATCACCGTCACCCCGGTTCCGGATCCGCCTTCTGATTTCAATCTGCTCACCCCGGTCGCGGATCATGTGTTCCCGGAAATACCGGACACCCTGCGTTTCGAATGGGAACCCGCCTCCGACCCGGATGGGGAGGCCGTCTCTTATACGTTCCGGATGGATACGGCCGCGGCTTTCTCGAGCCCGCGCCTTCTGGTCTATCCCCGGCTTTCGGGTTTCCGATTGGACATCCCCTGGCACAAGGGATGGACCCCGGGCGGCTATCACTGGACCGTCACCGCTTCGGACGGCACCGGCCTGGAAACCACATGCGCAAACAACTTTTCTTTCAGTCTGGATTTCATCGAAACACCCGCGTCTTTCGAACTCAGGCAAAATTTCCCGAATCCCTTCAATGCGGGAACAGACGTGGAATTCGGGCTTCCTACGGCGGGCCGTGCCAAAGTGCAGGTGTTCGACATCCGGGGCAGGCTGGTGCGGACTCTGGCGGACGACTCCTTCACTGAAGGATTCACGACCGCGCATTGGGACGGATCGGACGACGACGGCAGGCGGCTGGCTTCCGGCTTGTACGTGATCCGCATGACAGCAGGCCGTTTCCACGGCTCCCGCAAAGCGGTGCTGCTGCCATGAAACCCGGACTGCTCCGAAGGCCGATCGGGATCGCGGCATGCGCAGGCCTGATTATCGGGACCGGACTATCCGCGTCCGCGGGACGGACGACGGCGCCTTCCACACCCCCCGCCGGACCAATCGCCGTCGAATACCACGGGCTCTGCGACGCGTCCGCGGCCGCCTGGCTAAGCGATTCGCTTTTCATCATTGCCAATGACGAGGACAATACGCTCCGCGTCTTTCGCCTCGGAGAACCGGATCCGGTCCGCTCCATTCCGCTGGGCGCCTTCCTCCGGCCGGACATAAAAACGAAAAACCCCGAAGCGGACATCGAGGCAGCGGCTGTACTCGGCGATCTGGTGTTCTGGATCACATCCCACGGCAGGGACAAGGACGGAGACTGGCGGCAGAACCGACACCGGTTGTTCGCGCTCCGCATGGATCCCGGCCGTCCGGACAAACCCGTACCCGCGGGGTCGGCGTATGACCGTCTTGTCTTCGACCTGCTCGCGGATCCGGGCCTGTCCGGGTTGGGCCTGCAGGAAGCCGCGTCTCCGTCTGTTCCCCGAAAAAAGAACCTGGCGCCGAAGAAAAAGGGACTGAACATCGAGGGCCTGTGCCGCATTTCCGGAACCCGTTCCCTGTGGATCGGCTTTCGCAATCCCGCGCCGGGCGGCAGGGCTTTGCTCATCCCTCTCCTCAATCCGGAGGATGTTGTTCTTTCGGGGAGCCCGTGCCGTTTCGGAAAACCGGTTCTGCTCGATCTCGGCGGCCTGTCGATTCGAGACATGATCACAATCGAAAAAGCCGGGACCGTCTGGATCATCGCAGGCCGGACGGACGGGACTCCGGATTTCAAACTATTCACCTGGAGCGGCAGGCCCGGTGATGCGCCGGTCCAGGCCATGACCGGACTGGAATGGATGGCCGCGGAATCCTTCACGCCTGAAGCGATACTCGCAGGGCCGGGCGGAAAGGGCGCGCTCCTGCTCAGCGACGACGGAGAACGGCTGATGACCGATCCGGAAGGATCCGACTGCCCGTGCAAAAAACTGAAGAGGATGACGGACCGCGGATTCCGGGCCGCCTGGCTGCCCTCATTCGGGACCCAATCAGGAGGAAAACCATGAACTATCGGAAGCTTTTCATCGCGGCCTCGCTCCTGGCGTTCGCCGCTTTCTGGACCGGCTGTACCCAAAAACAGGGGGCTGATCCCATGACCTTTATCGGCCGGGAATCCATCGAGATAACCGTCACGGATTTGACCGTGGCACACGGAAAGAACCAGGAAACCCGCATCCGCACGGGCGTGGAACAGGCGGCGACTTTCTGGCGCTCCGAAGACGGAACTCCGGATGCATTCGCCTCTTTCTGCGCGGAGCACTTCATCTCCGATCCCGCGATTCTGGAGAAAACGTTGGCCCGCTTCGAGGGGAATTTCGAGGCCCTGTACGGCCATCTTGCGGAGACCAGCCGCGAGTTGAACGTGCCCATGGACCTGGACATCGGCCCCATGCTGCCGGTCGACTATCTGTTCGCGGAATACGCGCCTTTCGCGCACGTGAACGAGGACCTGTTCAAGACGAAGCTCGCATTTACCGCCCTCCTGAACTTCCCTCAAACGACTCTGGAGGACAAAATCCGAATGGCCGCGGGATGGTCGCGCCTGGAATGGGCTGAAGCCAGGCTCGCCGACACCTTTGACGCGAGGGTCCCGGCCGAAGTCGGACAGGCGCTGAACGCGGCCTATGTATCGGCCAACGATTACATCGCCAATTACAACATCTGGATGCACCATCTGGTCGATTCGTCCGGCCGCAGACCCTTTCCGGAAGGGCTCAAGCTCATCAGCCACTGGGGCCTGAGGGACGAAATCAAGGCCCTGTACCCGGTCCCGGACGGACTCGGCCGACAGCGCCTGATCCGGACCGTGATGGAGCGCATCATCCGCCAGGAAATTCCGAAGGCCGTGATCGACAATCCGGCCGTGGACTGGAATCCGGTGACGAACGCTGTGGCCGCCTCCCCCGTGCGTGACGCAAACACGCCGGAGTCCGCGAAACCGGCCGCGGAGGCCGTATCGTCCGAAAGCGAGAAAGACGGACGCTACGCGACTTGGCTCGCCATCGCGGCCGCTGAGCGCATGGCCGATCCCTATTATCCTTCCGCGCCCACGCTTCCGGACCGCCGCTTCCGTCTGGACCGCGAGATTCCGGAAGCGGAGGTCGAGCGGATTCTGACGTCCGTCTGCGGTTCGGAGGAATACAAGCGAGCCGGACGGCTGGTCGAAAAGCGGCTCGGCCGGCCGCTCGAACCCTTTGACATCTGGTACAACGGGTTCAAGCCCAGGCCTTCCGTTCCCGAAGCCGAGCTGGACCGCATCGTCACATCACGGTACCCGACGATCGCCGCTTTCGAGGCGGACATCCCCCGGCTTCTGACCCGGCTGGATTTCTCGCCTGCGGACGCTGCCTTCATCGCGTCCCGGATCCAGGTGGATCCGGCGCGCGGCGCGGGCCACGCCATGGAGCCGGGCCGGCGCGGAGACAGCGCCCGCCTGCGCACTCGGGTTCCCTCGGCCGGCATGAATTACAAGGGATACAACATCGCCTGCCACGAGCTCGGCCACAACGTGGAGCAGGTGCTGTCCCTGAATCGCGTGGACCACACCCTTCTGCGCGGCGTTCCGAACACCGCTTTCACCGAGGCCTTTGCCTTTGTCTTTCAGGCCCGCGACCTGGAATGGCTCGGCCTCGGAAAGCCGGATCCCACAAGCCGTGACCTCGAGGCGCTCGATGCGCTTTGGGCAACGGCTGAGATCTCGGGCGTGGCTCTGGTGGACATGAAGGTCTGGAGGTGGATCACGGAACATCCGACCGCGTCTCCGGCCGAGCTGAAATCCGCTGTTCTGGACACGGCCGCGGCCGTGTGGAACACGTATTTCGCGCCTGTGTTCGGCGTCCGTGACGTCATTCTGCTCGGCGTGTATTCGCACATGATCGACGCGGGCCTGTACCTTCCGGATTACCCGATGGGGCACGTTATCGCTTTCCAGGTCGAGCGCTATCTGGAGGGGAAAAAGGTGGGTCCGGAGATGGAACGGATGTGCAGACTGGGATCGATTCTGCCGGGCGCGTGGATGAAAGCGGCCGTGGACTCTCCGATATCCGCTGAGCCTTTGCTCAAGGCCGCGGCCGCGGGCCTGGAAGCGCTCGGGGGATAAACAGAAGCGCCAAAACCGGATCAAGTGTTCCGTTGATCGGCTCTGAAAAAAAGAAAGCCGGAGGATTCATCCTCCGGCTTTTTTGATTGCCGCTTGCGCATGGGCAGGAGCCCCTGCGCAGAACCGATTCTGATGACTGCCGCCCGATTACAGGATCAGCCGCCCCTGAATGGTGACGAAAGTGCCTTCGATTCCCGTGAAATTGGGATAGTAATGTCCGAGAACCCCGATTTCGAACCACATGGAATCCGTCATTTCGAATATGGCGCTCATGCCCACGATGTAGCCCAGTGCCACCAGGGGATTCTGTGCAATAAGCTCGTTCCCGACTTTGGTGTATCCCTGTCGATCCGAAATGATCGGATAGCCGATTCCGTATCCCATGTCCACGGTGAAATTCTTGTCCAGATACTTGCGGCCGAGCACGAGGATGTTCCAGAAATACCAGTCCGGGCTGTCATAGCTGTAGAAAAACCGGGTGTTGACGTCGAAATTGTTCCTGAACTTGATGCCGATCATGCCGCCGCATCCGAAGCTCGGATCCAGGTATTTCTGCAGTTTACCGACAGGGATCATGATTCCGGCCGTGGGGCCGAGGTACACGTTCCGGCCGCGGTAAGGGGAATAATCGGGGAATCTGGATGCTGCCGGCCTGTCGATCGGCATGTCGCTCACGCGCGGCAGATTCTGCGCGGTAAGTCGCACCTTCATGACGAAATCGCCGGGCTTGAAATTAACGAGAGGCGCGCCTTCCACAATCTCGATCCGCGCCAGGTTGTTGCGGACCTCGGTGATTTTAGCGCGGCTGATTTCCTTCCAGGAGTTGTTCCGCATGCGCATGATGCGCACGGTATCGCCCACGCGCAGGCCGGCGTAACGTCCGCCGCTGACCACGGCCACGGAACCGTTACTTTCGATGACATGTACGTCCTGGCCGGCCGCTTCCCCCAGAAGAAAAAAGATCAGCGACAAGCACAGCAACGGGAATGCCGTCTTACCCCTAAGACCTGTTCCCATCAAGTACTCCCTTTAACTATTGCCGGTAAAAATAATATTACAGAATGCAATGTTTTTTACCGCAAGTGAACGATTTCCGGCCTTTTCAAAAGAGTTATTTCTCATTTTCTAATCTATGCAAATGTTATACCAGATGACAATACGACCCATTTCTACTCTAAGTCATTCATTATCAATTAAATGTATCGTTTCTCTGTGGCTTCTTTCCATCCATGTCCTAACCTTTTCTTCGTCTTTCCTTGATCACCACGGTTTCAGCAACGCGGTCGTGCACAGTCTGTCGATTGGGATGCAGGAAATATTGCAGAAAACCGAAACCGAATTCCAGCGAGGAGAGGGCATATCCCAGGGCCCTCTCGATGCACTGCCAGAGGGTCAGCCGGTCATGGGACAACGAAACGATGCGCAGTCCGAACACGCGTTTTCCGATCGTACGGCCGTTCCAGAGCCGGGGTAAAAGACCGAAGTAAAGGGCAATCAATACGATTCCGACGGGATCCTCGAAGAGCTCGATATGAACGGAGCCGGTCTCCCCTTTCGGAGTCAGGGCTCCGGCCCCGAAAAGGCCCTGGATCGCGGTCACGCCGAACCACAGACCGATGACCGCCGCGATGTCCGTGAACCACGCCGCTGCTCTGGCCCGGAAAGAACCGAGCGGTATTCCAGCCATGGCCCGAACCCTGTCCGTGCCGGGGGGAGTCAATGTTCTGGACTTCATATCGAATTTCACCGGAGGCCTCCTGTGTTTGATACTGATAATATTTATAAAATCGTCATTAAAATCAAGTGTTTTCAGACGGCGGGACCCGGCTTCCGGCAACCCTTTCGGCACCGATTCGTATCGTAGGATGACACCGGAACGGAATGGATCCGTCGGATCATGCATCGAGACCCCTTCGCGGCTGAAAGGCAATACTTTATGATTTGCAAAGAAATCGGATCATCCGTATATTTCACGGGCCCGTCGGCCTGCGCGCCGCGTTCCGGTACGCAGCCTCGGACAATGCCCGGCCGGGGAGTCACGGGATCGAAAGGGACTTGGATATGAGCGAACCGATCGGTAAAACCATACTGTCAGATCTGCGTCAGAGCGACCTCCTGCACACCCTGCATCGCGACCTGAAGGACATATACGATTTCTACCTGGACCGGGAGACGCGCGAACGGCTGTCGCGCATGGGACGCGTCAAGCGCTGGTTCCACATGGCCTGGTGGCTGGTGAAGAGCATGTTCTACAAGCTCACGTCCGTGCGCCGCCTGATGGTGGTGCTGGCCGTGGTCATCGCCTTTTCCTCCGGCCAGGTCGCGTACAACGGCGAGCATTTCTCCTGGCACAGCGACTTCAAGGGGGTCGGATTCCTGATTCTGCTCGTGGTGCTGATGCTCGAACTGAAAGACAAACTGCTGGCCCACGACGAACTGCTGGTGGGACGCAAGGTCCAGGCCGCGCTCATGCCCCTCGACAATCCCGTGTTCCGGAACTGGGACATCTGGCTCTACACGCGTTCCGCCAATGAGGTCAGCGGGGATCTCGTGGATTATCTGCGGCTCTCGGAGGACCGGCTCGGCGTGGCGCTCGGCGACGTGGCCGGCAAAGGTCTGGGCGCGGCCCTGTGCATGGCGAGGGTGCAGGCCACATTGCACGCGATCGCGGCCGATTTCCGATCCCTGGCCCGGCTCATGACCCGGATTGCGCTTCAGTTCTTCGGAGCAGAATGCGGCCTGGCTAGATGGAAAGCGGCCTTTCCATAAACACAGGTCAAGGAACGCATTGCCAGTAGGCACAAGCGCAGCAGATGCGCGTTCTATTGCTGCGGCAGACACTCCTTTTTCTGCCCATTTCGTCAGGACGTATTCTTTCTTTCCGGCGATCTGGCGAGTGAAATCAGCCCTGACGGTGCGAATCGGAAATACCTTGTCGTTCAGGTATTGAACGTACTCATAGGTTATTTCGTGTTCGTTGCCGGTGTCTGCGAAGACAGCCTGCATGTTGTCAGGCTGGCGCTCGATAGCCAGCAGAAGAAGTGCAGTCGAATCCTTGCCTCCGGATACGCTGATAATGTTGTGTTCGCTCATACGAACGCGCCGTCTCGGTAGGTTTTTAGAAGGTGACCATCTGCCGTGCAGATACCGTCAGATACCATCTGCTCGATGCAAGCCTTGAACCGGTGGTCACGATCGGCCGCATCGAATATGAAAGCCAGGTGCGCAGCGGTGCGCGGATGAGTAGCCCAGTGCGTGTCGATTCCATCATGGATTTTTCCGGCGCCGATCGAATCACCGAGGCGCTTCGCCATCACGCGCTGATGCTCGACCTCTTCTGGTGTCTGCTTATGGGTCAGTGATGGAACCTTCGGCCCGATACGCTTTGCGACGTCTCTGCATAGATCAGCGAATTGCGGTGCGTTCGGCGGAAAGTCGCGAGGCAAGTTCTTCAAGGCACCAGCGATTGCGTCCAGGTTGTCCGCAAACCCAGCGAGCTCTTCGGCCCACGCTTCTTTGGCGCCAAGTATTCCGACATCGACGTCGTTTTCGACGCGGCTGAACTTGGCTGTGAATTGGTTTCCATACGCTCCGAGAAGTCTGTCAAAGATTCTGGCTACAACACGGTCGTTAAGTCGTGGTGTGGTGGTCATACGATTTCCCCTTGGATCAGTTTTTCTGTGTTCTGCATCGGCGTCCCATAGATTGCCCTCATGGTCGCCTCGCTGTTGCGTTGCTTCTCGCTTTTGAAGCCATTTACCTGCTGCGTCACAGCCTTCTCATTCCGCACCCATGTTCGCCAGGTTGCAGACCAATCGACTTTCCTTGCAGCAGCCCCACCCTTGGCACTCCAGTAGTCTCTGAAGTTCTCGACAACCCTGCTGACTTGCAGTTCTGGCCTCTCGGTTTTGCAGTAGGAAACTTCTGCTTCGCTAGGGCTCCAGTCAGCAGGCAAACGCGTAGCGGTTGCACCTACGCTTTTGACTTTAGGTTTACTAATGGGTATTGGGTTATGGGTAGCATCGTTTTTTGGTTCGTTCGCATTGCGGTCGGAATGCGTTCGCAATGCGTTCGCATTGTTTTTCTTCTTGTCCCAACGCGCGTTTGCGCTTTCCCTGGCCCTGGCTGACTTGCCGTAGAACTCGGCTATCACTGCATCGCAGCGTGATTGATGCCACTTTCCGTCATGCAGGAAAAAGAAATGCTTCAGGATCTGCTCAACGTCTGCGGCATTCGACCCGATCTTGAATGCGATCGCATTGCAATCGGTATCCAATGGCTGTTCGGTCGCATAGTATTCCCAGATCAGGCGAAGGTAGGCCATACCCTGAGAATCTGTAAGCCTGGCTGTATCCTTGATGAAGTCGCCGATGTGGTGCGGGTAAAACTTCATTGACAAAGTTCCTTTGGTGGTCGCCCCATCCGGTGAGTGTTCCGGTAGGCGGCGACTATTGCTAGTCTGTACGGGCAGACGAGGCGACCAACGAAGGAACCTGTCCGCACTACTATGCGTCCTCACAACGCCTGATAATTCTAACATCATTTATGGTGAATCGGTACGCATCCTACGACAAACGGAGACTCAATATCAACACAATTTTGTAATTTTTCATGGCCAGAAAAAAGATGAAAAATTTTCCTGAAAACTGTTGATTTAATCTCTTTGATCAAATAGTATCGGCATATCGGATGCGCACAGCATCTGTGTGATGGAGGGAAAACAATGAACAACTACCGCGCCTACGAGATCCTTCAGATGAAGGCCAGGATTCTTCGTATCGCTGTTGGAGTTGCTGGTGGGTTCTCCCTTCTTGTTCTGATTCTTGGACTCTTAGGAAAACTGAAATGACCATCGACCACTCCGACCCAAGCTTCAGGGAGCCAGAACTCTGCAAGACCTGTGGAGAGCACTACGCCTATAAGCGTGGCCAGTGCTACGAGTGCTACGAGGCCGACGAATGCGAACACGCCGACCAGCAGCGCAAAGAGCGGCAGATTGAAAAACACTTTGGAAAGGAAGAAGAATGAGCAACGCAC
>CAVTNR010000027.1:0-192097 GCA_963736115.1 uncultured bacterium
GTCAATAATAATAATCGTTATTAATTTAGGGAAAGTTTGACTTAAAGTCAAGCGGATTCGCTCTCAATTGCGGCTGAAATATACCCGACTGTATAGGATCCTGAAGATTTTCCCCGGAATTCGTCTTTTGAATTGCTTCTGTACAAGGTCCGTAAACGGTTGGCGCCCATCTTCATCGCTGTCTCAAGCACAATGGATATAGGCACTTTTCCGCACACCGTGCAGGTATCCGGCCTCAGAGTATTCCGGATCCCGTCCAGTTCCAGGGTTTCCAGCACTTCCGCCACACGTTGGTCCCCTTTCGAACTGATTCGTAATTGTCCAGATGATGCATATCGCTGCTGGCGATGAGAACGGCTTTATGCCCCCGGAGTGCGTGGAGAAGTGCCTGAACCGCGTTTTCAACTCGCCGCACATCGCGGTTCCCGATCATCAGCGGCAAAAGGCGGAACGGCTTCAGAACCGTCTGCAAAAAAGGAAGCTGTATTTCGATGGAATGTTCTTCTTCCTGATCCAGTTCCGACACGTGCGTGTCGCGCCCCATCGCCTCGATCAGGTCCCGCGCGACTGGAACGCTTCCGAGCGGCGTTTCGTACGCGGAAGCGGCGTGGACCATGATGTCGCCTGAGGGGAACCCGTGGAAGGGTGAAAGAACCGCCACGATTTCGACATCCCGTCCCTCCAGAAGACGATACCCGTGGGCCGCGGTGAAACCCGAATAGACATATCCGGCGTGCGGGCTGATCAATCCGATGAGGCCGGAGTCTTCGTCGGACCCGGCTGCCGCACGGCGTCCAGAAACGAGCGGATCCATTTCCGGAGTTCTTCGGCGTCCCCGGGGTACCATTCCCCGGCGAGAACCGCATGTCGAACAGGCCGCATGGCTTCCTCCCGTGCGGGCGGCAATCAGCAGAAAACATTGAGGGCGTGCGGAACGACTTCGATGCGGACCGGCAGACCGCCCAGCACATCGCCGTCGATCTGCGCGATAGTGGGATGGTCGGAATGAAATTCCACGCGCCGGACCCGGTAGTATCGGACGTGCTTCATCCTCAGGTGCTGGCGGTAAAACAGGCTCAGGACGAAACGGGCCAGCCCCAGCTGGGAGCGTCCCTTGTAGAGCAGAACGTCCAGAAACCCGTCATCCACTTCCGCGAAGGGAGTCATTTCGTGGGATCCGCCGTAGAAGTGGGTGTTGGCGGCGACGACGAAAGTCGCTCGCTCCTGCACCTTTCCATTGTCCAGCAGAACGCGAATCTCGACCGGCCGGTACTCGATAAAATCCTTGAGCCCCGCCCAGACATAGGCATAGCGGCTGATGATTTTCTTGATGCGTTTGCTCGTGCGGCTGATGGCGTAAGCGTCGTATCCGCATCCCGCCATCATGGCGAAGTAGCGGCCGTTGGCCCGGCCCAGGTCGATGCGCCGGATCCGGCGGCGGGCGATGATTTCGGCGGCTTTGACCGGATCGAGCGGAATCGACAACTCGCGGGCCACCACGTTACTGCCGCCGAACGGCAGAATGCCGAGCGGCACGTCGCTCGGCATGATGGCGTTGATCGCTTCGTTCGTTGTCCGTCTCCGCCCGCCACGAGGTTCGCGTCGAATCCCTCGGCGAGCGCCTCCTGCGTTACGGGCAGGACTTCTCCCCTCCCGCTTCGTGAAATGCACCGAGAGCTTGAATCCGTTCTTTCGCAGGATGTCCAGGGACGGCTTGAGATACCGCTTGATCTTCCGCGGCTGGGACTCCCCGGTTGACGATGACTTTTGTCCGGAGAGTTCCCTTCATCTGGCGGTCTCGGCCGCTCCCATGAAACGCTGAACCTCGCCGGTCCGGCGGTTGTAGGCGGAAATGGAAGTGCGGGGGCCGTATCCTGTGACGGCCAGCGCGGTGAGGGATCCCTTTTCCTGGGGCACATAGCGACGGAGTTCAGGTAAGTTCCGTTTTCATCCAGAAAATGGATACCGTTCCGGTCCGTGACGAACAGTTCAATGGGCCGGTGGAAGCGGTCTCCCTGAATGTCGACGCCTTCCAGGTCCTCGGCAACCGCAATGCGGGAAGGATAGCAGAAGCGGGCCGGCTTGCCGACATCCGCCGGGCCGTTCTCTCCGAAACCGCCGAAAGAGCGGAGACAGAGGCCGTCCGGGCCGAAGATGAAAATCGAGTGGCGCGCCCAGTCCACCACATAGACATTGCCCCTGGAATCCGCGGCGACGCCTTCCGGGCTCTTCAGCCGGGTCGTATCCGGGAACTGCACCCGGAACTCCTCCTCGGCGGCGTGGTTGGCGGCGTCGCGGTAGAGCAGAATCTGCCCCTTGCGGGCCTGGGTTACCAAATAACCCTGGTGAACCCGGGAATAGGCGAAATCCCGGTACGCAACGTTGGACTGGAACGCCCGGACGAGGCCTGTGGCAGCAAGGCCCGCGCCGCCTCCGGGAACGAAAACCGCGTTGCCGTCGAGCCGCTCGGTGAAACGCATCAGGTCGGCGTTACCGCGGCTGTCGGCGCGCACGAAGGACAGGGCCGGCACCAGAGAAATCACCAGACGCGTCTCACGCGGTACCGTAAATTTCACGGAACGGAAAACCGGGTGCGTCCCTCGCCGGTGACGCGGATCGAAGCGGTGTCGCCGAGGGGATAGGTTTTCCGGACCGTCCCGGTGCCGTCCAGTTCGACGGGTTCGCCGTTGACGTAGACGGATGCGCCGAGGCCGGCGCCGTCCGGGAACGCGACGCTCAGCACCAGCGTCGAGAGAACGGCGCCGGTTCGCTCCCGGATCCCGGCGTTCAGCGCGGCGAACGCGGCGGAACGCGGACGGATGCCCGGCGTCGGAAACGCGGACGGGGTGATCGCATCCTTCCGTATCCCGTACGGAGCGTGCGGGACAGTCCTTCCTGAAGAATGGCCGTCTTCTGGTAAACGGACTCGACGAACTGTTCAACCGAGACGTCGCCCCCGCGGCTCCAGCGCTCGGGGTACTGAATCGCGTCGAGTCGCACACCGCTCAGCACGTCGGTGCCTCCGGCCAGCGCCTCCCGGGATTCATCGATGGCGCGGTTCGCGGAAGCGGCGGCGTTCGCCCAGATCTCTCCGCCCGATGCGCCTTCGGTTTTGCGGATGACGGCCTCGTAGCACTGCCGGGCGGCCGCGGTTTTCCGCTCCCGGCGCAGGATCTCGCCGAGGAAATAGGCCGCACGGACACTCTGGCCCTCGTTGACGAGCGAAATAAACAGCCCCCGCGCGTCGTCGAACTCGTCCGCTGCGAGGAGGCTTCGCGCTCGGAGGTATTTACCTTCAAGTTCAAACTCGCCTCTGCAGTCCTTGACCCGGTCGGCTGCTTCTTTGAACCGGGCGCCCTTGTTTTTGACTTGGATCTCGGCGTCCAAAAACCGGTACAGGCCCTGGTAATACCGGGTTTCGGACTCGCGTTTGCTCTGGGTGAACTTGAACAGGGGCTCGATCTATTCAGAATGTTCCGCCGGTCCTGTCCCACGACCTGGTTGGCGCGCACGAGCAGGCTGCGCACGATTCCGAAAATGGCGTCGATCCGTGCGTCCGGGGAGCCCTCGAGGTTCTGCCAGACGTTTTTGGGATCGAGCAGAACGGCCGCCAGGTCCCGGAGCGCGGCTTTTTTCTCACGGACAAAAGCGGTCTCGGGCTCGAACTGATCGGCCTCCGCGAGGAACGCGCGGAGCGCGGTCCGGAACCGGCCGATACGGCCATCTCGAAAGACATGGTGAGGAGCTGGAGTCGCGCGTCTTCCCGCAGAACCCGCATGCGGAAATCCCCAGCGGATGCCTCCGTTCCGGTCAGAAAAGCCTCGAATGCGGCTTTGGCCTCCTCCGCTCCGGTCAGTGCGTTCAATCGGCCCGCCCAGAAACGGGATTCGGGCACGGCTGTGAAGGCCGGCGTCAGGTTCTGCTCGACGAGCGCGAAAATACGGTTGGTGAAGGTTTCGTTGTCCCTGAAACCCGCGCTGTTGGCGATGTCCCGGCTGTCGCGCAGGCCGCGGTAGAAGCTCCGCTCCGCCGCGGATGCGGACGCGGCCTGGCTTTCGAGGAGGCGGTCGAGGGCTTGCCGATCCTGCGCCGATCCGCTGTTCGGAGAGCGGTGAAGTCCGGCGGCCAGATCGGAGGCCGCCAGCACGGGCTGGGCATTGAGGAGACCGAGTCGGCGAGGCCCGAGTAGGCGGCGCGGTCGGAAGAAATCCGCCGCGGTCGCGGAAACGGTTGATGCCTTGCGCGGGTCGCGGAGAGATGAGAATGGCGGTCCGGATACGGATTCATAGACGCATCCCCGCTCGTACGCGGCGTCGCGGTGTCGGATCAGGGCCGCGGTCCTGAGATCCGCGGAAGCGGCCGGGTCCGAGGCCGCGGCGCGGAATGAGGCGGCCGCGGCGATGCACCCGTCCACGGCCTTCTGCGCCTGGAAGTTCTGAGCCAGTGCCGCGATGCGGAGGCGCTGATGCTCCGCGAGCCGGAGCGCGGTCTCGCCCTCCATGTACAATGCGGCCACTCGCAGGGAATCATCCGAGGACTTGGACAGGTCGCGGAAGTTCGCGTGCGCCTTTTCCAGGTCATCCGCTGCGCCGCCTCTCAGCTCGGACACGCGGAAAAAAGCCCAGGCTTTCTTATACCGCGCGTTGTCGACCAGGTAGGGATTGGATTCGCGAAGGGGTACACGCTTCAGGCATTCGTCGAAAGCCGCCAGAGCCTCGTCGAAATGGTTCACGGCATCAGACGCGTTCGCGGACGCGAGCCCCAGGTTGTACCGGCTTTCGCCGATGTAATAGTATCCCAGTTCGGCTTCCGCGGGCGTGCGTTTCATCCAGGCCCGGATGGAATCGATGGCGGCCTGGTATTCTCCGCGGTTGAAAAGCTGGAGCCGGCTGGAGCCGAAAAAGGGCTCCTGCGCCGACGCCGCGGCGCAGAAGAGCATCGCGATAACCGTGAAGACCTTCTGGATGCGCATGAAAGGAACCTCGCTGTCTATGAAGTCCGCCAGTTTCTTTCGGATGAGACGATTGATCTCAAAGTGAAATAATCCGTTAAATTATACGAATGAATTTTATTAAAATCAACTCCTTTAATTCCATCCCCTTATGCAGGCAGGAAAACCCGGGTAAAAACATGCATTCCATCAATGCACAAACCAAGCCGTTCTATTGAACTTAGCGGCTTTCTGTGACATTTTCTTCAAAAATGAAATAATGCCCGGAACGGAGATCACGAACCATCATCAAGACACCCTTCATCGCGCTCCCAAGAACCCGCGAATGAATGTTAACAGCTCCTACCGGACGTCATTTCATGAGCATCATTTTCCTGGAGACCGTGAACCGTCCTGCTTGAATCCGGACGACATAGATGCCGGACAGGACAGCCGCGCCGGTCCCGTCCCTCCCGTCCCAGACCACGCTGTGCCATCCCGCATTCTTTCTGCCCTCCAGGAGGATTCGGACCCGCTGGCCCAGGGCATTGTAGATCTCCAGCCGGACATCCGATGCCCTCGGCAGTCCGAAACCGATGGTGGTCTCCGGATTGAAGGGATTCGGATGGTTGGGAAGCAAGGTGAACCGGAGAGGCGCCGTCATGAAGGCGGAATTCTCCTCCGGGTATTCCACGCCGTCCCATACGGTGATGAATCCCGTATTCCTGTTGTCGTGATGCAGTTTCGGCCAGTCGCTGTCCGCCAATCCCGCGCTCCCGGTGTGAAAAGCGTACAGGTTTCCATCGTTCCATCCGACGAGAACCGTTCCGTCCTGCGCGATGGCCGGTGCGCTGCATCCGTCCGCGCCGTGAATCGGATAGGACCAATGCAGGGTTCCGTCCGGATTCAACGAATAAAAACGGGAATCGCCGGAACCAAAATAGATGCGGCCGTCGGAATCCACCGCCGCAGAAGAGGAGATCGGACCATCCGTCTGGAAGACCCAGGCCGTTGAACCGTCCGGATTCACCGCGAACATTCGTCCGTCACCCGATCCGCAATAGATCACGCCCCCCGGACCGAGGACGGGATCCACGAAGGACGCTCCTTCGACGGGATATGCCCAGAGCAGGGTATTCCCATGCAGAGCCAGCAAAGAATCCCCGGCACCGATATAAAGCCGGCCGTATCGATCGATCGCAGCCGATGTGAAATCCCTGCCTTCGCTGAACTCCCATGCAGGGTTGCCGTCTCCGTAAATCGAGATCAAGACGGACCCTTCCCCCGGAGAAGTCCTTTCCGCTCCGAAGGTGACAACACCGAACGACCCTATTGCAGGATCTGAAACGGCCTCGAACCCGTCATTCGCCATGTTCCAGTTCATGGAACCGTCATCCAGGAGACAGAAATATCCGAAAAAAAGCGCATTGTCGTGGGTTGCCGGCGTTACTCTTTTCCAATTCCGATCCGCGTACCCTTCGGCCGTCCATTTCACGGTACCGTCTGGAGACACTGTTTTTCCCTTGAAATACACGGATCCGTCCTCGAGCAGCACGGGATCCGTTTCATTGTCCGTTTCTCCGAATCCGACGCTCCACCGCAGGGATCCATCCGGATGAAGCGCATGAAGCCCGTTCCCGAACCAGGGCGATCCGACATAAACGGTGCCATCCGTGCCGACGGCCGGCGATGAATGGAAATGGTAACTGAATGCGTCCCCCATTTCGTTTCCGACGGGGGCGCTTCCGACGAAGGCCGTCCATTTCAACCCGCAATGGATCTTCACGAAATCCGACGAGGATGCGCCGGAACCGTCCGACACCGTCAATCGGAACCGGTATATTCCGTGTGTCGAAAGCCTGACGGTGGCCGAAGCGTTTTCCGGTGTCGTGATCACAACCGAGGCCCCTTCCGGTTTTTCAAGGCATTGCCAGGAGTACGTCATCGGGCCCGGGTTCGGGCTGAATGAGTCGCTCCCGTCGAGTGTGATGGGCACTCCCGGATTGGTCTGCAGACGGTTCGAAGCGGCGATCGCCACCGGCGATCCCTCTTTCAGAAGACATCCCGTGTTTCCGGGGTTGCCTTTTGTTTTGGCCCAGGGGCCATCCCCCAGGCCGGATCTGCCGGAAAAGATGGCCTTCAATTGCCCGCCGTGCTGGATGATGACTGTGCTGTCCGGTGTCAACGCCGGGGATGAGGATGCGATCGGGGCGAGTATGTACCACGACACGGGTTCCAGATCCAGATTCAACGCGTAGTAGAAATTATTGCCGTCCCCGACATAGATCCGTCCGTCGGACCCGATTGCGGGTGTGGATTGAACGGGACCAAGGCTGTTGTTCATCAGATGACCCGTTCGATCGCTTCCATCCGGATTCAGCACCGTCATCCCGCCGATCCCGTCCCCGAAATAGACGGCGCCGTCCGCATCGACAACAGGCGAGTTCGCCACCCATGCATACGGCACGACTCGATGCCATCGCATCTTCCCGTCCACGTCCACCGCGAACAGTGCGCCGTCTTCGCCTATGGGATTCCCACGAAAATATTTCGCGACTCCGACGTATACCGTCCCATCCGCCCCGAGCCCCGGCACGCCCGTGATTTTCGAGAGTGTCCCGAATTTCCATTTCAGGGAACCGTCCCGTCTGAGCGCGAACAGCGTGTCCCCGGAAGCGGCGTATACCGTGCCGCCGGTGCCGATCACAGGCGCATAAATGACCGGACTGCCTGTGAAAAAGCTCCATTTGGGTCCGACCGAAGCCGGTTCCATGGATTCTGGGAGATCGTCAAAAGAAGTGCCTGCGGCTAACCTGGATACACGTCCATCCTCTGAACCGACATACAGGTCCCCGTCCGGTCCGATCGAAGGCGACGTGTACTTCTTCCCCGCCTCCCCGTTCAGCATCCATTTCAGCGTTCCAGCCGGATCCACAGCGAACAGCATGTCCGATGCGGCTCCGTAAACCGTACCGTCCGCTGCCAGCGCCACGGGCTCCAGAACGGCTCGATCCAGTTTTTTCGTCCATTTCTCCGTCCCGTCCGGATTCAATGCCACCAGCATTGAATCAGCGGACCCCGCATAGATCGTTCCGTCCGGCCCCACGGCCGGACAGGAGATAAATCCGTTTCCCGCGTCCCCGTATGTCCACAGGATGTCGCCGGGTTCGGGCGGATTCACGGGCGGCTCCTCTTCCCCTGCCGCCTGGACGCTTCCCGAATTGCGGGTGTCGTGTCTGAACTTCGGCCACGGCGCGTCGGCAAGTCCTCCGCTCTCCGTGCGGATCGCGTACACCCAGCCGTCGCGCGACCCGACATACAGAATCCCGTCAGATGACATGGCAGGAGAAGACCAGACCTCCCCGCCCGTGTACACGGTCCACTCCACCGCACCTTCCATTGTCACGGCATACACTCCGGCGTCATGACAGCCCACATAGATCCGGTTGTCAGCCCCGACCAGGGGCGAGGACCAGATCTGTCCCGGAACGTCCAGTGTCCATTTCTCCGTTCCATCCCGGTTCAGGGCCAGGAGCTTGTTTTCCCGGAGTCCGACGAGGATCGTCCCGTCCGGGGCGATGGCAGGTGATGACCAGATGTTCCAGGACGCGGTGTAATGCCATTTCTCCGATCCGTCCGCGTTTACAGCGTACACCCGGTTGTCCCCGCATCCGAAGTAAACGGTGCCATCCGTGTCGATGGCCGCGGATGTCCCGATGCCTCCCCCGGCCGTGAACCGCCATTTCTCGCTGCCATCCGGTCTCAGCGCGTAGAAGTTTTTATCGTCCGCGCCGAAAAAGATGGTGCTGTCTCTTCCGATCACGGGAGACGAGTACACGGTGGCGCCGGTCTCGAAAGTCCATTTCGGGCTCCCGTTTCCGTTGATCGCATGAAGCCTGTGATCCAGGGATCCCGCGTAAACGGTCCCGTCCAGGGAAACCGCGGGAGTGGAAATAATCTGTCCGCCGGCCCGGTATGTCCACTTCACGGTTCCGTCCGTATTCACCGCGTGCAGAAGGCTGTCCGTGGATCCGACGTATACCGTGCTGTCCGGCCCCACGGCAGGAGAGGCGATGATCGCTCCATGGGTCCGGTAGGCCCACTGCGGCGTCCCGTCCGGATTCACGCCGTGGAGCGAGCCTTCCGCGGATCCGATGTAAACCGTACCGTCGGAACCCAGGGCCGGAGAGGACCACTGGATGTTCGAGTCTGTGTCGAAACGCCAGACAATACGGGGATCGAGAACAGGATCTTCCCCCGGGTCCGCGTCATCCAGAAGACTCCCCGTATTCCTGATATTCGCCTTCGATTTGACCCAGCGGCCGTGAGCCAGACCGCTTCCCTCATTGTCCATCGCGGAGATAGCCCCGTGCGCGACGATCACCGAACCGTCATCGGCAAGAGTCGGTGAAGCGGAATTCATGCTCATGTCATAGTAGTACCATCCGGTTCCCGAAGGTTGCGGATTGGCGGACAATTGTGTGTTCCCGCTCCCGATGTAGATCGTACCATCCAGTCCGATCGCGGGAGTGGATGTCGCGGGAGCTGAACTCTGATTGAGCATCCAGCCTTTCTTGTACGTTCCATCGGGATTATAAATGGCGAATGCGCCGTAGAGACTCCCGATACAGACGGATCCGTCCGGTGCGACAACCGGTGAATTCGTGAATCGAACCCCTTGAATCGTGTTTTTCCGCCAGAGCTGTTGGCCGCTGTAATTGACCGCGAAGAAGTACGCTTCAACGTTATTGGGGAAGAGTTCTCCGAGGCCGGTGGCGACGTAGGTGACTCCCTCGTCGGTGAGCGCGGGAATCCCGCTGATCGGATTGACGGTCCCGAAAGCCCATTTCCGGGTTCCATCCGGTTTCATCGCGTACAGCGTGTCGGCTGATGCGACGAAAATCGTGCCTTCTATACCAATGGACGGTGAATGGACGACCGGACCGCAGGTCGGGAATGACCATTTCACTGAGCCGGAGGGATGTACGGCGTGGAGATGACCGTCTTCGGACCCGACGTATACGGTTCCGTCAGGGCCGATGGAGGGAGATGTCAGTTTTTTTCCGTCCTGAATGATGAATCCCCACTTGAAAGAACCGTCCGTGCGCATGGCGATCAGTTCATGGTGGGCCGAAATGTAGAGCGTGCCGTTCGAGGCCAGGGACACAGGCTCGCGGATAGGCCACCCCACTATTCTCTCCCATTTCAGGGACCCGTCCTGATTCAACGCGACCATTTTCGAATTCCAGGATCCCGCATAGATGGAACCGTCCGGCCCGATCGCGGGACAGGAATGGAAATCGTCAGACGGAACGCCGTACGTCCACTTCACGGAGCCCGGAACCGGGATTTGCGCCTGCGAGACGTTGAGAAGGAGGAACAGCGAGGAAAGGACCTGAGCGGGCAAGCGTTTCATGGTGTCTCCCTCCCCGTGGAATGGATACCGATGGCTGCCGGGAATGACCCAGAAGGCGCTTCGGGGGCGAAGCGGTCCTGTGATTCCCAGGGCGGCGATGAATCGGATATCGAAAAGCGCGGAACGCGCCGGAGAAGACTACTTGACCACCCGGACGAGCGGCGGATCGATGCCCGTCACGTTGTGGAGCCGGCCGTCGAGAACCGGAATTTCCCGGTCGATGTCCGGGTTCCGTTTCAGCCCGGACGTGTAGATGATCAGCTTCTCGCCTTCGGAGGGCAGATTGAAATGGAATACCACGCGTCCGCTCTTGAGCGGCTTGTACACCCACGACTTCACGGACTGGACGATAAACCGGCCGGCCCGGGCGTGGTCCACGTCGATCACGTCCGTGATCGCGATGCGTCCGTCGGACCCGATCATGGCGTACACCCGCACGTCGGCCCGGTAGTCGATCACCTGAAGCTGGCGCCAGTCGACGGGCTCGGACCGGAGCAGGTCCACTGAGAAGACATTGGGTTTTTCCTGGGGAATGTCGATGAGGATGCCGTATATGCCGGGCCGCCTGGGGACTTCGATGATTTCGCTGGCTGCCATTCGCGGCGTGAAAGGCTTGTCCGATGGCAGACGCAGATACAGCGCCGTGAGCAGGCCCGAGACGGCCAGAATCGGAACGGCCGCCAGCAGCCAGATCCACCACCGTCTTCGGGCGGATCCTGCGGATTTTGCTTCGGTCCCCGCCCGTGTGATACCGGCGGAGGCCCGAAGTCTGCCTTCGGTCCTCATGTGCCCGTCCCCTCGAAATCGATCCGGATCAGGCGGCGCAGGTTCCCGTCCGGGTCCGTCCGTTCCAGAACGCCCATCCGAAGGTCCGCCAGGGAGCCTCCCACGCACCCGTATTCCACGTTTCCGTACTTCGCGGAGGACAGTTTTGCCACGGCTTCGATGATGCGCGCGTACGGCACCTCGTTGGGACAGCGGAGCAGGGCGAAATATTTGCGGCTCGGATTGGCGTCGGCCTCCTCCACCACCGCCTGGAGCTTACGGTCCAGCTGGTCGGCGCTCATCTTGTTCTGTATCTTCAGGAGCGCCACCGTCTCGCGGTTCTGCTCCTCCGGATTCATGTAGGAATACTGGTCAAGCACGCGCTGGACCTGCGAGGAGGCCGCCTGGTCGATCCAGAAGACGGACTGGTTGTCGATCCACTGGATGAAAATCTCGGCGGATCCCAGGTCGTATTTAGGCGTGGGGAAAACGAAGCGCTTTTCCAGCTTGGCGTTGGTGGCAATGTTACTGGTGACCAGGAAGAAAAGCAGCAGGTTGAAAATCATGTCCATGCATGAGACCAGCTGGATATCCTTCCGACCCATGATCCGTCTTTTGAAAGCCACGAACCGTCTCCTTTACATCGGATGGCTGAACGTCCGCACCGAGATCGACGGGATCGAGTCGCCATGGGCGCTGCATTCCCGCATGATGAAGTTGACGATGCGGAATTCGGTGTCTTTCACCGCCCGGATCTCGACCCGGGGCGGAAACCCCGACGGCCGGTTCCGCCTGTCCATGTGGTCGCGGATCTGCTCACGGATCAGCCGGCAGGCGCGCGTGCTGGTGAATTCCTCGTCGGAGAGCGCAAGGAAGCTGTCCGGGAAAGCCGCGACCAGCGAATCGCGGATCGCCGACCGCCGGGTCTGTCCGATCGTGGAATCGCGTTCCGACGGACGGAGGATGTAAACCAGGCGGCTGGAGGCCGGGTTGTCCGGGTCCCGGTTCTCGATCTGGATGAGCAGGGACCGGAGAATCGGGTCGATGTCGACCACCTTCGGGCTCGCTACGAACGGAAGCTTCAGCTCGCTCGACGCCGGAGAGCGCTGCTCCTGAGGCTGAACGTTTTCCGTCCGTTCGACGGGAATCGTCACCAGCGAGAAAATCAGCAGCAGGAACACCACGTCGATGAGGCTCGGCAGATTGAGCTCTTTCTGTTCCCGTTTCTTCTGAAAGGCCATCGTCGGTTCCCCGGGGCGCCGTTCGGTTTACAGGCGCTCAATGACGTATACGTAATCCTCTTCCCACTTGGAATATATCCACTCGAGCTTTTTCTGATAGTAGTAATAGATCATCATGAAGGTGATGCCGAAAATCAGGCCTTCGATGGTCGTCCAGAGCGCCTCGTGAATGCCGCCGGCGAGCTGGTGAATGAGCTGCTTCTGGGTCGCGTTGTCCGGCAGGTTGGCGAGGTCGTCGAACGACTTGGAAATGCCGGTCACCGTCCCCAGCAGGCCGAGCAGGGGCGCCACAGTACCCAGGTTCCAGAGGAAATCGTACACCGAATCCCGCTTCAGAACTTCCAGTTCGGAAGCCGCCTGGTTTTCAATGGATGTCTCCACTTCCTTGGCCACATCCATCCAGCGAAAACCGCCGGTCTCGTGATTCTCGAGTCCCGCCTTGAAGACGCGGACCGTGGGGTATTCATCCAGCTTTTTGTGCGCGATCTCGTCGATCAGCTTGCGCACCTCCACGCTGCCGCGCTCGCTCCAGTATTTCACGCTCGCGCCGGACAGGTCGTTGGTGGAGGACTCGAGTTGGCCGCGTCTCTTGCCGATGAACTCGCGGATGCCCCAGTTGGCGCTGTCGATGATCTGCTTCCACCGCTCCAATATGTTCGTGAATTCCGGTGAAATCCGCGCCGCGTAGTCCTTTTTAATGTCCCGCATCAGTCCGCGGTTGCCGCCGCTGCTCATCGGGAAAATTTTCTGAAACTTGAGCGTGGGCATGCAGCGGAAAAAGATGATGAAAGTCCTGCCAGCCACGCCCACCAGAGCAGCCAGAAGCAAAGCCGACCGATGACGGAGGAGGAGTCGTAGATCGACGGCCGCCAGAAATACGCCCAGCGTCCGCTGATCGGCAGATATTTTTCAAACCAGTATACGGACTTCTCCCCGCCGGAGCCGGAACGCACGATGTCGTCGTTCGACGCATCCCCGCCCCGCCGTCCGGCCGTGTCCCGCGCGATTTCGGACTCCGCGACCGGAACGCCGTCGTGGAGCGCCTCGACCGTGAACGCATACGCCTGCCCCACGTCGAGCCCCTTGAACTCATAGCGGCCGCCGGCGACGGGCTTTGACACGATGGATTCCCCCTCCGCGGGCTGACAGGTTACGCGGTAGGTGTACCGTTCCGGGTCGGCCGGTCTCCAGACTTCGCCCTCGCGGACCTGGGCGCTCCAGGACACGTCATAGTCGACCTTGTCCGGAATAAAAATCCACTTTTTATGGACGTCTCTCCGGATGCCGGTGATGGCGACCTGGGCGGCGGGATCCTGTCCGAACAAGGAGACGCCGTAAAACACCAGCCCCGCCAGGCAGAGGCGCTTCAGGCGCGTGATGGAATCGAACGCATGGGATTTGAACCTCCTGCTGACTGGGTTCGGCGGGCCGTCCGGAACCGGGTTCCGGGACACACGGACGCACGCCTGGGGATTTTGTCTCTGATGAAGCCGGCTTCCCGCCGCGACCGGCGGGGGTGCCGTCTGAATGAAGAACTCCGCCGCCCGCTGCGCGGGACCATGCTATCAAATGCCCTCTGGTTGAAGGCAAACAGCGGGGTACCTCAGGAAACTTGGATGATCGCCGCCGCACCGCTTCGCGGCACCGGGGAATCCGACTCGTCGGAGCGGCCAGAAGCCCGATCTCCGATCATCCGGAAAAACTGGAACCAGAATGGCCAAGATTCTGTCCGCCCGATCAGAACAGATACTCGACTGAAAACCTGCGATAATCGAGCCGGAGGTCCGTCAAATCATCCTCGACCCGTCCGAACACAAAGCGGAGCGGCATTTTCTGGAAATCGACGTTCACTCCCGCCACCCGTACCAACGAGAGCAGGCTTCTGGGGATGGTCACGGTGACCCCGGCCTCCCACCCGGCGCCCTGCAGGGTGCGGAGACCGCCTCCACGCAGGCCGTAGCGGATGCGGTTGACCGGAAGCCAGGCGCCGGACAGGACCAAATGGCCGCCCGGCATGACCACAGCGTCGGTTCCGAGTGCAATTTCGGAAATCGTTCCTGAATAATGCTTCAGGCCAGTGGAATACCAGCATTGACGGCCGCGCACCCAGGGGTCCACGGCCAGAAACGTGTTCTGCAGAATTCTGACCCGGGGCGTCATTTCAGCGCCCATCCCGATCTGGGAGAGGAGCAAAAGCCGTTCCTGAATCGTGAACGGAACCGCGGTTTCCCAGCTTTGGCGGAAGCCGATTCCGATGTCCGCGTAGCTTTTCAGATGGGTTTTCGGGTACAGGGGGTCGGTAAAACGCCGGTAGGAGTCAAAATCCGACCAGTAGTTGTATTCCAACCGGAGAGAGTGGCCTTTTCCCGGACCTGCCAGGAGCGGCTTGATTCTCGGAGGCGGCATCACGAAACGCCGCGTTCCGGAGATCCGCTGTCGGCCATTTTCGTCGAAAGCCACAACCCTCCACAGGTAGCTGCCGTGTTTCCGGAACACCTGCCTGGGATTTTGAACCCCAGGCCTGGCCGTATCCCGTCGAGTCTTCCGCCGTGACCTTCACGTTCCGCCTGAAATTCTTCGCCTTGTCCCAGATCTGCACTTCGAAGAAACCCGGCTGGAAAGTGGAATCGATATCCTGCGCCTTCCAGCTGAACAGGACCGCCAGACCATCGACCTTTCGGCCGTCGGCCGGCGTGATCAGCAGGAGCCGTGCCGGACGGGTCTCAGCCCGGGCCGGAACTGGACCGGACTGCAAAACCGCGAGGCAGGCAAAGGACAAGAGGAAGGCGGTTGATCGCGCGCTTTTCATGTGATTCATCCCGGGGTTGGTTCGATCAGCGGCCGGCGCGGACTTCGGCCGTCCGGCCGGTGAGTCCATGCGCCTCGGAATAAGCGTCCAGCAGGGTTTCCGCCGCGGCCTGAAGTCCCTCGGCATCGTCATTCGAGAGCATCTGAATCAGGTCGTCGGCCATTCCGCCCGCGGTGCGTCCGTTCGTCAGGAGGGGATAGAACCGGTCCGCTTCCAAAAGAGCGTTGACCCCGTCGCGGATCCGGCCCATTCGGATCAGGCAAACGCCGACGAGCAGCTGGGCGTCATCCACGCAGTAGCCATCCTCGAACACCGGATATCTCGGATAATCTTCGTCGAGACGTCCCTGGCAGTGGGTCAGCATGTCCTCCAGAACCCGCAGGGCCATGGCATTGCGGTTGTTCCGTATCAGGGACTCCGCCAGTCCGAGGGCCGAAAGACAGTCCATGCTGTACAGAACAGGATCTCCCCGATCCCGATGCTCTGGATGGCGCTGTCAAACGCCGCGATCGCGGCATCCCAGCGGCCCAGGCCCTTGAACGCGGCTCCGGTCAGGTAATGGGTGCGGAGGGATGTTTGATCGACCTCGCGGAGAACCGGCACCGCGGACTCGGGCTGTCCGGTGAGCAGGAGCATCTCGCCGTAATGGGTGAGCTGAAGATCGGTCAGGGGATTCTCCTGCCGGCTGAACAGGGCCGCGTATTCGCGCGCCGCGTCCGCGCCCTTGCGGCGCGCTTTTTCAATCTCGTTCCGTTTAAGCAAATCCACGGCGCTTCGGTACATCCACTCGGCCCGGTCAATGCCGACCAACAGGTCGTTGTAGCGGGATGCGTTGCGGCTGTCCGATTCGGCCAGCACCTTGATGGTTCCGTTCACGTCCGGGTTCGGGTAGTCGGCGACGATGTTCAGCAGAGGGCCGGTGTCGCCGCCCGCGCGCTCATACCAACGCCGGAAAAACCCCGCGTCGCGGGGGACGCCGAACTGGAAAGTCATGGACATTCGCGTATCGTTCGGGAGATTGGGGTGCAGTTCATGGGCGAGATCGATCCGGACCGCGGCCGATTTCGCGAAGGGCACGGTCAAGCCGGTGCCGAGCGACATCCATTCGGCCTGGTTGTTGACGCCGAAACGGGGCGACCACAGCAGATGGCGCCTCAGGATCGGGATCCGGCCTTCCGCGCCGAAATAGACGCCGGTACCGGAGCCCTCGGCCTTCTCCCAATCGAGGGCCGTCAGGATGTCGACGTCCTCAACGACCGACTGGACCGCCTGCCAGCTCCTGGGAACCCAGTCCTTCAGCACCCAGCGGTAGGCGAGTCCCCAACGTACCGAGCGCGGGAAAGGATCGTTTTCTCCTGACTGGAGCTTCCAGGCGGGCTGAATGAGGTTCTGCACTGAGACGCCAAACCGGAGCGGCAGGACGTACCGGAGCGAAAACGACCGGAACAGGGGCGCGTGAATCGGCTGGAAGGTAGCGCCGACATCCGCGCCCGCGGACCAGTCCCTGCCCTCCGCGCCCGGAGCCATGCCGGCCGCGTCCGCGAGTCCGGAAAATCCCTGGTTGACGGCCTTGACGGTGACGCCGGTCCTCAGAAGGCCCCACGATCCCGCCTCTTCCCTCGCCCAAGCCGCGGCAAAAGCGTTTTCTTCAAGCCCGAAACGGCCGACGAATTCGGCGGTTGCCGTGCGCTGTTCGAAATCGACCATACCGAGCCCGACCCAGCCGAAGCCCACCGCGGTCCGTGGGCCGAACAGAAAACGGAGCAGGGGATTTTTCGGATTGTCCAGCGGCCGGGGCAGAACCATGCCCAGATGCGAGTAGCGGCTGTCGAAGTACAGGTTGGAATAGAGGGACTGGATCTCGATGCGCGAAGCCCCCACGAGTCCGGCTGGATTCCAGAACACGCCGCTGGCGTCGTCCGCGATTCCCACAAAGGCGCGGCCCATACCGAGCGCCCGGCCGCCGACGCCGTAGCGAAGGAATGCGCCGGCCCTTCCGGCGTCCCCCTCCGGTCCCGCGAAGGCGAACGCCGCCGTCCACAAACTGATCAATGCGATGAAACCGCCGGTGCTTTTGATTTTATCCATGGTTTTGACCGTCCCGTTTATCTGAGCACTGCGATTTTACAGTACTGTTTCTCCCGGCCTTCCACCACGCAGAGGTATCCGCCCGTGGAAACCAGGTCCCCCCTGTCGTTCCGGCCATCCCATTGGAAAAACAGGTCCGCCGTATCGGATTTCCGCAGGACGCGGACCAGGCTTCCGAACGGATCGAAAATGCGAAGCACGGACGCTTCGGGCGCGGGCACCTGGATCACCGCAATTTCCCCGGCCGTCGGCCGGAAGGGATTCGGAAAGGAGAACATCCGGAACTCCTCAACCGGAATCCAGAACAGGTCGATCGACTGGACATCGGAAGACTGGCCCGCTCTGTCCCGGACCCAGACCGACAGGGTCACCCTCTCGTGGGCCGGAGTTTTGAGCGCGTTCATGGTCAGGACCGTGTCAACTTCCGTCCGGGGAGGAACGATGTCGTAGACTACCGTTTCATCCACGAAGGCGCTCATCTCGTGGACGAACACTTCCATGACGCTTCCCGTCGGCAGATCGGAGGCGATAATATGGTGATTCAGTGCCGGCCCGATGATCCACCGGGCCGTCTCGCCGGACTGAAGGCCCGAGAGCTCCCAGAGTGACAGAACGGGTGGATGCGCATCCTGGATGGAAACCTGCGGTCCCGACCAGTGGCTGAGACCGAATACGGCCGCAGCGTTCCGGGTATAATAGCGAAGACGGTACGAGACCGGGGGGCCTTCGGGCAGTCCGATAAAAACGGCCGAATCCGTGCCGGCATTGGCGAATCCCCAGAGCACCGCGGTTGTCCCGTCCGCGTCGTACGACGCCTGTATTTCGTAGAAGAGGAGCGTGAGACCTGCGGCGACGGACTCGGTTTCGATGCTGTCCGCGGGCCAGGTCAGCGTGTTCGATTCTCCAAGCGTGAATTCGGGCTCCCGGAAAAGCCTCGGGGCGGGAAGCGTGGGCTCCAGGTCCGCGGGCAGGGCGGGCAGAACCGCCGCGATTCCCGGGGGTGTTCTCCACGACGGGTCCCGTTCCGTCCCGTGAAAGAGGGGGCCGGCGGCCAGAAGGCCCTGAATCAGCATCAGCAGACACGGCAGGATTCGGGTGGTTCTCATTTCCGGAATCTCCAGGTTCGGGTCACGGGAATCGGTTTCATCGGATCATGACCATCTTGATGCGTTTCGCGTAGGTCCGTCCGGTCGTTTCCGATTCGGCGGAGAGAATCGCGATATAGAGGCCGGACGCGACGGGACGGCCGTTCCGGTCGCATCCGTTCCAGGCGACGGTCTGACGGCCGGCCTGCCGGGTTCCTTCCACGAGCCGGTCGACCAGCGCGCCCCGGACATCCACCACCATGAGCCGGACCCGGGACGGATCCCGCAGATCGAAGCGGATGGTGGTCGAGGCGTTGAAGGGGTTCGGAAAATTCTGGCTCAGGCCGAAAGATTCGGGCAGGCCTGCGTCTGCGCCGGAAGTGGATCTCGGATCGATGCCGGGCGTCGGAGCGAAGAAGGACGGCGCGGACCATCCGCTTTCGGCAATGAATCCGCCTGCGCTGCGCCGGGCCTTGATGCGGAACCACGTCGTGTCGCACTGGATGGAGCCCCATCCGGTCGGGCAGACAAAGGACGTATCGGACATCCACACGCTCCGGCAGACCAGGCTGTCGAGACCGGCCGGCGCGTTCATCTCGTACGCGTACCGGAAATGCCGCAGGTCCATGGCGATTTCGACGACGTACTGGACCGCGCCTCCGGCCAGCGGCTGCCAAGCGCATGCGCGTTTTCCCTTCGGATCGGGCGGCGCCGGCGTGCTGACCCGGAACGCCGGCATCTGCCAGCCCCCTGACATCCGGTTGCCGGCACTGTCGACCGATACGATGCGGTAATGGGTTCCCGCGTTCGCCGACGTGTCGGCCCACACATAAGGCATATTCGCCTGATGCACGGGCTGGATTCCGATCAGTGTTTCCGGCCCCTCTTCCAGGCCGCGGAAAATTTCGAAGGCGGCGACGTTTCCGATGAGGTCGTTCCAGTTCTCCTGCGGATCCACCGGGTATTGAACGCCGGCGCTGCTCCATTCCAGGCGCCGGATCACGCTGTCCGGTGAGGCGTAGTAGGCGGTGACCGATTTAAAATCCACGGCGCCCACGGCGCGGGGCGGCACGGGATCGAAGATGACGGTTTGAACCGGATAGAAATCATCTGACCACAGTTCCTCGACGGGGTTCCCCCACGGGTCTGAGGCCGTGACACGGAAATACAGTTTTGCGTTTTCGATATTGCTCAGGTCCGGAATCGGCACGCGCCGGTTGCGGTTCAGGGGATCGGCCGGAAACGGGCCCTGCGTCCGGGTCTGGGCCGGGTCAGCCGGAAATGAGCGCGATACGCTCACCTGGAGCCTGACCAGGACCGCGCCGCGGGTACCCGTGACGGGAACGACGGCTCCCGGTACGCCCGCCTCGACTGGGACGGGATTCCAGTGCCAGGACACATTGATTGAATCGGAATTGAAATACCGCATGCTCAGGGGATCGACATCCGGAATGTAGGCGGAACCCCGGTCGCAGATTTCATCCTTCACTTCGGCGGCCACGACGTGATCGAGGCTGTCCAGCGCGAACACGCTGTAGCTGTACAGGCGGCCGTTCACCAGGGTGCCGGAGAAATCCATGTATGAGGACTGGCGGTTCGACAGCATCAGGTCAAAGGTGTCGCCGGCCGCGGTTCTCACCAGCTGGAACCGGCTGACCCGGAGGCTGTCCACGAACGAATTCCCCCAGTGCGCGAATATCCGTCCGCGCGGCTGGGCCAGCACGGCCAGATCCACTTTCCGGAACGACACCGTGTAGGGCTGAGACCAGGCGCTCCGCCTCCCCTGCGAGTCGTGGTTCGGAATCTCGAGCACCTGGAAAATCGAGTTGCGGCCGAGGGTCACGTTCCGGTACGTGTATGTCGTGTCGTCGTCCGCGATCGTGTCGGTGACCGCCGTGCCGGTTGTGCTGTCGGAGAAGACGCGGATCACGGTCGTGAAATCAGACGGGAACAGGTTGGGATGCGGCCGGGTCCAGGTGAGTTCAATGACAAGCCGGCCGTTCTCGGTCTTGACTTCGTGCGACGTGATGCGCGGGGGCCGGTTGCAGAACGCGGAAACGGTGTCGGACGGGGGCGTCATTTCATTGAAGAGATTCAATTTTCGCACGGTATACCGGTAAACCCTGTAGGTTTCGAGCGTGTCTCCTGGCTCGTCCTCCATCTCGTCCTGTCCGTAAAAATCCGTCCACTTCAACGTATCCGCAGAGGAGGTCAGCAGGCCGACGGTTCTGGCGTTCCGTCCGTCCGTCCAGCGGAGGATTTCGTATCGGAGCACGTCCTCCGAAGGCCTGAGCCACCGTAAATGGATGTGCCCGCCCCAGTAAGCGGTGTCGCTCCAGGCTGTCAGGCCCTCCACGGGCAGGCGGGAAGCGCGGATGACGACCTTGACGCCGGACCAGACGCTCGAACGGCCGGCGGGGTACAGCGCGCGGATCTTGATCCGGGACGTTTCCTGACTCAACTGAAGAAGGAGTGTGTCGACGCCGGTGTTTCGGTGCGGCGTTTCCACGCCGTTGATCGAAATGCGGTAGGACAGAACAGGACCGACGTCGAAAGACGCGAGCCGTAACGCCACGGAAGAACCCCGGACGAACAGGGTGTCGGGGCCGCGAAGGAGCCGGTCTGGCGGAAGCGTATCCACGAAGGAGAGCGTCGGTCCGCCGAGCGCCCGTTCACCGGTTTCGAAAACAGACTGTTCCCAGGTCCGGACATTGCCGACGAAATCCTCCGAGGCGATCCGGTAGCGAATCATCGCATTGCGGACGTCGACTTCCGGCCGGTCCGTCAGACGGTCCGTGTATGCGGTCCGGCGGTACGGGCCGGTTCCGGGGATTTCGCTGAACACGGTGTCAGTACCGATGATTTTCCGGTACAGCCGGTATCCCCTGAGCCCGCTGCCCCCATCCGTCGCCGGATCCCAGGTCAGCTTCATGTGCCACCTGGAATACCCGGTCGAGGGCGAAACCGCGTCCGGATCCTCGACCGACGCGTCCACGCGCAGGTTCCGGATGTCCTCGGGCGGGAAACAGTCGGGAATCGTGCCGTCGAGAACGAGGGTGTCCGTACTGCCCAGATACTGCCGGATGATACGGCGGTGATAGACGTGGCCGTTCACGAAGTCCAGCGGGATGGTGTCCCCGCGGCTGTAGTCGAACACATGGAAGGCTTCATCGTAATTCGAGGGATTTCGGACGACCTGGTTCAGAAGCAGCCAGCCGCTGTCGAACACGCGGCCGCCCAGGGGCAGAACCTTTCCGAAATACAGGACACTGTCCCTCACGGCCTGAAAACGCAGTCTCTGCTCCAGACCGGTCAGGGTCAGGCGGAGCGTGTCGACCGGGCCTTTGCGATACCGGGAATCCGCCGCTGAATCGGGAACCGCGGTTCCGTCGCCACCGTCTCCGGGGATCGGATTGGGATCGACCGCGGTCCCGGATGTCACGCTGTTCGTACGCACGCCCTCCCCCTCGTTCCCGACCCGGTCCGCGGCACGGACCCGGTAATACGTCGGAACGCCGGGTTTGACACGCGTCTCATAGGTGAGCGTGACAGGCTGATCGGGATTTGCGAAAACCGTGTCAATGGGGATTTCCGCGCCTGTTCCCTCTGAGCGGTAAATATGGTATGCGGATACGCCGCTCACCGTGTCCCGGACCGTGCTCCAGGATACCAGCACGGTGTATGTGCCGGCCAGAACCGCCTGGCTGAATTGAACGGGTTCCGGAGGCGTCCGGTCCTGCGTCGAATAAGTGAAGTCGGAGTAGAGGATGAGCGCGTCTGATTCGAAACCGTACGCGGCCTTCACATAATATCCGTATCTGTGACCGTCCAGCAGTCCCTCAAAAGCCGCTTCGAGCGTGTCTCCGGGATTTCTCCGGTACAGGCGGCGGAGCGATTTCATCAGGTTCGTGGGATCGTTCCTGTCGAAGCAGTATACATCCTGGATCTGGGCCGCGTCCGAAGGAATCCACCGTATCACATTCACGGATCCGGCTGAAAAGGACGGTTCCGGAACGATCACGGGCGGCGCCAGGGGAGGCTCGATCACGGTGATGATGAATTTCAGACGGCAGGCCTCTGCCTCGTCATAGGAGGACAATCCGTACCGGATGAAACCCTCGACCATGAATGAATCAACGCCCACGGACGACAGTTGCTCAGGTCGTATAAAAAACGTGTTGTCGAGTTCTCCGAGATAGGACGGCAGAGTGTCTGCTTTGTCGACCCAATTCTCCACATAGGGCGGCAGATCGTACTTCGGCTTGTCCGTATAGCGCCGGAGCCAGATCAGATTGGGTTCATCGCCTCTGTGCCTGTAATGCGCAGTCATCTTGTACGCAGCGATCTGATGCCGCATCAGCGTCAGATGATACGTGCTCTTGTCGACCGAGCGGATGGATTTTCCGGTGGAAAAATCCTCCAGTTCGAACCAGAGCGCGGCGCGCGCCGACCCTTGCATGCAAAATAAAAGAAAAAACAGGCAGAATAGTCTAGCCTTCCACCCTTTTTTCATGATTCTGGCCTCCGTTGTCGGACAACTGTACTCAAATTTATAAAAATTATGAAAATATTGCGTCATTGTCAAGAAAAAACAAAAACATAACTGTTCGATGCCCGAGTGGATGTATTTTTTACACTCGCCGGCCAATTGACATTGGAACCGATTTTAACTAACTTGACAGTCATAACTTCCAGCACTCATCGATCGGAATGCGGCATGTCTCTCAGGAAGAAAATCCGGAACCGGCTCTATAAAGATATTTATCCCGGACTGATCACAGGCGCCATCCGTCTCATCACCGCCACATTGAGAATCGAACGCATCGGAATCGAGCCGATTGAGGAACACAGGCGTTCGAACCGACGCATTCTTTTCGCGTTCTGGCACGGCCGCCACTTCCTCATGATTCCCTGCCTGTACAGCCCGAACGTGAGCATACTGACGTCCACGAGCCGGGACGGCCGCCTGCTCGCCGACGTCTTGCGGAATTTCGGTTACAGCATCATTCCCGGATCCAGTCATAAGTCCCCAGTGCGCGCCCTTTTGGCCTGTGTGAACCGCGTTCGGGAAGGACAGGACGTGGTTTTCGCCGTTGACGGCCCGACCGGCCCCATCCATGTAGTCAAGCCCGGCGCCGTTTTCGTGGCCGCCAAGGCCGGGGCTTCCATCATTCCCATAGTCTTCTCCTGCAAACCCTGCGCCGTTTTTAATTCATGGGACAAGTTCATGCTTCCACTGCCTTTCGGCAAAGCGGTACTGCTCGGCGGTCCGCCCATCCCTCCTCCGGAGAAAACGGACGGGGAATCGATCGAGTCGGCCCGCCGAACTCTCGAAGATACGTTGAATTCCCTTCTGGCGGAAGCGGACCGCCGCGTTGGAATGCATAAGGATCCGGGCTGATTTTTATCCCCTGAATCGAAATATGACATCCGCTTCTTTTTCTTGAACAGAATGACATGGAATACCGCCTAAACCTTTCAAAATAAAAAAAACAGCCGTCCCCCGCAAAAGGGACGGCCGTTTTGTTTGTCAACTCCCCCGCTTCAGATTATTCAAGCAGGATGATTTTCTTCGATAGAACCGATGTCTTGTCCTGGGTCCGGGCTTCTATTCGGTAGACGTAAACGCCGCTGGCCAGGGACTCCCCTGTTCCGCTCTGTCCGTTCCATCGTATAAAATGATCGCCTGAATTCTGCTTTTCGGTCAGGAGTCCGGCCACCTGACGTCCACGGAGATCATAGACGGACACGCGCACATCCGCGGTTTCGGGCAATTCATACTGGATGACGGTTTCTCCGTTGAAGGGATTCGGAAAGTTCTGGCTGACAATGCGGCTTGAAACCGGTGCTACAGGAGCGCGCCTGTCCCGGACAGCCGTATACCGGGGATCGTAGATGATGACCTGGTCGATCCATACCGTACCGGGCGATCCGCCGAGACAGAAACGGAAGTAATTGGTCGCGTCCGTAACCGGCGCCTCCCAGATGAAGGGCCCGTAGATGTCCGAACTCTCCAGTGCGACGGAGGCTGAATTGTGTATGGTGTAACTGCCGGTATTCTCCTGGAACTCGATGGTAATCGTACGCGGCTCAGTCACCATCGCCGCGAAGCTGATCTCGTAAGTGGTTCCGCTGTCGATCGGAAAGGCCTGGTGAAGCTGAACGTGCCAGTCCGCGGTTCCGCCCTCGGTGATGTTGACCACGGCGGCTTCGCCCTGGGCGATTTCCTGATCGGAATTAAATTGAAGCGTTGCAGCTGCCCCCGGCTGGTTGTTCATGGTCCATGGAGTCCCGCCGCAGGTGAACTCCCCGTTCATGAGCATGTTGCCTTTTTCCACGTCCCCGACGTATATGAAGATGGGTTCCGTATCCAGGGAATTTCCGGCCTTGTCGTTGACCCTGGCCCAGATCCGGTAATACCCGTAGGGAACGTTCCGCCAATTGTACTCATAGGGCGCACGGGAATCGGACGAGATGTTGGTACTGCCGCGGAAAAACTGCACGTTCCTGATCTCTCCTTCCGTGATGGTCACATCGGCCTGCAGCAGGATGTCGGAACACATTTCGAACTGCTGTCGGTTGGAAGGTGATAACAGCTGGATGGTCATGTTCTGCGCCTGCAGACTGCCGCTCCAAAAGGCCAGAAACAGCAGAAAAATGATCGCTTTTTTCATGAAAACCTCCATATAGTTTGTTTCAATGAGAGACCTAAATAATCTATCAAATCGTCTGTTAAAAATCAATTAATTTTTTACTTTAAGACAACCGGGAAAATCGGTTCAGATAGATTAAAAAAAAACAGTCGGGAAAAATTGATATATAAATTATAGACAGACAAATTAGTTCAAAGCCTGGCGGATCACACTTGAATCATTAGCTTTTCAGGGAAAATTTCCGGAACGCCGAATGATCATTAGGATCTGAACACAAGAAAAACGAAATATCCATAGGAAAAACAGGGATGAATTGATGTGTCGTGCAATTGACGCATATACGTCATTTACGGATCGAGGATATGATATACCAAAAATTGGATTTATGGTTATTCTCATCTGATTCGTTGGTTGAAAAGTCAGCATTTTGAGTATAAAGGTGGTCTCTGACCAACACTCATTCCTGCGAGGATTTGGTTTCTCCTGGTTCTACAGCCTGCCAGGATTATGAGTGATAGATTGCGATGGTGCCGCCCTGGAAGCCGGTTTACCGGTTCATTTCCAATCCGGTACTGATCATCGCTCCGTTGTATTGATAATAGGGGTCATTCGACAGATTGTCCGCCCAGAAACCCGATACTGTCAAAAATAAGCCTTTCATTCCAATCGGACCGCGGAGCAAGGCTCCGGTCAAGGTTCGGATATCCTTTCTTTTCGTGCCAGCCTGCTCGATTCCCTCCATATCATACACCGGCCTGCCGAAATACCGATGTTCCCTTTGCCAGGACCCTTTGGCTGTCCATCCTCCGGAAAAGCGGACCGTTCCTTCTATGGACCATTCCTCCTTCTCGTGCGTGTACGGATCGTCAAAGAGCGGATCTTCGGACAGATACCCCGATTCCTGGGTGGTGATATACCGGCCTTCTCGGTTGAAATTCCATGATCTGAGAACCTGCACCGCGGTTCCGACCGAACGGCCCAGGGACTGTGTCACGCGTGCCGACCCTGTCAGAAGCAGGGGACGCATGCCTTCTGTTCCGGAGCGGATGGTTCTGGTGATCGTATAAACGGAATCTCCGCTCGTTGCGGATCCGGATCCGGGCCCTTTCCCTCTTCCGCTCCCCCCTCTTCCCTCCACGGTTTGAGGGATGATGATTTGCTCCTCAACCTCGGCTGTCATATCCTCAAGGTAACGCTTCTGTCCGATAGTCGCCTGAAGCAACACGGCTGTCCGTGACCGGAAATAACGGTTGGCCTGGAGTATTGACCGGAATTCGGTGAAATCGAGGCTCGGATATCCGGCAAATGCCTGTCGCTGACCGGAGAATGTCAGACCGGCCGTGTATAGGCCGCGTTTCTCCTGGCGTATGCCCGCCGAACCTGCAAGCCGGCTGTAATCCAGATCGGAGAAAGCAGTCCGATTTCGGCGTCTTTCGAGCGCGCCGCTCAACGTCCATGCGGGACACTCGTCGCCCGGTTTCCAGAGTATCTCTCCAAAGGGTCCGTACACGCCGAATCGCCTCTCTGATTCATTTTTAAAAATATAGAGAGATCCCTTACAGCCGAAACGAGCCGAAACCCGTTCACTCCCGGCGGATGCGACAAGCGCGGCTTCAGGCTGAAGAACATAATCCTCGGATCCGAAAGCCGTCTTATAGGAATTGCCGTCGTAAACAGACCAGAGACCGGTCCGCATCCCGATGGAAGCGAAAACCGGGTGAAGGCGCAGTCCGGACAACAGAATAAAAGCCGTAACTGTCAATCGGCTCATCGCTCCTTTCCATCCGGATCCGATTGTCACTCCGGTCCGCATCCTCATCGCCCGCCTTTTCCCTGTCTCCGCCATTTCCGTTGAACGGTTCCGCCGGACCGGTCATCGGCCATGCCGTCCCCGTCCGTGTCGATGAAGCGGTCCATGCCGGATCCTGTTTGCATGCCGCCGGTCCCGGAACCGACGCGCATTTTCGATATGGTCTCGCCGGTCACGTCGTTCCGTCCGTCTCCGTCCGCGTCCAGAACATGGCCCCGGAGCGCCTTGCCGGAAAGAACCGGTCCGTCGTCATCCGCGATTCCGTCCCCGTCCGAATCGGTCCAGTTTTCCTCGGGATCGGGGATCACGAGATCATTAACCCCGTCCCCGTTTGCGTCCCGCCAATGGTCGTTCAAGCCGTCTCCGTCCGCGTCCGCGTACCGGAACATTCGGCGGTACCGTTTACCGTCGCTGTCATTGACGCCGTCCCCGTCCGCATCGCAGTACCGGTCATTGACGCCGTCTCCGTCCGCGTCCGTGAATCCGATCATCGGAAGGACCGGAACGCCGGATTCCGTTCCATCCGTACGCTGGGCGGCCGATTCCATCGGGGCCGCCAGAAGAACGGCCAGTATCAGAACAGCAAATTCCGGATTCCGGATGTTCATGTTTTTTTCCTTCATTCTCTCCGGCCGGCATCGGGGGTTTCCGGACCGGTCGGGCATGTGCATGTCCGTAATATAGGAAACTCGGATCAAGAAAGAAAGTCCCGGTTGAAACGGCATGCACGCAGAACCCCGGCCGCCGGGCGGGATGCCGCCTCATCCCGTCCGGTGCTGCCGAAGTCATTTCAGCAGGACCATTCGCCGGCTTTGGCTGAAATCCTGCGTCTCAAGACGGACGAGGTACATCCCTGCGCCCGCAGATCGGCCCTGATCATCCGTTCCGTCCCAGCGGAACGTGTGCGATCCGGGCGCGCAGTTGCCTTCAAAAAGTACCCGGACCCGCCGTCCCAGCACGTCATAGACCGAAACCGCGGTTTTCCGGGAAAGAGAACCCGCGAGATCGAAACGAATCGTAGTCTCGGGATTGAATGGATTCGGAAAATTCGCATGCAGAACGTGTGTTTCAGGCTGAACGGACGGACGATTCCAGACAGCCGAAACAACCGTACCTTTTTCCGCGATCACAATGGTCGAAAAGTGAGCCGCCTGGCAATAGACCCGGTTGGCGCCCGTATCCACGACCACGTTCGTGAGCCCCGTCGCATCGAGTCCCGCCTCGGTGCAGTAGTAGACGCCTACCTGATCCGGAGACAGGCCCGATTTCTTCAATTGGCCGGCCTCCAGAGGCAGACTGAGCTGGACCGGGGTGTTGAAGGGGAAGGGTTCCATCGTCTGCCCGTCCACGGAAACAGAGAACGAGGCGCCGTTCAGAATTCCTCTCGGAAACCGCACTGAATCCGGTCCTATCTCTGCGTTTTCCGGAAGCGTGACGTCAATGGCGATGTTGCGTGACACGCATCCAGGCGGAAACGCAACATCCCCGCCGTTCAGCCCGTCCATCGGAAAGGCCAGGCCGGACATCTTGAGCACGCCCTTCTCGCGAAGCCGTTTCGTCTCACCTGTCATCCGGCCGTCCCGCGTCATGAACCGGACACGTATCGAGTCGCCGCCCGTCGTGTCTCCGGCTGACGCGGCCACCATGACGCGCGCCCGCGTGGTGAAGCGTTCCTGAACGGCCTGCACCAGATCAATGCCCTTGCGATTGGCCGTGAACTGGCCGTTTTCATTGACGGAGCCCTGGCCGTTTCCGTCCATCCGCCAGGTCGCCTGGGTTTGAGTTTGAACGCCGTTGGAATCGACCAGGTAGGCCCGAAACCGGACTATCTGGCCGGAGAGCACAACCGTGTCGCTCGGCTCCACCATCAGTCGGAGACGGTTGCTCCACGCGTTCCGTTCTCTGAGTGTATCGTACTGTGTTCCTTCCGCGACAGTGACCAGCGCTCTGCCCGAGAACGCCCCGGACGAAGCCTTGACGTAACCATGTCCATTGCCCGCGGGAGTGAAAAGCCCGTTTGCGCTGATCGTGCCGATGCCCTGGCATTCCATGCTCCAGGAGAAGGTTGCTTCGAGTGAGGCGCCCTGTGAGTCGACCAGTGCGGCCGTGAACGTCACCGGGAATCCGGGGCGGGTCAGAACATCGCCCGGGGTGATGACCACACGATCGGGTTTCCCCTTCTGGTCCCCTCCGGAACCTCCGTTTCCCTGGCCGATCGCATTCGCCGCGAATGCCAGCGCCAGAAAAACGGCCGGGATAACGTTCCACCGTTTTCCGAGTGTCATGGGTCCTCCTGTCTTTTGGCATGACTGTTTGTCTGAAGCAGACGGCCGGACAGCCGCTCTCTTTTACAGGAGAGGACTGTCCGGCCGTCAAACGATTCGGATGCTTACTGACCGGATCCGTTCGAACGGTTCCCGAAACGGTTCCGGACAGCCGCCTTGAACTGCTGGAGGCCGCCTGAGACATTCCCCCAGAAGTGTTTGGCCATCTTTTTCGATCCGGAAAAGAGTCCGGAATCCGGATCCTGGCAATTCAAGATGCCGTCGCCGTCGTCATCCTGCTGACGGTCATTGATGCCGTCGCCGTCCGAATCCACCCATCCGTGCCCGACACCCTCCGGATTCCCGGGGACATAATCGGGATCCAGGCAATTCGGAATGCCGTCGTCATCCACGTCTTGCATACCCACATCGCCGCCCCTGTGTCCGCCCGCGTATCCGCCGGTCTGCGCGTTGAGGGATAGAGAGAACAGGGCGAATAACAGCAGAGCCGCCATACCGTACAGCCGGATTCTCGTGCTTTTCATGACACATCCTTTCTGTTGATTGTGAATGGTTTCATCTTTCAGAGTTAAGAACAGGCAAGACCAGTGCCAGGAGGGTGTATTGATTTCATGGGCACTTTTAAGCTTTATATTTACAGTAGGATAAAAAGCTAAGCGGAACTGAAAATGAGCTTTAAACGGATATTATTTTCGACAATACGGTCTAATGGCTCGACCGTTTGGTCGAGTCAAACAGGCTGCATGTCTGCAACGGGTGGGGTTTCGGAAGAAAACCGGAAAGGAGAGAATACCAGAAGCGGTTATTTCATCCCATATTTCTTCATCCTGTATCGCAGATGCCTCTCGGAAATACCCAGACTGCGGGCGGCTTCGCTCTGATTCCCTGAAGCGGCCGCAAGCGCTTCTCGGATCAGACGCATTTCCAATTCCTCCACTTTTCCGGGCAAGGTGACCGGCCCGGCCTGAGCCGGATGTGACGAAGCCGCCGGATCCAGATCTTCCACCTGAATCCCTTCGTCCCCGGCTGTCACTACGGCCCGGTGTATCATGTTTTCCAGTTCTCGGACATTGCCCGGAAAGTCGTACCCGGAAAGCCAGCCCAGGGCTTCGGTGCTCATACCGGCGGAGGGCCTGGACTCCTCCTCTGAAAAAATCCGCAGAAAATGATCGGCCAGCAGGGGAATTTCCTCCCGTCTTTCGCGGAGCGGCGGGATGCGTATCTGCAGGACGTTCAGGCGGTAGAAAAGATCCTCCCGGAAACGGCCTTCCCGCATGCCGGATTCAAGATCCCGGTGCGTTGCCGCGATGATGCGAACATCGACCCGTACCGGCTTTGCGCTGCCGATGCGTTCCACGGTGCGTTCCTGGAGGACGCGGAGCATCTTGATCTGGACGGCCTGGGGCGCGTCCCCGATCTCGTCTATGAACAGGGTTCCGCCTTCCGCGGTTTCGAAACGGCCGGCCCTGGCCCTGTCTGCCCCGGTGAAGGCGCCTTTTTCATGGCCGAACAGCTCGCTCTCGGCGAGCGTCTCCGGAATGGCGGCCAGGTTCACGGCGATAAAAGGTCTGTCCCTCCTGGGGCCGGCCAGGTGAATGGCGCGCGCCAGTACCTCTTTTCCGGTTCCGCTTTCTCCGAGAATCAGCACTGTGGCGCGGCTCCGGCTGGCGGAAACAGCCTGTTCGAGAACACGCGCCATGGCCGGGCTTGCGCTGATAATCTGGCTGAATCCGCCCCGTCCGTCCAATTTTTCTTTCAGGACCCGGTTCTCCCGTTCCAGATCCCTCCTGTCCAAACATTTCTCGATCACCAGGTCGAGATGGTCCAGGTCCACGGGCTTGGGCAGGTAATCCGATGCGCCGGCGCGGACTGCTTCCACCGCGTCCTGAATGCTTCCGAATGCGGTCATAACCACGACGCCTGTTTCGGGTTTCTCCTTTTTAACGGCGGCCAGCAGCGAAATGCCGTCGAGGTCCGGCATGCGCACGTCGGTGAGCACCAGATCCGGGTCGTGCTGGCGGACGGCATCGAGCGCGTCGCGGCCGCCCGAAGCCTTGAACACGCGGTGTCCGCGTTTCTTCAGGTAACCGGCGAGCGCGTCGAGCTGAGCGACTTCGTCATCAACGATTACCATTGTTGCCGTTTTCATGAACAGCAGTCTCCTTCGGTATGCAAAGCCGGAACAGGGCGCCTCCGGCCGGCCGGTTCAGTCCTTCCAGTGTTCCGCCGTGCGCGCGCGCGACATGCATCGCGATGGGCAGGCCCATTCCCGTGCCGCCGGACTTGGTGGTGAAGTACAGGTCGAATATCCGGGTCCGGACGTCTTCTCCCAATCCGGATCCGTTGTCCGCCACTTCGAAACAGTAGGAATCGGCCCCGTCGATCCCGGACAGGGTCACCTCTCCTCCGGCCGGCGACGCGTCCAGTGCGTTGCCGAGCAGGTTGAGCAGGGCCTGTTTGATCTGGTCGACATCCAGGCGCAGGACAGTCTTGTCTTTCCGGGGCACGGAAAAACCGACCCCACGGCCCGCGGCCGCGCTCTTGAAAAAATCGGCTGTCTCGCCGATCACGGCGTCCGCGGCCGATTGTCTGAAGGAAGGCGGCGCCATGCGGCTGAATTCGAGAAACCGCCTGATGATATCGTCAACCCTGCGTATTTCGCGGACCATGGACATGGCCAGCGACCGGTATTCATCCTCATCCGATACGGGCTTGAATTCCCTGAGAAACCGCTGACTGATCAGTCCCGCGGCGTTGATGGGATTGCGGATTTCGTGCGCTACGCCCGCCGCGAGACTGCCCATGGCCTGAAAACGCTCGCGCTCTCTCAGGCGCTCCTCGAGACGCTTCCTATCGGTATGATCCGTGGCCACCAGTATGGCGGCTTTCTTTCCGCGGTCGGAAGGGCCTGAAACCAGAGCGGCCCTCATGGACAGGATTCTTTTCTCACCCCGGATACGGCATTCGACTTCCGGCCGGTTCACTGAGTCCGTACCGGACAGGGCTTCCCGCATGGGTTCCGTGCACGGGGAATCGCTGTCCAGCGGCTTGCCGATGACGTCCTCCGCACGGAAACCGAAGAGGGTTTCCGCGGCCCGGTTCACTACGGACACACTGCCGTTCCGGTCCGTAACGATCACGGCGTCCGCGAGATTCTCGAAAATACGGCCCGTATTCGTCCTGAACCGGCTGTAGGATTCAGCCAGCGTCCGCAGGCGTTCCGAAGCGGCGTACAGGCTGACAGCCGCCAATCCGATAAACACCAGCACCAGAGAAGACAGGAGGATGCGCGTCCGTGTGCTGGCCATCATGCGGTCGTAAATGCCCGCATCCAGACCGACCCGGAACACGGCCGCCTGATCATCCGATCCGCCGAACGGGCCGGCGAATTCGAACACGTCCCCGCCGTCTCCGGGAATCCGCCGCCAGACGTTCCGGCCTGTTCCGAGAATGTTCCGGAGAAAAGGATCGGATCGTATGGAAGACAGCTCGGCTACGCCGCTGCTGGCCATGCGTATGCCCAGGGAATCCTGAAGGACGATATATGCGGCCCCGCTTTTTCGTGCCATTTCCTGCATCAGCCGGCCGGGCCCGAGTTCGCTCCGCAATCGGTTCAGTTCCAGGGCGTCTGAACCTGCCGCGACTGCGCCGCCCGAGGCGAGGCGCAAAGCCACAAAGATGAAGGAAGAGAGTGTGTCCGCACCTCCTGTCTGGACAACCAATGTATCGGTTTCACCCGATAAAACAGGCCGGAGTGTCGTCTCGGAAAGGGCTGGAACGCGAGCCTTGAATAAGGGCGATTCGGCAGTCAGAACACACCTGCCGGACGGCGAGAAAAGGAAAATCGCATCCGATCCATGTTGTTTTCTCAGAATGGACAGGGATCGCGGCGTAAGCCCGCCGGCCCGATGCAGGTCGCGGGCCTCGGCCGCGGTGCGCAAAAGATCGCTGAAAAAGTTCTCTTCGAGACGCTCATACGCGAGAACGGAACGCTTTCCGCTTGCCTGAAGCGCATCCAGCAGGATGTCGCCTTCCGCGCGTATCATGGCCAGGGTATCCCGACGGTCGCGCCTGTATTCATAAAAAGCGAAACCCGTGAGCAGGGGCACAAGAAGGGCCATGGCCGCGAGAAGCGCGGCAGGCTGGATGGAAAGGAAGGATTTCAGGCGTCGGTTTGGCATGGGCGAGTCCTCCGGAATATACGAAATCCGGAGAGATTTGGGTATTGGATTATCAGCGAACGCATGTCAACAATCAGCCGGCATATCACATACTAATTCCGCGGGGGATCGCCCGCGGAGAACATTTCGTCTGCGATGCGGAACGCGCGTTCCTAGAGGGTCCAGACCAGACCCACGGACCCGTAATGAAATAGACTGAACGTGTACACCTCGTCGTTGTCCGCGCCTCCTTCAAGAATCCGGTACCCGGCTTTGACTTTCAGTTTCGGGTGAACGGCCAGCAGCATGCCTGCGAAAACGTCCTCGGCCCTGCCCTGCGGAGCGGCCAGAGCGTCTCCTTCCAAAAGCAGATGAAGCACACCGGCCGGTTTCCAGCAGAATCGGAAATTGAGAATAGGCACGAATCCGACATTCGATTTCGTTTCAGAGAGCCCCGCGGACGAAAGCCCGATTTCGGCATCCCGGATTTTGGCCGTAAGCCCGAGACCCGCGTCCAGGCGGTCTCCCCGGAAAACCTCGTACCGCCAGGTCAGTCGGTATGAATCGAACCGGTAATCGCCCCGGATCGGTGCGTTTTGGGGGAATACGGTGTCACGGAACAGAACCGACTGATCAAACCGGCCTTCGGCTTTCAGCCGAAGCGGGGCCGCCAGAAAAGACAGCGTGTTTCTGCCGGACACCCGGCTGATCCGGAAGCGGCCAAAAGGAACCGCGTCCGTGCTCAGAGCTTCAGAAAATGAAAACCGGGTTCCTGCGTCTCCCGGAACTGCGGCGTCATTATACCCGGACAACACAATTCCGGATTCGATGTCAAATTCCCACTGTCCGGCGGTTAAAGGGCAGACCGTAAAAAGGACTGCGGTCAAGACCAGCCTTCCAATCTTCATGTTATCCTCCTCTGATGAGATTCTTCTGAGATATGGGAACAGGACTTCATAAGATATTTTAATATGATCCTCGATGAAAATCAACAGTAAACTTCATCTCCTCCGGTGTCCGGACGCGGATAAAAAAAGAGGCCTCGACTAATGTCGAGGCCTCTCTATTTAAATTCCCGGCGACGCCCTACTCTCCCACACGGTTACCCGAGTAGTACCATTGGCGCGGAAGGGCTTAACTGCCGAGTTCGGAATGGGATCGGGTGTTTCCCCTTCGCTATGATCGCCGGAATTTTTTTCAAATAACCTTCTGGAAAGCAAGCAATCCTTACAAACAATCCATCATCTGCCATGATGACAAGGAATTTTACTAAAAAAAAGGACAAGCCTCACGGCTGATTAGTACCGGTCGGCTGAGCATGTTACCACGCTTACACCTCCGGCCTATTACCTGGTCATCTCCCAGGAGCCTTTAGCGTCGCCGAAGCGACGAGGGAGATCTTGTCTTGGGGTGGGCTTCCCACTTAGATGCTTTCAGCGGTTATCCCATCCGAACATAGCTACCCAGCAATGCCCCTGGCGGGACAACTGGTACACTAGAGGTTCGTCCATTCCGGTCCTCTCGTACTAGGAACAGCTCCCCTCAAATCTCCTGCGCCCACAAAGGATAGGGACCGAACTGTCTCACGACGTTCTGAACCCAGCTCACGTACCGCTTTAATTGGCGAACAGCCAAACCCTTGGGACCTTCTCCAGCCCCAGGATGCGATGAGCCGACATCGAGGTGCCAAACCGCGTCGTCGATGTGGACTCTTGGACCCGATAAGCCTGTTATCCCCGGAGTACCTTTTATCCGTTGAGCGACGGCCCTTCCACTCAGAACCGCCGGATCACTAAGCCCTGCTTTCGCACCTGCTCGACTTGTCGGTCTCGCAGTCAAGCTCCCTTATGCCTTTACACTCTACGCACGATTACCAACCGTGCTGAGGGAACCTTTGGGCGCCTCCGTTACATTTTTGGAGGCGACCGCCCCAGTCAAACTGCCCACCTGACACTGTCCCGGCACCTGCTTCAAGGCGCACGGTTAGAATTCCAACAGAATAAGGGTGGTATTTCAAGGTTGGCTCCACCCGAACTAGCGTCCGAGCCTCATAGCCTCCCACCTATCCTACACATACTTTGCCAAAACCCAATGTTAAGCTACAGTAAAGGTTCACGGGGTCTTTCCGTCCGTATCGCGGGTAGGCGGCATCTTCACCGCCACTACAATTTCGCCGAGGCCCTGGTTGAGACAGCGCTCCAGTCGTTACACCATTCGTGCAGGTCGGAACTTACCCGACAAGGAATTTCGCTACCTTAGGACCGTTATAGTTACGGCCGCCGTTTACCGGGGCTTCAGTTCAAAGCTTCTCCCGACATAGCTGCAGGATAACCCCTCCCCTTAACCTTCCGGCACCGGGCAGGTGTCAGTCCCTATACATCGTCTTACGACTTAGCAGAGACCTGTGTTTTTGGTAAACAGTCGCTAGAGCCTTTTCACTGCGACCCCTTTCAGCTCCTCCGCAGGGGATTCACCTACCAGGGGTACCCCTTCTTCCGAAGTTACGGGGTCATTTTGCCGAGTTCCTTAACCAGGGTTATCTCGAGCACCTTAGGATACTCTCCTCATCTACCTGTGTCGGTTTGCGGTACGGTCACCTGTAATCCTTCCATAGAGGCTTTTCTTGGCAGTCTGATTAGGGTCAGTTTGTGGCCAAAGCCCTCCCATTCACGTCTCGGCGTTAAGGAGGAACGGATTTGCCTGTCTCCTCCCGCCTACATGCTTAGACCGCGTATTCCAGTCACCGGGCTGACCTTTCACTCCTGCGTCACCCCATCGGTCAAACGATTAACAGGTGGTACAGGAATATTAACCTGTTTTCCATCACCTACGCCTTTCGGCCTCGGCTTAGGGTCCGACTAACCCTGAGCAGATTAACTTTACTCAGGAAACCTTAGATTTTCGGTGTTCAGGTTTCTCACCTGCATTATCGCTACTCATGCCAGCATACTCATTTCCACTTCCTCCAGCACTCCTCACGGTACACCTTCGCAGGTTAGCGGAACGCTCCCCTACCACTCCCCGCTTGCGCGGGAAGTCCGCAGCTTCGGTAACAGGCTTGAGTCCCGATCATTTTCGGCGCAAAACCACTCGACCAGTGAGCTATTACGCACTCTTTAAATGATGGCTGCTTCTAAGCCAACATCCTGGTTGTCTGTGCAATTCTCACATCCTTTACCACTTAGCCTGCACTTAGGGACCTTAGCTGACGGTCTGGGTTGTTTCCCTCTCGGCACATGAAGCTTATCCCACACGCCCTGACTCCCGTGCATCATGTACGACGGCATTCGGAGTTTGATAGGGTTCGGTAACCTGGTAAGGCCCCTACGCCCATCCAGTGCTCTACCTCCGCGACACTAATCACGAGGCTAGCCCTAAAGCTATTTCGGGGAGAACCAGCTATCACCGAGTTTGATTGGCCTTTCACCCCTACCCACAGCTCATCCGAGCCAGTTTTCAACCTGACACCGGTTCGGACCTCCATCTCCGTTTTACCGGGACTTCATCCTGGCCATGGATAGATCACCCGGTTTCGGGTCTACTGCATGCAACTAAATCGCCCTATTCAGACTCGCTTTCGCTACGGCTCCTCCGCTGAACGGCTTAACCTTGCAACAGTACAAGTAACTCGCTGGCTCATTATGCAAAAGGCACGCCGTCATCCCGCAAGCGCGGACTCCGACTGCTTGTAGGCATACGGTTTCAGGTACTATTTCACTCCCCTACAGGGGTGCTTTTCACCTTTCCCTCACGGTACTGGTTCACTATCGGTCACGAGAGAGTATTTAGCCTTGGGTAGTGGTCCACCCAGATTCCCACAGGATTTCACGTGTCCCGCGGTACTTGGGAATCTTGTCAAGAAAGATCAGTTTCTTTTCGCCTACAGGACTATCACCCTCTATGGTTGGCCTTTCCAGAGCCATTCGGCTAAAAAACTGATTTTGTAACTTTCCGAACCCGCTGCATCAGGCTCCGACAAGACCCCACAACCCCGACGCTACAACGCACGCAGGCTTTAACGCAGAATCGGTTTAGGCTCTTCCCCGTTCGCTCGCCGCTACTTGGGGAATCGCAATTGCTTTCTCTTCCTGGAGGTACTGAGATGTTTCACTTCCCTCCGTTAGCTCTTCTCCGCCTATTGTATTCAGCGGAGAGTGTTCCGGCATTACCCGGAACGGGTTGCCCCATTCGGAAATCCCCGGGTCAAAGGTTGTTTGCACCTCCCCGAGGCTTATCGCAGCTTACCACGTCCTTCATCGCCTTCTCGTGCCAAGGCATCCACCGTATGCCCTTAGTAGCTTGACCAAAAATCCTTTGCATCATGGCAGATGATGCACTGCCTTAAGGATTTCTTCAAACTAAAAGGTTTGAGAAGATACTTGCTTTCCAGAATTGTCAAAGAACTCGCGCGACGTCGTCCTCCCGGAGTCGAACCAGGATGGACGGTTTATCGTCAAAAACAATGGAATTCGTGGAGAATACCGGGATCGAACCGGTGACCTTCTGCTTGCAAACCAGACGCTCTCCCAGCTGAGCTAATTCCCCGCTTGGATCGCTCTCCTTTTAACGGAGCGCACAGGGATACGGTCATCCGGTCTGGGTGGGCCACTCCCCCGGAAGGGGAAACCCTTCGCGTGACAGTGCTCCAGGCCCACATTAAGCGGTGGGCCTAACTGGAGTTGAACCAGTGACCTCACGCTTATCAGGCGTGCGCTCTAACCACATCTGAGCTATAGGCCCGATATTTATATAAACGACGCGTGCACGGCTCGAAGTATCGGCGCTTTCGACCTTGAAGTACGTTATGATCCGCTTGTGGCGTCCATAACCTGTACTCCTTAGAAAGGAGGTGATCCAGCCGCACCTTCCGGTACGGCTACCTTGTTACGACTTCGCCCCAGTCATCGATCTTACCTTCGACGGCTCCCCCCCTTGCGGGTTGGGCCACCGGCTTCTGGTACTCCCGACTTTCATGGCGTGACGGGCGGTGTGTACAAGGCCCGGGAACGTATTCACCGCGACCTGCTGATTCGCGATTACTAGCGATTCCAACTTCATGGAGTCGAGTTGCAGACTCCAATCCGAACTGAGACCGGTTTTGGGGATTGGCTCCACCTCGCGGTCTTGCATCCCTCTGTACCGGCCATTGTAGCACGTGTGTAGCCCTGGACGTAAGGGCCATGAGGACTTGACGTCATCCCCACCTTCCTCCTCGTCATCCGAGGCAGTCTCCTTAGAGTGCCCAGCATTACCTGATGGCAACTAAGGACAAGGGTTGCGCTCGTTGCGGGACTTAACCCAACATCTCACGACACGAGCTGACGACAGCCATGCAGCACCTCTACAGCAGTCCCGAAGGAGGGCCCGCTTTCACCGGATTGTCCACTGCAGTTCAAGCCCAGGTAAGGTTCTTCGCGTTGCATCGAATTAAACCACATGCTCCACCGCTTGTGCGGGCCCCCGTCAATTCCTTTGAGTTTCAACCTTGCGATCGTACTCCCCAGGCGGGGTACTTAATGCGTTAGCTTCGGCACTGAAGGGGTCAGATCCTCCAACACCTAGTACCCATCGTTTACGGCGTGGACTACCAGGGTATCTAATCCTGTTTGCTCCCCACGCTTTCGCGTTTCAGCGTCAGTATACGGACCAGGAAGCCGCCTTCGCTACTGGTGTTCTTCCTGATATCTACGCATTTCACCGCTACACCAGGAATTCCACTTCCCTCTTCCGATACTCAAGACCGACAGTATCGAAGGCGATTTCTCGGTTAAGCCGAAAGATTTCACCACCGACTTATCGGCCCGCCTACACGCTCTTTACGCCCAATAAATCCGGACAACGCTTGCTCCCCCCGTATTACCGCGGCTGCTGGCACGGAGTTAGCCGGAGCTTTCTTTGGAGGTACCGTCACTTCCGGCAAGCCGGACATTCTTCCCTCCTAACAGAGCTTTACGTACCTCGGTACTTCATCACTCACGCGGCGTTGCTGGGTCAGGCTTTCGCCCATTGCCCAATATTCCTCACTGCTGCCTCCCGTAGGAGTCTGGCCCGTGTCTCAGTGCCAGTGTGGCTGATCATCCTCTCAGACCAGCTACCCATCGTAGCCTTGGTAGGCCGTTACCCCACCAACAAGCTAATAGGACGCAGGCCCATCCATCAGCGATGCTCCGTTGCCGAAGCTCTCTTTGATCCCGTGTCCATGCGAACTCGGGATATCATGTGGTATTAGCACCAGTTTCCCAGTGTTATTCCTCACTGAAGGGTAGGTTGCCTACGTGTTACTCACCCTTTCGCCAGTTTACTAGGGAATCTTCCGAATCCCATTCTCCTCAGACTTGCATGTGTTAGGCACGCCGCCAGCGTTCGTCCTGAGCCAGGATCAAACTCTCCGTTGTAAATATATTTTTCTTATTTACTTCGGAGTGAAGATAAAACTAAAAGGCGTCGAACTGCGAAGGCCGTGCACGCGAAGTTTTCAAAGAACGGGTGTTTTGTCGTGCTGTCTCGTTTTGGACAGATGATAATATAACTTTTTGTCCAGGGAAAGTCAAGTGGAAAAATGAATTTTACATTTATTTTTCGGACTTGAATTTCAACAGCCTATAAATTTACAAAATCAATGTCCGTTTGTCAAGCGAATTGTGATTCAAAAATGAAAAATCTTAACGGATCTGACGTGTCTACGTCAGGTTGTGCCTGACCGGTCTTTTCTGCGTTTCAGTAGGACCTGATTTCTCAGTATCGCACATCTTTATAAGATTCAGTGATTTCCATTCGGATTTTCTTCACAATCAGACTGACAAAGACGCGCACCGCGAAATCATCCATGAAATATCGACCTTCAGGATCAATGGTGAAACGCATGGACATTCCCATGTGTTTCACCATTTTGGGGAATTTTCCGGGTGTGAGTCGGGCGCACATAACAGTCGCTGAATCCTGTGACAGAACGTATTCCGCGAAAAAACGGTCCTCAGCCGGAATCCTGGGCGAAGCCGTGAACCGCCTGAGACTGCGGCCTCCGACGACCGTATCCTTCATCCAGAAGAATCGGTAATCACTTCGGACCTCCCTTCGGAAAACGAACAGGTCTTCGCTGCCCATCGAAAAGGAGGCTTCTTTCTTATCATCATGCTTCTTTTTATCGTTCTTCCTCTTCTCCTGTTCCGCCCTGTCCTTCGCAACTTTTTTGATCCATTCCTGCGTGACGTCCAGGGACTTTCCGTCTTTCTTTTCGATGGCCTGCAGTACCGAGTCAACGCGCGTCGAATCGCGGAACACGACGGCCTTGAGAATCGTGGTGACGGATTTCGGTTGTCCGTCCCCGTCCAGTTCCTTCACGGTCTGAACCGCTGTCATGGATTTGGGCGGGGGCTCCCCCAGCCTGCGGCACCCGGTTTCGAGCCGGTCCAGAAAGGCATCTCCCAAGTCCGATTGCGAGGTAAAAGCGGCGCTCGAACCAAGCAGGCAGGCGATCACAATGGACAGGCGGATGACGCTTCTCACGGCGGTTGTCTCCGGCAGTCGTGTTCAGGAACAGACGCGATGATTGTGGAACGCCGCACAAGCGTCATCCGTTCCTGACAAAAACATCGCCGAGCAGAGCCAGGCCTTTCACTGTGAGTTTCTTCGCGACCGGCGAACCGTTCCGCCGGCCGGTTTCGCCGGGCGCGGTTTCATTCTTCAGGTCTCCGATCAGGGAGGTTCCCCGGATCACGATTTCCCATCCCTTGGGGACGAGGATCTCGACCGTGCCGAGAATAGAAAGCACATCGAGCGACGCCTCGCCTTCCAGTTCAGCGCGGGTCAAATCCACTTTTCCATTAGAAAGAACGGAAGTCACCTGAGCACCGCGGAAACGACGCGATTCAATGCGATGATGCGTGCCCCCCAGAATCCACAGGATCTCCGGCGAATCGGACGTATCCGAGACACCGCGGATGCCGGATGAACCCGCGGAACGTCCGTCCTTTCCGGATTCGGGAAAGACGGCAGTGCCGTCCCCGGTTCCGGACGGTGATGTGCCCGATTTTGACCGGAACAGCAGCATCAGGCCGATCGCGATGATGAGAAGGGGCCAGATGAAATCGATGTCCATCCGGTAAAATCCGAGTGTGGACCCCAGGAACAGGACGCCGAAGCCGACCCAGAGCCATCCGTCGGCCCGGCGGCCACCGCTCCTTCCAAGCACGGATATGCCTTGCAGGATGAGCAGGCAGGGCCAGAAATCCCACAGATCCAGGCTCCAATCAAAGCCGAAATGTGGCATGAGCAGGAGCAGGCCGATGAGTATGAATCCGAAGGCAACGATCACCCGGCCTTCCGTTAATTTAATCCGGTTCTGTGCCATGGGTCCTCCAAGGTGGCGGTTCATTATAGCATACGCAGGAGGAAAGGACGATGTTTCGGGTTTTGGTTTTGAAACAGGAGCGGAATTTTCTATATTGTTTTATGGGTACGGGCTCGAGGACCAAATGAAAAAGCGAATCGCGGAACAGAGCATACTCTTCATCAGCGTCCTGAAATGGGTTTTCCTGGCCACCGTTGTCGGTGCCGTGGTCGGATTTTCGACGTCCCTGTTTCTCCTGACACTCACCGCGGCCACGGAATTCACCGGACGCTTCCAGTATTATTTTCTGGCATTGCCGGCGGCCTTCTGCCTGAGCGTGATCCTGGTCCGGCGCCTGGCTCCGGAGGCCGAGGGGCACGGGACTGAAAAAGTGATCGAGGCCGTGCACAAACGGTCGGGGAAAATACCTCTCGCCGTTGTTCCGGTCAAACTGGCGGCCACGGTCATCACGCTCGCCTCGGGCGGATCGGCCGGAAAGGAAGGCCCCTGCGCCCAGATCGGCGCGGGACTGGCCTCGGCATTGGCCGACCTGTTCCGGTTCGCCGCAAAGGACCGTAAAAAACTCGTGATCTGCGGCATCAGCGCCGGTTTTGCCTCTGTATTCGGGACTCCCATTGCCGGCGCCATTTTCGGCGTTGAGGTCCTTTTTGTCGGAGGCCTTTTATACGATGTTCTCCTGCCGTCATTCGTCTCCGGCATCATGGCCTACCAGGTTTCGACAGCTCTCGGCGTGAAATATTTCAGTCATTCAATTCCCTTCACGCCCATCTTTCACGAAAGTTTTTTCCTGATGGTGGCCCTTTCCGGCGTGTATTTCGGCATCTGCTCCTTTCTGTTCATTGAAATGCTCGCAGCCACGGACCGCCTTTCGCGGGCTCTCCCCTGGTCCAGGATACAGAAAGCGCTCGCAGGAGGCGCTTTGATCTCCCTTGCGGGACTGATATTCTCGACGCGCTATCTCGGTCTCGGCTTGGAAACGATCGAGCAGGCACTGAAAGGCGGAACCGTCTCCTGGTTCGCTTTCCCGCTGAAGGCCCTTCTGACCGCCGTCACCCTGAATTTCGGGGGCAGCGGGGGGATCGTCACTCCGCTCTTCTATCTCGGCGCCACGTCCGGCAGCCTGTTCGCGAATATCACCGGGCTTGATCCGGCGACGTTCTCCGCCATCGGCCTGGTCGCCGTTCTGGCGGGCGCAGCCAACACGCCTATCGCGGCCGGCATTCTGTCCATCGAACTGTTCGGCCGCTCCATCGGACCCTACGCCTGCGTGGCCTGCGTCATCAGTTTCCTGATGACCGGACACCGCAGTGTCTATCCTTCACAGATCCTTTCCGTAAAAAAGTCGCAGTCCCTGGACGTTCCGATCGGCGAGGAAATGGAGGATGTGCGTGCAAAGATACGGATACGCGAGAAAAGCCTCGTTTCGATGATGGTCCGCAGCTTTAAAACCGTCCGCGATTGGATTCGATCGAGGCTGCGTAACGGAAAATGAGGCGAAGGAACCGTCCTGCCGCTCCTGTCTGAGAATGCATTCGGCACCCGAACGTTCGGACGGCCTGCCGGCCGTTGTCTCCGAAAACGTCTTTCTCCATCCCCCATCCCGTCGCTGTCGCTGGGCTCGGATATCCGGACACCGCGTCAGTAATAATACCAGATTGTCTTGTAATCCTCCGGATTCTCGCCTCGGCCCTTGAGTTCCTGCAGGTAATCGTGTATGGAAACGTCCTCGTCGACATAGGTGTCCGCGAGGGACAGGTTCTTCTCCCAGGGATGGAATTCATACACTCGTTTGCCGTTCGGCAGAATGCCGAGCAGGCGGTGATGCTGCTGGGCCCGCAGGTAATTTTTCCCAAGTCTGGGGACGTTGTAGACGGGTTCGTCCGTCCGGGCCAGTCCGGACAGAAGCCGGGCCTCTTCCTTGATTTCCTGCTGCAGCCGGACCAGCGGAACGCGGTAGCGCTTCGTCTCTTCCTTGCCCTTGGTGTTGAAGGTGTAGTACGGGTCGACGCCGATCAGTTTCAACAGCCTTCGCAGGGCCGCCAGCTCGAAACGGCGGCTGTTTTCGATCGTGAAAACAGCCTGATTGTACACGGACATCCCCCGCCGCCTGAATTTCTGGACCGCTTCCATGGCCTCGGGCGTAATCTCATAGGGATGTTCGAAATGGGTAACGACTGCGATTTCCCTGAGTCCAGGGACATGAAAACGCGCCAGCCCGTCCGCCAGATCCTTCGTGATACGCATGGGAAGGACCACGGGAGTCCGGGTTCCGATTCGGATGCGCTCGATGTGACGGATATCGGAAAGGGATTCAATCACATCGATGATCCGTTCATCGCTCATCACGAGCGGATCTCCGCCCGTAACCAGGACTTCCCGGATCATCCGGTGTTTCCGGATCCACCGGATCGCCGCCTGAATCCGTACGGGAGAAACAAGGGCGTCCGATGCCAGAACATCGTTGATTTCCCAGTTCCGCTGGCAGTACACGCAGATCTGACTGCAGGTATTGTAGGGCTTGAGAATCGCGATCATGGGATAACGCCGGGTGACCAGATCCACCGGAGAAGTGTCCTTTTCCAGCATGAAGTCAAGCGACCGGCCGGAATCCCTGCGGCTGCGAACCAGGTTCCTGACTGTGTCGCCCGGCGGGATAACCTGGGCGCGAACGGCGTGATCATTTTTACGGTCGGCGCTCCGGTCCATCAGCGAAACGTAATAAGGGGTGATTCCGAACGGCACGCGGTTCCTGCCGGCCGCGTCAATGGCCGATTTTTCCCCCGGCGTGAGATTGATCAGCTTCTCCAGAACCGTCGCGCTCCGCACGACGTTGCGGATCTGCCACCGGTAATCGTTCCAGTCCTCTTCATCGCCTCCCAGGCGGCGCAGAATCCGGCGCCTGTTCACGTCCCGCCTGACTCGGACCCTGTTTTCAAGCCCCGAGACGTACCGCTTCATCCGGGTCTCGGCCTTCAGCGCGATCCGGTCGAGTTGTTCCGAACGGAGAATCGAAGCCTTCCTTCCGTGATATTTGGCGAACTCCGGATACGATTCCTGGTCGTAAATGCCGCTTTCTCCCTGAATCGCGAGAAACAGATGGATGATCTCCTCAAAAAAACCGTCATTCAGATCCTTCGGCAGATGCTCCCGGCGGCCGTTGGCGATTTTCCAGAGAAGCCGGACCAGGCTGAAGCGAATCAAGCGCTCACTGCGCACGCTGATCAGGTTCAGGAACGTGTCGATTCCCTGCTCCTGGACGACCCATTCCAGCGGCTGTTTCCTGAGGCTCGAGCGGGCCATCATGCGCTGCAGCTCGTGCAGATAGGCCTGAAGATAATGCCGCGCCGTGGTGTAGTCGTCGGCCTCGCGCAGGAGGTGATAGATGATCGGATGGACCGCGGCCATCCGCTTTCTCTGGCGTTCGATACGGTTTTGCATGGGAGGACCTCCGTCGCTGGAAACAGGCGGGAACGCACCGGGATACAATGTAGCGAGGAATGCCTTCAATCGCAAGACTTTTAGACCGCGGTCACTCTTCCGCCGCAGGTCCGAGGGCATTCTTCACGCCGGGGCCCGGCTTGTCCTGCTGGATCCCCGGTCTACGGCCGCCGGACCGCGCCTGCGGCCGAAAACATTTGCATCGGAGGCATTATTTTTTTATATTTAAATAACAGCCATTCGGCGCATTCGGGTTCGGAAGCCTCTCCGCTTTCCGAAGGTCTTTCGATGGTCGGGCCGCCATCGCGTTGCAGAAGACACGAGAGCGGTCATTTTTTTACGCCCTCCGGGTCAACCGCTCTCTCCTTAACCTCCAATCTGTCTTCGGGCCGCCCTCCTGTCCGGCGCCCGGTTTTTCCTCCAATCATCCAGAACCCTTCAAAAGCGTGAGGTCCGTATGCTGATCGACAAAATCGAGAAACGGCTCGGCATCGATTCGAAAACCGGAAAGGCCCGGTTCAGCGCGCTGGTGACCGCCGTGCTCGTGTTCCTGATCATCTGGGGAGGCATGAGCCTTTTCAAACTGGCGCCGACGGACACTATTCTGATGGGGTCGGTCATCGCCGCCCTCTTCGGAGGCGTTCTGGCGTTTGTGAAGAAACTGGCGGAAGAGGAAAAATAGAACGCCCCCTACTCCGTATCCGGTGATGCCCCGGTTCCGGCCCAGGCGGCGTTTCCGTTACCGCATATCCCTGACCTGGAGTCCCGATGAAACGTTTCCTGTTCTTCCTCTTTCCAATTCTGGTCATTGTCACCGCGGGTCTCGGTCTTTTCGGTTTTCTGCAGGTGCGATCCGTCGAAGAAAAGATGGCGGACGACCTCCGCCGCAAGGTGACCGCGCTCGCCGAAAGCATCGGGGCCTCCTCCCGTCATCTCTTCGTCTCCTTCCAGCCCCGTCCGGCCCAGCGGCTGGTCGATTCTTTCGACCGGCGCGAACGGCTCCAAGGCTGCGCACTGTACGACAGCACGGGCCGTCTTCTGACCGTCTCGGAGCGTATGGACAGCTGGCGCAATGCCGAAGACCCGGTCCTCCCGAAGGTGCTGGAAACCCGGCGGCCGGAAGGCGACACGATGTCTTTTGCGGGCGCGACCCTGTTCGTTTACGCCTCTCCCGTGTTTGATGATGACAGCAGTCTTCTGGGCATCGTCGAGATCCTGCACGATACGTCTTATCTGTACCCGGTCCAGACGGCACTGTGGAAAAGGCTCAGTATCGTTCTGTTCGCCATGACTGTGCTGATTGTCGCCGTCCTTTTCCTGATGCAGCGGCGCCTGTTCACACTCCCGATCCTCCGGATGGCGGACTGGTTCGACCGTTTTCAAAAAGGCGAGACGGATGCGCCCCGGCCGCCTGACGCGCAGGGCGAACTGCGGCGGCTGGCCGACGAGGTGGAGCAGGCGGCCCTCACGCTCCGCGTGGCGCGGAAGGCCATCTCCAGGGAAGCCGCGGTTCGGATGAAGAAAGAGGACCGCTGGACGGAATCCAGGCTGAGAGACCTGGTACACGCCAGGCTCGGCGTATCGGCCTTCTTCGTCGTCTCCAACCGCGAACCGTACATTCACGAACTCAACCCGCCGGGTCCGCCCCGGTGCGTCCGCCCGGCCAGCGGCGTGGTCACCGCCCTGGATCCCATTCTGAAGGCTTCGGGCGGCACCTGGATCGCGCACGGAAGCGGAAAAGCCGATTTCCTGGCTGTCAATTCCAAGGGCAATCTCGGCGTCCCGCCGGAGGACCCGCGCTACATCCTCAAGCGCGTGCGCCTGACCAAAGAGGAGGAGAACGGGTATTACTACGGATTCTCGAACGAGGGACTGTGGCCGCTGTGCCATGTCACCCACACGCGCCCTGTTTTCCGCGAATCGGACTGGAAAACCTACCGGGAGGTGAACCGGAAATTCGCCGATGCCGTGCTGGACGAACTGCCTGTCGGAAAGGCGTTCGTCTTCATCCAGGACTACCATTTCACCCTGCTGGGACGGATGATCAAGGAAAAACGGCCGGATGTGTCCGTCGCGCTTTTCTGGCATATCCCGTGGCCGAATCCGGAAATTTTCGCCATCTGCCCCTATTACACGGAAATCCTCGACGGAATGCTCGGATGCGACCTGCTCGGTTTCCACGTCCAGATCCACTGCAACAACTTTCTGGACACCGTCAATCGGCTCCTGGAATGCCGCGTGGACACCGAGCGGTTCACCGTGGTGCGGAATGAGAAGGAAACCGCGGTGCGGTCCTTCCCGATCAGCGTCGATGACGCGATGGGACGCGACCTGCCGGAGGACGGAGACGCCGTCCGGGAGATCGATCGGGAATACGACCTGCAGGGAAAAACCGTCGCCATCGGCGTGGACCGCATCGACTACACGAAGGGTATCGCCGAACGCCTTCATGCCGTGGACCGTTTTCTGGAGAAGCATCCGGAATACCGGAACCGTTTCGTCTTCATCCAGATCGGCGCCCCGAGCCGCGTGCACATCAAGCGGTACCATGATCTGGGAGGCGAAATCGACGAGCTGGTGGAAAAACTGAACTGGAAGCATTCGGACGGCACGTGGAAGCCGATTATCTACCTGAAGCGGCACTTCACGCCGGATGAAATACGTCCCTTTTACAAACGGTCCGACATCTGCATCGTCAGTTCCCTGCATGACGGCATGAACCTGGTGGCGAAGGAATACGTGACGGCCCGCACCGGCGACGACGGTGTCCTGCTGCTCAGCATCTTCACCGGCGCTTCACGGGAGCTGGGCGAAGCGGTTTCGATCAATCCTTACGCCACGGAAGATTTCGCGGACCGGATTTTTCAGGCGGCGGAGATGCCGGAGGATGAAAAACGCAGGCGCATGCAGAGCCTCCGCGCGACGGTTTCGGATTACAACATCTACCGGTGGGCCGGACAGATCGTCTCCGAATGGACGGCCCTGCCGCCCGCCGGCTGACTCCCCCCGTTCCCGAAAACCTGGAGATTCCCGTGCAATTCGGCGAAATCACCGGATGGATCTCGCAACCGCGGAACCTGCTTCCGCTTCTGTCGCCCGCCGCAGCCCTGATTCTGGGACTCTGGGTCCGGAAGGCGCTGTTCCGGCGGCTGAGGCGTCTGTCGCAAAGAACCCGGTCGACATGGGACGATGTGGTGATCGAATCGATCCGTACACCGTTCCTCCTCTGGTGCATCATGGGGGGGATATACGTGGCGTTGACGCTCTACGCTCTCCCCGACCGGCTTCTCGCAATCAGCGGAAAAGTCCTGTTCATCCTGGCCGTCCTCTCGCTGGTGATGGCTTTTTCGAACGCCTCCGCTTCCCTGATCCGCGCTTCAGCGGGACGAATCACCGGCCCCCTTCCGATGGCGTCACTCACCCATCATGCAATCCGGATTGTGCTGTGGATTCTGGGCGCGCTCATTGTGCTGAACACCCTCGGCATTTCCGTAACGCCGATTCTGGCGACCCTGGGCGTCGGAGGACTGGCCGTCGCTCTCGCCCTTCAGGACACGCTCGCCAATCTGTTCGCGGGTTTTCATGTCATCGCCTCCGGACAGGTGAGAAGCGGCGATTTTGTACGCCTCGAGAGCGGACAGGAAGGCACCATCGAGGACATCGGCTGGCGCATCACGAAGATCCGCATGCTGTCGAACAACATCGTTCTGATTCCGAACGCCAAGCTGGCCCAGGCCGTTCTGGTCAATTATCACCTTCCGGAACCGGAAATGTCCGTCCTGATCGAAGTGAGCGTTCATTACGACAGCGACCTAGCCCTGGTTGAAAAAGTCACCGTGGATGTCGCCTCCGAGGTCCTGCACACCGTGGCGGGCGGCGTTTCCGGGTTCACGCCGTTTATCCGGTACCACACCTTCGGTGACTCGGGCATTCACTTCACGGTGATTCTCCGGGTGAAGGAGTATGTGGATCAGTACCTCATCAAGCACGAATTCGTGAAAAGCCTCCACGAACGCTACCGCAGGGAAGGAATCGTGATCCCCTACCCCATGCGCACCCTGACATGGGAACCCGTCGGCGGCCGTCCCGCTCAGCCGGCCGGTCCGGTTGGTTGAGCGGACGCCATGCCCTCGATCCTTCGTCGCTGGTCCGAAGTGAAGCCGCGGCTGGCATCCGGCAGGCTTGCCGTTTTCCTGGACTTCGACGGAACACTGGCGCCCATCGTCCGCCAGCCCGGGCAAGCCGCCATTTCCCCGTGCCTCCGCCGGACGCTTTCCCGGTTATCCGCCTGCCCCGGCGTGCGGGTCGGCGTGGTGAGCGGCCGATCGCTGACCGACCTGAAAAAACGCGTCCGACTGCGGAAAATCGCCTACGCCGGGAACCATGGACTCGAGATCGAGGGCACGGGCTTCCGGTTCCGCCTCAGGACTCCGCCGGATTATCCGCGGACCCTGGCCCGCGTCCGGGTCTCGATCGCCGGTCTGCCGTCCGTGTTTCCGGGAACCGAGATCGAGGATAAGGGATTGACGCTGTCTTTTCATTACCGCAGGGCGAACCGCCTGATCGTTCCCGAGGCCGTTGCGGCGTTCCGCCGTGCCGTCCGGCCCTATCAGAACCGCCTGCAGATCCGGACCGGCAAGCGGATTCTGGAGATCCGTCCGCCGGCTCCCTGGGGCAAGGGAGAAGCCGTTCTGTGGCTCCTGTCGAACCAAGTCTGGCTCCCGGGCCGGATGCCGACGACGGCCGTCTATATCGGTGACGATCGTACAGACGAGGATGCTTTCCGGGCGCTTCGGGATGATGGCGTGACGATCCGGGTTGGCCGTTCGGTCCGATCGGCCGCCCGTTACACCATCGACGATACGGAATCGACAGCCCGTTTTCTGGACAGGCTCGTTCGACTCCGGGAAGGATCAAAATGACTGAATTGACACAAGCGATGGAACCATTCCGGTTTTACACCCGGCTCCATCTGACGGAACTGCTGGGCATCCGGGCGTCCTCGCTCGCGGAGCTGATCCGCTGCGTGAACAACGTGCCGGGGTCAAGCATCTACCACCACACGCACCGTTTTCTGCAGCAGCACCAGTACCTCTCCCCCGAGCCGCCGAACGATTTCGCCTACTGGGTGACGGAGGCGCTCGGAGAGGAGGCGCTGGGCGAACGCCTGGCCAGCGTGAACACTGTTCAGTTCGGAGACATCCGGAGCCTGCGGGAATCCCTGTGCGGCACGATGGAGCGCTACGCGGGGGAGCATCCCCGGGCGCTGGCCAAAACCGCGGATCCGGGCGAAGAGTTCTTTTTCATGAAATCCATCAGCTTCGTTCTGCCCACCCGGCATGAAGCCCGGACGCTGGAGGAATTCACCGGCATTCTGCAGGAGATCACCGCCGACTCCCTGTATTACCACATGTTCGAGTCGCGCCTGCGCCTCGAGAAGCAGACGAATGACTTTTCAACCTGGTTTTCCGGCTCACTCGGCGATGCTGCGCTTGCCGCCGATGTCGAGCGCCTCGATCCGTACACGCATACCATGGAGGGCCTGCGGCGCTCCCTTCTCCGGCTCGTCCGGAGAAGGATCCCGCGCCGGTGACACGATGCAACTTGACGACTACATTCCGATCGTGGGCCGGTCCGTTATCGAGGACCTGCGCCTGCTGTCCGAGCGGCTGTCCGGCCGCCGGATTCAGCACGTCAACTCAACCGCCGTCGGCGGCGGCGTGGCGGAAATTCTCAACCGCATGGTGCCCCTGTGCAACGAACTGGGCGTCGATTCCCGCTGGGACGTGATCACGGGCGGAGAACGCTTCTACAGCGTGACCAAAAAATTCCACAACGCCCTTCACGGGAAGCCCGAATCCCTGACCCGCGAGGATTTCGAGGTCTTCGTCGAAAACGGCCGTCTCAACGCCGAACGGACGGCGACCGACGCGGACATCGTCTTCATCCACGACCCCCAGCCGGTGACCCTGATCGAAAAGAAATCCGGCAACAAGTGGATCTGGCGGTGCCACGTCGACGTCTCCGATCCCCTGCAGGAGGTCTGGCGTTTTCTCGCCGACTACGTGGTCCGCTACGACGCGGCCGTGTTCTCCGCGCCGGGATTCTCCCGTGAATTGCCCATGCGCCAGGTGCTGATCTCTCCGTCCATCGATCCGCTGAGTGACAAGAACCGGGACATCGGGCCGGACGTCATCGACGCCGTGATGAACAAGTACGGCATCCCCCGCGACAAGCCGATCGTCACCCAGGTCTCCCGCTTCGACCGGCTGAAGGACCCGGTCGGCGTGCTCGAGGCGTACCGGATCGCGAAAAAGAACGTCGACTGCCGCCTCGTGCTGGCCGGCGGCACGGCTTCGGACGACCCGGAAGGCGCCGAAGTGTACCAGGAGGTCATGGACCGGGCGGCCGGCGATCCGGACGTGCACATCCTGCTCCTATCGCAGAACGACATCGAGATCAACGCCCTTCAGCGCGCCTCGGACGTCATCGTGCAGAAATCGCTCAAGGAGGGATTCGGCCTCACCGTCACCGAGGCCCTGTGGAAGGCGAAGCCGGTCCTGGCCTCGGCCGTGGGAGGCATTCCCCTGCAGATCCGGCACAAATATTCGGGACTGCTCTGCCATTCGGTTGAGGGCGCGGCATTTTCACTCAAGCAGCTGCTGAACAGCCCGGAATACGCGAAAAAGCTCGGGGAAAACGGACGGGAACACGTCCGGAATAATTTCCTGCTGACACGGCACCTGCGCGAATACCTGCTCCTCTTCCTTTCCATGACCCGCACGGGGGACGTGGTGTATCTGTAATCCTTCCGTCAGACGGGGCCGATGGTGCCCGTCTGTGGACGCGTCCCTTCGCTTCGCCGGAAGAACGGAGAAGAACGGATCGGATGAATCACGTCGGGGAACGGGAGCCGGAAGAGTCAGGCGGCGGAGCCGGGGCGGGAAAACGCCAGACTGATCACCGCATCTCCAGACTGGGGTTTGAGTTCCGTGTCCCGCGTGAACACGGCAAGACCGCCCTTCTGCGATATAAGGAAAACGGGCAGATGCGTCGCCCTGTTCTGCAGGCGGAATGTTTCAAAATTGAACTGTTCCGTCAGATTCGTTATTCGGACGGACAGACGGTCGCGTCCGTCCGCTCCGATCCAGGCCGCGGGATCGGTTCCGGCCGGAAAAATCATTCTGCCGCGATGCTCGAAGGACACAGACTCGAACCTTCCGCCGGTGACATGCGGCAGCTGATAGATCTCGTTCCGCCCGAAAAGATCCCTGAAATGCTGGCATGCGAGGGCATTCAGTTCGTCGTTCGGCGTGAGCGCGATCAGCCGGCGGATGCGGGTCAGATTCATCTCCTCCTTGACGGATTCGGAAAGCACGCTGCCGGTAAAGACCGGAAGCCCCGAAAGACGGGCTCTCATGGCGTTGTCACGGTTGGTATCCACGCCGAGGACTGGAATGCCCTCCTTTTTAAGCGCCAGCGCCAGATCCAACGCCCATCCCTGCATGCCGACGAAAAGCACGCCCTGCGCATCGGCCTGAACCAGCCCCAGACGTTTTGCGAGCCATGGGGCCGACAGCCCGTATCCCATGACCGTGCACACGACCACGAAGAAACCGACGGGCGCGAATTGTTCCGCCTGCGGGTAATTCAGTCTCGCGAGCGAGATCGAAAAGATGGAGAGAACGGCCGCCGCCACGATTCCCCTGGGCGCCATGCCCGCGATGAACAACCGCCTCTGCAGTTTGAGCCGGGAGCCGAGCGTGGACAACAGGACCGCGGCCGGCCGCGCCACGACAACGATCACGGCCAGGAAAAGCCATCCCCGGCCGCCGATGATCGAAAGGTCGGACAATTTCAGCCTGGAGGTGAGGAGCACGAAAAGGATGCCGACCAGCAGTGTTCCCACGGTCTCCTTGAATTCCAGAAGCCTCCGGATCGGGACCAGCCGCTGGTTGGCCATGATGACACCCATGATGGTGACGGCGATCAGTCCGGATTCCTTCTGCAACTGGTTCGCCCCGGCGAACACGGTGATCACCGCCATGAGCACGGCCGCGTGCTGCAGGCTGTCCGGAATCCAGTACCGCTTCAGGGACAGGATCAGGAGACCGGCCGCCACGGCCCCGAACGCCGCGCCGACCACGGTGGTCATCAGAAGGCCCCGGGCGACTTCCCCGACATCCACCGTCATGGTTTCAATGCGGATCGCGTGAAACACCAGCACCGCCAGCACGGCGCCCATGGGATCCGACATGATGCCCTCCCATTTGAGCAGGGAGCCGACCTGCCCCTGCAGGCGAAGCTGCCGCACGAGGGGAGTGATCACCGTCGGACCCGTGACGATGAGAATGGACCCGAAAAGAACGGACAGGGGCCAGTTCCAGCCGAGGATCCATCTCGCCGCCAGCGCGCAGAGGCCCCCGTTCACCAGAACGCCGATGCTGAGCAGTTTCAGCAGCACGGGGCGGACCAGGCGGATTTGGCGGGCGTTCAGACCCAGTCCCCCCTCGAAGAGGATGATGGCCACCGAGATGGAGACTATCGCGAAAAGTCCGTCGCCCAGGAGCTCATCGGGACGGAGCAGGCCCAGGACGGGACCGGCCAGGAATCCGATGACCAGCAGGACCACGATCGAAGGGATTCGAAGCCTCCAGGCGATCCACTGACCTGCGACGCCGAGCACGAGGAGACTGGACAGCGCCAGTACGATATTGTGGTTCATGGCTCCTGCCTTTATCATTCCGCTCCAGGACCGGTGCCGCATGGAGGTTTGGGCGTAAACCGCCACGCTTCGAGGTAGAAATATAAGACATCCGGAGAGAAGAAACAATTGGAAAGAGCGGCTTGAAACAACACCGCTCCTTCCAGGGAATGGATACATCACCACCTCCGCTCTCCGAGTTTCCGAAAACGGTCCTCCCATGCATTTTCCTGCCGGAGGGAACTGATGAAAAAACGGAATCTGGAAATCCGCCTGGCCCGCGAGATGGACCTCATGGACGTCACGCTGATCGGCGTGGGCGCGATGATTGGAGCCGGCATTTTCGTGCTGACGGGGATCGCGGCCGGCGTGGCGGGCCCGTCGCTGATTCTGGCCTTCCTTCTCAACGGCCTGGTGGCGCTCCTCACCGCCATGGCCTATGCCGAGCTGGGTTCCTGCTACCATGACGCGGGCGGCGGATACCTCTGGGTCAAGGAGGCGCTTCCGAAATGGAACGGATTCATCTCCGGGTGGATGAGCTGGTTCGCCCACGCCGTGGCATGCAGCCTCTACGCCCTGGGATTCGGAGCCTATTTCGAATTCGTGGTCCGTGAAATGGGCTGGTCGCTCCCCCACTGGGGGACGCTGTCACCCCAGAAGCTGCTGGCCGTGGCAGTCGCCGCGGTATTCGGATACGTCAATTACCGCGGCGCATCCGAAACCGGCAAGATCGGCAGCCTCGTCACCATGGCCAAAATCGCCATTCTGGCCGTGTTCGTGGGATTCGGCTTCAAGCTGGCGTGGGGCCGGCAAGGCGTGATGGAGGCCTTTTCCCCGTTCTTCGCCCACGGCTTCAGCGGCGTGCTTAAGGCGATGGGACTGACATTCATCGCGTTCCAGGGGTACGAGGTCATCGCACAGTGTTCGGAGGAAATCAAGGATCCCCGACGGAACATCCCCCGTGCGGTCTTTCTCTCCCTCCTGATCGTCGTGCCGATCTACCTCCTCGTGGCGGTTGTCGCCCTCGCCTCCGTGATACCGGACGGGATCACAGCCTGGGATTTCCTGGCCCGACACCGCGAAACCGCCCTCGTGGAGGTGGCGCGCGGATTCTTTCGGGGAGGCGGTGTTTTCATTCTCGTGGGCGGCCTGATCTCCACCGTGTCCGCCCTCAATGCCACGATCTTCTCCTCTTCACGGGTCGCCTTCGCCATGGGCCGGGACCGGAATTTCCCATCCTTTCTGGGATCGGTGCATCCCCGGCGCAACACCCCGCACTGGTCCATCCTTCTGTCCCTGATCATCATCGTGGGCATGGCGGTGTCCCTGCCGATCGAGGACGTGGCCAGCGCGGCGGACATCATGTTTCTCCTTTTATTTCTCCAGGTCAACCTGGCCATGATCCGTCTCCGGAAGAAGAGACCGGACCTGGACCGCGGATTCTCCACTCCCCTGTTTCCCTGGCTTTCCTGGGCCGGAATCGCGGCGCTTCTCTTTCTGGCCGTGTACATGGTCAACTACAGCCCGACTGCCTGGGCCATCACCGGTGTCTGGTTCGTCACCGGCCTCGGCGTGTACGGGGGATATGCCCGGAAGCGCGAGGTCGAGTATGCGCGGAAGGTCCGGGCGATCGACCGGTTGAGTCGGAAACAGTACGTCATTCTTGTGTGCGTGGACAATCCGAAGCGGGCCGCCGGGCTGGTCCGAATCGCTGTCGCGGTGGCCGAGCGCCACCAGGCATCCATCGTCTTTCTGCACGTGGTGGAGGCTGCCGGGGGAAGCCGGCTTCTGGAGACCGCCGAGATTCCGGAGTACGTGGACCCGATGCTGGCGGAAATGGAGAGAACCGCCGGCCGCTACGGCATCCGGTCCCGTTCGGTCGTTGAATTGTCGCACCGTGTCTCCCGCGGAATCGTCGATACGGCCCTGGAGGAGGACTGCAACTTCATCCTTCTGGGCCGCGATCAGCACCCCACGTTTCTGGACGACATTTTTTCCTCACTGGTCGATACCGTGCTTCACGAAGCCCCGAGCGAGGTGGCGGTGCTGCATGGCAGCCTCGGCGGTTCGCCCGTCCGGAACGTCCTCCTCCCCTTCAGCGGCGATATCCACACGACGCTCGCCGCGGAAATCGCACCCGCGCTGATCGACCATTTCGGATGCAGGCTTCACCTGCTGGCCGTCCTTCCGCCGGATCTGGCTCCCTCGGATCGGCGGGAAAAAACCGCGGCGGTTCAGCGGGCCGTCCGTGATAACCGGCTCAGCGCGAATCTCGTCACGGTTGAGGCCTGGGACGTCGTGAAAGCGGTTCAGCAGCATGCGCGGCACATGGATCTGCTGGTCCTCGGCGCGCATTCAGGCGGATTCTGGCGGCTGCTGCTCGGCCGGTCGCTCGCGCAGGACATCACCGAGCAGGTGGGCTGCCCGGTGCTCTGGATCAAGGAATTCGAGGATCGTCAACCGTTCTGGCGGAGCGTATTGCGGCCGTACGCAGAAAAGGAGTGATGCATGGAATCCGCATCGAATGAGACATTCAGCACCCTGTTCCGAAGCGTGATCGATTTCCTCCCGAACATCATATCCGGACTGGCGGTCGTTCTCACCGGGAGCCTGATCGCCTGGTTCTTCAAGCGCCTGACGATCCGCCTGGGCTGGGCGCTCCGGCTCGAAAGGAATCTCACGCGGTATCGATGGGGCCAGGACTTCACCAAGGCGGACGTCCGCTACGGCCTGTACGTCTTCGCCGGGAACCTGATGTTCCTGGTGGTGTTCATTTTCTTCCTGGACAGCGCGTTCCGGCTGTGGCGGCTCCATATGCTCTCCCAGATTCTGGAGCAGGGAATTTTTTATCTTCCGAAGCTCGCGATCGCGCTTCTGGCCTTCTTCGCCGGATGGCTGATCGCGGCGGCCGCCTCCCGCCGCGTCCAGAGAGCGCTCCAGAGGGAAGAGGTGCCAAAGGCGACGCTGGTCGCCCGAGTCGTCCATGCGGTGTTGATACTCTTCTTCTCGGCCATTGCCCTAGTCGAATTGAACGTGGCGAAGACGATTGTGGTAATCGGATTCACGACCGTCTTCGTGACGCTGGGGGCCATGGCCGTCGTTTCCGTGGCCGTTCTGGGGCGGCCGCTCGTTGAAAACCGGAGTCCCGTTCCGCGTCGCGGCACGAGGCGCAAATGAAGAAACGGAACAGCACCGTTCGGGACGCCAAGCCGCCGGCCGTCATGCGGGCGGGAAGCCGACTGCACGGACCGGTCCCCGCACCGGAAGGCGGTTTCGCCGCCCTACTGCTCCGGGGAAACCGGGCGGATCTCGAAACGCACCTGAACCGCCTGAAGCCCGCGGAGACGGCCTTGCTGGTCGCCCGTCTCGACGATGAGGAGCGGGAACGGCTGTTCCGAATCCTCGAACCCGGCCAGGCGGCCGATGTGATCCGCGACCTGACGGATGAACAGGCGGCGGACGTCATCGAGGATCTTGACACGTCCCACGCTGCGTCGATCGTCGAGCGGCTAGCGGACGACGAGCGGGCCGATGTACTCGGCGATATACCGAACCGCAGGGCCAGGGCGATCCTCAGGAAACTGCCCCTGTGGAAGGCCGCCCAGACACGCAGGCTGATGGCCTATCCCGACGCCACGGCCGGCGGTCTCATGACCAGCGATTTTGTGGCGTTTCCGCAATACTGGACGGTGCGTCGGACCATCCGGACGCTCCGCCGGAACCATGCGCGATACGCACGCTTCGATGTGCAATACGTGTACGTGCGCGACCATCTCGGGAGGCTGGCCGGCATCCTTCGTCTCCGCGACCTGCTGCTCGCTCCGGAACAGTCGGTCCTGTCCGATCTGATGCTCCGGGAAACCGTCCTCGTCCGAACCGACGAACCCATGGAAGGGCTGATTCCGCTTTTCCGTGAACGGGGATTCATGGGGCTCCCCGTGGTCGACCGCCGGCGCCGGATACTCGGCGTCGTGACGCGGCAAAGCGCCTTCGAGGCGCTCGGCGACGACTCCCAGCGCCAGTTCCTCAAGATGAGCGGCATTCTCGGGGGCGAGGAATTCCGGGGCATGCCGTTCCGGCGCCGCGCAGGCCGGAGGCTCTCCTGGCTGGGCATCAACGTGCTCCTCAATATTCTCGCCGCCAGCGTCATTGCGGCGAACCAGGACATCCTGTCCGCCGCGGTCGTGCTCGCAGTTTTTCTGCCGATCATTTCGGACATGAGCGGCTGTTCCGGAAATCAGGCCGTGGCCGTGAGCATCCGTGAGCTCAGCCTCGGCCTGATCCGTCCCCGCGAGGTGGCAAGGGTCCTCGGCAAGGAAATCGGACTAGGCGCGGTTAACGGAACCGTGCTGGGAGGCCTGGTAGCGCTTGCGGCTTTCCTGTGGAAGGGGAACGCCTGTCTGGGACTCGTCGTCGGGTCCGCCCTTGCGTTGAACACCATGCTGTCGGTCTGCCTCGGCGGCGTTCTGCCGCTCCTCCTCCGGCGGTTCCGGATGGACCCGGCACTTGCCTCCGGACCGATTCTGACCACGCTCACCGATATGGCCGGATTTTTTATGGTCCTCCGATTCGCGGGGCTTGTACTGCCGCGTCTGGCTGGATAAAAAAAGGAAAGTCCGGCTCGAGCGGTCGCGGATACTCGCGACCCGCTGAAAATTTCTCTTGAAACCGGCGGGATTTTGCGTTATTTTAGCGTTGCATCATCGTTGACGCATGATCGGAAGAGCCGGCTTGACCTATAAATCCGCGATCCGAAACGCCTACTTTTTCGGAATTTTCGCCCTGGGCGCATCGACTCCCTTTCTGCCCGTTTTTCTCAAGGAACGCCTCGGATTCGACAACCGGGAACTGGCCCTCATCCTCATGGTGCGGCCGGCCATGGCGCTTCTGGGTCAGCCGTTCTGGAGCTGGCGGGCCGATTCCGCGAGGAGCCGGACGCGCCTGGCCGCGACAGCGAGCGTGTTGTCCGCCCTCTGCTTCCCCCTCGTCCTGGCGGGACATCGTTTTTCCGCCGTACTCCTGTTCATGGCCATTTCCGCGTTTTTCTTCATGCCGTTCAACTCGATGAGTGACACGATCACCTTCGATTATCTGGGCGCGTCCCGACGGAATCATTTCGGGAGCTTCCGCATCTTCGCGTCGCTCGGATTTTTCGCGGCCGTCATTCTCTCCGGGCCCCTGTACGACAGGCTCGGCCTGCGCTGGCTCTTTCTACTGTTTTCGCTGGGCATGCTGGTTTCGGCGGGTTTCATTCGAAAGGTTCCCTCCCGCCGCCGTGAAGCGCGGCAATCCGGCGACTGGCTGCCCCTGTTCGCTTTTCTCCGCAGGCGGAACGTGCTGTTTTTCATCCTGGCGGTTCTCGTATCCGAGACGGCGAACCAGATGGCGTACGTTTTTCTCAGCGTATACGCCAAATCGCTTGGAGCGAACAACGCCCAGACGGGATGGATCTGGGCGACGGCCACGGGCATGGAAATGATCACCATGGCTTTCATGCCGGTCATCATCCGCCGCGTTGGACTGAAGAACGTTCTCGTGCTGGGAACCTTTTTCGTGCTGTTCCGATGGATGCCCTTCGCCTTCGTCCATGACTGGTGGATGCTCCTGCCCTTCCAGTGCTTCCACATCATCACGCTCACTTTCGTGTACGTGGGCGCGGCGATTTTCATGGACGCCGAGGCTTCGCCGGCGATCCGTTTCTCGGCTCAGGCATTTTTCAGCACCTTCGTGCTGAACGGAGCCGCCCTGTTCGGCACCCTGCTCGGCGGCCTGATCAGCCAGCGGCACGGGTACGGCCCGATTTTTTTCGTGTCCGGGGCGCTCGGTGTCGTTTCCGCGGCCGTGATGGCGGTCTTCGTCCGCAACCCGAGCCGCATCCATCTGCCGGGGGGAGAGAGTGCGCTCCGGCCACAGACCGACCATCGGCCGGCCCGTTCCTGACCCGGACGGCCCGGACAAACCTGCGGGTGAGTGCCGCCGAAAATTAATGATAATGGGAAAAAAATACGGAAGGCCGATCAGGGCAGGGCGTTAAAAGAAGGTTCCCTCTCTGCAGACCGATTTTTGCGTCGTCACTGTTGAACGGTTTTTCTTTCCGAATGCAACACCTGCTCCGCAGCATCAAGCAGATCTCCGGCGATCCAGTCCGGTTTAATGTCGTACTCGCCGTCCTTTCCGCCGAATCCCGTGCGGACAATAACGGTTTTCATCCCCGCCCGCCTCCCGGTCTCGATGTCGGATGTCTTGTCGCCGATCATCACGCTCCGCGTCAGATCCAGATTCAGATCCTCCGCTGCCCGGCGAATCAGAGCCTGTCCGGGTTTCCGGCAATCGCATTTCTCGGATTTGCTATGGGGGCAGAAATAGACCTTGTCGACCAGGATACCCGCTGCGGACACCTGCTTGAACAGGGCCCGGTTCACCCGGTAGAAATCCTCTTTCGAATAATAGCCTATTCCGATCCCCGGCTGGTTCGTAATCAGTACAATGCGATAGCCCATGTCCTGGAACCGTTTCATCCCCTCCAGGGCGTTCGGCAGTACGCGGATCCGCTCCGGTTCGTGCAGATACTCGGCCTCTTCGATGACGGTCCCGTCCCGGTCCAGGAAAACCGCGGGCGACCGTTTCGCGGGTCGGTGCTCGATGTGCGAGGCGCCCTCCCGCTCCACGATCGTTTCAGGCGGCCGGCCGCCGGACGCGAGAATGCGGCCGATCACGTCCGAGGAGGACACTTCCTCGGTGACCGGAATGAGACGGATCTCTCCCCCGAAGGAGTCCAGCACATCGGACGAAGTGAGTTTTTCCGGACTGTAGTCGCCGGCCTTGATGTAAAACCGGGGTTTCAGGGCTTCCAGGTTGGCCCGGTTCCTCCGCTCGTCGAAGAGAAAAACGTAATCGACGGATTCGAGGGCGGCTACGAGCTTGAGCCTTTGTGATTCAGGAATAACCGGCCGGTCCGGTCCCTTGTACTCGCGCACGGAACGATCTGAATTCACGCCCACGACCAAAACGTCGCACAGCGCTTTCGCCTTCTCGAGGTAATCGGCGTGCCCCGCGTGCAGCAGGTCGAACGCGCCGGATGTGAAGCTGACTGTTTTACCCCGCGACCGGAGGGATTCGCAGACCCGGACGAGTTCGTCCCGGCTCTTGATTTTTTGTTCGATCATGGACCACGCCTCCGGAAGTCCGGTAGTTCAGGCTGAAACCGCCTGCCCCCGGCTCCTGAGTTCATCTTTCAGCCGCCGTGTGGCGTCCTGTATCTTTCCGAAATCCAGCCCGGTCTCCCGGCACATCTCCGTGACCAGTTCAAATTGAACCGTATTCTCCGTCCGGATCCGTTGCAGCGCCTGCTCGCGGGTCATGAGTCCCTCGCGTATCATACTGCTGAACAGGTCGTCCTTTTCGGAGAAATCGAACAGCTCCATGAATATCCAATGCTTCAGGAAAGCCAGCTTGCAGTCGAACCGCCACGGGGATGAGACATTTTCCGGTTTTCGCCACCCCAGTTCCGTCTCGATGATCCGATGTATTTCCGCCTCGTCGAATCCGACATAGTCCAGGTAATCCACCTTGATCTGGTCGGAATAGAAAAGCTTCTGCATAACCGGGAACGGCAGGTACTGATACAGGAAGGCCCGGCCTTCCGCTGTCATGCACGGCGGACTTTTAAAATAGCGGGGATTGACCGCGAGATCCCGCACCAGATTGCCGACCAGACCCAGCGGATTCCGCCGATCCCGGCGGGACCCGGCACCGGCCAGTGCATACTTGAAATGGGCTTCCTCCACGCCCCCGGCTCCGGTGACGATCAGCGAAATTCCCTTTTTTTTCGCCGTTTTGCGGAGGCCGATCTCGATATTCCCGTTGCATATCGTGCAGGTCAGCATGATGAAACCGAGGGACGGTTTTTCCGTCCATGCTTCAAAATTGTGCTTCAGGCATTTCAGAAGCGATCCGCCCCGATCGACGTGAAAATCGACCCCCATGGCCTCGGTCATGTTTTTCATGTTTAAAACCGCGGTTTCCGGAACGAGCCCGTTGTCGATGAAATACGCCAGCACTTTCATCTTATGGACACGGACCAGCTGGTGCAGAACATAAGCGCTGTCCCGCCCACCGCTGATCCCCACGATCGCATCGTACGGCTGATGCTTCGCTTTCTGTTTCTCGATTACCGCATCAAGCGCCTCCCGGCCCAAGAACTGCTTCTTCCGGTGGGAAGCGCAGAAACAGCATGTCCCCTGCTCGTTGTATTCGATTCCCGGATACGTTTCCGGAAGGATGCATGAACTGCAGCGTTGCACGAAATTCCTCCTATTCGGATCATGGATAGGACCGGCCGGGACCGGGTTGGGAAAATGTACGAAAAATCAGTTCCGAAAACAATGTGAAAACGCCGCCGATTTCGCCGATCCGTCCTCTGAGGGATAAAACGATAAAAAGGAAGCGTTGAAAAAGTCCGGATCAGAAATGCAGGTTCAGACTGAGCCCCGCGGCGCGGGTTCCGGCAGACGGAGTCAGGGAGAAGGATGTGCCGGACGCTGATGGGTTTGAGGGCTTCCCGAACACCCACTCCGCGACACCCGTGAGGATGAGGGCCGCGCCCGCGCCCGTCCACAATCCTGCGGAACGGTTCAGTCGGACCGACCTCCGGTGAAATCGGTCGGCGTCCGTCTGAACCGAGGCGCGGCGGTAATCGTCCTCCGCCTGGTCGGCGAAACGGAATTGCATGACGCCGATCGCGACGGACGCAATCCCGGCTCCGGCGGATGCGATCGCCATTTTCCGCAGGAGCGGTTTCGGGCCTGAAGGCGCGGTCTCGATTGTCCAATCGCCGAGTCCCGGCATTTCCGGAACGATCTCGCCGCGCACGAAATCGCTCTTGCTGATCCGGTCGCCGAGTGACTCGGACAGGATCTCGGCCGCGCATTGACCCGCATGGAATTTACGGATCCGAACCCGGCCGACATCCCAATCGCCGCCGTCGCTTTTCCGCCTCCAGACCGTCACTTCGTCCCCGACTGAAAGCCCGGACGAATCCGAAGCGTCTATCAGCACGAGGTTTCCCCTGATTCGGAGAACCGGGTAAACGGCGGTCGCGGCGTCCGTAGAACGGGAATCAGCCGCAGGCGGGCTGTCCAGGTCCGCGGGTTCCAGGCCTTCGGCCGCTTTGTCCGGCGTTTCACCCGCCGCCCAAGCCTCCATTTCTCCCGGCCGGCTTTCCGACGGTTCGGGCATGGGCGTTTCCGGCATTTGCGGGATGTCCGCGAAATCTCCGGTCGAAATTTTCAGATCGATGCTCTCGCTGACAATTTCAGCCGCGCATTTTTCGGCCTGGTACCGTACGACGCGGACGCGTCCGACCTGGCTGAAAAAACCCAGTTCATTCTTGCGGTATATGTCGACTTCGCCGCCCACGGCCAGTCCGGATGAGGCGTTCATGTCGATCAGCACGTATTGGCGCACACGCCTGAGAACCTTCTGCGAATGGGACGCCCCGGCGCCGAGCAGCAATACGAAAATAATGCCCCAGGACAGTACATTTCTCACTGGCCGAAGTCCGCTTTCCGATGGTCAGAAACGATGCAAAACGCGGTCTGGTAATGCGGACCGCCTGTAAAACACTATGAAACAAGCAAATGGCATGCCTCAATTTGTCAGCGCTCGCATTTCCCGCTTCGCGGGACGGCGGGGAGGTTCAATCGCCGCGGCATAAAAAAAACGGCGGCCTCAGTCAGGAAAACCGCTGTTCACGGTACGGTTGCCGTTTTCCTTTTTTTTTATTCCGCAAGGCGTGTTCAGGGTTCCGTCAAGCCGGTCTTGTTTTCAGGCGGAGACGTTGCTTCTTCCGTGGGGCCCGGAACACAGCCGGACAGTGCCTCTTTAACTTTCACCGCGGCCGGCCGGGTCATTCCGGGTACGGCCGTGATTTCGTCGACCGATGCCCGCCGGACGGATTCCACGGAACCGAAACGGAGGAGCAGTGCCCTTCGGCGGGCCGGGCCAACACCCGGGACATCGTCGAGGGATGAACGCACGGCGCGTTTGGCCCGCACAGACCGGTGAAAAGTCACTGCGAATCGGTGGGCTTCGTCGCGTACGCGCTGGAGCAGACGGAGAGAAGCGGAAGCGCGCGGAAGCGTCTGGGGTTCGGACAGGCCGGGTCGGAAAATCTCCTCGAGCCGCTTGGCGAGGCCGATCACCGGCTGATCCCCGGCCCCGCATGCCCGGAGCGCCTCGCACGCCGCGGAGAGCTGGCCTTTCCCGCCGTCGACCAGAATCAGGTCGGGCAACGGCTGTTCCTCACGTAACAGCCGCGCTACGCGACGCGACACCGCTTCGGACATGGCCGCAAAATCGTCGATGCCTTGCACGCTTCGGATCCGGAATTTCCGGTATCCGCTTTTCAACGGCCGGCCGTTCTCGAACACGACCATGGAGGCCACAGTGTCTTTCCCCGCCAGATTCGAGATGTCGAAGGCCTCGATGCGCATCGGTGTCCGCTCAAGACCGAGGTCACGCTGAAGCGCGGCAACAGACGGCGCCACCCAGTCGCCGGACTGCGATTTCTGCAAACGGAGTTCCTCGAGCAAAAGCCGCGCGTTCTGCCGGACCATGGCCATGAGCTCCGCCGGCTTGCCGTCGGTCGGGACCATCAGACGGACGGCCGATCCTTTCCGTCCGGAAAGCCATTCCTCGACTTCTTCCCGGTCGTCGATGCTGAAGGGGACGTGAATCTCCGAGGGGATAAAATCGGCCCGCAGGTAATACTGCTTGAGGAAGGCGGAGAGGATTTCCGGTTCGGGCGTCGCCTCCGCATGCTCAAGGCCGAACTGCCTCCGGTTGACGATCTTGCCGTCCCGCACATCGAACACCAGGCCGCAGGCGCCGTCACCGTCCCCCGCCGATGCCACCAAATCCCGTTCGGCCTCCGGATCGCCGGCCACTTTCTGCCTGGACTGGAAATGCAGAACTGCGCGGATCTGGTCCCGAAGTAGGGCGGCCTGCTCGAATGCGCGGTTGTCCGCCAGTTCCCGCATCCGCCGCTCCAGCTCCGCCACGAGCTGCCGGTTCCGTCCCTCGATGAATGCCACCGTCCGTTCGATGATCTTCCCGTATTCGGCCTCCGGGACGCGCCCCTCGCAGGGCCCGCCGCAGCGGCCGAGATGGAACTGCAGGCAGATCCTGTGTTTTTTCAGACGGATCGTTTCTTCAGTGATCGCGAGGCCGCAGGTGCGGATCGGAAAGATGCGGCGTATGGCGGACAGGAGCTGGCGCATCGATCCAACGTCGGTGTAGGGGCCGAAAACGAGGGCGTTGTCCCGGTCGGGCCTCCGAACCACGGTCACGCGGGGGTACGGCTCACGCGTGACGCGGATATACGGATAGCTCTTGTCGTCCTTCAGGTTCACATTGTAGCGCGGCCGGTGACGCTTGATGAAATTGGCCTCGAGGATCAGCGCCTCGATCTCCGAATCCGTGTGGATGAACTCGAAATCGACGACCTTGGACATGAGAACCGCATGCTTGGGGTCACCGGGTTGATCCGGGACGCGGAAGTGCGAGCGCACCCGGTTCCGCAGAGCCTTGGCCTTGCCGACGTACAGGATCTGCCCCTTCGCGTCCTTGAAGAGGTACACGCCCGGCGCGGCCGGAAGATTTCGGATGCGTTCATCCAGATTTCGGGGCATGCCGGTCATTCCTCGGACCTCCGGCCGCCCGGCGGAAAGACGCCGGCGGAAATGAAAAAGGCTTGGACACGCGGAAACCGTGCGTCAAAGCCTGGGTGAAGCGGAATCGGGCGGAGACGGTCAGGACTCGATCTGCTCCTCGATCTTGGCCGCCTTGCCTTTGAGCTGGCGCAGGTAGAACAGCTTGGCGCGGCGGATGCGACCCTTGCGCGTGCGTTCGATTTTCTGGATCAGCGGCGAGTACAGCGGGAAAATACGCTCCACGCCAACGCCGCCGGATATTTTCCGGACCGTGAAGGTTTTGTTGATGCCGCCGCCGCGCTTCTGGATGCACAAGCCGCGGAAAATCTGGATGCGCTGCTTGTCTCCTTCGACCACCTTGAAGTGGACGGCGACGTCGTCGCCCGGGTTGAATTCGGGGACATCCGCCTTGACCTGCTCCGCGCCCACCAGTTCCAGCATGTCCATTTTAACAATCCTCCTTGGATATCGATCGATTGTTCATTCGTATTTAATCAAACCTGCGTTCCGTCCCCGTCATTCAAGCCGGGTTCCGCGGCGTTGCCGTCCGGATCCCGCTTCAGCAGATCCGGACGCCGTTCGGCCGTCCGACGGAGCGCCTGCTCCTCCCGCCAGGCCTCGATCCGGGCGTGGTGCCCGGAAAGCAGAATGTCCGGGACTTTCAACCCGCGGAATTCCTCGGGCCGCGTATAATGAGGATGGTCCAGCCTGCCGCTGACAAACGAATCTCCGTCGGCTGAGTCGCTGTTGCCGAGTACGCCGGGCTGCAGCCGGACCACCGAGTCGATGATCACTGCCGCGGCCAGTTCCCCGCCCGATAGGATGTAATCGCCGATCGAGATCTCTTCGTCGACGAGCGACTCGATGACCCGTTCATCAACGCCGCGGTAATGGCCGCATAAAAAGACGAGCTGCGGTTCGGCCGCCAGGGACGCGGCTTTTGACTGACTGAAAGTTTCTCCCTGGGGCGACATCAGCAGGATGCGCAAGTCCGCCCCGGGGCTGTCCCGCCGGATGGCCTCGACGCATCGGAAAATCGGCTCGGGCTTCAGAATCATGCCCGCCCCGCCCCCGTACGGGTAATCGTCTACCGTGCGGTGCCGGTCCTCCGCGTAATCCCTCAGGTCCCAGATATGGTACTGGACCCGTTCCTTCAGGCTGGCCTGGCGGAGCATGCTCTCCGCGAAAATGGCATCGAACATGCCGGGAAACGGGGTGATGACATCGATGCGCATGCGGTCAGATCAGTCCTTCGATGGTGGTGACCGTCACGATTCCCGCCGGGGGATCGACCGATCGGATCCATTCCTTCACCATCGGCACCAGGACATCCTCCCCTTCCCGGTCGATCACCAGAATGTCCTGTCCCGGGGCCTTCAGAACTTCGCGCACCGTTCCGACCGTTTCTCCGGCCTCGGTCACGGCCTTCAATCCGATCAAATCGAAAAGGTAATACGAGCCGGCCGGAAGCGACCGGCATTGCGATCGCCGGATCCGAATCCAGCGCCCGGTCACGGATTCGGCCGCGGTCCGGTCGTCGATGCCTTTCAGCTTGATCAGGGCAAAGGCGCCGGACATCCGCACGCTCTCGACTGCAAACCATGCCCCCGGTTCCTCGTCCCCATCCGCCAGCCACACCGTCCGGAGCGTCTTGAACCGTTCCGGATCGTGGGTTAGCGGGAAAGCCTTGAGTTCGCCCCGAAGGCCGTGTGCGGCGCTGATGCGTCCGACCGAAACGGTCGAAGCATCCCCTTTTCCATCCGGATCCGGGCCCTGCGACCCGGCTATTCCAGAATTTCCAGAAGCGCCCTTTTGCCGCGTTTGGCCGAGGCCGCCGTCAGGAGGGTCCTTATCGATTTCGCAGTCTGACCTTTCCGTCCGATCACCTTTCCAAGGTCTCCGTCTCCGACGCGGAGTTCAAACACCGTGATTTTCTCTCCGTCGACCTCCGTGACCATGACGGCTTCCGGGTGGTCGACCAGATGCCTGGCGATGAACTCGACGAACTCCTTCATGGCCGCATTCCCTCCTCGTGTCAGGTTCCACTCGATTCCGATATCGTCTCCAGAAGAAGGCATTCATTCCGATGACGTCGGTTCAGCGTGAAACGTGCGGACAGGGACCTGCTGGCGGCCGGGGACCGTTCAGGCGGCCGGAGCGGAAGCCTGGGATTCAGCGGGCGCCGCGGCCGGTACGGCCGCTTCGGGTTTCGCTTCGGCTGCTTTCGCCGCCTTCTCCCTGGCTTTCTTGGAAACGCGGGTTTTCTCTCCCGCGCGTCTGGAGCGGTCAGCCTGTAAGGCTTCCCACTTCTTCACTTCCTCTTCGATCCCGGCTTCCTCGAATCCGCGTTTTTTCAGGTTGCGACGCACCAGGATGCCTTTGTGCTTCAGCAGGCTCCGGACGGTGTCCGAGGGAACCGCGCCCATGTCGAGCCAGTAATTCACGCGCGATTCCTCCACCTTCACTGCGGAGGGGTTCGTGAGCGCTTCATACGTACCGAGACACTCGAGGTAACGCCCATCGCGCGGGGAGCGCGTATCGGTCACCACGATCCGGTAAAACGGACGCTTCTTGCGGCCGAACCGTGTCAAACGGATTTTGACTGACAAACAGTACCTCCTGTTGGTGTGAGACTGCCTTTTCTATAATCAGGGTTCCGGCGTTCCGGATCGCTCAGCCGAACGGGATCCTTCCGGGCATTCCGGCGAGTCCCTTTCCCCTGAACTTTCCCATTCGCTTCATCATGGTCTGCATCGTCTGGAAATCCCGCAGGAGCTGGTTCACGTCCTGCACGCGGGTGCCGCTTCCCGAGGCGATACGCTTGCGCCGACTGCCGTCGATCAAATGCGGCTTCCGGCGTTCTTCGACGGTCATGGACTGAATGATCGCCTCGATTCGGACCAGGGATTTCTCGTCCGGAGCGGCGTTCACCGGCACGCGGCCTCGCATTCCGGGCACCAGGTCCATCAGCTGTGACAGGGGCCCCATCTTCCTCACCTGCCGGAGCTGGTCGTAAAAATCCTCCAGCGTAAACCCGCTGCCGACCAGCCTTTTCGCGAGTTTCTCCGCCTGCTCCCGATCGACATTTTCCTGGGCCCGCTCCACCAGGGAGACGATATCACCCATCCCCAGTATGCGCGAGGCGAGACGGTCGGGATGGAAAGCCTCGAGGGCGTCGGTTTTCTCTCCCGTGGACAGGAATTTCACGGGCTTTCCGGTGACCGCGCGGATCGACAGCGCGGCACCGCCGCGGCCGTCGCCGTCCATCTTGGTCAAAACGATGCCGTCGAATCCTGGCTTTTCGGCAAAAGCTTGCGCGGATTTCACGGCATCCTGCCCCGTCATCCCATCCGCGACGAACAGGATTTCCGAGGGTTTCACCGCGGCTTTGACGGCCGCGATTTCGTCCATCATGACCGCATCGACGTGCAGACGTCCGGCGGTGTCTACGATGACCGTATCGAGACTCCGCTTCCGAGCCTCAGCCACAGCGCCCGCCGCAATGCGGTCCGCTGAAAGGCCGGTGGGTGCGTATACCGGCAGTCCTGCGTCCTCTCCCAGCCGTTTGAGCTGTTCCGCGGCCGCGGGCCTGTGAATGTCAGCCGCCGCGAGCAGGGCCATCCGGTTACGCTTTGCCAGGTGACGGCCCAGTTTTGCGCAGAATGTGGTCTTGCCGGATCCCTGCAGGCCGACCACCAGAACCACAGCCGGCAATGGGCCGTCGAGACGCACCGGAACATGCGCAGTTCCGAGCAAAGCGACCAGTTCGTCATACACGATCTTGACGAGCATCTGGCCGGGCTGAATGCCGGTTGTCACTTCGCGGCCGATTGCTTTGGCCTTGACGGACGCGATGAACTCAGCCGCGACCTTGTAATGAACATCCGCTTCGAGCAGAACACGCCTGATCTCACGGCAGGATTCTTCGATGTTCTGCTCCGAGAGCTTGCCGGTGGCCCTGATTTTTTTCAGGACACCGTCGAATTTACGGACAATATCTTCGAACATAATTTGCCAATAAAGCTATGAAATTTAAGGAAAAAATGCTGGGGATGCAAGAAGTTTTATATAATACGGATCAATTGTGGCTAATTACCTAATTTATTTAATATCAACTAATTATCAGTAACCGCATAGGTTCTTCGGACATTTTCCTCCATCAGCACGACGCTCGTTCCTCTAAGTTTCCGGCGGCGGAAATGTGATACTCTCTATTTTCATATTTCGAACCGGACCGCATCATTTTGCGCTGAAATGCGCGTCAGACTCGAATACGGACACGCAGTCCGCCCGAAACCTCTTCCTCGGAGACCAGAATGATGTATCCTCCCCCGCTCCCTGAGAAAATCGCGCCCGGATAACGGGCATACGCCTGGAGTTTTTTCTCCTGCTCCTCCGGGACTGCACGGGGTAAAAGCGACTTCCAAGCCTCCAGGTTCAGTGACAATGACCGACCCAACTGGACGACATTCCGGTCGCGGATGCCGGACCAGCAACGTTCCGCGGATTCCGCCAGCATCCGCACGCCTTCCTCGGTAACATTGCGATCCTGAAGAGGATCGTATTGTTGCGGCCGTGATCCGACGGGAATCAGGCGCAAAACGCTTTCCAGCCATCGGGCGGATTCCGGATCCGTGATCGAGTCGATGCGCGCCGGCCAATATCCGCCGTCGTATTCGAGACGATTGATGCCGGGAAGCAGCAGGCCGAGATGGTCCTGGGATCCGGACACATACCGGGAACCGGGCGGATTCTCGGCGCCGAACAGCAGTCTGGCGTTGCGCTCCGGATCGCCGTCTGGAATACGGTCGCCCCAGAGATCGAGCGCCACCTTGCGCGAGCTGGTGCCCATACCCGAGCGTTCGTGAAAAACGACCGTCGGGAGGATCTGAACGACGATGACCGGTCCGGGATGCAGTTTGGAGACCCAGGGCTGGTCCATCCATCCGCCTGCCAGGCAGATGCGGTACGGCAGGCGGAGTTCCAGTTTGAGGCCGGAACTCGAACGGGCCGGCAGACCCTTCTCGGGCACGCGGTCGAGGACGATGTACTGCACGCCGTTCTCGCGGCACAGGCGTTCCTTTTCCGGCGTGTGCCCGTCCGAATTCACCACGAAGCGGTCCGGTTTCAGACGTTTCAGATCCGGCTCGAAGTCGAGCAGACCCTTGCCGGATCCCAGGATCGCGTCATGAACGAACCGGATCGATCGGACCAGAAACAGACGTTCGTCCTGCGTGAAAACCGGAGCCTTGCCCTTCAGGTGAAGGATGTTTTCGTCCGTACCCAGGGAGACCGTCAGGCGGCCGTACTCCGATGCTTCCTTGAAAAAAGCGACATGTCCCGCGTGCAGCAGATCGAAGCATCCGCTGACCAGAACCGTCTTTTCACTCGCTCCGTGCCTGTTCATTCCCGTCCTTCCGTCATCTGCCGGAAAATCCATGCGTACGTCTTCTCCAGCCCCTGCTTCAGGGAAATGGACGGTTCCCAGTTCAAATACCGCCGGATCAGCGTATTGTCGCTGTTCCTTCCGCGGACGCCCTTGGGAGCGTCCAGATCGTATTTCCGTTCCAGCCGGATTCCGGCGATGTTCTCCACGAGTTCGACCAGCCCGTTGATGGAGACCAATTCGCTGGAACCCAGGTTGATCGGTTCCTCGATTTCGCTCCCCATGATGTCCATGATCCCCTTCACACCATCGTCGATGTACATGAAGCTGCGGGTTTGGCGCCCGTCGCCCCAGACAGTGATCTCGCGCCCGCTTCCGCGCTTGGCTTCGATGACCTTTCGGCAGATGGCGGCCGGCGCTTTTTCCCGCCCGCCGGTCCACGTGCCGAAGGGACCGTAGACGTTGTGGAACCGGGCCATGCGGGTGACCAGGCCGAAATCCTCCCTGAAATGCCGGCACATCCGTTCGCTGAAGAGTTTTTCCCATCCATAGCCGTCCTCGGCCATCGCGGGATAGGCGTCGGCTTCACGAAGGCCGGGGTTGTCCGGATCTTTCTGCTTTTCGGCGTTGTACACGCAGGCGGATGAAGCGAAAAAATAACGCGCCACGCCAAGGTCCCTGGCCGCCATGAGCAAATGGGTGTTGATCAGGACGCTGAGCATGCAGGCCGCCTTATGCGTCTCGATGAACCCCATTCCGCCCATGTCCGCAGCCAGGTTGTAGACCTCGTCGCAGCCGTTCATCGCGGTGACGCAATTCTCGCGGATCCGCAGGTCCAGAACCCGGTTTTCAGCGTCAGCTGAACGCTGATACCATTGGTTTAGCGGCTTGATGTCCACGGCCCGCACGCGGTGATCCTTTTTAAGAGCATTGACCAGATGACCTCCGATGAAGCCTCCGGCCCCAGCCACCAGAATGTTTTTCATGGATACGCTTCCTCTGCTTTATGGAAAGATCAATTATTGCCGATGGAGCGGCCACGGGAGACCGCGTCGGATCAAGGCAAATCAAGCCTGCTTCCGTAATCCAGACGCGATTTGGCCGTGAACGCGGGAAATGCAGGAACCGCATCAATATAGGGCAGGTCACGGTTCAGCGCGACCAGGTCGATGCGGGTCAAACGGATGCTTTCGAGCGCGCCGATGTTGATTCCGATTCTACCGCTGTGGGCCTTGAACAGACTGTCTGTATAGACGCCGAGGAGTCGGTCCGGATCCCGATCCGCGCCGGCTGCTGAATCGGCGGCCGCTCCCCTGGATTTCAGGATACGGTGACGATGATAAGCGGCCAGCAACGCGTCGCTCCACATCATCGTCTCCCACTGAACGGCGGGAAGCCTGTCCATCCCGCGGTCATAGGCCTTCCGATTGACGATCTCATCTCTCAGCAGATCCGCTACAGCCAGCTTGAACTGCTCGGGGAATTCGCCTGAACGCATCCTTCTTTTCCTGAAGACCAGGGGGTGGGAGGCGGTTAATTTGAGGAAATCGGACACGGTCCAGGTTCTACCGTCAAACGTGAAAAAAGGCCGTCCTTCCATCCGGTTCGAGCGGATTTCCGATAGAATCGAGTCCGCTGTCCGGCGCGAAAACGACTCGGCGGGCATGGATCCGTCCAGGGAAAACCGATCACCCGCCTTCCGGTCGGGCGTATACAGAGTCCTCATCAGTTCCGTCATTTTCTCGAACGGTTCCCGCTGAAACTCGAGTTTCCGGCCCTTCATCAGCCCGAAGACATAGTCATCCCAGACAGCCTGTTTTTTCTCTTCCTCCATTTTCCGCCGTACGGACTCCCGGCGTTCCCGGACGTCCTGATCGGAGACCGCGGGCCGGTCGGACCAGTCGAGAATCCGCATCATGAGATACCCGTCCTCCCCGATGTCGATGGGGCCGATCACCTGATCCTTCCGGAGCGGCCCTGAAAAAAGAGCGTTGTGGACGGCTGGAAGCTCCGAAGATTTCCAGGAAACGATCCTTTGGGGGGGCGGTCCCAATCCACCGGTTTTCTCATGCAGGTCGTTGAAGGATTCCGACCGGGCCGCAATCGCCCCCCAATCCTTCAGCGCTCCGATCTTCTCCCGGCTGACGGTAAAAAAGCTCAAGCGGTATTCCCGGCCTGCGACGCTGGTGCGGCTTCGGAATTCGGAAACTTCCGGCGTCGTTTTTCCTTTCGTAACCTCATCCAGGAATACCCGCCTCATGAACTGCTCTTTTCTGCCCCGGATCATGCTCTGAAAAGCCGGACTTTCCGAGAGCGCGTTCCGTTCCCCGGCCTCCAGCGCGTACAGTTTCTCGGCGACGAGTGAATTCAGGACAATGCTCCGCGCCCGGGGGGAATCCCCCCTGCAATAGGGGGGCCGGACGGTGTATTCGGCCCTGCGTATGAATTCATCCTGAGTGATAATCCGGTCTCCGATGACCGCGAGAATCCCCTCATTTTTATTCTTTTTTCCGCACTGGAAAGAGATCAGGATGACCAGTGTCAGAAATACGGCGTTTCTGCGAATGGACCTCATCACCACCTCAATCGGATGGAACAGACCGCTTTTTTCAGAAGCAATCGCCGGTCAGGTGATCTCACGAGCCGGTTACACTTCCGGACGTTCTAAATATTTGTAAATTCATATGTCCGGCCGGGCGCTGTTTCAACGTCGTACAGGTACCCTTCCGGCACGCGGCGGAGTTCGATCCGGGCGGCTTTGGAAATAATAGGAGGCTTTCCCTCCGGAATCCAGTAAAAGGGATTTGGATTATTCCCTTTGGCGGCTTTCAGCCGCGTACGCCCTTCCCCTTTCAACGGGAATCGCGAACGAACCCGGCAGTTTCCGCCGAGCGTGGATCGGATGTTCAAACGGGTGATCATCCCCTCTTTCCACTCCATCGACGCGATTTCAAAACCGCCGCGCGCCCTGAGTCCGGTCACATTTCCTTCCGGCCACGCGCCGGGCAGGGCCGGAAGCACGTGAATGGCGCCGTCGTCGCTCTGCAGCAGCATCTCCGCGATGCCCGATGTGAATCCGAAATTCCCGTCGATCTGGAACGGAGGATGGGCGTCGAAAAGGTTGGGATAGGTTCCGCCTGATTCTGCGAAACCTACTCCGGGCCTCCGGTCCAGGGGTTTGATCTGTTCTTTGACGAGCCGGTACGCGTGATCGCCGTCCAGGAAGTGGGCCCACATGTTGATTTTCCAGTTCATCGACCAGCCCGTGGAGGGATCCCCGCGATGCAGCAGCGACGTTCGGCCGGCGTCGAACAGTTCCGGCGTCCGGTACGGCGAAATCTGATTCCCCGGATAAACGCCGTACAGATGGGAGACATGGCGATGATGGTCGTCGGGATTGTCCCAGTCCTCGAGCCATTCCTGCAGCTGGCCGTGCCGGCCGATCTGCATGGGCGGCAGTCTATGCAGAGTCGATTCGAGTTCCCTGACAAATGCCGGATCGGTTTTCAGCAGCCGGGCGGAGCGGGCCGTCGCAGTCAGGAGGTCGAAAACAAGCTGGTTGTCGAGTGTGGCTCCGGCCGTGATCGAATATTGCGGGTGGATGGAGGGGGCGTTCTCCGGGGAAACAGAAGGGCAGACGACCAGCCATTTTTTTGTAGGTTCCTCAACGAGAAATCCCAGATAGAACTCAGCCGCTCCCTTCAGGATCGGATAAACCGAGCGCAGATACTCCATGTCCCCGTTGAACAGGTATTTCTGCCAGAGGTGCTGGCACAGCCAGGCGCCGCCGCTCGGCCACAGCCCCCAGAACGCACCGTCCACCGGGCCGTTGATACGCCACAGATCGGTGTTGTGGTGGAGAACCCATCCGTCCGCGCCGTACATGCTCTTCGCCGTCTGCCGTCCTGTTTCCGAAAGCTCGCGGACCATCTGAACCAGGGGTTCTGCCATTTCGGGGAGCCCCGTGGTTTCGGCAGGCCAGTAATTCATCTCCGTGTTGATATTGACCGTGTATTTGCTGTCCCAGGGCGGGAACAGCTGGTCGTTCCAGAGACCCTGCAGCGTGGCGGGTTGTCCCCCGGGCTGAGAGGAACTGATCAGAAGATAACGGCCGAACTGGAAAACCAAGGCCGCCAGGTGCGGATCGTTCCCGCGGCCGAATTGTTCGATGCGGACGTCGGTGGGATTCCGCGCGGAATCCGTCACGCCGAGATTCAATCGGACCCGTCCGTAGAACTTCCGGTATGCCTCGATATGATCGTTGAGAGCGGCCGCGTAATCCTTTTCCGCGGATCGGATGAGCGGCTCTTCGGCTCTCCGGTGCGGATCGCCGCTGATATCATCGTACCGGATGAAGCTGGAGGCAATGGAGACGATGATCAGAGCGGCGTCCGCATGACGGACAAAAACCGCCCCTTCGACCGCATCTTTCTCTCCATTTTCAGATAGGACCCGCGCCGCGGCGGCGAACCGAACTTTCCCATGGACGGACTCGCAGTCTCCTGTTGTTCCGGACAGAACGATCCGATCTGGATCTTCTGTCGAAACATCAAAATCCGCAGGCCTGTCCATGGAGACCGCGAAATTCAATTGACCGGGCCGGTCCGCGGTGATTCGGATAAAAATCACCTGATCGGCGAATGAGGCGAAGACCTCCCGATGGAAGGTGACCTCCCCTACCCGGTAACGCGTGGTCGCGACCGCCCGTTCCAGATCGAGTTCACGCCTGTAATCCGACGCCCGTTCATGCCCGGGAAAGGAGAGAACCAGGTCTCCGACGGTCTGATACGGCATGCCGTGAGCGATTTTCGAGACCATTTTCTCGTTGGCCAGCGCCTGCGCGGCGCCGACCTCTCCGCTGAAAATCAGGCGGCGGACTTCGGGAAGCGCCTGGAGCGCGTCCGGATTGTCGTTCCGGTAGGGTCCCCCCGCCCAGACCGTGCCTTCGTTCAGCTGGATGCGTTCGCGCCAGGGATTTCCGAAGACCATCGCGCCCAGCCGTCCGTTGCCCACGGGCAGGGCCTCGGTCCAGACACGGGCCGGTTTATCGTACCACAGCATGAACGGTGCCGTTGTCCGGCTCGGGTCCGCCGAAGCCGCAGCCGACAGTAAAAGAACGATCCCGGTCGCGAAAACCCGCCTTTTCATGATTCACTCCCGTTCGGGGTATTCGGATTCGAATACGAAAATACCGCCGGAAACCGGCGTGTTTCTACAAAGAAGCGCCGACCGTGAACATGGAATAATCGCCCAGGAGCCCGGTCGACTTGAGGGCGTAATCGATTTTCAGCGTACGGTTGTTCATGAGGGCCCAGTGGATCCCTCCGCCGTACGTCCAGCCGTATTCGCTGCGGTCCATGAACAGACCCCGGTATCCGCTCCTCAGACAGAGTGCGACCCTTCCCGGAATACGGATCCGGTATTCGCCCCCGAGGTTCACGGATTCGCTGTTGTTGTTGGCGTGCAGTGCGTCGACCGCCACGCACAGCTGATGATGAGCCGTTTTGAACGGCAGCATCGAGGCACCGACCCGGAAAATCAGCGGCAACTCCCAGGACTGGAGACGGAACTGGCCTTCCACGTCCTTGTAGTTCCCCTCGTCTTCCGAGATATCGACCGGCTGGAGCAGATCCATGCCGTCAAAACGCATTTTGGTGCCGTAATTGGAGATGCTCATGCCGATGGCGAGTCCGTTTTCGCGGGTTTCGTCCGGCGAAAAGAAGCCGGTGTTGATGAGGAGCCCCAGATCCAGGGCCGCCGCGTTGGCGCGCATGTGCCAGATGCCGGAAGTCACGTACTTGAACGTGGCGCCGAACCCGAACCATTGGGCCAGTTTCCGGGCATAGGAGACGCTCGCGGCGATGTCCATGGCGGAATAAGTCTCTCCCGTGCCTTCCTGCATTTCCATGGTCGTCACCGGCGTGGTTCCATAACTCATGCCCGTGAATGACAGGGCGAACGTGCCGAAAGAAGGCAGAACGACGGCCGCGGCGGCATGGGTAAACCGGATGTCCACGATCCACGGCTGATAGGCGAACTGGATCTCGTTCCGATTCATGAAGGAGAGGCCGGCCGGGTTCCAGTATGCCGAGGAAAGGTCACGGGCGACGCTGACATAGGCCTCTCCCATGGCGGAACCCGCGCTTTCAGCGCCGATTTCCAGGAAATTGGCGGTCGTCGTTCCCACACGGTAGGGCTTGGACTGTCCCGTCAAGGGAAGGACGCCCAGCAGCACCGTCGCGATGATCGCCGCAGTTTGAAGTGTCTTCATATCCGTTCTCCTGTATTGTCGTGACCAGAGGGTTGCGACGGATCCGTCACTTGATGACCGCGAACTTTCCGACTTTGTCCCGGCCGGTGGCGTTGGAGTGAACGTGGTAAATGTACATCCCGGCGGCTATTTCCAGTCCCTCGCGGGACACCAGGTTCCAGTGCACCGTGCCGTCGTCCGGCCCGTTGTCCACGTCGATCTTGTCGACCAGCACGCCCGAGGGAGTATAGATTCGGATGATGCAGTCGGCCGGGACGTGCGTGAACATGATCTGCCGCCTCTGGTTCAGATATTTGTTCGCGACGGCCGTTTCCATGAGGTTCGTGGAGATGTAGGGATTCGGCACGACCTTGATCGAATCCATGGCGGAGGCCACCCGGGACGGATCCAGCGCAATCTCCGGCCGAACGGAGAAGACGAACGAATCGGTTTCCGAGAGGGGGGTGTTCACGCCGACGCGGTACCGGTCGCCGGGCGCGGTTGGATTCGCGGTGGTCGCGGCGTCACTGAAATCAATCGAAAAGATCGTACCGCCCCACCAGTAATTATCCTTGTCCTTGGCCGCGTATCCCGCCAGGATCCGGTCCGTATCCCAGTCGAACACGCCGTTTTCATTCGTGTCGTACAGGACGAGGTCCACTGTCTCGGCGTTGCCGAGGCTATCCGGTCCCACCGTGGTGTTGACGACACGAAACGGGTATCGCAGGCCGATCCCCCGCCTCTTATTGGACACCAGAGAGCCGTCAACATCATATATCCCGCTCGTGCGGTTGGTGATCGACTGATATTCCATATCCGGGTCGAAAATAATTTCGTACTGGAACGGAAAGAAGAGCAGCGCGGGACCCGCCTGGACGCGGATCGGCGCCTCTCCCTGCATCCATCCGGTCTTCATGGGGTCGCGGTCGATGAACACCGAATCGGCCGGAACCGATATCCGGCAGTGAAGCCCCTCGAACACGTCCGTGGTAATGGCGGATCCGGGCTGCAGGCGCCAGACTTTTAGATCCGGATCGAATTGTATATTGGATTCGGTGAACCCATTCGCGGAATCCTCCTGATACACGGTGACGGGCGATTCCGTAATGTCGTCGATCCGCAAGCCGGAGGTCACGAGTTTTCCGTCCCGCGGCGCACGCCGCGTTTTGGAAAGGGCGTAATTGGCTATTTTGGAAGTGTGGAACAGGACCCGGTATGTATGACCGGGCTGGATCTCCTTCGAATCGACGATGGCCGGCGCGATCAATCCATCCAGGAGCCTTTCGCTCGAATTCGCCTGGTCGATCGTGATTTCGGGAGGCACGTAACCGGCCGCCGCCTGCCCGGGCTTCACCACCTGCACGTTCTGTCCGATCCGGACCACGTTCTCGGCCTCGTCCAGCTCGATGTCCACGCCGCTCTCGGCAGGCGCGATGTCCAGGTCCTCGACGCCGTAATCATAGGCCACCAGCGCGTAATAATAGGTTCGGCCGTTCTGCACGTCGGTGTCGATGAAGTAATGACGGATGCCCGTGTCGTCCCCGAGATACACAAGGTGCCCGTCCATCGCCCCGCCGAGATTGCTGTAGCCCTTGATGGTGTCGACCTTGTCGCACTGAAACAGCGGCGCGCGGTATTTCTTCGTTCCTTTTCCGTCGGTGATGACCCTCGCGTCCGACATGAACTTGTCGGTCGATTTGTACAGTTTGTAGCCCTCGAAATCGTTGACGTTCTGCAGGAGCGGTTCGCGCGTCTTGGTGTCGGATATGTCATCCCAGGTGAGGATGACCTTGCCGTCCCCGGCCGCGGCCTTGAGCGTGGGCATGAGCGGCGGCTGCGCGAACTGATAATCGTGGTCATAGATGATCTGGGCCACTTCCTTGAGGCGGAACAGATTCTCCGCCCGGTGCGCCTTGGCGTTCAGGGTGGCCATGTTTTCATAAGCCGCCATGAAAGCCATGGACACCCGCTCCGTCCGGCCCTTGTAGAGCGGGAACGGCGAGGAGGCAAAAATCATGTAGATGGATCCGTAGGAGCCGGCGACCAGATAATCGCAGAGCGTATCCGAATTCATCACGTTCCAGACATTCATATCCTCATTCAAGGTCAGGCGGAGGGTGTTCTGCCACTGGGCCCAGTCAAACAGCAGGAAGCTGGTCAGTCCGACCATGTCGGACTCGCTGACATCGAGGGGCCCGAAATTGGGTTCACCTTTGACGTCGATGAAGTCCGGTTTGTGATTGCATTCGCTCCCGTCCGCGTCCGGGCCATAGTAGTTCAGATCGCCAGGACCGACACCGTCCACACCGACGTCGTCGCCACAGAAAGCGCCGAGTTCCAGCGTCCAATCTCCGCTTTCGGTGCGATCGGCATAGGAGCCGTCCTGATCAGGGTCGATGCCGTCCTGCCAGTCCTGGTCCTCGTCGCCCTCCCAGTGGGGCTGGGGTTCCCGGTGGTTGAATGCGCGGAACTTCTCCACGTCGATCAACCGTCCGCCCGGTCCCATCTCCGCGGCGACCCATTGTCCTGCGGGGTTGTCCCGGCTTTCATCGATGATTCCGTCATCGTCGTTGTCCTCGCCGTCGAATGCCTTGCCGGGGCTCTCCAGATAGGCGTACCCCATGACGCCGGGTATCCTGCCGCCTTCCCCCTGCCCCAGTCTTTCCCACACGTAGGCAAGATCGAGGACTTTGTCCCGGAAGCCGACCTCGTTTTCGCCGCTGGCGTCTCCGCCGATGCTGTTGTCCACATAATACCCGAATCCGCTTTTCGGCAAATCGTATTCCGAAATATTCGAAACGTTGTATTCCCAGAAAACGATGTCCTGTGCCTCATTGTTGGCCCATTGATATCCCCTGACTTCGTATCGCAGACCGAGGCCTCCCCACGGCAGGCCTTTTTGGATGGTGACATACGGGTCGATGTCGCCGATGATATGGCCCGGCCGCGGAATGTACCTCGGCCCGAGGGTGATCAGCTTTTCTTCCGGATCATTCCGCTGGATGATGTGTTCCATGTCCTGCGCGTCATTCGCGACGAAGTAAGATTCGAGCGCCGCCTTCATGACGCCGCGGCCGAAACGGCCGTTCCATTCGCCCGGCCAGACTTTGGTGAATCCGGTCAGGGGCCACCCTTCCGTCGGCCAGGATTCCGGTTTGTTGCTCATGGCCGCGTAATCCTGGGACGGATTGGCGTACCCGGGAACCGGATAGATCCCCCACTCCACGGTTCCGTCGTAATTCAAGTCCGGTTTATCGTCAGGGTAGGAATGCGACTCGACGATGTATATCGTATCGATGGAACCGGCTTCGAGCAGACGGGAGTCATCCAGCCGGTCGATCGGTATGGAATCCTGGTATACGGTCACTTCGCTTCCCGCCAGGATGGACGCGACGTCGATCATCCGCTGTCCCGTGTAGTCATTCGGCCAGCGGCTCGTGCCTGTGGCGGGAAAGTCGGCTATTTGCGTATTATTCTCGAAATACAGCATCAGCCGGTTCATGTTCATGTATCCGGAACGGATGGCCGAGATGTCGCCCGCCGGATCCTCGGGGCCCGTGTATGGCCTGCCCTGGGCCCAGGCGCCGGATGCGCACAAAACCGCCCCCAGGCATGCCGCGAGAATTCCAGTCTGTATTTTCATGCCGATACTCTCCTGAATTGGTGTTCGTTCATCCGCAAGAGGAATGACCCGAGACTTCCGAATTAGAAGCCGTATCCCACAGTCAGCTTGAACGACCGGGGATACGAATAGGCCGTCGGATTATTGATCCGGTCATCATAATCGTTGAAATCGCTGCGATGATTCAGCAGGTCCCCTTCCGTCACAATCGTCGATCCGGGATCTCCCGTGTCGCTGTACACCCACGCGGCATTCAGCCGGTCGAACAGATTGTACGCGTTGAGTGTCAGCCTCAGCGTATGCCGTCCGAAAAGAGGCACGGTGTATCCCGCCGAAAGATCGAAAGACGTGTTCACCGGTTTCTTCGAATTGTTCTGATACAGATTGATCCGGTACAACGGGCTGTATCCGGGAGGCGCGTATGAATACGGCGTGCCCGAGTTGAGGTATCCGGTCAGCGCCACGTCGAAATTCCGCATGGAATAGGCGACCGTGGCGTTCGCCGTGTACAGCTGATCCCAGGACATGGGGATCAGACGCGAGATCGGATCCATGCTGTTCCCCGCCCTAGTGAAAGTTTCACGCGGATTATCCGCTACGCCGCGGGTGAAGGCATAGGTGAAGTTGACAATGGAGGACAGCCCGCCCCCGGTATAATCCCACGTCAGTTCGATACCGCGCGCATTGCCGTAATCCTTGTTGGTGAAAAGACCGTACCGGATCTGGTTGTACGTGGTCATGACCTTGGTGCTGAGCAGGTTGTAGATGTCCTTGTAGTACACGGACACTTCCAGCCCCATGCCGTCCATGAGCTGCTGCCAGATTCCGAGTTCGTACTGGACCGTTTTCTCCGCCTTGAGCTGGGAATTGCCCATGGTCGTCTGGTAATTGAACGGGGAAACACGGAAAATATTGTCCTCGAACAGGGCGAACATCTGCGGCATCTGGAAGAAATGCCCGTAACTGAAACGGAGCACCGCCTGGTCACTCAGCTTGTAGGAAAGCCCCAGGCGCGGGCTGAACTGCGTCTGCGGGGTGTTCCGGGGGTAGGTGGACATCATGGAATCAGGGAGCGCGAGCTGGTTCCCTGGGTTCCTGAAATTGGAAGGGTAGTGATAATTGGCATTGAAATAATCGTACCGGAGACCCAGCTTGATGACCATTTCCTCGAATTCCATTTTATCCTGGATGTATCCGGACATTTCGTAAGGTTTGACTTGGTAAATGTTGACCGTATTGTCGGTCACGGGGATGATTTCAGGAATGTAATTCGGGAATGTGATTTTGCCGGTTTCCCAATCCACCGCCATATCGTTCGCCTCGGACAGTCCGTCGTACAGGTTCCGCACGTCAATCCGGTCCCGGTCCACCACATGCGAGGTGTATTGTAAACCGGTCTTGAAACCATGGTTCCGGTTGACCTGCCAGTACAAGTCGAATTTAGCGTCCCCCCTCTGGAAAGCGTCCATCCGCTTGCCGGGGTCCACCATGCCGCCTGTGTAGAACCCGGTTTCCTGGCTGCCCCGGTAATTCGGACTGATGTAGCGCGGATCCAGCGGATTCTCGTACAGGTACGATTCCTCCCTGCGGTCGCTGTAGGACAGTTTCAGATTGTAATACAACGAACGGGACAGCATGTGGTTGACGTCGAACGACGCCAGATGGACCTCGCTGAAATCCCACGGCAGTCCATCGGGATTGTATTTATATTGATAATCTCCCAACCCGTTATTAAACCGTTTGCTCTTGCTCCCATTGAACGAATACAGCAGGTTTGCCTTTAAATTGGAGAACGGTTTCAGTGTCAGCTTGGCGAGCAGATTGTCGTAGAAATCCTGCTGCATCGCCACGTATTCATTGTCCCCGGTGTGCTCGATGTGCCAGGACGCGGGGTCGTTCGCCGGATACACGCTGTAATCCCACGGATTGAAACGCCGGATGCCGTTGATCGGGCCGCGGTTGTCCTGCCTGCGGTAATTGACGAAAAACGTCAGCCGGTCCCTCAGGATGGGGCCTTCGATCTGAGCCTTGTAATCGCGGCTCAGGTTGCGGGAAAGGGCGCCCGAGTTGCCGAGTCCGATAAAAATGTCGTCGTGCGACGTAAAATAGTTGCTGAATCCGCTCGACACCTGCATGCGCCAGGCATTGCCGCCGTCCTTGGTGACGGCATTGACCATGCCGCTCATCGCGCGGCCGTATTCGGCGTCGAAGGTGCCCTTGATCACCTCCAGGTCCTGCACCGTTTCCTTCTCGACATACACGCTCTGGCGCGAATACTCGCTGAAGGAATTGACAACCTGAAGGCCGTCGATCATGAACGCGGATTCGCTGGTCCTTCCGCCCCGGAAATGCCCCGCGACGATGCCCGCCTGCATATTCACCACCTGATCGACGTTCTCCACGGGCAACCGGGCCATCTGGTCGGCCGATACGTTCCGGATCGAGCTGGTCTGGTCCTTCTTGAAGGAAACGGCGCTCGCCGTCACGACAACGGGTTCACCCTGCAGGACCGTCTTCTCCATTTCGAACCGAAGTGTGGTCGTGGAGTTGACGCTGATGCGGACATTCTGCATCCGGACCGGCCGGTAACCGATCATGTTCGCCTGAACCGTGTATGCGCCGGGGGAAATATTGATGATGTAGTAATTCCCCTGAAGGTCGGCGACCGTTCCGATCGCCGTTCCCACCAGCATGACGTTCGCGCCGACCAGGGGCTCCCGGGTGGCTCTGTCGATGACGATTCCCCCGACTTTACCCGTCGTTTGACCGATCGCCGATCCGGCAAACAGAATCACCGTCATCAGCGCAAGGACATGACACCCGTTCTTTCTGCGCATGCTTTCTCCTTCCTCCGTATTCCGCTGTGAGTGCGCCAGGCTGGATGCCTGCAGAAAATCAAATACTTTATCGAGTAAGTTAATCGTGCAATATTTACTCTTTCAGGATTCCGGACTGTTCCGGCACTTTAATCGATTTTCCGATTTCTATATCAGAATCGATCCATACCATTCTATTGAATCCCTTCTCTCCGCGGATGCATTTGAGCATCATCTCCATCGCCTCCAATCCGAGCTCATAGGGATCCACATTGATAATGGTCATTGAAGGGGACGGTATTTGAGCGAATTCGTGATGGCCGAAGGCGACAATTCCAATGTCATCCGGTATTTTCAATCCCCTTTCACGAATGGCGTCATATGCGCCAAGGGCAATTTGATCGTTGGCGGCAAAAATGACTTCCGGTTTGTCCCGGCTCGTCCAGATCTTCCCGAATCCGGCGATTCCGTCTTTTCTTTCGAAACCGCCTTCCGCAATCCATTCTTTCCGGACCGGCAATCCATGATTCTTCAGGGAATCCAGATACCCGTCCAGACGGTCGCGGCCGATTCGAACAGGCGAAGATCCGGCCAAATGACCGATTTTCCGGTATCCGCACCCAATCACGAAATCAATGAGTTTTTTCGCCGCGCCCCGGTCGTCGATTCCGACGAATCCCGAACCCTGTTCCTCCAGAATCCGATCGAAAAAAATCAACGGTACATCCGAAATCTTCACTTTATGATAGATTGCGGCATCCGGTGTTTCCTTCGAAACCGCTATCAGCAGTCCGTCGACTCGCATTGAAAGCAGATTGAGGATGTTTTTTTTCTCGATTTCACTTTTCTCACGGGAGACGGCCAGGATCACATGATATCCGGAACGGACGGCCGCGTCCATGATGCCGTCGACCGCGTAGGAAAAAAACGAGTTTGAGATGTCCGGTACGACGACGCCGATGGTCATTGATTTGCGGGAATGAAGTCCCCTGGCGTGATAATGCGGAATGTAATTCAGTTTTTCAGCGAGTTCACGGACGCGCTGTTTCATATCGTCTGAAATATCCGAATCACCCTTGAGTGCCTTGGAAACCGTGGCTCGGCTGACTTTCAATTTCCGGGCGATTTCGGACTGATTGATGATGGGCATGGACTTACTCGTGTAAGTTAATTGATAATATTTTACTCTTTTTCTCAACCAATGTCAAGCGGTTTCTCGATGCAGTGTCGGAACCGGTTTTGTGTCACGCTTCATCGGACAGGTCCCGTGGAATCTTCCATATTGTAAATTCGCTCCATCAATCTCCATTTCTCCCCCGCCGTAGACTCCGCGGATGCGGCCTGGAACCGCGACATACTCGCTTCCCATTCGGCTTGCCGAGGTTTTCCCGCCAGTTCGGCCATGGCGCGGTCATGATCGAAATCCGGAACCGTGTCCATGATCATGAACAACCGGTATCCGTCCCTGTAGATTTGCATGTCGAGGATGCCGACTTCCCTCATGCCCCTCGTGATTTCCGGCCAACAGGCCCCGGGCGCGTGGGCTTCTTTATACGCCTGCATGAGAGTCGGATCCGCTTTCAACTCCAGCGTCTTGCAGTACCGTTTGATTTCCCTCGTATTTTTCAAATCTGTTTTAACCGTGGTCATCGGTTGTTTCCTCCCGCATTGATACGAATAGCAGTGATAGCCGGCTGGCACGGACCCGCGCCTGTATCCCTTACCGGATAAGGGAAGTTGATTCTGCATGTTCCTTTTTCTTCAGCCAGTCCGTGAATTCGACTTCGATTTTTTCTTCCTTCAGCCGCATCACGTGATGCTTCTGACGGGTTAAAAGCCCCCATAAGGTCCTCCCCCATCGGGCCAATAAATCCTTCCATCGAACCGGATAGAACAGCAGAATGCGCCATGAACCGGGAGAGGCCGGGTACATCAGGGCCATGATGCGGGCAGGCGGAAAAAGAGCCCGGATCATCGCGGACCACCTGTCCCGCGAGTTTCCGGCGCTCCACGACCGAATCAGATCATCCGGCAGAACCCGCGCATTCCCGTTTGTCGAAAAGATATTGTGTATCGCGAACGCACGGTATTCGGAATGAAGATCCCGGGGCTCCAGCGACTTCAGCGCCGTCTCCGGAACCGGAGCGCCCAGCAGATCCCGGCAGAGTGTCAATGTCAGCCAAACGCTCTTTTGGACGCCCCATTCAAGGGCGCGGGCCGATACATCCGACCAGGACAGGTTGTCCGTAGTGCTTCGGATAGTCTCGAATATATCCACAAGCGGACGCAGGCCGAACCGGAACCGGTGAGCGACGGACGCGTGGAGGCATAGATGGAGGAGCGCGTCGGCCGGCGACAGAACGAGCGCGTCCGCATCCGCAACGGTCGCCGGCACGGCGCGACCCCAGAGCGCGTCTGCGTCGATCGTGAAGGGGTCGCTGGCCCGGGCCAGAGACGCATGGAGATCGACTTTCAGACGCCACTCGGGATGGAACAGATCGAAAAAATGCTTGGCGCCCCGGAGAAAACCCTGCTTCTCCTCAGTCGTCCATTCCTGCCAGAAGGAAGCGGAGGCATTCATCGGCCTGAAACCCGAGCCGAGCAGGCGTTCCGATGCTTCCGGGATGGAATCCGGACGTAGAAGCAGATCCAGGTCTCCCATCGACCTGAGGGTGATATCGCCGTAAACGGCTTCCGCCAGATGGGCGCCTTTCAGGACAATGACCGGGATGCCGGCGGCCTTTAAAATGCGGAGAGTTCGGGAAATGCCGTGAAAAAGCCGGATATTCTGCGATGCGTCCGTCAGGATCGTTTTACGGAGACAATCAAAAACAGCTGTCGGTACGGTTACAGCCGGATCCGTTTCCTTCAGCCTGCGGTTCAGGTAGGCGGACAGTCCGTGGCGCTCCGCCTGCCCGAGGCATTCGAACCAGTCGCGCTCGGACCATCGGCACAGAACCCGGCTCCTCTCCGCGAAGTCGCAGCAGGCGAGGCAGTCCAGCAGGCGGCGGTCAGGGCCTGGGTCAAGCATGGCCGTCTTCCTTCACCTGTAATTCCGCGCCTGCGCCTCAAACATGCGCGCATACATGCCGCCTCTCCGGATGAGTTCGTCGTGCGAACCGTTTTCAAAAACGGACCCGTTCTCGATGACGACGATCCGGTCGGCCATGCGGACCGTGGAGAAACGGTGACTGATGAGAAGAGCGGTACGATCCCTTGCGAGTTTTCGGAATCGCTGGAACACCTCGGTTTCGGATTTCGCGTCCAAAGAACTGGTCGGCTCGTCCAGCACGAGGATCTGGCCGGACTTGAAGAACGCCCGCGCCAGTGCCATCTTCTGCCATTCTCCGACACTCAGCTCCTCGCCGTTCTCGAACCATTTGCCGAGCATGGTGTCGAACCCGCGGGGCAGCGCCTCGAGCGTGCGGTCCGCGCCCGCCTCAGCCGCGGCCGCACGGAGACGGTCCTCGTCCTTCCGCGCCCGAACGTCGCCGAACCAGATGTTCTCGCCCGCGGTTGCGTGATAGCGCGCGTAGTCCTGCAGAATCACGCTGATTTCCCTCCTGAGTCCGTCCGGGTCGTATTTCCGGAGCGGGACGCCGTCTATCGTGATTTCCCCCTGATCCGGGTCGTACAGGCGGCACAGCAGTTTGACCAGAGTCGTTTTTCCGGCCCCGTTGTTCCCCACCAGTGCGACATGTTCTCCTGCGCGAATGGATAGGGACAGGCCGGAAAAGACCTTCCGACTGCCGCCCGGATAGCCGAAGGAAACATGGCTGAAGCGGATGCCCTTGCGGATGGGTTTCGGGAAGGGTCGCGGCCGGGCCGGGGGCCGGATGCGAGGCCGGATATCCAGAAACTCGTAGAAATTGGACAGGAAGAGATTGTCCTCGTAGAGTCCCGCCAGCCCGGATAGAAGCTGCTGCAGGTGTCCCTGTCCTCGCTGAAAAGCTTGAAAGTACATGAACAGATCGCCTATGGTGATCCGGCCCGTGACCGCCTGATGCGCGATGAACGCATAAGAACCGTAGATGGCCGCGGTGGCGCCGGCCTGCGCGAGAAAGTCGGCCATGGAACGCCTCGCCGAAAGCGCCAGTCTATCCCGCCGGAGGATCCGTCTCATGCCGCGGAACCGCTCCCGGAACAGGCCTCCCAGCCCGAAGAGACGGATTTCCTTGGCGTGCTGGTCGCCTGTCAGCATCCAGTGATGATACCAGGCTTTGCGCTCGGCATGCGTGTGCTCCCTCTGCCAGCGGAACAGGATTCCGGAAAACCGCATCCGGACGATGATGCCGGGCGCCACGGCCACGAAGAGCACCGCCGCGACCGCCCAGTGCAGGGTGACCAGGAGCCCGGCCATGGCCGCCAGGGAAAGCCCGTTCATGCCGACCTGGGCCAGCCCGTTAACGATTCGTGTCGGCCTGGAGGGCGCCTCCTGCTGGGCGCGATGCAGGGTGTCGAAATATTTCGGATTTTCGTAATAGGCGAGGTCGATTTCCACGGATTTTTCATGCAGAATATCGGAGATCCGGTCCGTGACGATCATGGCCTGGTTCTCTGCGATCAGGTCCGAAACGGATCGGAGCAGGGCTGAAGCGAGGGCGACCAGCCCGGTCCAGGCGAGAAGCGCCGCCACGCGGCCGAAAGCCGCGGACTTGTCCGGAGCCGAAATTCCGGCCACCACGGAATCGATCATCAGTTTTGTCAGATAGAGGGAAAGAAGCGGAAGGAGCCCCTGAACAGCCAGCAGAAAGGCATTGGCGACCGTCCATCCCCGAGCGGTCTGCCAGACCAGCCGGAGCGCGCGGCCGAGACGGAGGGTGTAGCGGATCCGGGATCGTGTGTGACGGGTTCGGGTCATCCGATTCGGAAAGATGGATGTTGGGTTCGGGTCCTCGGTTTTCGGCGTTTAATGACCGCCCGGCTCAACCGGTCCCCTTGACGGTCAGCAGACGCCGCCCGGTCATTTCCTCGATGAATTCAATGATATCGGCCTGCAGTTCCGACTCGGGAACGTCGAACTCGCCGGCCACAAGCGATGCCACTTCCGTCAGTGTCCGCTGTCCGTCCAGCTTCAGCCAGATCGACCGGCCCGTGTCGTTCAGCGTGTAAAATTCCTCGTCAGCATCGCCGGCTCCGGAAAAGAGCGGAACGATGATGACTTCTCCCTCGATCTCCCTGGCGGCCACTTCCTCTGACGGCAGGCACACCGCGTTCATACTCAAGACGGCCATATCGGTCCTCCGCTGGAATCGGCGGAAAAACCCTCAAAAGACCGGGGAAAAACGGATCCCCGATCCTCCGGCCGGTCGTCTCCTTTATTGATTGATAGACCGGCCTGTTTTTCCGGCGCCGTTCCGTCTGACCGGACGGATAAAGAAAAATTCCTCGTGGCGCTCAAAGGCGCCACGAGGAATACTGCAGAGTGCTCCAAAAGATTATTCCGGAATCACATTCGCCGCTTGCGGGCCTTTCTGGCCCTGGGTCACTTCCATCGTTACTTTCTGACCTTCCTTCAGCGACTTGAAGCCCTGGACCTGTATGGCTGAATGATGCACAAACACGTCCGGTCCGCCTTCCTGCTGGATGAAACCGAAACCCTTGGAGTCGTTGAACCACTTGACTGTTCCGCTGATTCTCTCGCCGCCCATGCTTTCCTCTTTTTTTTTGGTTTAACAATGTTCCGGCGGACCGGTTGAACCATCCGTCCGGATGATAAGTTTCCTGAATGAAAAAGTTCCTCCTTCCGCACCCTCCTCTTATTCCGCGGCCGGAACGGTTCCGTCCGAGGAGACGGTCGTTTCCGCGGTGCCGGTTTTCTTCTCCGCCTTTTTCAGCCTCTTCTCTTCCTTCTTCTTCTGTTTGGCCAGGTCTTTCTGCCGTTTCTCGAATTTATAATTGGGTTTGATCACCAGCCGCTCCTTTTGGAAGATTTCCGAACCCCATCCCCCTACTTGATCAGATGTACCAAATTTTATTAATATACTTAGAATTCTGCTCTTACACAAGCAAAAACAGAATATAACAAAACGCCCGGGAGGACGACCCCCTCCCGGAGCGCCGGGTTATTCGTGGCATTGATAAAAGATCAATCCAACTCGGATTCCGAATCTCCGCTTCTCCCGGAACCAGGTGAGGACCATCTGCGTCCGATTCTGCGGGAATGAGACGGATCGGCTTGGGATTCCGCCGGCAGGACGGTGACAGAATCCTCCTCGATCGCCTTAATATCGGACAGGTCACTCCATTCTCTTAATGCTTTGTTTTTATTTTGCTTACAGATTATTTTTCTCTGAAGTGGGCCTGCACACGGCGATCTCCGGCGGGCATCAAAAATCGCGGGCATCATTCCATCCCGCCGAATCCGGAAAAATGCCTGTTTATCCTGGCCGACACCTGGCGATCCGTCATTTTATCCGCGGTCTCGATGCTGACCACCTGCCCGCGAAAATGTTTACGCTGGAGGCGTTTTTCAATTTCGCCCTTCGCCTCTCCCGGACCGAAGATCAGAACGGCTTCCGCGCCGCGAAAGGCCGAGATGACCTCATCATAGTACTGGTTGAGATTGTTCGAAAACCGCCTGTCTCGGGTGGATTCGTACGAGCCCCGATAAGCCCCGTAAGGGGTTTTTGAATGATGGTCTCCTGAAAACCGGGCATTCTTCTCGGTGTTCGATAAAATCAGTTTTTTCTCTTCCCTGCCGTCTGTGACGATCACCAAAACGGCCTTCTGATGATCGATCCACAAACCCGCTTGTTTTTTCATGTCATTCTCCTTCACGCATGATAACCTGGATCCCGTTCGAATTGAATGCTCCCTCCCCGTTCTGTCGATAAGTCACCCGACTGCAGAACGTCCATTTTCATGGGGGGAACGATATTTATCGTGCCGTCCGCGTGGACTCCGGACGTTATGTCCAGAGACACAACTCTCCGTTTCTGTAAATGTACTTTTCCGCCTGGGCTCGTCAACCATTCGGCTGAAGACGATCCAGCAAGGCGCGGACGCTTCCGGTGGCCAGGCCGATGCTTGAATCCGCGGCGCCGTAATACAGGTGGAGTGAGTCGCCATCGGGGGCAATGGTGTAGCCGCACGGAAAGACCACGTTGTCGACGTCCCCATCCTTTCGTAAGGTTCCTCTGGGCCGAATATCCACTCGTCGCCGCGCTCGAAGGCACCTCTCCGGGTTCTCAAGATCGAACAGCGCCAGACCGAGCCGGTAAATGCAGCCGGCTGCCGTCTGTCGGACGCCGTGGTAGATCACCAGCCAGCCCTGCGGCGTTTCGATGGGCGGAGGCCAAACCGATTTTATTCGCGTCCCACCAGCCGCCCGCGCCGGGCTTCCAGCATCAGCTTGTGACTGCCCCAGTGACCGCAGGTCGGGAGAATAGGAGATCCACATGTGAGCGATGGGAGAATTGACCGGTCGGTGGATCAAAGCCCAATGTCCCTCAATCCGATCGAGGCAGGAGGGCGGCGTCTTTGTCTTCCGGCTGCATGATCAGCCCGAAGCGATCGAAGGTGCGAAAATCTTCAGTGAGCGCCAGCGCCACGCCCGGGCCGTCACGGGTGTAGGCGGTGTAGACGACGGCATACCGTCCCATTTCGGGGACGAACGTGATGCGGGGATCTTCGATTCCCCACAGTTCTTCAGGATGGTGCTCGGGATCGGCCATCAGCGTGGGATGGCTGTCAATCTGCCAGTCATCTACTGCCGTTGGCGGATCGAGCCGCGCACAGGTGGGAATGTCCGGTGCGATCTTCGACGCGGCACAGGAGCAGGGTGGTTCCGTCGGAGAGCAGAACGTGCGCCCGGATTGAACACGCTGTTGACCGGATACGGCCATTCAGCGGCGGTTAAAATGGGATTTAGTTTATGACGGCGAAAAGGTCAGGATGGAGATCGTTCATTTTGCGGGGTTCTCCAATGGGGATAATACGTTCTCGATGAGACGCAGTTCCAGCAGGGCCTGGAGAAAGGCCAGCGTGGATTCCGCGCCCTCGTTCTCGTTCGCGCGATCAGGATGCAGACCGTCGCGGCAGCCGCCCGTCGTCGGATCGTACACCGGGCAGGTTCAAGTCGTTGCGCCCGAGGAACCATTCAAAGGCGCGGCTGGCTTCCGGGCGCCAGTGCCTGTCGCCAGTGACCCGGAACGCTGCCAGACAGGCCGAGACCATGGCCTGGGCTTCTACCGGCTGTTGATCGAACCGGGCCCGCTCGCCCCCCCTCGGATAAAATCCGTTGGATCCGATCGGAACAAAATGGCGGCCCCCGGTATCCGACCGCTGCAATTCGGCCAGCCAGGAGAGGGACTCCAGTCCGGCTTCGGTCATTTCGGGGTGGGGTATCGCCTGGCCGCATAGAAGCAAGGCATGCGGCAGTGCGGCGTTGCAGTAGGTCAGCTTGTCTTCATACCATCGCCAATCATCCGAACGGTGCCGCCGATACAGTGCCAGCAGCCGTCCTGACAATTCATCCCGGACCTGGCCGGCCCTTCGGTCGCCGGCAAATCGCTGCAGGTACTCATGGATGCCGATCAAGCGCGAAAGCCCAGGCCCGCGGGCTGGTCGTAGCGATAATGGCGGGTAATGCCAGTTCGAACACCCGGCCTGCCATACTCTGCAGAGCCGGCGTGTTGGAGCGACCCAGAACGGTACCCAGTGCCCACAGGGTGCGGCCGTGGCTGTCGTCCGAACCTCCGGCCTCCAGCCAGTGCCGCTGGTAATCCATGAAATTGCGGAAATGCCCGGTTTCCGAATCAAAGGCATACCAGATGAAAGCGAGATACCGGGAGGCCAGGTCCGGGGCTTCTCCGTTGCCCATGGCTTCCAGGAGCGTGCTCACCATGAGCGCACGGGCGTTGTCGTCAAGGGTGTAGCCCTCACGGTAGTTGGGGACCGTAAAAATGGCATGCTGCAGAATGCCGGTTTCGTCCGTCATGTGGTGCAGGTGATCCAGCTTGAGAGGCGGCAGTTCACCCGGACGTTTGTCAAGCGGTTTGACCGCGAAGTCCGATTGGGCATAATGACGGCGTTCCAGCCGCGCGCGTTCAAAACATTCCATGTAGCGCCGCGAAACCTGCGGCCAGATCATCTCACGCCCGAATACATAGGCGCGCTTCCGCATGGCGTGACGCTCGGAATCGTTGTCCAGAAGGGCAATGATCCCGTCCGCCAGAGCCGCCGGATCGCGGAACGGCACCAGAACTCCCCGTCCTTCTGCCAGCATTTCTTCCGCGTACCAGTAAGGCGTGGAAATCACCGCCTTTCCCGCGCCTACTGTGTAGGCGAGCGTGCCGGACGTGATTTGCGCTGCATTGAGGTAAGGCGTAATGTAGACATCCGTCGCGCCGATGAACTGAACGAGCTCTTCCAGACTGACAAAGCGGTTATAGAAAATGACCTGCCCTTCCACGCCTTTCTCCTGGGCGAGCCATTGCAGGGAAAGCCGGTACGTCTCGCCATCCTTCCGCAGGACGTGAGGATGGGTTGCGCCGAGGACGATGTACACCACATTCGGATGACTGGCCAAAATGACGGGCAGAGCCGCAATGACGTTTTCGATCCCTTTGTTCGGCGAAAGCAATCCGAAACTGAGCAGGACGTTTTTCCCCTCGACGCCGAATAGATCCTTGTTGAAACTCGGGTCGACGAACGGGACATCCGGAATACCGTGCGGAATCAGGTCGATTTTTCCAGGTGGAATGCCGTAGATCTCCCGCAGAAATTCGGAGCCTCTCCGGCTCATGACGACCATCCGATCGGAGAGAGCCGCGACTTCCTCCAGCACCCGTTTCTGATCGGGGTCCGGATCTCGCAGGATGGTGTGCAGGGTCGTGACGATGGGCATCCGCAGTTCCCGCAGGAAGGCGATGATATGACTACCCGCGCTTCCTCCGAAAATACCGTACTCGTGCTGCAGGGATACCAGGTCGACATTGTTGATGTTGATAAAATCGGCGGCGCGTCGATAGGATTCGATATCCTTCTCCGTCAGTTCGAAACGGACACGGGGCGGATAATCGTACCCGGCTTCGGTGTCATTAACCGGAAGGGCGATGCAGGTCGTTTCCCTGAATTCTCCGGCAATCGCTTCGCATAAGTCAGTGGTAAATGTGGCGATTCCGCATTGTCGCGGCATATAGTTGCCGATAAATGCAATTCGTTTGATGGTTGAAGCGGTTGAATTTGGATCCATTAGAGACAACTCTTTTCAGATGATCGACCGTTCAATCGGGCGGGTGATGGTGAGTCGTGGGTACTCCCCTTGGTTTCAACCGACAGCTTGATGATCTTATGGCCTCCGGCGAACGGAGTCGGGCGTTTTCCGCCATCAGCAATCGCAATCGGAGTGCTGACTTCAATTCGGTGATTCTCCCGGAATATCCGAAAGGGAATATAAAAGGAGCGGGCTGCCTTCAAATAGGATTGATCGATCCCGAAGTCATACAGCCCGCACCCTGAAAACACTCTACAGACCTTTTACCAGATTCCCGAGAGCCAACACGATAAATCCGATCAAAACCATCGCAAAAGCGTAACCGGTGTGGATAACCCCCTGAGACGCGAGTGCTCCGAGTATCGCCAGAATGACAGCGATAAAAAACGTGATTTCTTTGGGAGGCGTGAGTTTCATGATTTTCTTCTCCTTCTGTTTTGGATTGATGAGCCTTTCAAGACCTTGTGGTCGAATGACCGGTTAGAAAGAGATGGCTCAGTAATACTTCACCTTCAAAACACCCGAGTCTGGGATCTGTTTTTATGTCTATCTTGCTCGGATTTAGATATGTCTCCATTATAATCCGGCTGTTCGGACCATCAAAGACGCGCTTAGCGAATCCGTTTTAGAATCCGGAGATTCTATTGCTGGGCCATTTCGACACTGGCGACATTGACGGCCTCTTGAACGCGATTCAAAGCATCCTTTAAACTGACGCCCTCCTGTAGAACCTTGACGGTGATCGGCAGAATCGAATCGACTCCTTTCAGGGTCAGGTCGTTTGAGAGAAATTTCTGTATCTCTTTCATGTCCGACATGTATGTCTGAAAAACGCCTTTGACTCCGATGCTTTCTTCGGCGATCTTTCCATACACTTCACCCAACTCGACCCGGCGCTGTTCACTGAGCGCATGGATCTGCGGATTGGTGTATGCGTCTCCCTGTTTCTTCCATTCCGCAAAATACTCCTTTCCGCGAGTCTTCATCTCATCAGCATGGACGGTGAACCTCTTCTCCATCTCATCCATCTTGACCACGTTTGCGGAATAGGCGTCAAATGCGGACTTGACATCGGACTGTCCCACCCGAGTCAGGTTATTCAGTGACGCTCCCGTTGCATCCAACTGAACGGCGACAACCGAAATCTCCTCGGACACGGTCTGCATTGTGGTTGTTGCTTTCTCCGATCGCTCCATCCCGGTTGTCGCGCATCCCGTGAGGAAGGCTGACATGCCAATCAGAATTGCGAATGGCGGAAGCATGGATCGTTTCTCGTTTTTCATTTGATTTTCCTTTTGTTTTTCGTTTCCGTTGAAATTCACTACTGTGTATCCCTGAATAGCCCTTCTATCTTCTTGCCGATCTGGTCCAGTTCCCCCTGAAATTCCGTTTTGAATTCGACCCATTGGCTTTGTCCCCCATCGTATTGCTCCAGCTTTTTCTTCAGGTCGCGATTCTTTTGTTCCAGGTCGGCCACTTCCTTGGCGAATTTCTTATTGGCGGTGGAACCGCTCTCTTCCATCTTTGATTTGAATACCGCAATATTCTTTTCATTTCCTTCGATTTTTTGCGCGGACTCGGTCTTGAATATTTCCCATTCGGCAAGGTATCCGGCCCGAGCTTCATTCAATTCCTCCTGGGCCGATTCCAAATTCGCCTTTGCATTTTCAACTTTTTGCTTTGATGATTTTTCACAACCAACGAAACAAGCTCCAACAATCAAGCCCATAGCAGCCAGGGCCGTAATTTTATTGTTCATGATTTTTACCTTTCCTGGTTTCTTTCCCATAACAATCATGCATGATCGACGATATCGTTTTCATAAACCCGACATCAGTTCATTTCACTGGGAATTTGTTCAACTTTTCAAATCATCGATCTTCTCTGCCTCTTCCTTTATGGATTGCTTGTGCTGATCCACCTTTGCGATCAAACTTTTAATTTTCAGATTTTTCCGGATATCCCCGTTCTGACCATTGGCCATCTCACCATACACTTCCATTCCGATCTCCTTGAATACTTCATTCAAAGAGTGGGTGCTGTTCGCCATGTCCAGCTTGACCTTTCCGATTTTCATGTATTTATTGGTCTTCGCCGCCGCGTCGGACAGCTCCCCTTTGATCGTTTTTTTGATTTTATTCCAGTTCGTTGACATACGCTATTCCTCCTGCCGTTTATAACTATTTTCCGAATTCATCTTCAGGGAAAACTTGAGCGGACATTACTATCCGCTCAAGTTTCAGGAAATCTAAAGTTTATACAGAAGACCTACGGTTAGAACATAGAAGTTGCTTTTCAAACTGCCGGATCCCGGAATGTCCTCGAAATCATAATCCAGGAAGACGTAACGGATATCACCGGTCAATAGGAACCTTGTTTCGACGGGCAATTCCACCCCGCCCCCAAAATGATATCCGACCTTCTGCGTCGTCTCGTCTTTGAAAAGCGGCAATTTTGTCTTATTATAATCGTACGTCACACTGTACCAGCCGGCGCCGACTGCACCATAAAGCATGGGCACCGGATAAACGAGGCCGGTTATCATGACAGGCCAGCTTCGAACCGTCAAGAGATCGTCCGCGTATTTTTCCTGCCGATAGTTAATGGAAGCTTCAACGCCGAAGATCGGTTTTACCTTCAGCCTCCATGCCACACCGCCCATCAATGATCCTTTGTCGGCTTCCTGGGCTTTATAATAGCCGATCTGCGGCCCCAGACTGAAGCTCTGTGCATTCCCACGGGGAACCATCAGAAAAGTCAAAGCTAAGATAAACAGCAGTTTCTTGCTCATCACACAGCCTCCTTCGATTGGATAGATGATTTTTTTTGATGGATCTTTCTCAATAGTTGAATTTAATTTAAATCGGTTCCCGATCTCATTTTCTCGTCCCGACTCATGGCTGGATCTGTTCTTGAGATTCTCATTAGGATTTTGAGATCTACTACTTTTTACGCCCCGCAATAACCATCACAATACCGCCGGTGATCGCCAATCCGCCGAAAAGAGGCGATAGTGGAACCGTCTTCCGGGTCTCGGCTGAGGCCTGGATCGGGCCGATGTCGATTATTTTCTCACGTGAGGTGTATGTGATGCCCTGATAAATGAAAACCATCGCGCCAAGCACGATAAGAACGATTCCGATGAACTGGATGGGTTTCATGCGTTTGATCTCCTATTTCAGTTTTGCATGCCGCTATGCCGATTTGCGGCTTTTAACGACTTTGAACAGCAACACGATGATTGCGGCCACGAGAAGGACATGGATGAGTCCGCCTACTAAATGTCCGCTGAAAATGGCAATCAGCCATGACAACAGAAGAATTGTAATAAGAACCCAGAACATATTTATCTCCCTTTCCTCGAAACTGTCTTCTCATGCCTGCGTTTTTCCAGGCACACAGCCGAACGGACTATCTGGTCCGTCCGGCTGTGTGGTTTATTATAAACCGAACAGCAGCCCGACGGTCATAACGGTAAAATTGCTTTTCATGTCGCTGCCGCCCGGGATTTTTTCAAAATCATAATTCAGAAATACATAGCGGATATCACCGGTCAATTTGATTTTGGGACCGACCGGAAGTTCCAATCCTCCGCCAAAATGCCAGCCGACTTCCTGAGAGGTCTCGTCTTTCAGGAGCGGCATCTTCTTCTGGTCATAATCTGAAGTCACACTGTACCACCCGGCGCCAATGGCTCCGTACACGACAGGCAGGGGATATATTAAACCCGTCACCATCACCGGCCAGCTTCGGACCGTTAAAGCGCCATCCGCATATTTTTCCTGACGATATTGAATGGATGCCTCAACGCCGATTACCGGCAACAATTTCATCCGCCAGGCTACTCCTCCCATAAAGGAACCCTTGTCCGCATCTTTGGTCTTAAAATATCCGATCTGTGGTCCGATTCCGATGCTCTGCGCTGTAACCTGGGCCGCCATCAGAAGGGATAGTCCCGTCAGCAAAATAATTTTCTTCCGCATGGGATGAACTCCTTTGTAAAAGGTTAAAATGATTGTTATCTTTAAAATGAATGGTGATATTTGTGATGGTTCTCATCCCTTGGCATGAACACCGAATGACATCTGTTTTTTGAAATCGTCTTATCATGTCTTCCAAAACATCAGTTTTTATTTCTTCTTTGGTTCTTCCGAGTCTTTTCTGCAATCTTCCCAACACTTCTTCTTCCTTCTGGACACGGAATATCGATGAATCCAGACTCCGGTTGGAAAACTTGTTTTTTAAATTTCCCGCCGCCTCCATCCAGTTCCCATTCACATCAAGATTGTTCATATTGAACCTCAAGGCTTTTCCGATGAAAGCGGATAGCGTCCGCTCTTTGCGTTATTCAGTTATAACATCATAATCATATCCGACGTTAAAAACAATCGCCCGGAAGGATGAAAAAGTGATTAGTTCTTTTGGACTACCGGAACTGACTGAGTGTCCGACGCCAGCTTCTGTCTCCATAAACAAGAAATCACATCGTGTCGATTTTTTAAAACGGCTGCCCAATGCTCACCGAAAATCCGGTTTTCCCCCTGGTAGGACCATTGAGACGAATGCCGAAATCCGTGCTCAGCAATCCTATCGGTGTGCGTAACCGTATGCCGGGCCCTGCCGTCCAACGAAGGTCGTTCGCGGTAAATTCCGAACCAGATGTCCACACATAACCGGCATCGGCAAATCCGGCCACTTTCAACCACTTCGCCGCCAGGAATCGAAGTTCCAGAACATTCAATAAAACCGCAAACCGTCCACCGACCTCATCACCGACTCCTCCCGGTGCGTATCCTCGAACCGGCCTGATGCTTTCACTTCCGGCATAAAACAGCTCTTGTGGGGGAACCACGGCCTTATCCGCGCCGTAACCGTTGACATAACCGACTGCCACTGCGGTCGCAGCATGAAGATGACGCACGACTGGAAAATATACCCGCACATCCACCATCAATTTATAAAAGTGATTGGTCCCGGTTCCGATTAGTCCGGCCAATTCCGCGTCGGAGGTCACCAGCAGCCCTTTGACCGGATCGAATAGATTGTCCCGTAAATCAACTGTAAAGCCGGCGCCGAAACTCTGGGTATTGTTATGATGGGCCATCCGTGACAGTCCGGATAGCTGAGGCTTAACAGTCAATCCATTGACCCATTCAAATGAGGTAAACATTCGGTATCCGAAGTTCCATTTTGTTTTTCCGAAAAGCGAAAGTGTCAATCCCTTCAGATCCCCGGTAAAGGTGACTTCATCGTGGTGTTCGCCGTACGCTTCCGCCTCAGCCGTCGGCGCAAGCATGAAGAACCATGGTGCCGTATAGTGCAGATGCAGACTCTTGATAAGCCGGTTGTACTTTCCGTAAAGACCGATCGTCCTGCCCAACCCCAGCACATTGCCGTAAGATGTCTGCATCGATAATCGAACTCCTTCGTAAGTTCCATAGCCGATTCCACCCTGTATCCTGTAAAAATCCGCTTCCTCAATATGAATATTCACCGGGAGTGAAACCGGACCGCTACTTCGGTGCAACTTCTGCGAATCCGCGGCAGTCGCTGTAATCTTCACATATTTAAACATGCCTGTTTCCAACATCCGGCGCTCGGATCGTTGTATGTGTCCTGTGGTTAAGGTGTCCCCACGGTGAAAGGTCATCCCCCGTTTGACAATGACCGTACGCAGTCGTTTTGAGCCGCTTACCTTCAGTGTACCGGCCTTTGCCAGCGGCCCCTGATCGATCAAAAATGTGACGGTTGCCTTATGCGCAACCGAATCCACCCGGTCGTTTCTTTCGACGGAAGACAACGGGTAACCGCCGGCCGCCATGCCGTCAAGGATGCGCTGCTGATCAACTGAAAGCCTCAATATTGAATACGGCGTAAGCGGTTTCACTTGAATAAAACGCTTGATTTCCATTTCCCCGAATGTGCCGGATCCCTCTATTTTCACTGAATCGATGAGAGTTTGCGATCCTTCACTGATCTCAATGCTGACCGTCATGCGGCGTGATGACGGGTCTCTCATAAGTTTACCCGCCCTCACCTGAATGCCGAGAAATCCCCGGTCGCGATACAAATAATCGATGGCATCGATATCCGCGTTCAACAGGGATCGTGAAAACTTCACCTTTCGAAAGAGACGGCTCGGCCTGGTATCCATCCCGCCGAGTAGATCCGAAGAAGATATCGAAGTATTGCCGGTGAAATGGACCGCTTTGACGAGCCATGGCCCCTGACTGCGGCGATTTTCCGCGGCGGAAACGCAGATCAACGCGCCAAAGATCAAGACAATTCCCGTCATCCACCGCAGTACTGCGGATGACCGGTCGTGACGGGACCGTCTTAGATCCGTCTTAACGATTCTCATGTCTGTGTCCGTTCGCATTCCCTCACCCGAATCAATGACTATATCGAAACTTCAGATCCATCCCCCCCAGGGCCTGCTGGTCGGTCTCTGCTTCGAAGTACAGGAACGGCAGAAGCCGGTAGGACACCAGCATCGTCTGTTGGCTGAGGGTGGATAAACCCGTTCGATAGGTTATAATGACACGGGACGATACCTGCTTGGTAACCGCAAGCTGGACCTCATCGGAAGCGGGGTCGAAAATATTTCCGTAGATGCCAACGCTTTCCACGTTCAGAAACCGGGCCAATTTACGAGACCCGAATCCGGAAAGCTGCTGGCTTACCAGGGACCCTGTCCGTGGACCCAGGTCGGTTCCCGACCCCATCTGGATCGTGCCGAATGTCATTAAAGAGATGATTTGCTGCTGCGGCAGCGAGGGGACAGCGGACAATGTGACCATCGGATTGGACAGATCTCCCTTGATGAGGAGTGTGATTTCGTAATCCTCCTGTCCTCCCTGAGGCGGACTCCATGAAACGGCCGATACGGCCGTCACATCGAGAGTTGGATTGATTCTCTGAGGATCGTACTGCCTGATCGTTCCCTGGGTGATGGTGAATTTTCTGTCAAGATAATAGACAAAACCATTCAAAACCTGTAACTGTCCGGCTATCGATGGTCTGTCCGGTTTGCCTGTGATGGTGACGGTTCCGTCGAGCAGCATGTTGCCCAGATTCGAGTCAAGGGTCAGATTGCTGTTCAGATTCACGGCAATTCGCATGACGGATTTTTTAAAAAGTGGATTTGAAGGACGGAGGCTTTGCGGCGCTTTTCGATTAATCCATTCACTGATGTCGATAATCGAAAAATCCTGCGTCAATCGCGTATTTGCCAGCAGCACATTCATTTTCAGGGTGATCAGGGAATCCATCGTCAGATGAATATCACCGGTCTGGATGCCGAGATCCAGATTGTCGGTGCACCCGCCGAGACGAACATCCCTGAGTTGAATGTCACTTTGGGCGTGAGAGACACCCTTGGCATCAAGCACCGCCCTGCCGGTGCCCGTGACATGCCCGCCGCCCCAGTCGGCGCGAAGCCGGCGGAGAAGGATCACACTGTTTTGAAAATCAACATCCATGGACAAATGATCGAGCGGCCGATCACATTCATAAAGGCTGCATTCTCCATTTTGAAGCAAAAGCGTACCATTCGCCTGACGAATGCCATCGACCGTCTTAATATCTACACTCCCTGATATCAACCCTTTCTGAATGGTCACAGGATCAGGCATCAGCGGCTGAACAATGCTGAACGGCATGGCTGTCAATGTTGCGGTGAGTCGGCTGTTTGGTTCGATTGAAAAACCTTTTTTTCTGGTAAACGGTACCATGGCTTTTATGTCGGCCACGCCTCCGTGGGCGAGTAAATGCAACGAATCCAGAATCAACACATCGTTGACAATCGATCCGCTTCCTGAATAGGAGTTGATCAGATCTCCCTTGTATCGGATGGAATCGCCGTTCAGGTTAAAACGAGCGACAGGTTGAATCAGCGGTCCGTCGACTTGCAGGTCAAGAACCGCCCGCCCGACTTTCATTCGATTCCTCTTTACCGTCAGGCTGTGATTGATGATCGTCGACCCGCACGCTCCCGCCCATTCGCCATTGGTTTTGATGAACCTGCCGTGAAGGCTGATGATTCCAAGCGATTGTACCGAAGGAGCGAATAGCTTGACCATCACCCCATAAGAAACCGAATCACCGCTTATTGTGATGACCGATCCGTCTCTCAATGCCTCAACGCCGCTTGAAAGTGCCTGCCATGAAACAGGCAAATGGGCGGTGATCCGGAGCGGTTTTACGGATCCTTGTTGACCGGCATTCAGCGTCATGGTCGCAATGCTGTCGGCAAACGCCATCTCGCCTTTCGAAGTAAGGACGAGGCCGTTTGAAACCGGGTGATCAAATAAAAAATCCAGATGCAGTTTTGGATTCTCGGATTCTCCTGATAGTGCGCCATGCACGTTCAGAGATCCCTGAAATCTCTTTGCCTGTGGAAACCAGGGCGTGAAGACCATGGGATCCAGGTCCGCTGCGGTTCCCGTGGCTTCTACCGAATGTGGAATGAACCGAGCTTCCCCGAGATCGAGCCTGCTGATTGATTGTCGAGACTTAATTTACTGTCGGTATTTACCGATACAATGCGATTGGCCCAGGAAGCTTTACCGTCACTCGAAATTTCGGATTTCCCGCGTTTGATCGTAAGCGACTGCCAGCGCACGCTCTGATTCACATACCGGAAGTGTGTATAAATCGTATCGGCCCGGTATCGGCCGTAGGAGCATGGGCCCGTCTGAATATCGCCGGCGATTATAAGGGAATCGAAACGCCCGCTGACACCCGCCTTGGCCCAAACCTTGCCACTGAATTCGCCCGGTATCCTTCCCTGCAGAGCTTTTGTGATCGATCCGTTTGCAGATATGGAGGATGTGTCGATAAACAGAACCCTGTTTCTCAGCGCAAACCGACCCCATAGTCTAGTAATCTGAATATCACGCCAGAACAAGCTGCCGCTTTGTATGGTGGCTGAAATCGCGGGATTGCGCAAGGTTCCGCTCATTCGGGCATCAGCGATTATCGAACCTCGGACAGTTTCGTTTGATAAAATTCTCACGATTCGATCGATTGAATCCGCCTGAACATGGAATGAACCGTCAATCGCTCCACGATTGGTAACCCAGCCCTTTCCCTTCGCTTCGTAATCCGGTTCCATTTTCGCAATCAGGTTCCACTTATTTTGAGCCATCCGTAACATCAGTTTTCCCTGTTTTGCCTCAGTCGTGTTCGTCAACCTTCGGATATCCGCCGACAGAGTGTCCGGAAGTTGCCGAAGTCCTGATCCGGCAGCGTATAAAACGACATCGGCGAGGAACGCGGGGCGATAGTTTCTCATCATCGAAGGCGATATGAATTGCTGCAGATTCACCTTCTCCGCCGACGCCGTGAGGGTGTACGTTCCGACAGCCGGCGACGAAAACAAATGTTCGACTTTCACTCGGGCTGAAGCATCGACAGTCCCAATCGGTGACCATAAACGCGCTTGTCCTCGAAGGAGGCTATTGGAATAACGTGCCTTCATTAAGATGGAATCCGTTTTCACAAGCCCTGACTGCAACCCATACCCTGTCAATGTCAGATCCAGGACAGGCCGCTGAAATGTCCCGTTCATGACACCCTTTGCTTTTATTGTACCGACTGGCTTCAATGACGGAACATTTGTATATAACTGAGCGAAACCTGCCGTGAAGACTTCAACATTTACGGTCAGGTTCCATGTCTTATCGGTTGAAAAAGGGATCGTTCCATTCAACAGAAGCTGAATTGAATCGCCCCGTACCTCGGCTTTGCTGAATTGCAAAGATGTCGGTCCGACGTTTCCGTGAACATCGATCGTGTTCACACCTCCTCTCCACACGGGGGAGGATATTTTCCCGGTGCCGGTTATTATGATAAATGAAAGTGAATCCGACTGAATCCATTTCAATCGGGCCGAGAGGATAGTCCCTGCAGCTATTATTTTTATTGCACTGTCGGCAAAGGATACCGCGCATCGTTCTAATTCGATCGTTCGGACCAGCGGCCTGGCTGGGCCAGTCATTTTCTTCCGGTTTTCATTTGTCGTCCTCATCATCCCGCCGATATCAATCGGTCCCAAAAATAAGCCCTGATTCTTTTTATGGAGTTCTCCGGTGAAACCCTCAATTTTTATTGAACGCAGCTCAAAATGTCCATTCAAAAAAGAAATCAGATTGACTTTTGCCGCAATCCGTTCCACCTGAATCAGTTCACTCCTGATGTCAGGATCGGATAATACAGTTTTTTTTAAAACAATTCCGTTCCAGATATCGAACGTAATCGCTCCGATGTCGGCATTGCAGGCTAGACTCGATGATATTCTGCGGTTAAAAAAGGACAGCAGTTCCCCTTTAAAAGGCGGGATGGCAGGCAGGATTGATAAAACAACAATCAAACCGATCAGCAGGAGTCCAATTCTGCAGGCAATGTGGCTGAATCGCCTGCTTCGCGGCTTTCGGCGCGGTCGCGGCGGAAGACCTTCCGGCTTCTGTTGCTCAACAGGATCTCGTTTGACGGAAATTTTTCTTCTCCCTCTTATCATCCTCCTTATCAGCCGCCTCTCCGCAGTGCGCTATTTCGTAGTCGAGAGACTCGTATTCAATCTGAAGTCCCTCATTTATTTATTTCCCTTGTATGGTTCCTGCTTCGGGATCTTCAGTTTCAATTCACGCAGAACTCTGTCCGTCACGGTCGACCCGAAAGAAGGATGGTTTAAAGCCGTTATATTATAGAGGGCAATCGCCACTCCGGACAGCGTTTCCTGCCATCCGAGGAACACTGCATCCGAAACCGATTTTATCTTGTGTTTCAACATGGTTCAATCTCATTGTGTATTTTTGATGTCCATTTCCGGTATCTCGAATTTCGGTATACAATTCCGAATCATCGGTTGGCTGATTCCTCCATAAAAACGGGGGCAGGAGTACAATTTTGCTCCGTGCCCCCGCCATGTTCTTCATCGGACCTCGTCACCCTGATTCTTTTACTCGGCCTATGGATTGAATGACAATGAAGGGAATCAGACCAAAAGCGTCATCCCGCTCTCACTCATCTGATGTAATAGGAGATTCCAGCCCCTGCATAATGGAATGAGTCATCGTTCAGCGCGACACCAAACTCGGCGACGAAATCGATTGTATCGGAAATCCGGTATTCGATTCCCGGCACGAGGTGCAATGTCGTGAACGAATCGTCGACGCCCGACGGAACATCCTTGATCTTCTCGAACGATACATCCAGTGCGCCGCACAGTTCCAGCTTATCGCCTATGAGGCTGCTCAACTGCGGGATTATTTCGAATCCCATCAAGTCATAACCATTATCTTTACCAGCCAACCAGTTCAAGCCTCCGGTTAAAGAGAAATCCATACTTGAACTCTGTTCAGTGCCTCTGAGTATCCAGTATTCTCCATCCACGCCGATCAATGTTCCATTATTCAGGAAGCCCACCTTCGCTTCGACATCGAAATGTGGGGTGAATGCATAACCCCCGCGAAGCCCCACTCCGAGCTCATTGTCCGCTCCGTTTTTACCGAACACCATGATCGGGGCCGCCATCAGCTTATATGTTCCCTGATTCATCGTCTCGGCTGACTGAAGCACACCGATGGTCTGAGCCGATACCGATCTCGAGAAACACAGCCCGATCGCGACGGTAAAAAGGATCCGCCCGATTTGAGAGATTCTCATGTCCTGTCCTCCTGAAATGAATGATTGAACGGTTTCTTAAATACTTGCAGAATTAAAGTATACATGTTCCGCGCCATAATCAATCGCCCAAAGGGATGAAAAAGGATCCGGTTCTTTTGGACTATGACCCGTTACTACAAATCCGATCGCGGCACGGCCGTCTTTTCTTATATTCCAAACAGCCTTGCCCGATGACTGATTTTTGCTAATTTTTATAATACGTCAACGCTTCTTTCATTTCTGATTTTATCTTCCGAATGCGGCTCTCATCGGAAGGATGCGTACTCAGGAACTCAAGGGATTGATTATTGGAACTTTGCGACATACGTTGCCAGAAATCGATTGCTCCGTTTGGATCGTAACCTGCCATAGCCATGAAAATCAGTCCGAGATGATCGGCCTCACCCTCCTGCATCCGGCTGTAGGGCAGCATGGCTCCGATCTGGACTCCCGCGCCGAAAAGGGACATCCAAATGTCCTGCGTCTGTTTGGGTTTCTGCTGGAGCGCGGCAGCAAGGGTTTGGCCGCCCAACTCGGCAATCAGCGCCTGACTCATCCGCTCATTGCTGTGCTTGGCTACGGCATGGGCGATCTCGTGGCCCATCACAACCGCCAGCCCATTTTCAGTGCGTGTTATGGGAAGAATTCCGGAATACACGACGACTTTTCCTCCCGGCATGCACCAGGCGTTGACTTCCTCGTTCTCGATGAGGTTGAATTCCCACGCGAATCCGTTCAGATCGTGCGACAGATTTTTCCTGGCGAAATAATCCGCCACTGCGTTCTGGATTTTCCTTCCGACTCCCTTGACCAGATTGGTCTGAGCCGTGTTGTTACTCAATCGGTTCTCCTTCAGGAACTGGTCGTACTGGAGAAAGCTTGTGGAAAGCATGTCGGTGTCCGAAACCAGGGAAAGCTGACGTCTTCCGGTGAGCGGAACGAGACTGCAGGCCGCCAGCAAAAGCGCAGCCGCCATTATGTAAAAGGATCTTGTTTTGATCTTTTCCATAATTCACATCCTTTCATGTATTTGTTTATAAAGAGTTCATTCCTATATTGAAAAACCCACTTGTGCGTTCAACAATATTCTTGATTTTTTATGAATGGGGAAAAATGGCGTCATTTCGAGACCGGCGTTGGCTTTCATGCCGAATGGTATCCCGAATCCCCGGATGAGCTCAACGACATCGAGTAAAATCGATACGGCAAAACCGCCCTGCCCCACGCCCACATCAATCGGTGAATTCACTCCGAATGTGCCAAACCCCAGATTGACGGGGAATCGATGTCCGGACGTTGCATTGACATAATAAAAACGGATCATTGCGCTGGACTTGCCGTATTGTATGGTATCCCTCGCCTGTGTGTCATATAAAACCTTTGGGATGGCGAGCGCGAACCGCGTGACTATTTTAGGTCCTTTGACTCGGAAATAACGCGTAAATGAGTTTAGCCTGTCGTAGGCGCCAATTTTAATGGTATAATCGGGTTTGACATGAACCTTGACGATTGTCCAGCTCGGAAGTGAATCGAGCTGTAAATGGACCTCCTCCAGCTCCTCCGGCAGGATCGCCGCGTAACCGCCGTACGCGGTGCGGTACTGCGCGAACATGACGCGATCACGATTGGGATCGCCGCAGCTACGAAACGTCAGAACTCGCCGTTCGAACGTATACAATACTTTTTCTTCACGCGACATCACCGTCGTCTGAATGGTGACGAATTGCGGCCCCATATTCTGCCGTATCGCGTTCCGATCAAAGATCACTCGAAGCTTTCGTATTCTTTCGCGGTCGAGAGTGACGGCTGTCCGCGCGCGGTCACTGCCGCTGTCCGGACCCATGCGTACAAATTCTTCGACCTGTTCCACGCCCTGAATCTCTTCGACATTCACGAAACTGTTTGTTTTATAGAAGAAAAACTGGCCGATTGAATCGACGACCTGCACGAAAACCCTGTATGATTCAGGCGTCACGGATGGAGGGATCACAGCCGTGTACATATTGTCTCCAACAGGCTTGAACTTCATTCCTTCCATGGTCAGCATGGGAATCACTTTCACGGACGACGTGCTGTCAATGAGTCGAATGGTCATCCGAATGGTATCCCCGAAAAAGTACACCCGTTGATCGACTGAGACATCGACACTGACATCCTCAAGGGATGGCCAGATTACCCTTGAAGAATTGGATTGGGACAATAGAGACTTCACCCCGATCAGGATCAGAACAAACATCAGTTTTATTAATGATTTCGACATTTCTTTTCCCGTCGTCAAGTTCCGATCAGTCAAACCAAACATGATCCGATGAATCAGATCACTTGCGCATCCCACCCGCTTCGCGGGTCAACGGGGCTTCAATCCCTTGATAAATCACGGAATCGTTTCTTTGTTCATATTCCTATTCTTTTTATTCACTTCTGTGGTCTGCTGCAACCCCATCCGGAATGATTCAGCTTGTTCTTGAAGCGGCCGAAACGCGCCGGGCGGTAGAATACATTCACGCCCTTGTTCATTTCCTGCCGAAAATAGGCGGAATCTTCAGCGCAATCGTAATGATTGAAGATTCCCGGTTTTTCGTCCATCAAAGAAGTCATATGATCGTCGCCGGTTTTGTCAAGGGTCTGTAAATATCCGCGAACGCTATCCACATCGTAAACAGCCACAGCAACCGATGTCTGGTTATTCTCCGACAGTTTTTTAAAAGACTGAAAGGCGTACTTTTCGGCAAAGGATCCGATATCTCCATCGCCCAGACCGACATCCAGCCGTTCCAATGACCGAAGGTCGAAATATGAGAGGTGAAGATTTTCGGGGGAAGCAACAATGGTTCTCGCATACGGAGCCATTGTCTCTATCGTATGCGGCGAACCGTTGAAACACGTTGAGAGAACCATGAGATCGAACTTCGTGGAATCACGTGTCAGCCATTTCAACCGGCCTGCGAGGTCGCGAACCGTGAACGTTCTATCAGAATACGATGCATTATATCCTATGCCGCCAATTTCCGGGATTTCATGACCGAAGTAGAGGAACAAGCGGATCGGCGAAGTATCCAAATCCGCATACGTTTGCTGATATTTTAATATGTGTTGATCCTCCCGCGGTGACCCAGGATCCCTCCGATACTTTTCTTCGACGATTTTCCTTCCGTGACTGAAATAATAGAATGTTCCGTCACGGAGAGGAAACAGGAATAATAAATGCCTTTTGTGTTTCTCATGGAATATGAAAACTTCGGCCTCTGGATTCTGAAGCGCAACCTGGATGGCTCCGGTGAGTGCATCCTCATCAGCTTGAACCGCATGGCCTGAATTATTGTGATATAGATAATCTCCATCGCCGTGGATAATGAATATCATTGAGAAACGAGGCGGACTTGGAGAGTCAGACCGATCCATTTTTTCTCGGCTCAAGCTTGTGACGGAACCGCATGAAAATTGAAATGATACGAGTACCACGCAACCGAGCACCCCTAAGAGCGTCCTGAAAGATTGCGTGGTACTCGTCAAACATCGGTGTTGCATGACCGGCATGCCTCAAAAAGCCTGGGACTGTACTCTTGGCCGTGTTCTGATCACAGGAGGAGAATCAGAATGATAATAATCAAGAGTGCCGAGACCAGGCTGATGGTGACGGATTGATAGGCCTGCTCCATATCCTGCACCACATAATCAGAGAAAGCATTCAGCTGGGCATCGGCCACGCGCTCAAAGCCGTTATTGCCCGTGAGCTCGTCCTGCTTCTCTTGAAGAGCGGTTTTGATCCGGCTGATGCCGTCGCGGTCGTCTTTCGAAACCAGGCCTGAGCTTTCAACTCTGTCGAGCGCTTTCGACATGGCTTGGAAGGAGTGGTTCATTATTTCACGCTTCTGCGCCGGTTCGGCTGTCGTTTTGACCTTCCGTGCAGTATCGTTGAAGTACTTCTGGATGCCTTCTTTTCCTTCCGCCCAACCCGCCTGAACCGCCACGAAAGACATCACGAGGACTGCAATAATCGTTTTTGCTTTCATACTGATTGCCTCCGGTTTCTGATGAAATGGAGATAATTGACAGAATACGGTGTTTTTTCGGATCATCGCGTTAATTATGTTCTCGAGCCTCCGATGTGAATTCCGGATATCGACTGCAATACACCGAAACCGTTCAACAGCCAGAGAACGACCGCAATGACAACGACCGCATTCAAGATCGATTTGATTTTATGATCCATCGGTATATAGCGGTTAATCAGCCATAAAAGAACACCGACCACGATCAGGGTGATCACCACATTGATTAACGGCAATTGATACTCCCTTCGATTTATGGATGACCGTTTTCTTCAAACGGGATGCGTGATCCGACCAATCAATCCGTCGAATTGCGGTCGGACACGACTCAATTGAGCGTCCCGTTCTCGGCGGCTTCCTTGAGTTTGTCATTGGCGAATATGGCGACTTCCACACGCCTGTTCTGTTCACGGCCATAATCCGTGCCATTGGATGCAACCGGATTCAACTCACCGAGTCCGACCGTTGAAATCCTCGAACCGTCGACTTCCAGGCTCCTTTGATAGCTGGCAACTGCCTGAGCCCGGCGTTCCGACAAACTCTGATTGTATGCTTCCGATCCCGTATTGTCGGTGTCTCCCTCAATGAGAATGTTCGTGTCGGGATATTTATTGAGGATTTTTGACAGACTCTCAATATTGGCCTTCGCCGTGGGCTGTAATTCGGACGAATCGATTGCGAAGAGAATCCCGGAATCGAACGTAATTTTGATTCCCTCGCCGACCCGTTCGATTTTTGCGTTCTCGATATCACGCCTCATTTCTTCCGCCTGCCTGTCCATGTGACGGCCGATAAGCCCTCCCGCTGTTCCGCCCACCGCCGCCCCGATGATGGCGCCAATGGCCGTATTTCCGAGCTGATGTCCGATGACCCCGCCTGCGGCTCCTCCGACCCCTGCTCCAATCGCGCCGCCCTTCAGTGCGTTACTGGCGCCGCACCCAAGCAGGAGGGCCGTTGAAACACAGAGAGCCACAACTGCGACAAGTCTCTTTTTTTCTTTTTGCATCATGCACCTCTTTCTGGATTTGGAATTATACATCTGTACTGTGATAGATCGATTTCATGTGCAGGTTCCATTTATCGTAAAAGCCTCCACATCCGGCACAAACATCCTTCTGACTCTAAGAGATAAACTCTTCGAATGCAATGGATTGTGCCGCATTGCTTTTCCCTGAACACCGGGTTTTGGTCCTTCCGCTTATTGTTGCACGTAGAATTCGATTCGCCGATTCTCAGTCCGTCCCTCATCCGTGTCATTGTCGGCAATCGGTTCCATCTCACCCTTTCCAACCGTTCTCATGCGATCCGACCGGACACCTCTTTGCTCCAGCCAGTTTTTGACCGCCTGGGCACGGCGAAGCGAGAGATCCTGATTGTACTCGTCGCTGCCGACGTTGTCCGTATGACCGGATATTTCGACCAGCACATCAGGCCGGGCGTTCATCGCCTGATAAGCGACTTCCAGAATATCCCTCGAATCCTCCGTTATATTGGCCTGGTCGAAATCGAAATTAACGCCTCTCAGAATGACTCTTTTCCCCGGATCGAGAATAATCGTCTTCGTCCCCTTGGAAATGTCATCCTTCCAATCGAGCGGATTGGTGCCGCGCTTCACTTCGGCGCCGTCGTTCACTCCACCGTTATCCGTGTCGATTTTCACCGGATTGGTTTTCGCCGTATTTGCCTCGTATCCATCGCTCAAATCATCCCCATCCGTATCCTTTTTCACTGGATCGGTTTTATACTGATTGACTTCATCGCCGTCGCTTAAGCCGTCCCTGTCAGTATCCGTTCTCAATGGATTGGATTTATATCTGAATTCTTCGCCATCGTTCAAACCGTCTCCGTCTGTGTCCATTCGGAACGGGTCCGTTTTAAAACGTTTCAATTCGGTGCCATCGAACAGGCCATCCCCGTCGGTATCCGCTTTGAGCGGATTGGTCTGAACCTGATTCACCTCAGCTCCATCGCTCAAACCGTCGCCATCGGTGTCGGCATTATTTGGATCTGTTCCGAATTCTTTTTCAGCTGTATTGCTCAATCCATCCTTGTCCGTATCATCGCTCCCTCCGACGGATCCGCCGGTAAACATGAGCCCGATCACGAATCCGTAGAATCCATCCTGCTTTTTATTGGTCAGGCGATTGAGGTTGGAATCGGAGCGTTCACGACCGTCTAGTTTGTCCCTTAAGGATAACGTGTAGCCCCCGCTCACTTCCAATATCATCTGGCTGTGAACCCTGGTCTGAAAACCGATGCCCATGGGAATCATTGGTAAAAAATCGGATCCGCTCCTGTCAACGGCTTTGGACAGGCCGAAACCGGCGTACAAAAACGGATTCAGTCTTTCCATAGAGAAAGGGATGAACAGGAATCTGTTTTCAACCATGCCTGTTTCCGCAGTATACACACCGGGAGCATCGAGACGGGTGTATCCGACGCTCAGTTGACCCAATAAACTTGGAGCAATCAATTGATATTGAAGAAATCCACGGTATTGAAAAACCCATTTGTCGGAATTGCTGTTATCTCCCATGGCTCCACCCACGGCAATGCCCAATCCCTGGCTCGGGTTTTTAAATCCGAATCCCGCACTGGCATTGTGATAGCATATCAAAACAAGAAATACAGGTAAAAACCGGAAAATCCCTTTCATCTGGATCCCCCTTTCAGTTAAAGTTACATTTTCAGTTCGGTTCATTTCAACTTTCCTCGTTCTAAAATCCTTCGAAATGTTCGGGGGGAGCGAGTGACCTCCCCCCATTCCTGTCAATAGACCGGCAGTCCATGCGAAACACACGTTTTTCCTTCTTCATGAATCCACTGCAGTCTGTTTCAAGTCGTCACTCCATCATTACCCGGGGAACCCGTTTATGCGGGTTCCCCTTCTGTTTGCCGGGTCTGCTATTTAACAACGATTTCGAACAGAACGCGCATGTTGGCCTTTGCCGCATTTGAATAGAGTTCCTTGGGCGCGACTTCATGTTCGGCCGGTTTGGTTTCACCATATCCGATCGTTGTAAGCCGATTCGCCATAATAACGCCTTCATTCACCAGAAATTCTTCGACGGCTCGAGCCCTTCTTTCGCTCAGTCTTTGATTGTAATCTTCAGTGCCGGAAGCGGAGGTGTACCCTGCAACACGGACTTTAGATTCCGGGTTGTTCTTCAGAATCTGGACGCTCTTTTTAAGTATCCGCTTCGCTTCTTCCGTCAGAGTCGACTGGTTAAAATCGAAATGCACGTCCTCAAAGGCAAGAATGACGATTTTCGTCTCTTTGGCAAGAACCTGTACCGTCTCTTCGACCTTCGGTTCGGGAACATCAGACACGAGAACGACGACCTTCGCAGCTGCTCTCGGTTCTTCCATCACAACCGGCGCCGGCCGGGACTTCGACTGACCGCCGAAGGCAAGTACGATTCCTGCGGAAGCATGCACATTGTGATACCCCTGCTCAAAAGGGAATACCTCGGTGACGAAATTATCCCTGAGATCGAGCCTGAGCGCGAAATGTTCCACAAGCCAGAATTTGGCACCCACCCCGAAATCAAAGGTGGACATGTCCTGATTCGATATTTTCGGACTGTAGCGGACGCCTCCCAGCCCGGCGACAATGAACGGAGTCAGTCGACGGTCGGGCATAAAATGATAGACCGCATCGATATGATAGAAGGTAAGGTCCACTTTGTCCATGGGGCTTCTGTACTGGCCTTCCTTGGCTCCCGTTCTGGCTTTATCAAAAACATTGCTGTTGACCAGCTCCACAGTGCCTTCGATACCGAAACGCTTCGTAAAATTTAAGCCGATCCGTCCGCCATAGACAGGACTGTTTTCGAGATTCTGTCTGTCTTCGAAAAAATGGGTGCCGATAAACGGACTCACCTCAACGCTTTTTGCCCGTATCCCCAAGCGACCGGATGATTCGGATCGGTCATCACTGCCGGATGCAACCGAAGGCAGCCCGGTCACCCACAGAACAGCCGAAGCTGTAATGAAGAATGCCGTTTTCAGTATTTTCATTTTCATTCCCCTTTATATCGTTTCTTTTTTCCATTCGCTTTTTTTCATCATCGGGAGACAGGCGGTTCCGCCTGTCTCCCGATGGGACTGTTTTCACGTTGAATTCCCCGACTCCTACGGATTGGTCACTGCATTGAAATCCAATGTTACCGCGGCGATCCTTGTCATGGCTCTTCCCACGAGTGAAGCGCCGGTTTCCAGCGTGACGGATTGATCCGCCATGATAGTTCCCTTCATCGCGGCCGTGGTCCCGATCGTCGCCGAAGTGCCGACCTGCCAGAAGACATTCTTCGCCTGCGCACCGCCGGCCAGTATCACCTGGCGACCGGACGTCACTGTGAGCGAGGATGGGATCTGGAAGATGAAAACGCCTTCCGAATTGCCCTGCGCATCGAGGGTCAGGTCTCCTGACGAGATGGCCAGGGTGGAAGTGGAGGTATAAACTCCGGGAGTGAGAGTCTGTCCTCCGATGTTCCCCGATACTGCGGCACCGGGAGCCCGTCCGGCCGCGTCGTTATAAGCGCTCGTCAGACAGGATTTGGCGTTGTTGACTTCCGCATCATTGATGCGTATCGTCCCGTTCACGATTCCCGGCGGGAATCCGGTCACCGCGCTACCCGGACTCAACCCAAGATCTCCGTTCACGATGGTATTGCCGGTGTTGGTCACAGTCGAACCTGCCAGAATCGGGAAACCGGAGGCACATCCAAGATTGACCATCGCGGGTCCAGGAGGCGGCAGTGCGGCACCCGTGGTAAATTGCCACACATAGTCGCTGGCCATAGCATTGCCCGCGAGATCCTTGGCTCCGGTTGTAATCGTCGCCGTATAGGTGGTGTTGGCAGCAAGACCGGCCTCAGGTACAAATGTTCCACCCGTACCCGCGTAGGATACCGTTCCGGATACCGGCGTAAGCCCTTGTTTTAAAGTATATGTGACTGTGGTGATCGTCAACGGATCCATCGCCTCGCTGAAGAATGCCGTGATGAACTGGTTCAAAGGAACGCCTGTGGCATTATTCTCAGGATCCGTGGAAATGACCGTGGGTGGAACAGCGTCCAGCCCAGCGCCCGTTGTGAAACTCCACACATAGTTAACGGCCATGGCGTTGCCTGCAAGGTCCTTGGCTCCGGTCGTAATCGTGGCCGTATAGGTGGTATTGGCCGCAAGATTGGCCGCTGGAGTGAATGTTCCGGCCGTTCCCGCATACGTCACCGTGCCCGCTACCGGCGTGGTCCCCTGCTGCAAGGTGAATGTGGCCGTGGTGATCGTCACCGGGTCCATCGTCTCGCTGAATGTGGCGACGATCTTCTTATTGAGAGCCACATTCACGGCGAGATTCGCCGGATCCGTGGAGATGACGGTGGGTAGAACGGCGTCCGGCGCAGCGCCCGTGGTAAAGCTCCACACATAGTTTACGGCCATGGCATTGCCTGCAAGGTCCTCGACTCCGGTTGTAATCGTGGCTGTATAGGTGGTATTGGAGGCAAGATTGGCCGCTGGAGTGAATGTTCCGGTCATTCCCGTATACGTAACCGTGCCGGATACCGGCGTGGTCCCTCGCTTGAGGGTGAATGTGGCTGCCGTGACCGTCAACGGGTCCATCGCTTCGCTGAAGGTTGCGGTAATTTTCTTGTTGAGGGCCACATTCGTGGCCAGATTCACCGGATCCGTGGAAATGACGGTGGGCGGAGCCGCGTCCGGCGCATTACCGGTGGTAAAGCTCCATACATAGTTGTGTTCCATCGCATTTCCCGCAAGATCCGTGACACCGCTGGTTATCGTCGCCGTATAAGTGGTGTTGACCGCAAGATTGGCGGCCGGTTTGAAGGTTGCCACCAGGCCTGCATAGGTCACGGTTCCGGATACCGGCGAAGTACCCTGCTTAACGGTGAATGTGGCCGTAGAGATAGATGATGGGTCCATCGCTTCACTGAAGGTGGCACTGATAGCAGTGTTGATCGCGACGCCTGTGGCCGCATTGACCGGGACCGTAGAACTGACCGTGGGTGCGGTTTTATCCGAACCGCCCGTTATTTCCGATCCATCCCATAGGCCGCATCCTGCCATAATAACCATCATGAGCATGGTTATGAGGATTGGACCAATGGAGTTGCGAAGCGAGCCGAACAATCGTTTTGTTCCGGTTATCTGTCTTGGACAGAAAATCCGGTCTCTGTCGGTTTTAAAATCTCTTGATTTTGTGTTCATTTAATCCTCTTTCCCTGTTTATTGATCCTTATCAGTTTCATTTCGGTTAATCGTTCTTCGACCCGGTCCTATCGAACATCGATTCTCATTCCGGATGACACCGGGCAATTCCGTCTTCATATCATCCCAGCGGTTTTCGACCTCGGATGATGTTTAAAAGAACAACCACGACGGCGATGACAAGAAGAACATGGATGAAACCGCCCATGGTGGTGGAAGTGACCAGTCCCAGGAGCCAAAGGATGATCAGAATGACTGCAATTGTCCATAACATGGTTATTTCCCCTTCTTTTTACAGGTTTCCGATGATCGAACCGGAATCCCATAACACGGTAATCGAGTCATGACGTTTTCACTAGTAATGAAATCCGTCGGTTATTCCATATCTTCGTTATTTCTCGCCTCATCGTGAAGTCCATATCGATAAGGAGACGGACGACTGATCTGTCAGCGGCGGCGCCCGGCGACCGCACGGATCAAAAACAGCAGGATCAGCGCTCCGACAATCGCCGCGATGAGCAAACCGAGAATGCCGGAGCTGGATATGTTGAGCTGACCGAACAGCCAGACTCCGATAAAGGCGCCTATCACGCCGACGACCAAATCTCCCAGAAGGCCGAATCCCCTGCCCTTCCAGATGTGTCCGGCCAGGAATCCTGCCAGAACCCCAACCGCCAGAAAGATCAGCAGATGTTCCGTACTCATGATGTTTTCTCCTTTTAAAACTGATGGATGGTTGTTTTGATAATTAATTCAACTTTGACTTTTTCGATATTCTTTCTTCGGTTGCACGCCGAACCCGGGATGAAGCGTTCAAATCGTCATTGCGCCAAGCGCGTTACAGCATTCGTTAAATCCGGTTTTCTTTGATTTGAATCGATCTCATTGAATTCGGTCGCTATAAAAATATATCCTAAATCATCTTTGCCCAGGAACAGAATGAATAATTGAAGCTCCCCGCCGCAAGCGGCGGGGAATCTTCTATCTGTAGAGAAGAGACATCTGATATTCGCTCGCTTACCCCGCGGCAAGCCGCGGGGAATGCGCTCGCTGTCAGATTCAATTGCATCATTTCTACCCAGGTTGCGGTTGATGTGCGGTAAAAGCTTCTCCTGAACGGGGATCCAATGCACGTTCATGCCTTCCGTTACCTTGATTTCCTGCCGATAGAGAGACGCGAGAGTCGGTTCGATTTGGAGTGTTTGCACCCACAATTTGATGACGTTTTTTCTGTTTCCGGAAATGGGTCTCCGAACGGCTGTGTAGTTGCATGAAACCCGATACTTTGCAGTCTGACACTCAATTTCAACTCGTTCAAGGGTTTTTTTCTGTGCCGCTGGATAGACTGAGTGATTCCGTTCTTCCGTGATTATGTCCTGTAACGTTGTTTCGATGTATGAGGCGTAATTGAACTCCGCCGATCCACAGGCCGTCCAAGCCCACAAAACAATAACCGTGGCGATCGAAAACTTCCTTTTGTGTTGATTCATTGGATCTTGCTCATGTTTGTTGTTTAAGAGAATGCCTGAATATTCCATGACATGATTTTTTTCTATTCGTTTCCGATCAGAGTTCATTCAGACTGAATCATAGCGATCCGATCAAGGGTCACCAATGAACCGCTTTTCAGAAAAATCACGCTACCTCCCAACTGCAGAACTTTTTCAATGATCAGGTCGACCACGTCATCGATGACCTGCCAGAGGTTGACGTTCTTTGATACAATCAGGAGATGATCCTTTTTCCGAATACTGCCCCTCACATGAAAATCTTCCTCTACATATAGAATGGAACCTGCCGCCGTCTCTACGAACCGACTGATGGCTTCGATTCCGTAAACGACTTTCTTGTTTTTGCCCGCCGCTTCCAGATCATGGATGGCGTTTTTATCAGTACCGGCAATCGCATCCTTAACGACGGGCCATACAATCTTTCCCAAATCGTGACTTGATGTAAGGGAGTAATCTCCTTCAACAGTGCCGAGGAAAGAGTCCATGTGAGCAGACAATGTTTTAATTTTATCGAGAAAACTCTTTTTACCGACTGCAACCCATCGAAGTGGATCTTGAAGGAAATAATGGGAAAATCGCCGATCCGTTTGACTGCAAATCTCCAGCAATTGGCTGTCATTGGAGGCTAACTTGATAGAATTGTCTAAATCGACTGAAATTTTAAATGGGAAATTCAGATTCTGAATATCAATGAGTTTTTCGCGAAATCCTTCATATAACCTGATTGTCCGTTCATTCAACGAAAGAACGTAATAATGAATGCTGGGCTTCATGTTAATTCTCGATTATTAAGTATTGCTACTTTTTCCGATTTAGAATAATCCTGTCGATTATTCTTACCCAAACAATATTTCCATGGCAATAATTAATCATATTCAACCGCAAAAACAATCGGCCAAAGGATTGAAAAGAGAGCTAATTCATTCGATCAAGTCTTAATTCATCCTGAAACGTTTTTTCTCGGGGAATGCGAATGAGTGAATGCGAGGAATACTGGAGTGCTGAACGAGCGAGGTTTGGACTGATCTGCAGAAAAAAATTTTCAAGCCATATTATACGGATCTCCGGATGCCTGACCCCTATCCGATTTTTCCGGGATTAATCGACGGAATTGCCTGATTCTTTGAATCGGGATTCAGTGCTTTGATCATGATTATTTTTTAATGCGTGTTCCCTGCGTACCGGGGCTCTCAATAATGAATCATCGATTTGCATGGTCCGGCTCACCGGGCCTTCAATAATAAATCATCTAATCGCTTGGTCCGGCGCAGCCGGAAAAGCACTCGCTTTAAGTTTCAATGTCCGTTCGTTAATCGAATCGCTTTCTTATTCTGTGTTCTTTTTAGTATGTGATCTGAATCGCTTATCCTGCTTTTCGCCATTTTTATTTTAGATTGATCGATACTGTCATTTCTTTGATTTTCAATTCCCATTTCCCTGATTGCTTCCGCTTCATCAGTCTCATATTCAGATCGCAAGAGAGCGATCTGTGCTTCCATCACTTCACGTCTGCGTTTTAGACCGACTTTTTTTCTGACCATCTCCTGTTGTCGCAGTTCATGATCCGCATCATCCTTGATTTCCTGCGCCAATCGCGCCGAACCCGTCAATACGCCTTCCGTTCCGACATAGACATCGAGCAGTTTGATTCCATGATCGGTCAGTCTGAACTCCCGAATCTGATTGGAATGCGCCATACCACGCGATTTCAACACGTATAATCCCCGGTTCCGCTCTCCTCCAATTTCAATATCACGCAGCAACAGCCACGTATCGATCAGAGATGAAACATAAACATCGTTATTCTCGTCGTTATCGCCTGCGACAGTGAGACTGGTGAAGAACGCCGTGATTTTGTTCATTTTCAGGAAATCCACAAGACGCAGCAACATCGTCTTGACCTCCGTCATATTGTCTCCCATGCCGAAAGCATTGATGGGATCGAGAATCACGATATCGGGTTTGAACCTGTTAATCAGCTTGATAATCGTCGTCAAGTGCGTTTCAAGTCCGTAAAGTGTGGGACGGGTCGCATGAAACTGCAGCAATCCTTTTTTAATCCAGGGTTCCAGATCGATCCCGATGGATCGCATATTACGCACGAGCTGACCGGGCGATTCTTCAAAGGTGAAGAAGAGCGTTTTTTCCTTTCGTTTGCACGCAGACTGGACAAAATGCGCCGCGATGCTGGTCTTTCCCGTGCCTGCGGTTCCTGAAACGAGTACGGTGCTGGAGCGAAAGTAACCTTTTCCGGTGAGCATGGTATCTAGACGCGGAATTCCGGTGGAAATTCTTTCACGGGAGGAAGAGTAATTCAGGCCCAGTGAAGTGACGGGCAGAACCGAAAAACCGTCTTCATCGATGAGAAAAGGGTACTCGTTCGTTCCATGTGTGGATCCCCGGTACTTGACAATACGAAGCCGTCGTATCGAGGATTGATCATTCACGCGATGGTCCAGCAGAATGACGCAATCGGATACATACTCTTCCATTCCTTGTCGCGTCAGGGATCCCTCGCCCCGCTCAGCCGTCACGATGGTGGTGACGCCTTTCATCTTCAGCCAGCGGAATAAACGCCCCAATTCAATCCGTAGGATCTGGTCATTGGGCAGTGTGGAAAAGAGCGATTCCAGCGTATCCAGCACAACACGCTTCGCACCGATACTCTCAATGGCGTCATGGATCCTGACAAACAGACCTTTCAAGTCGGTTTCGCCGATTTGTCCTTTTTCGGCCCGTTCAATGTTCATGTGCACAACCCGGATCTTTTTACGGGCACTCAGGTCCTTCAAATCGAATCCCAAAGAGGCGGCGTTTTCCGCAAGTTCTTTCTCCGTTTCCTCGAATGAAATGAAAACGCCCGGTTCATGCTGCTGAATGGCACCCCGTACGAGAAACTCCATCGCGAGGAGGGTTTTTCCGCATCCCGCTCCCCCGCAAACAAGCGTCGGTCTTCCCTTCGGTAATCCTCCGCCGGTGATTTCATCCAATCCTTCGATGTGGGTGGGAGATTTGGGAAGCATAGGACGTTGGACGGTTTTTTTTGTTTTATTCATCACATGCAGCCTTTCAGATTATCAATTTTTCAAAAACCATGGAACACTTTCCGTTTTCAATAAATCAATCAGTTGTCAATCGACACGTCGTCACAAGCGCGAATATGACCCATTCCCATCAAAACAAGACTGTTTTCCCACATCACATGGATCAATCTTCATAAAAACAACGATAAAATCAATACTCCAGAAGCATGAAAAAGGGTCTAATCCCAAAGGATGATTGATTTATCACTGCGATGGATAAAGGCTTCGGTGTAATCGTGCAATAAATTGGAGGAGGGAGTGTGAGCGAGAAGATTTGGAGGTTAAAATAGCGTAATGATGGGTTGGTGAGGGGCAATTGAGAAGTAGGTGAATAGGATCAGCCGGATCCATCCTTGCGGACAAAGGCGGCTATCTGCAGTCGGGTGTTGAGTTCCAATTTTTCCAGAATGTTGTGCACATGGCTCTTGACTGTGAAAGTGGCGATGTTCAGGCGTTCGGCGATTTCCTTGTTGCTCAGGCCCTCCGCGATTAAACCGACTATTTCATGTTCCCGATTCGTAAACTGGATGGATTTGGAAGGGATCTCTTTTCCTTCCCTGATCGCGGTCTCTATAATCTGACTGAACAGGGATTGGGTCAGGCGCGGCGGAAGCACCTTCTCGCCGCTTGCGACGGTTTTAATCGTTTTTTTCCAATCATCCCAGGGGGCGTTTTTTAAAATGAATCCGGATCCCCCGGCTTTTACGAATTCGACGATGTCCACATGGTCGGGAAGGATATCCATTGCGATGACCTTCGCATCCGACACTTCTTCCCGAAGCAGGGACATCAATTTCAGGCTGTTCTCTTTTTCCAGACCGAGGTCCAACAGAATGATATCGGGTTGTTTTTTCATCTTCTTCATCTGCACTATGGAATCGCCGTCTTCGGATTGCGCAACGACCTCGAAATCGTCGTGTTTATTGAGCATACCTGCGATGCCCTCACGCAGAAGGCGGTTATCCTCAATCAATAAAATCCGAATTTTCCCCATCTGAAAACCAGTCTAAGATATTAAAAATTATGGAATTATGGAATTATGGAATTATGCCGGTGAATTTTTATGAAATATATTTTATATTGACGGATTTAATATAAGACAAATGGCGTTATTTATCAAGAAAAAAAATGAACCGCTTGATGCAACCAATCAACCCAAGACATTGATTTTCAATGCTCTGAAAAGGAAAAACCCGCCTTCCGCGGGTTTCCATTTCATTATTCCGATAATGAAAAATTGTTATATCGTCGCTCGAACGGCGTCATCGTCCAGCAGAACGCTTTCCTGGTAGTCGATCTGTATCCGGGCTTCTTTCTTGGGCCGGGATAGGTCCATGACTTTCATAAAAGTCCTGTTCTTTCTGTTCCAGTTCCGGTTCAGCTGACGGGCGTATACGACGATCCCGAAATCCTCCCATGCGAAAGTCAGTGCCCGTCGAATCATCTCGAAAACGGAATAAAAACTCGAATGACTGAAAATCTGAGCGCGCTGGAGATCGAAAAGCGAGAGCAGGCGGGGGCGGAACACGGCATGGTGCGCGTCGTACAGGGACCAGTCATTGAACTGGATGCGGTTCTCGCATTTCACCTGTTCGTAGAACTCGGATCCGGGCAGGGGCGTGAGAATCATGAACTGCGTGGACGACAGCCGCGCCTTCTTGGCGAACCGGACCGTCTCCTTCACCGTCCTCCAGTCGTCCGAATCGAAGCCGTATACGAACATACCGTGCACGTGTATGCGCCTGCGTCTCAACTCGCGGACCGCCCGGGCCATGTCCTCGACGGTCTGCTGTTTCTTCATGGATTCCAGGCTTTTGGGATTCACGGATTCCATGCCGATGAACAGCGTGTGGCAGCCGGCTCTTTTCATGAGATCCACCAGCTCAAGGTCTCGCGCCACATCCGCGCGGACCTGGGTGGACCACTTGAAGGTGAATTTCTCCTCGATCATCCGCCTCAGGAGCGCCTTGGCCCTTCGGGGATCGGCGGTGAAATTGTCGTCATAGAAAAAAACATAATGGTTCCGGCCGTTGTACTGCCTCAGCTCATCGATGACGTTTTCAGCGGACCGGAACCGGTATTTCTTGCCGAATAGGCCCGTGACGGAGCAGAAGGAACAGTGAAAGGGACAGCCACGCGAGGTCTGAACCGGAACGATCATCTTGCCGGCGATACGCCTGGGTTTTGACTTCATGAGAGAGAAATCGGGGAACGGTATATCGTCCAGCGGACGCGTCCGCGGCCGAATGGGCTGATGCACGTTCCTGCCGTCCACGTGCCGGGACAGCCCCGGAACCGCGGTCAGGTCCCCGTTTCCCGTCCATGCGGCGAGAAACAGCTCCATGGCCTCCTCCGCCTCGCCCCGGATCACGTAATCGGCGTGATCGAGCGCCTCATCCGCCAGAAAAGTGACATGCGGCCCGCCGAGGATGACAGGCACTCCCATGGCGCGGATCCGGTCCGCAATGGCATAGGCTCGCGGCGCCGTTGACGTGATGGTCGAAATGCCCACCAGGTCAGCGCCGCGGATCGACTCGAAATCGATCCGCTGACTCTGTTCGTGAATGACCTCGGCGTCCCATCCGGCCCGTTCGGCGATGGCGCCCAGAATGAACACGCCCAGCCGAGGGAGCGGAAACATCGAAAAGATGTGAAGATTCGGGGATTTCGGTTCAATCAGGATGATACTAGGCATGCTTGGCCCTCTCTTCGGTTTCGCCGGACTTGGGATTCCTGCCCTTGAGCTGGAGTATTTCCTTCCGCTTCTTCTTGATCAGATCCTCCCAGCGTTCAATGCCTTTTTTAAACAGGTGGATTTTCGCGGAGAGGGCGTCGATCTCCCCCAGCATCAGATCGAGCCGTTCCTGCACATCCCGGCGCGAAGCGGTTTCAGGCCGGTCGCTGATGTCAAGAAACTCGCGGAAAAAATCGGAGACACCCTTGATCTCCTCAAGCGAGTATCCGAACAGCTGGAGATCCTTGATGAGGTGGCACAGATAAACCGTGATGTCGGGATACAGGCGGAACCCGCCCTCGCTTCTCATCTCGGGCGCGAGTATGCCGATTTCCTCCCAATGTTTGAGGGTGCGCGGGCTGAGCCCGGCTTTCTCGGCCAATGTGCCCACGGTGAGATAATGATCGGGTTTTCCCGGCGCCGTTTTTCCCGACCCGGCTTTCGGAAGACCGACTTTGCGCACGATGCGGGTGATCTCCTCAAGGCCATACCCGAGTTCCAGGAGCTTCTGGATGTGTGCGATCTGCTGAACCGCCTCCTCCGTGTAAACCGGGGACTGGTCCTCGGTCATTCCGGCCGGACGGATCAGCTTGAGACGTTCGAATTCGGAGAACCGGGCGCGGGGGATACTGAATTTCGCGGCCAATTCGTCCCGCAGATAGATTTTGTTTTTCATCTGATACCTCTACGTATATTTACAAAATTTCATAAGTATACGTGAACGTACATGAATATAATTTACAAAAACACCAAAGTCAAGTTTTTTTATTCTGCACCAATTCACTTCCCAAAAGCTAATTTATTGTTTTTTATTTACTTAGTAGTTTCCGTAGTTACGCAATCCGGTTTCGAATTCAACGGGTCGGGAGCAGACATGCGAAGCCGGCCGTTCTCCTGCGATCAAACTGTTCGGCACGGAACCGACAAAGGCAAGTTGCGCCAAATGGTTATTTTATAAACAAAAGTGGCTTGATTTCAATTTAATTTTTTCTTAATTTTTTCAATTCCGATTGTGTTTTCATGTGCCATCAAGAAACGGGATCAAACCCGCTCATTTCAACTGCGTGAAAGGTTTTCATGAGCCAAAAATCCTATGTCATCGGCGTGGATTACGGCACCGATTCGGTCCGGTCCGTTCTGGTGGACGGCCGGTCCGGAAAGACCATCGCCTCCTCCGTATTCGAGTATCCCCGGTGGAAAAAAGGACTCTTCTGCGCTCCGAACCGCAACCTTTTCCGACAGCATCCCCTTGACTATGTGGAAGGGCTGGAACATACCATCCGCGCGGTTCTCGCCAAAATCCCGAAAAGCGGCCGCGCCGATGTCGTCGGCATTTCCGTGGACACAACGGGTTCCACGCCCGTGGCTGTCGATCAGAACGGAACACCGCTCAGTCTGACGCCCGCGTTTTCGAAGAACCCGAACGCGATGTTCGTTCTCTGGAAAGATCACACCGCAATCGAAGAGGCGGATGAGATCAACCACGTCGCCCGTTCCTGGGGCGGGACTGATTATACGCAATACGAGGGCGGTGTGTACTCCTCGGAATGGTTCTGGTCCAAAATCCTTCACGTTTCCCGGGAGGATAAGGCCGTGTCCGAAGCCGCCTGGTCCTGGGTGGAACACTGCGACTGGATCCCAGCGCTCCTGACCGGGCATACGGATCCCCGGTCCCTCAAGCGGAGCCGGTGCGCCGCGGGCCACAAGGCCATGTGGCATGCCTCCTGGAACGGCCTCCCGCCTGCCGCTTTCCTTTCAAAGCTGGATCCCGGATTCGGCCCTCTCCGGGAACGGCTGTATGAAAAAACATGCACCGCCGACATTCCGGCCGGCACCCTCTCCAGGGAATGGGCCAGACGATTGGGACTCCCGGAAACCGTCACGGTCGGAACCGGCTCCTTCGACGCGCACATGGGCGCCGTCGGCGCGGGCATCGAGCCCTATCACCTGGTCAAAATCATGGGCACCTCGACCTGCGACATGCTGATCGCACCGCTGGAAGCATTCGGGGACAAACTGGTGCGGGGCATCTGCGGCCAGGTGGACGGTTCCATCATTCCGGGCATGCTGGGCATGGAGGCGGGTCAGTCTTCGTTCGGAGACGTGTACGCGTGGTTCCGTGATCTGCTGGCCTGGCCCCTCTCCGCGGTTCTCATGAAGACGAAGAGCGTTTCGACCGCTTCCGCGGCACGGCTGGCTTCGGATACCATCGAAGCGATGATTCCGGCTCTGTCCAGAGCCGCGGCCAAACTCCCCCCGGATCCCGCCGGACCGGTGGCCCTCGACTGGCTGAACGGCCGCCGCACGCCGGACGCCGACCAGCGCCTGAAGGCCGCGGTCGCCGGTCTCAGCCTCGGCACGGACGCGCCGCGGATATTCCGTTCCCTGGTTGAGGCCACGGCATTCGGCGCACGGGCGATCAACGACCGGTTCCTTTCCGAAGGCGTCCCGATCCGCGGCGTTATCGCGATCGGCGGCGTTTCGAAAAAATCTCCCTTTGTGATGCAGACCGTTACCGACATTCTGGGCATGGACATCCGGGTTGCCCGATCGGAACAGGCCTGCGCTCTGGGGGCCGCGATGTGCGCGGCCGCGGCCGCGGGTCTGTATCCCTCGCTGCTCGACGCGCAGACCGCCATGTCCAACGGTTTCGAAACCGTTTACCGGCCGGACCGCTCCAAAGCCCCGGTTTACGACGCGCTGTACCGCCGGTACAGGGATTTCGGGGCGTTTATGGAATCTCGCATACGCGGCGGAGAGAACGGTTGATGCCCGGCTCTTACATTGAACTCAGGCGGCTCGCGTACGAGGCCAACCGGGCGTTGCCCGTATCCGGCCTCGTCAAATACGCATTCGGAAACGCCAGCGCGATGGACCGCGACAGAGGCGTTTTCGCCATCAAGCCCAGCGGCGTGCCGTATGCGGCGCTCCGGCCCGCGGACATGACCATCGTTGATCTGGACGGCCGCGTCGTCGACGGCCGTCTCTCCCCTTCATCGGACACACGCACCCACGCGGTTCTTTACCGGTCCTTTTCCACGATCGGCGGCATCGTGCACACGCATTCCACCTATGCCACGGCCTGGGCCCAGGCCGGCCGCTCCATCCCCGTGCTGGGAACCACACACGCCGATCACCTCGACCGTGACGTTCCGTGCACACGGCCGATGAGCTCGAAAGCGATACGCGGGGATTACGAGCGTGAGACAGGCAATGTCATTGTGAAAACGTTCCGTTCGATATCCCCCGAAGAGGTGCCGATGGTGCTCGTTTTCGGTCACGGCCCCTTCACCTGGGGCGCCACCGCCGAAAAGGCCCTGTATCACGCCGTGATCCTCGAGGAATTGTCGAAAATGGCCTTCCTGACGCTGGGCATCAACCCGCGTGCGCCTCGCCTGAACCGGACGCTCGTGGATAGGCATTTCAACCGGAAACACGGCAAAAACGCCACATACGGACAGAAACCATAACCGCCTGAAGACGGACGCGATGCGGGAGCGGGTCTGAACTCCCGCCCGTGACGCCGGACCGTCCGAAGGAACAAGGAGCGAATCGGATGAACAATATACCGGATGTCAAACTCGGGATCGCGGCGGTCAGCCGGGACTGCTTTCCCATCCAGCTCTCCCAGAAACGCAGGGACGCGGTGCTGGAGGCCTGCCGCAAACTGAACCTGACCGTCCAGGCGGTCGAGCCGGTCATCGAGAATGAAACGGACGCGATGAAGGCGCTCGAGGACGCCCGGAAGAAGGGCATCAACGCGCTGGTCGTTTATCTCGGAAATTTCGGCCCGGAGGGTCCTGAAACCATTCTGGCCCAGCGTTTCGGAGGACCGGTCATGGTGGCCGGCGCGGCTGAAGAAAGCGGAAACGATCTGGTCAACGGCCGGGGCGACGCCTATTGCGGCATGCTCAATGCCTCCTACAACATCGGGCTGAGAAAACTGCGTCCCTACATTCCCGAATACCCGGTCGGCGTTCCGGCCGAAATCGCGGAGATGATGCAGGGATTCGTTCCCGTGGCCCGTATCCTGCTCGGGCTGAAGGGGCTGAAAATTTTCTCCTTCGGTCCGCGACCGCAGGATTTTCTCGCCTGCAACGCGCCCATCAAAGCCCTGTACGATCTCGGCGTCGAGATCATGGAAAACAGCGAACTGGACCTGTACGACGTGTTCCTCGGCGCCAAGGGCCGGCCTGAAATCGCCTCGATCGCGGCCGACATGGCCAAGGAGCTCGGCGCCGGAAACAAACATCCCTCTCTCCTTGAAAAACTCGCGCAGTACGAGGCCGGCCTGACGGATTTCATGGCCAAGAACCTCGGCGCCTCGACGTACGGCATATTCGCCAACAAGTGCTGGCCCTCTTTCGAGAAATATTTCGGATTCGTCCCCTGCTATGTCAATTCCCGCCTGGCGTCGAGAGGCATTCCGGTCTCCTGCGAGGTGGACATATACGGCACGCTGAGCGAATACATGGCCGCCTGCGCCACCAGACTGCCCGTGACCCTGCTCGACATCAACAACACGGTGCCGTATGACATGATCGAGTCCGAGAAAGCCAAAACCGCGAGCCGGAAGCCGAACGACCTGTTCATGGGGTTCCACTGCGGCAATACACCGTCCGGCTGTCTTGTCAAGCACGAGATGAAATACCAGCTCATCATGCACCGGCTGATGGAGGCTGGAAAGGAACCGGACATCACGCGCGGCACGCTCGAAGGACGCTTCAAGCCGGGCCCGGTGACCGTTTTCCGCCTCCAGTCGACAGCGGACACGGTTCTGCGGGCGTACATGGCACAGGGCGAAGTCCTCGACATCGAGCCCAAATCCTTCGGGGGCATCGGGGTCATCGCCATACCCGAGATGGGGCGCTTTTACCGCCACGTACTCATTGAAAAACGTTTTCCGCATCACACGGCCATGGCCTTCGCGCACACGGGACGGGCTCTATTCGACGCCTGCCGGATGCTCGGTGTGGAGGACATCTCCGTCAACCGGCCGAAATCCCTTCCCTATCCGACGGAGAATCCGTTCTGACCCATTATCCCGGTCCGCTTTCGGAGGCCGTTCAGACCAAAGCCCCGCCCTGTAACCGGCGGGGCTTTTTCATTTGCTTGACTTGAAAAAATACCCTACCTTATGAGGTGCGAACCGGAACCGGTGGGCGTTCCTCTTCCGGATGGCAGGAGCAAGAATCCTTCCAACGGAGATTCGGCCGAAAACCGCGCATCCGAGAACGGAGGAAGCGAGTGACCCAGATGTACCCTTTCTACCCCGTCAAGCGTTTCGTGACACCGGCCCCGATTCCCTTTATCGCCGCCGCAGAAGCGCTCCCGGACAATCAGCGCATTCTTGTTTTTCTGCCGCACTCGGACGACGGCCGGTATTTCGGCGGATCGCTTCATCTGCTCAACCGTCGGAACGCAGTCCGCATCGTGGTCATGTCGCCCGGGTTTCTCGGCGTGGACCAGGATCTGCCGATCGAGAAAAAAACCCGGCTGCGATGGGAAGAAGCCGTTTCCTGGGCGCGGGTGCTGGGATTCAAGCCCGAACAGCTGGTTGATTTCAGGGCTGATCAGACCTATACCTCCCAGTCCGTCGATGCGGGTGAGATGGAACGCCTGCGGTCCTTCATCGCGGAACAATCGCCCACCATGGCATTCATTCCGAATCTCAGCGATACCGCCCAGGCCGTCAATTACAACACGCGCGCCATGGTCATCGCTTCCCTACTCTCCTTTATCGAGGAGCGGCACCGTCGCGAGCCCTCCGCTTTATCGCCATTCCTGCTGGTCGAATACCCTACCAACCATGTGCCCATTCTGCCCCCTTCGGACCGGAACTTCGTCATTTTTTTCAACGATCCGGTTCTCTCCCGGCTGAGACGCGAAGCGAACCTGGAGCACCGCAGTCAAAGCACCTCCTGCTTCGACATCACGGAGTCGCTGGTCGAGGCGGTTCACGCCATCTCCGAGGCCGATACCATCCATTACCTGCAGAAACGGCAGACCTGCGCGGAGGGTCTGAGGAGCATCACGGTCGATCCGCGAACGTCGCGGGGCGAGCATTTCGGCGTGACCAAGCTCGACGTGAAAGGCGATCCGCCTGCCATTGTCGAGCTCCGTCTGGAATTTCCGCTTTCCGAAACGGACCGGCAGGTCTGGAACCGGGAGGTGGCGGGGGTTTGAAGAAGTTCATAGTTCATAGTTCATGGTAAATAGTTTTGGCCCCCCATAACAAAAGACCTGAAAGGTCTACCGGACCTTTCAGGTCTTTTTGATAACCCATCACGGGATTGTCCACCCCACCCTGGATCCCCGATAGAACAGCTCGGGGATGACCCCCAGCCCTTATCCCGAAACACTCATTTTTCTATGAACCATGAACTATCAACTATGAACTTTTAAAAAGTCATCCCGATCGAGAACTTCTGGATCTCCTTCAGCACCCCGAAATCCGCCCACGCGTAGTCCAGCATCAGGGACGATGTTCCGAACATCCTGTATTGCACGCCCCCGCCGAACGTCAGACCCTCCTCGCTGTCCTTCGCGAACAGGCTCTTGTATCCCGCGCGCAGAGCCACCATCCGGTGAAACACGTACTCCGCGCCCACGTTCACGCTCTCCACGTCGTCGTTCGGATGAAGCGCGTCCACCGCCAGCGTCAGATTGCTGTCGTACAGACCCTTCAGAACGTCCACGCTCATCCCCACACGGAACAAAAGCGGCATGTCCCACTTGTCCGTCTGAAGATTCGCGTTGATGTTCGGGTTGTTCCCAGACACCGTCGCGTCGATGTCCTTCTGTACCAGCGCGTCCTGGCCGCCCATCTGCATCTTCGTCCCGTAATTCGATATGCTCATCCCCAGACGAAGACCCTCCAGCTGGGTGTCGAACAGCGTCCCCACGTCGAACGCCATGCCGCGCGCGTTCATGTGGAAGATCTTCTCCTGAACGTATTTCGCGTTGAACCCGATCGAAAACCGGTCCGTCAGATTACGGGCGTAACTCAGCGCGAACGCGTAGCTCCCCGCCGAAAACGTCTCGCCCGTCCCCTCCGGCTCCATCGTCGTCGTCCGGTCCATGTCCCCCATCGTCAGGAACTGAGCGCTCACGCCCAGAACCCCCACGCCACCCACCGGAACCGCAACCGCCGCGTGGTTGTACGCGATGTCCGCGATCCACTGCGTGTTGCTGAACGACGCCTGGCCGCCCTTCATCCGGGCGATCCCAGCCGGATTCCAGTACACCCCGCTGATGTCGTCCACCACCGACACGAACGCGCTGCCCATGCCCACGCCCCGCGCGCCCTGGTCGATGTTCAAAAACGCCGCGGACGTCGTCCCCGCCTTCGTCACCTCCCGGCCGTATGCCGGGAAGGACACCAGAAGCGCCAATCCCACAAGTATCAGCTTTTTCATCTTCATGTCTCCTTGATATCGTCTATCGGAGCCCGATTCCCTGGTCAGTTCATGGTTCAGAGTTCATAGCTCATAGTTAAAAAAGATTTCTTGTCGCTTCATCTTTTCCGTTGTTCACGATTCTCTTTCAACCATGAACTATGAACCATGAACTATGAACTCTTATTTGACGATCGCGAACTTCCCGACCTTTTGCCCGATGTCCCCGGCGTCGACGTGATAGATGTACACGCCGTAGGCGACATCCAGGTTGTCCTTGGACCGCACATCCCAGATTTCGGTGCCGTTGGAGGCGGCCGGAGTGTTGTGCTCGAGCGTCTGAATGAGCTGGCCGCGCACGTTGAAGATCTTGATCGTGCACACGGCCGGAAGGTGGGTGAAGTGAATCTCACGAGGCCCGCGTCCGTCGGCGTAAGGATTCAGGGCTTCAAAGGAATTGGCCACGATGTACGGATTGGGCACGACTTTGATGAGGTCCAGCTGGGTCTCCGCTATCAGGTTGCTGACATCTTCTCCCTGAACGGTGAACTCGAACACGTCCTGGCTGCGGAACGGCTTGAGCAGGCGGACGCGCATGGTGTCCCCCGCCGCCGGATTGGCGAGCGAGTCGTTCACCATTCGCACGAGCCAGCTCGACAGCAGCACCGAACCCGTGTCCGGCGCGACGATGGTGATTTCGTCGGCCTGCGCCCGCACCGTAAACGCGGAGAAGACGCCGTCGTTGCCGTCATTTTCGATGAATCCGAACGGCATCCGCTCCCGGGTGACGGGGTCCTGAACCGTGAAATTGACCGGGACTGCGGGCATGAGACGGCCCCTGCGCATGAACGCGTCTGAGGTGTCGACTCCTGCGGGTCCGATGACGATGTCAAAATCCCGCGACAGCGGAATTTCCTTCTCCTCCCGGTACGCGTACGGCAGGCAGGTGAAGCTGTTGAGGCCGACTCGGCTCCAGCCGCTGGTCAGCGTGTCCATCTCCAGATACCGCTCGTTCTGGAGCGTGAGTTCGAAACCGTCGTACGGGGGGAACTTGATCGTCTGCTCGGTCCAGGGAATCTTATCGACGATCACACGCCCCTCGGTCTGGTCGACAAGACTGACGTTCTTGGTGAAGATCGTGTCCGCGAAGCTCCGGACCACCTTGAGCGTCTCTTCAAAGGCGATGCGGTACACGTGATTCGGCTTCACCACGGCCGGATCGAGTATCGAGAGGTTCACCCGGCCGCTGGTCGTACCTCCCGGCAGAAGCGCAACTCCCGGTGAAGAAGCCGGCAGGTATCCGGCGGACGGCGCTTCGGGCCGGACCACAACCACGTTTTTGCCTTTCTCGTCCACGGTCCCGTCCGCGGCCATGGAGATGAATTTCGAACACTCAGAAGGCGGAATGGACATGCCCTCGCCGCGGTCATAGGATGTGACCGCATAGTAGTACGTGTAGCCGTTCTTGGCTGTGTTGTCGACGAAGGAATGCTCGATGCCCGTGTCGTCGCCGAGATAGAACTGCACGCCCCGGAGTCCGACCGGCGAGTAGCCGGTGATGCCGTTGGCCAGATCGAACTGGACCAGCGGCTTGCGGTAGGTGACGGATCCCGAACCGTCGGTGATGGGCGTCATGTCGTTCCAGCCCGGATCCGTGGAACGGTAAATCCGATACCCCTCGAAGTCGAATCCGCTGATCGGATCGTAGCTCTTCTCCGCAATGTCGTTCCAGTACAGCGTGACCTGTCCGTTCCCAGGAACCGCGTTCAGAGTGGGGATGATCGGCGCCTTGGCGAAATTGTAGTTTTCGTCATAGGCCCGCGCCATGTAACGCTTGTTGGTGACCAGTTCGTCCAGTCCGAAGCCCAGCACAAGCCCCATGGAGAACCGCTGAATGAACCCGGGCTGCATCGGGAAATATCCGGCGCCCCAGAACAGTTCGGTATTAGCCCGCGTCATGGTCTCCGTGAGTTGGCCCGGCCGGACCTTGGCCCAGACGGCTTCGTCGTCAGACTGGGCGAAACTCGTCCAGGCGTACATGTTGAAGCTCGTCAGGCCGATCATGTCGGTTTCGGAGATGTCCGTCTTGTCGAAATGGGGCTCGCCGAGCGTCGGCTGTCCGTCCCGTTCTCCAGGATCTCCGGTGTCAGCAGCGCCGTCGCGCTCCGGTGTCGTCGAGCAGGGCGTTCCAGTCCCCGTCATTGTCCAGGCTGTCGTCGCGGCGTTCGTCGATGAGCTTGTTGTCCAAACCCGCGCCGGTGAGGTAATTGATGTACTTGAGCCCCGTGTTGATATACCGGGAAACCGATCCCACGGTCGTCCCGTTGTTCTCGTCGATGATGCCGTTGAGGTTGTCATCAACCAGATTATTCGGCACTTCCACGAGCGAACTGCCGGCCGCGAAATTAAAAGTCTGGTCGATGTAACGGACCGTGACGCCTTCCGCCGGCATGGTGGTCATAGTACGCGCGTATGTGGTGTAATCGATCAGTACGATCGGATCGCCTGCATTGACGGTCTGGGGATTGAACGTCGCCTCGGTGATGACGGGGCCAGGACCGTTTATGCCGTCTCCGTCATTGTCGATGCCGTCCACCGCATTGCCCGGACTTTCCAGGAACGCGCCGCCGATCCACCCAACCGGCGTCCATCCGCCGGCGCCGATATTGTCGTCATCCCACAGGTAGGCCATGTCCTCTTCGAGACTGTAGGCGCCGTCGTCATCGTCGCCTTCGCCGCCGTACACGGTGTTGGTCTCGCCGACGTTGTTTCCGATCTTGTAGCCGAATGCCATTTTATTGTGATACGTGGTGCCGATGTTTTCGATATCGTACAGGATGTAGATGCAGTCCTCGACCAGGGCGTTCGACCACTGAAAGCTCCGCACCCACATGCGCATGCCGAGACCCTTGCGACTGAAGTCGGTGGTGTCCGGAAAGAAGTTGAATTCCTTGTTCTGGTAGTCGTCCGACACGAAGTAGGCCTCTTCATCCGCGTTGAACTGGTCCTTCCCGAAATATCCGTTCCAGGATCCCGCCCACCCCGGATCTATGGCGTCGTCGGACTTGTCCGGCCACGCGGCCGGCCACGAATACGGCCACTTACTCATGGCGATCGAATTGGTCTCATCATTGGAATTGAAAAATCCTGGGAGCGGCATGAACGTCCACCACGTTCCTGTGGCGAGGTCCGCGTCGCCGGCGGAATAATTGCCGGACGATGCGGGATTGTTCGGATTGCCCGCGCTGGTCACCGTGCTGCTGATGTGACGCAGTATCCCGTCGCCGTCGACGACTTCAGAGCACACGAAAACGTTCGCGTCGAGCAGATACGGATGACCGGAATTGATGGGCCATTCGCCGCCGATGCCGCCCTGTCCCTTCGGGTTGGCGGCGTTGCACCCGTAGGTGCCGTCATTGAAGAAGGTGAGGCGGATCTGGTTACCCGCATGGAGTCCCTTCTTCATGTTGGCGAAATCGCCGTGCATCGATTTCATCTGGGACTGGGCCAGAAGCGCCGGAGCCAGCCCCAGAAGGGTGAAACACACCAGACCTTTGATTATCCGTTTCATATATTGGCTCCTTGACGCGTTAAAAACCCACCGACAGGCCGATTTGAATCTGGCGAGGAGACGTGTACCAGCTCGGCTGTTTGGCCCATTCCTGCACGGTCCCGATCCGATTGGCGTCGTATCCGGCCATTTCCGGATCGCGGGTCGAGGTCTCGTCGGCTTTCTGCGTGTCCGAGTAGACGTTGGTCACGTCATGGATGTCGAACACGTTGTAGACATTCATGAAAAGATTGAAATTCAGTCCGGCCATCCGGATGCCGCGGTCAATGGTGAGGTCCACGTTCCGCTGGATCGGCTTACGCTGACTGTTCTGCTGGAGTCCGCTGTAGGAGCCGGAGCCCATGGCCTCGCCCGAACGGAAGGTCGGGGTGTACGGCGTGCCGCTCCAGATGTTCCCGATCATCGAGAACATCCAGCTTGACAGCCTGTAGCGGACAACGGCGTTCAGCGTGTGGGGCTGATCGAAGCCCATGGGGATCAGGGCCAGACGCTGTTCCTGATTGTTGTTGTAGGCGGTGTACGCGTCCGCGGGGCTGGTGTAGGTGCCCTCGGCCTTCTGGTAGGTGTAGTCGACGCGGGCCGCAAAATTGCGGGTCATGCGCTTCTCGAACTTGACGGTGAAGCCGCGGACGTTCTCGTAGTCCTTGTTCGTGTACTGCATGTACTTCACCGCTGGATTGTAGGTGTCGATCATGGCCGTGGTGCCCACCCAGTCCCGGACGTCCCGGTAGAACACGGACACGTCGAGACCGATGTCCTCCGTCACCTGCTGCTGCAGGCCGATTTCATACTGGGTGGTGCGCTGCGGTTTGAGATTGGCGTTGCCCAGCACATAGGTGCCGCCGCTCTGGCTCATCTTGAAATCCGGACGGTCGAACAGGTACTGGAAGTCCGGCGTCTGGAAGAAATGGCCGTATGAGAAATGGATGGCGCCCCGGTCCGTGATCGGGAACGACAGGCCGAAACGCGGGCTGAGGGCCCAGGTGGCGGACGACTTTTTCTGCATGAACGAACGCCTCTGTTCCACGGTCCACTCCACGCGCTCCGCCGCGGGGGCGTCGGGATTCACGTAGATGTTGGACGGCTTGAGCGGCGTATACACACTCGGATCGGACGGATCGGCCACGACCACGCTGTTGGCGTCGAAATAATCCATGCGGAGGCCGACGTTCACGATCAGGTCCTTCAGCTCGATTTTATCCTGGAGATAGCTGGAGAACTCACGCGGCTTTCGGTTGTAGATGGACCGCTGGATACTGGAAACGTCCGGCACGACCGGCTGAAACGGAACCAGGGCGGTGGTGCCGCCCGCGTCCGTTTTCGCCATCAGCGTGTAGGAGTCCAGTGTCAGTTCATGGGTCCGCGCCTCGAATCCGAACTTCATCTGGTGGATTTGGTTGAGCTGGCTGGTCAGATCCAACTTGGCGACCCAGTAGCCCGTACTGCGGTTGTAACGGTTGAGCTCGTTTCCGCCGTTATTGAAGCTGTAGCTGGCGGGCGCGGAATTCGAGTCGGAAGACACATACCCTTCAGGACCGTCCACGATGGGGAGATAATAATAGGTGCGACGGTCGGTGATGACCTGGGTCAGCTGATTCTGGCCTTCGGCCGTGGTGGGGTCGATTTCGAATCCGGGCAGTCCGTTTGCGGCGTCCTCCATCACGCGGACGATATATTGAGGCGCGGCCAGGGGATTTGTGTAAAGGTGCTGCTCGTATTCATTGTAGAACCGGTTGATCCGGAATTCATAAAACGTCTTCTGGGACAGCACGTGGTTCATTTCGAAGATCTGGGTGAGGCCGTTTCCGCCCTGCCCGGGAATGCCGTCCGGCGCGTAGGTGTAGGCCTGGTTGTAGTTGCGGTCCTGGTTCCAGTTGTTCCAGAACGCGTTGTATTTCAGCGTGATGTGACTGCTCAGCCTGTACGCCAGCTTGCCCTGCAGGGTCTGACGCTCGTAGGGGCTGAGCGGAACGAACGCGCTGTCGCCGGGCGTGCCATAGGGCGTGAACCAGCGCCGGCCGTAGAGGTAACCCTCGTTCGAGACGAAACGGCCGTTGGCGAAGAAGGTCAACCGACTGCCAAGGAAGGGCACCGGACCGCCGAGGTTGAACTCGAGATTGTAGTCGGGATTGAATTCCTTCAGCGGGTTTTCCAGTTCGCCGGTGTGCATCTGCACCCCGGTGACCGGATGGGTCCCCACACCCGTGCGCTTGAGCAGGCTGAACTTCTGGCTCGAAGTGACGTAGTCGCCGACATACCCGTTGATGCTCCCGGACATCCGGTTCCCACCGTCCTTGGTGATGATTTTCACGATGCCCGACATGGCCTGGCCATACTCGGCGTTGAACGTGCCGCTGAGTACCTGTAGCTCCTGGATCGAGTTGTTTTCGACCGTCACGCCGCTGGAGCCGTTGAACACATCGGTCGTGGCCACGCCGTCCACCCAGTAGGCGATTTCGCTGGAGCGTCCGCCGCGGATGTGCAGGCTGTTGCCCTGACGGGTCACGCCGGCCTGAAGCTGCAGCACATCCTCCACGCTCGACACAGGCAGGTCGGCGATTTCATCCGCGCCCACCGAAGAGAGCGAAGAGGTCATGTCCTTCCGAAAAAGGGGCCTTTCCGCCACGATGGTGACGCCTTCGTCCGATTCGAGAACCATCGGCTGGAGGTTGGTGTTGAGATCCGTGGTGAAATCGATGGAGACCCGGATCTTCTCAATCACGGTTCTTTTATACCCCATCATGGTCATCCGTACGGAGTAAATGCCCGGCGGAAGGGCAATGATGGCGTACTCGCCGTTCTCGTCCGTGATCGCGCCGAAACTGGTGCCTTCTACCAGGACGTTGACGCCCATGAGCGCCGCGCGGGTTTGGGAATCCTTCACCGCTCCCGCGATCTTGCCGGTGGTTCCGGCGATCAGCGGCAGGGCGAGGATCACGGGGAGAACGAATACCCCGAACAGACGCGCGAGAAAACGATCGGCTTTTTTCATGTCGGTTCGCTCCGGTTGATGATGAATGTTTGGAATAATGTCGAGCGGGAGATGGAATAGACGGTGTGGGATAGCCGAAGGGGACGAATATCAGCGGCTCCTGTACTGGCGGGAGCCTGATGGACGGTATTTGGACATTGTATTTGAGACATACCGGAACCCGAGTCTTGAGAATGGATCAGGGGAATCCGGAAAAGTGTCGTCCCTTCCTATCGACAGGCTCAAAACCGGTCTCTGAGCCGTTTTTCTCGGATGTCTGATAATTATACAAAACCTCACTTAAAAAGTCAAGTAAATTACTGTCATTTCGGGATTACTACGTTTTCCCAGCCTTCATAATTCTCAGGAGAAAACGGTCAAAGTCAATCAAAAATTGACATATATTCAAATATTAAGTGGAATATTACCTTTCATCATTCATTGTAGTTGCCTGATCCACAATAACCATTGTATAAAATCATCGGATGTTTCGTAACAAGGTTTCGCTGGTTTCCGTCTTATAGTGCGGTTTTTAATCGGGCGGCCAGAAGCCTGGTCATTCCGGTTTCAGTTTTTCTGGATGATTGAAAATGGAGCTCCTGGCCGCTCCGACGGGTCGAATTCCCCGATGCTTGCGGCGTCCATCATCCAAGTTTCCTGTGATACCCCGCTGCTTTCGGCGGGGTCCTTCATTTGGTGAGGTCCTTCAGGAGCCAGGCATGTTGGCTTGCCTCAGGACGACTCCTTTAAAATTTACTAAACGATAAAGCGCCGGCATACACCGGCGCTTTATCGTTTCCTATCGTTCTGCTCAGCGGGATTCCGTTTCCCAGTCCGCCTCAGCCATGATTATTCTGCATCTCAGCGGAACTCGATAACCCGGAACCCTGCACCCGGAACGTCTCAGAAGGTCATCCCGATCGAGAACTTCTGGATCTCCTTCAGCACCCCGAAATCCGCCCACGCGTAGTCCAGCATCAGGGACGATGTTCCGAACATCCTGTATTGCACGCCCCCGCCGAACGTCAGACCCTCCTCGCTGTCCTTCGCGAACAGGCTCTTGTATCCCGCGCGCAGAGCCACCATCCGGTGAAACACGTACTCCGCGCCCACGTTCACGCTCTCCACGTCGTCGTTCGGATGAAGCGCGTCCACCGCCAGCGTCAGATTGCTGTCGTACAGACCCTTCAGAACGTCCACGCTCATCCCCACACGGAACAAAAGCGGCATGTCCCACTTGTCCGTCTGAAGATTCGCGTTGATGTTCGGGTTGTTCCCAGACACCGTCGCGTCGATGTCCTTCTGAACCAGCGCGTCCTGGCCGCCCATCTGCATCTTCGTTCCGTAATTCGATATGCTCATCCCCAGACGAAGTCCCTCCAGCTGGGTGTCGAACAGCGTCCCCACGTCGAACGCCATGCCCCGCGCGTTCATGTGAAAGATCTTCTCCTGAACGTACTTCGCGTTGAACCCGATCGAAAACCGGTCCGTCAGATTCCGGGCGTAGCTCAGCGCGAACGCGTAGCTCCCGGCCGAAAACGTCTCCCCGGTCCCCTCCGGCTCCATCGTCGTCGTCCGGTCCATGTCCCCCATCGTCAGGAACTGAGCGCTCACGCCCAGAACCCCCACGCCACCCACCGGAACCGCTACCGCCGCGTGGTTGTACGCGATGTCCGCGATCCACTGCGTGTTGCTGAACGACGCCTGGCCGCCCTTCATCCGGGCGATCCCAGCCGGATTCCAGTACACCCCGCTGATGTCGTCCACCACCGACACGAACGCGCTCCCCATCCCGACGCCCACGAGCGCCCTGGTCGATGTTCAGAAACGCCGCCGACGTCGTCCCCGCCTTCGTCACCTCCCGGCCGTATGCCGGGAAGGACAGGAGCAACGCCATCCCCATGATTGCTAGTTTCTTCATCAGAAGTCTCCTTTATCGATTGTCGAGCCCGATTCCTCAACACAGTTCATTGTTCATGGTTCATAGTTCATAGTTAAAAAAGGTATTTTGTCGCTTCATGTTTTCCGTTGTTCCCGATCCTCTTTCAACCATGAACTATGAACCATGAACTATGAACTTTTATTTGACGATCGCGAACTTCCCGACCTTCTGCCCGGCGTCGCCGGCATCGACGTGAAAGACGTACACGCCGTAGGCGACGTCAAGGTTGTCCCTGGACCGCATGTCCCAGATCTCGGTGCCGTCCGCGATGGCCGGCGTGTTGTGGTCGATCGTCTGCACCAGCTGGCCCCGCACGTTGAAGATCTTGATCGTGCACACCGCAGGCAGGTGGATGAAGTGCAGTTCCCGGGGTCCGCGGCCCGACGTGTAGGGGTTCGGCGGCTCCCACGCGTTGGAGATGATATACGGATTGGGCACGACCTTCACGTTCTTCAGCTGTTCCTTTGCGGCCGCGGCGTCGATCGTTTCCTTGCGGACCGTGAACTCCACGACGTCATGCGACAGGAACGGCTTGTCCAGGCGCAGGGTGATGTGGTCGCCCGGCGAGGGATTCGTCAGCGTGCTGTCATAAGTAGTGGCGTCGAGCTGGAACATGAAACCCACCGCGCCCGTGTCGTTCATCATGATGATCTGGTCCGTCCTCAGCCGCCTCGGATTGGTGAAGGCGCTGAACCGGCCGTCCGTCCCGTCCTGCTCGATGAACGCGAAATTGATCTCGGTCTTGATCTCGCCCGTGTCCGAGGGGATGATCTTGTAGGCCCTGAAGTTCACGGGCACGGAGGCGAATGTCGTCGTGCCCCGGATGAATGGGGTCGATTGGCCGACGCTGTCCGCACCGAACTCGATGCGGTAATCCGCGGGCACCGGAACCGTCGTGATCCGCGTCCAGCGGTACGGCGCGAACGTGTAGGTGTACAGGCCGGGACGGCTCCAGGCGGAACGCTCCGCATCCAGAATCAGTTCCGCCTCATTGGTGAACGCGAACTTGAACCCGTCGATCGTCGGAGACTCGTCCAGATCCGACAAACTCCGGCTCCGATCCACCAGAAGCCGCGGCGCGGACGGATCGGTGACGTCCGTCAGCGTGAAGCTCTCGGTGATGGGCGCCAGATTCGTGATCGTCCGCATCGTGTCCTCGAACGTGAACCGGTAGGTGTGGCCGTCGAGGATGCTGGTGGGCTCCACGATGTTGAAACTCACATAACCGGTAGCCGTGCTGCCGGGCATATTCCGCAGGGTCGCGATCTGCGAGGGCAGATACCCGGCCGAGGGCGCCTCGGGCGTGACGATGACCACGTTGGTGCCCTTCGAAACCTCGCCACCCGTGCTGATGGCGATGAACTTCGGGCACTCCGAGGGCGCGATTCCGCTCTCCGGATCGCCGTGGTCGTACGCGGTCACGGCGTAATAGTACTTCTGGCCGTTCTTCACCGTGGTGTCGGTCCAGGTGTGACGGAGTCCGGTGTTCTCGCCGAGGTCGAAGCAGACGCCCTTCAGGGGCACCGGCGACAGTCCGGAGAACTCGTTGTCAATATCGAACTGCTTGACCGGCCTCCGGTAGGTGGTCGAACCGTAGCTGTCCGTGATCGGCGTGCAGTCGTTCCACCCCGGATCCGTGGAGCGGTAGATCCGGTATCCCTCGAAATCCTCGCCCAGAATGGGATCGACCGTGTGTTCGGCCAGGTTGTCCCAATTGAGCGTCACTTTCCGGTTCCCGGCCGTGGCCCAGACCGTCGGAATGGCCGGGAGACTTGGAGAAGTTGTAGTTCTCCTCATAGGCCTTTGTCACCCAGCCGGTATTGTACACCATTTCGGCCCGGCCTTCGTCCAGGGTGGGACCGTCGGCCAGAACCACGCCCATGGAGAACCGCTGGAAAGTACCCGGCTCCATCGGGAAATATCCGGAGCCCCACATGATTTCCGTGTTCTGGCGCTGGAGCCGGTCGTCGAGCATGCCGGGTCTGAGCATGCCCCAGACGCCTTCGTCGTCGTACTGCGGAATCGAGCTCCATTCATACAGATTGAAGCTGGTGAGCCCGATCATGTCGGTCTCGTGGATGTCGAGCTTGTCGAAACGCGGCTCTCCGTTCGTGGGCCTGCCGTCCTTTTCGCCGGGATCGTTCGTGGAAGGCGCGCCGTCCTGGCCCGTGTCATCGTCCTTCGCGAGCCAGTCACCGTCGTTGTCCACCCCGTCATCACGGCGCTCGTCGATCATCCGGTTGTCGCTGCCCTCGCCCGTGATGTAGTTGACATACTTCACGCCCGGATTGGCGTACAGGTAGCGCACGATCTGGTTGGGTTCCGTGCCGAACACGGACCCGTCGTTCTCGTCGATGATGCCGTTGAGGTTGTCGTCGATGAGGTTCTGCGGGTATTCCGCCACAACCTTGCCCGGCCAGAACTTGTATTCGATGTTCTGGTAGGCGATCCGGACCGTATCATCCGGCATGGGCATGACGGTCCGCTCGAAAGTCAGGTAATCGATCTTCACGATCGTCTCGCCCGCACGGAGCGTGCGTTCGGCGAACATGGCCTCGTCGATCAGGCCGCCCGATCCGTTGATGCCGTCCCCGTCATTGTCGATGCCGTCATCGGGATTACCCGGGCTTTCGAGGAAAGCGCCGCCGATCAGGGCGACCGGCGTGTAGCCGCCGCCGCCGAGGTTGTCATAATCGTACATATAGGCGATGTCCGTGTCGAGCTCGTACGCGCCGCAGTCGTCGGCGCCGTCGCTCTGTCCGGACATGGTGTCGCCCAGGTTGTTCCCGACCTTGAATCCGAACACCATCTTGTCGTGGTGATGCGAACTGTAGTTTTCGAAGTCGAACAGGATGAACAGCGCGTTCTCGACCAGCGCGTTCGACCACTGCAGGCCGCGGACGTACATGCGCAGGCCCAGCCCCTGCCGGCTGCGGTCCGCGGGATCCGGGTAGAACTTCCATTCCTTGTTCTGTGAATCGTCGCCCACATAGTAGCTTTCCTCGTCGGCGTTGAACTGGTCCTTGCCGAAATACCCGTTCCAGGCCGCGCGGCCCGGAATGCCGTCCACCGCGTCGTTCGCCCATCCCGCGTCGACCGGGTCGTCCGACTTGTCCGGCCAGAACGAGGGCCACGACCACTTCCACTTGCTCATGGCGATGCGGGGCGTCCGGCTCATCTCCGCCGGCGGAGCCTCGTTGTAGAACCCCCGCAGCGGCAGGAACGTCCACCAGTACTGGCCGTCCGGACTGCCGTCGCCCGAAGAGTTCTCGCTCTCCGGCGCGGACGCCGCGCTGCGGACCGTGGACGTGATGTGCCGGAGCTGGCCATCCTCGTCGATCACCTCGGAGCCCACGAAGGGGTTGCCGTCGAGCATGTAAATGTGGCCGGAGCCGATCGGCCATTCGCCGCCGATGTCGCTGGTGCTGTTCCGGTTGTTGCCCCACGTGCCCGTCGTTGTAGAACGTGGTGCGGAACTGGTTGCCGGCGTGCTCCCCGCTCACGATGATGTTCTGGTCGCCGTAGAGCGTCCCCAACTGGGATTGGCCGGAGAGCCGGCCCGCCGCCAATCCGACCAGGACCGCCGCCCAGACGCCGTAAATTCGAATGGATTTCATTGCGTTCTCCTTCACGTTTCCGGTTAGAATCCGACGGACAGGCCCATCTGAACCTGGCGCGGGGCCGTGTACCAGCCGGGCTGACGCACGAATTCGGAGACGGTTCCGACCCGGCCCGCGTCATAGGGCTGGGTGGCGACGGAAACCGTGGTGGTGTAGTCCGCGCTGCCCGTGTCGCTGTACACGGTCAGTTCGTCGCGGATGTCGAACAGGTTATAGACATTGAGGAACCATCCGAGACGAAGACCCGCCGCGCGGAACTGCCGGTTGACGTACAAATCCACGTTCTTCTGCGCCGGCTTGTACATGCTGTTCTCGCGGAGCGCGCTGGTCGCCGTGCCGCCGGTCTGCTCCCCGGTCCGGAACGAAGGCGTATAGGGCGTGCCGGTGTAGTAGCGACCGATCAGGGAGGCCGTCCAGGATCCCGCGCGGAATTCCACGCGGCCGTTGGCCGTGTGACGCTGGTCCCAGGCCATGGGAATCAGGGAAATGCGGGGTTCGTTCTGGTTGAGCGCCGCGACAAAGGCCTCGTTCGGGCTGGAGAACGTGCCCTCGGCGACCTCGTACATGTAGTCCACAAAGGCCGCGAAATGGTTCGAGTAGCGCTTGGACAGCTTGAAGGTCAATCCGCGGATGTTGGCGTAGTCCTTGTTCTCCCACTTCGCGTAGAACACCGAGGCCTGGGAGGTGCTGATCAGGTTGCTCGTCGACACCCAGTCGCGCACGTCCCGGTAGAACACGGTGACGTCGATGCCCACGTCCTGCAGAATCTGCTGCTGCAGCCCGATCTCGTACTGCGTGGTCCGCTGGGGCTTCAGCGCCGCGTTCCCGAAAATGAGGTCCTGGTTGTTGACGCCCAGGCCGCCGGCCGGCATCTTGAAATCCGGGTTGGTGTACAGGTACTGGAATTCCGGAATCTGGAAAAAATGCCCGTACGAAAAGTGGATCACGCCCCGGTCCGTGATCGGGTACGAAACGCCCAGCCTCGGAGACACGGCCATCCGGGCATCCACCTTCTTCTGCATGAACGCCCGCCGCTCCTCAGGCGTGTACGTCTCAAACTGCGCCTGATAGGCCGTCAGGTCCGGTCCCGACAGCGGCGTGGAAGGCGGAACGTAGCCCTTGTAGATGTGCTCGGGCTTGAAGGGATAATACACGCTCGGATCCGAGGGATCGGCCGGAACCACGCTGTTGGCGTCGAAATAATCGAAGCGGAGCCCCAGGTTCACGATCAGGTCCTTGAGCTCGATCTTGTCCTGACCGTACACCGCGAGCTCCCGCGGCGAACGGTCGTATTTCTGGCGGTAGATGCTCGACAGGTCCGGAATCGACGGCTCGAACGGAACGATGGTCGTGGTGCCCGAAACCGCCGGCCGGATGGTGAACTGGTCCAGCAGAAGATTATGATGGCGGTACTCGAATCCCGTCTTGATCTGGTGGACGGATCCCGCCTGGTGCGTCAGATCCATCTTGGCCACCCAGTACGATGTCGTCCGGTCCATATTGAACAGCGAATTGCCCGCCCGGTAAAGACTGTACGCGGCCGGCTGCTGGCTCGAATCCGGATGCACGTAGCCGGCCGGGCCTGCCGGATCCGTATAATAATGAAAACTCCGACGGTCGTTCTGAATCTCGGTCAGCCGGGACTGTCCTTCGGCTGTCGAAGGATCGAACGTTTCGGCCGGCAGTCCCCGGTTCACATCCTCGTCCACGGCCACCCGGTACTTGCTCTTCGCCAGCGGGTCGTCGTAGACGTGCTGCTCGTAGCGGGTCTTGAAATGGCTGAGCCTGAGCTCATAGAAAGTCTGCGACGAGAGAATATGGTTCAGGGAAAGAATGTGGGTGCGGGCCTTGCTCGACTGCTGTGGCGTGCCGCCCGGAACATAGGTGTAGAGCTGGTTGTAGAGCCGCTCGTTCTCCGACTGGCTGACGAACAGGTTGTAGCTCAAATTGATGTGCGGCCTGATCTTGTAGGCCACCTTGCCCTGGAACGAACTCCGCGTGTGGGGATTCAGCGCCACGACCGAACTGTCGCCCGTGTGACCCTGAGGCGTGTAGAACTCGCGGCCGTACAGGTATCCCTCGTCGGACAGAAAGCGGGCGTTCGTGAAGAACGTCATCCGCTTGTTCGTCAGGGGAACCGGCCCGCTCAGCGTGAACTCTCCGTTGGCCACGGGATTGAACTTCCGGAGCGGGTTCTCGTACTTCCCGGCGCCCGTGGTGGCCCCCGAGATCGCGTTCACGGCCGGCGCCCAGCTCTTCAGGATCTTATACGCCGGGTCCGTGCTGACGTAATCGCCGACATAACCGGAGATCTCGCCCGTGTAGCGGTCGCTGCCCTCCTTGGTGATGTATTTCACGATGCCCGACATGGCCTGACCGTATTCGGCGTTGAATGTGCCGCTGACCACCTGCATCTCCTGAATCGAGTTCGTCTCCACCGAAACGCCGTTGTATCCGTTGTACACGTCCGTCGTGGATACGCCGTCCACCCAGTACGCCACCTCGCCCCGACGCCCGCCGCGGATGTGGATGTCACCCCCCTGACGGATCACGCCGGCCTGCAGCTGGAGAATGTCCTCAACGTTCCGAACCGGAAGGTTCGCGATTTCATCCGCGCCTACCGTCGACAGCGAACCCGTCATGTCCTTCCGGACCAGCGGTTTCTCCGCCACAATGGTCACGGTCTCGTCCGATTCGATCACGGTCGAGGCCAGGTCCACGTCCAGAGCGGTCGTGAAATCAACGGACACGCGGATGTTCTCGACCACGGTCCGGCGGTAACCCATGAGGGTCAACCGGAGCGCGTAGGAACCCGGTGGAAGGCCGAGAATCTGGTACTCGCCCTTCTCGTCCGTGATGGCGCCGAACGATGTGCCCTGCACCAGAACGTTCACGCCGATCAGCGGAGACTTGTTGCCGGCGTCCTTCACCGTGCCGGCGATTTTTCCCGTGTTTCCGGCGAACACTCCCGCCCAGCTGAACAGGGCGAGAAGGAGAAACCAGGCCGGAAGCGCTCTGAAGACGGAGGTTTTTCTCATAGCCGTCGACTCCAAGTTTGGGGTTTTAAACGTTCTGGAACGATCCTGATGTAACTGCTGATTGATTCTCCCCGCCGTCCTGCCGCGCGGGACCCGGGAATGATATTGATGAATGATGGACATCAATCACTACGGATCTCCTTCCGAACCAGGATATACCCTGAAGCAATATGCGTTATCGTACACGCAAGTCCGTGAAACACTTTGCAGAATAAAACTCGAATGACGACTTAATGTGAACTTGGGTTAATCCTGGAAATGACCGGTTAAAGTAGGTAATTAACTATTTTAAGTCAAGAGAAAATTATTGATGTTAAGTAAGCATATTAATGAATGACCCCGCCGCAAGCGGCGGGGTATCACAGGAAATCTAGATGATGGACGCCGCAAGCGGCGGGGAATCAGACCCGTCGGAGCGGCCAGAAGCCAAATCTCCGATCATCCAGAAAAACTGGTACCAGAATCAAAAGGCTTCTGGCCGCCAGATTGAGCAACGAAATTATTGAGGAAATAACCATGTATGCGTGTATCGTCCGTCAGCTCGGGATGAAAGGTCATGCCGAGAATACGGCGGTTCCGCACCATGACCGGATCGGTCCCATGAAATCCGACCGCCTCCGTTCCCTTCCCCAGCGTCCGGATTCGGGGCGCCCGGATGAATACGCCATTCAGTTCAGGATCTGCGTTCATAAATGAAACGCGGACCGGAGCCGTGAAGGAATCGACCTGCCGGCCGTAGGCATTGCGCTCGACCTCGATGTCGATGAGGCCCAGCGTCTCCATGGCTACGCCCGAAACCCGGGTCGCCAGGGTGATCAAGCCTGCGCATGTGCCCATCACCGGCCGGTCGGCCGCAAAGGACCGGATCGATTCGAAGAGCCCGGTTTCCTTCAGCAGTTTGACGAAAGTGGTTGACTCCCCGCCCGGAAGAATCAGTCCGTCGCACGCGTCCAGCTCCCCGGGCCGTCGGATGCGGGGCGCCTCGACGCCCAGCGCCTCCAGACTGCGGCGGTGCAGGCTGAAATCGCCCTGAACCGAGAGAACACCGACAACCGTTTTTTTCACCATCCCCGTCCGGCCATGCGTTCGGATTCCGGAATGGACGCCATTTCCAGTCCGGGCATGGCGTCCGAAAGACCCTCGCTGGCTTTGGCCACCTGATCCGGATCGTCGTAATGCGTCGTGGCCGTGACAATGGCCTTGGCCCGGACAGCTGGATCCGATGATTTAAATATGCCCGATCCCACAAAAATCGATTCCGCGCCGAGCTGCATCATCAGGGAGGCGTCCGCGGGCGTAGCCACGCCGCCGGCCGCAAAATTGGGAACCGGGAGTTTCTTCAGCCGTCGCACGGTTTCGAGCAGGTCGACCGGAACGCCCAATTCCTTGGCCCGTATCACTGTTTCCTCGTCCCCGAGGGATGCCGCCTCGCGGATGGCGGACTGTACGGTGCGCATGTGCCGTACGGCCTCGACAATGTTGCCCGTGCCCGGCTCTCCCTTGGTGCGTATCATGGCGGCGCCTTCCGCAATTCTGCGGAGGGCCTCCCCGAGGTCCCTGCAGCCGCAGACAAAAGGCGCCTTGAACTTCCATTTGTCCACATGATAGCGTTCGTCCGCGGGGGTGAGAACCTCACTTTCATCGATGAAATCGACGCCCAGGGACTGAAGCACCTGCGCCTCGGCCAGATGACCGATGCGGCATTTGGCCATGACGGGGATGGACACCGCGTCCATGATTTCACGGATCACTCTGGGATTGGACATGCGCGCCACGCCGCCGTTTGCGCGGATATCCGCTGGAATGCGCTCCAGCGCCATCACCGACACGGCGCCCGCATCCTCGGCGATCTTGGCCTGGTCGGCATTGGTGACGTCCATGATGACGCCGCCCTTGAGCATTTCGGCCAGCCCGACCTTCAGGCGGTAGGCGTCGTCGGCTCGGAAAAAGTCCATATTTATGTTCCTCCTGACTTAAGCCAATAATTTACGAAACTTTTCGGCTGAATTCAAGAATCCGCTTGCATTTCTCGAAAATATCGGTTAATTAATCGGGCGGCCAGAAGCCTGGTCATTTTGGTTCCGGTTATTCTGGATAATCGGAGATAGGGCTTCTGGCCGCTCCGACAGGTCGAGTACCCCGGGCCCGCGATGCCTTCAATAACCGGCATATGTTGCTTGGCCCCGCGAAGCCTTCATATAGCTGGCTTCTGTAGCTTGGTCCCGCGAAGCGGGACGGTACGGTACGGGGCGGCCGGGGTCCTTCATCCGTAAAACCGGAGGCAGGACAATGTTGTGGACCGATCCGAGCGGACTGCGGTTTCTGTTCCCGTGGGTCCTGTGGAGGACATCGCCGGACGCGGTATCCCTGACTTTCGATGACGGTCCGGACCCGGAATGGACGCCCCGCGTACTCGACATTCTGGGCCAGGAGAATATCCAGGCCTCTTTTTTCCTGACCGGACGTAAAATCAGAGGGAATACCGGGATTCTGAGACGCATGGCCGCGGAAGGACATACGGCCGGAAACCACGGTTACACCCATATTCCGCTGGCTTTCCGCAGGTCGGGCCGTATTCTGGCCGAAATCGGAAAAACGGATGCGGAAATCGAAAACGCGACCGGGAAAAAGCCCGCTCTGTTCCGTCCGCCGTACGGCCGTTTCGACCCGAGGTTCAGGGCCTGGATGCGCCGGAGCAGGCACACGCTCGTCATGTGGAGCCTGATGCCCGGCGACTTTCTGCCCGTCACGCCGGAAGCGCTCATTGCCGCGGTTCGGAAACGTCTGACCGGGGGCGCGGTGATCGTCCTGCACGACGGCCATGAACGCTCGGCCGGCATGGTCAAGGCGCTTCCCGGCATGCTGTCCGCAATCCGCGAAGCCGGCCTGGCCGTAAAACCGCCGGTTGCGGCGCCCCTGACCGCGCTCCGTCAGTCCTGAGAATCCCGCAAATGGACATCCGATGAGGCCCGAATTCATGGATTGGCTCCCGCCCCTTCTCCCCTTCATTCCTGTGTTGTATGCGGAAACGCACTACACTTTGGCGGGCTTCAGCCTGATCTACAGGCGCTGGCCTGAAATCGTCGCGGATGCGCCGTATCGCATCGAACCCGGCCGTGCCATCCCGGTTCTCCTGCTCCTCCGCCATGCGGACCGTTTCCCCGTGACCGTGGAGTCCGCGGCCGCCCTTCTCCGCGCTCCGGACGGCTCTGAAACCGTATATCCGCTGATTGAAAATCCGGTCGCGATCGCTTCCCGGTCCTGGCACCGCGTCTTTCATGTCCGGCCCTCTGAAGGGATGGCCGGCGACATTTCGATAAACATCCGGCTGGACGTCCGCCGGCCCGGGGATTCCCGGAGCCGGACCGTCATCAACCGGAATCTGCCCGGAATCAAGCCCATTCCCCTGGCGGTGCGGCTCGCGGAACATCCCCTGCCCGTTTCTGAAGACTGCCGCTTCGCGGACCTCCACTGCCATTCGGAATACACCGACGACCAGGTGGAATACGGCGCGCCCCTGGACGCTTTGGCGGAAACGGCGCCGGCCATGGGCCTCTCAGCGGCCGCTGTCACGGATCATTCCTATGACTTGGACGATGTCGAAGGGGAATTCCGCGTCAAGGACCCGGGTCTGACGCGTTGGAACGCGATGCGTGAGCGGTGCGCCGAAATCAGCCGCCGAACGGGATTTGCCCTTCTGCCGGGCGAGGAGTTGAGCGCCTCGAACGCGAGGGGCCGGAATGTGCACCTTCTCCTATTCAACAACCGGACCTTTGTCCCAGGCATGGGCGACAGCGCGGAGCACTGGTTCCGCACGAAATCCGAGCGCTCGGTGCGGGAGGTGCTCGACGGAAAGGATCCGGACACGCTCGCTTTCGCGGCCCATCCGGAACACCGGTTCCATTTTCTCCAGCGCTTTTTCCTTTCCCGGGACAGCTGGACCGGGGAGGATTACCGCCACCCGAACCTGACAGGCATGGAAATTCTCAACGGCGTGCCGGACCAGGGTTACCTGGCCGGACTGCGCGCCTGGATCCGGCTCCTGCTCGAGGGCCGCAGACTTTTCATCGCGGCTGGAAACGACGGCCATGGCGCATTCAACCGCACGTTCCAGATCGGACTGCCCTGGATTTCGATCGCGCATTCGATGCTGTACCTCTTCGGCCGTTGCCGCACCGGCATCCTCGCAGGAGACAATCCCTCGTCCGAAGATTTTCTCAAGGCAATGGCTGCGGGCCGATGTTTCATCACCACCGGGCCGGCCATGACCCTCTCCGTGATGAACGAAAAAGGGGAAACCGCCCGACTCGGTCAGAGCCTGTCCGGTTTTCGCTTCGACGCCACGGTCGAGGCGGTGTCATCCCCTGAATTCGGTCCTCTGGAGTACGTGAGGCTGTGGCTTGGCGATCTGTCCGGAAGGCGCGAGGTGCCATGGATCGAATTGAAGCCGGAACCGGCTGACATGAAGATCCGGAAAACATTCGGAATGGAGAATCTGAAATCGGATGTGTATGTGAGGGGGCTGGCGGTCTGCCGCAATTCTTCCGGCCGGACTTCTTTTGCGCTGACGAATCCAATTTGGCTGAACCGGGAGGGTTAATAGGTTCCGGGTTCAGAGTTCCGAGTTCCGAGTTGGAGGCCGATGTTTTTTCTCAACTCGGAACCCGAAACCCGGAACTCGGAACAACAAACGATTCAACCTTTCCTGTGCAGTTTCCCCTGTACGATGAATGCCGTCAGGGATGCTCCCGCCATCATCCCTCCTGTCAAAATCGTCAACATTCCGGCCGTCGTCAGAGGTGAGCCGATCATCCCGATACCGCCGAACAGTCCGGCGATCATTCCAGCCACAATGCCGATGGCTGTCAGTCTGCGGTTTCGGATTTCCGCTTTGCTCATCATTTTTTCGAACTCCTCAATGATCGAAAGAAGGTTCTGAGTTTCGGGTTTCAATTTCCGAGTTAACATAACATATCGGCTTCTAACTCGGAACCCGGAACTCTGAACCCAGAACTGCTATTCCCCCGGAACCCGAAACCCGGAACTCGGAACTATCAGCGACTCAGCCAGCATCACACAAAGAATCGTCTTCGAATCCACGATCTCCCCTTTTCGGACCATTTCCCGCAATTCCTTAAAAGGAATCCAGACCGGCTCCAGGAATTCCGTGTCATCCAACCTGGGCGGTCCTGTTTCCGCGAGCCCGGTCCCGAGAAACAGGGTGATGAATCCAGTCGAATACCCTTCCGCATGGGCGTATGTGATCAGGTTGCGGACTTCTCCAGGACGAAAGCCGGTTTCCTCCTCGCATTCCCGTATCGCCGCTTCAGCCGGATCCTCGCCCATGTGGATCAGGCCGGCCGGAGCTTCGAGCAGGGTTCGGCCTATTGCCGGACGGTGCTGGCGTACCAGCCTGACCTTGCGATCCGCATCCACGGGCAGAACCGCCACAGCGTCCTGAACCGCCACCACTTCGCGCTCCGCGGACCTGCCGTCCGGAAGCCGTACGGTCAAACGGTCCAGGCTGAGGTATGAGCCGCTGAAAATGCGTTCCTTTTTCAGGACGGGTTCTTCAAGGGAATCTTTTTTAAGTTCATCGTTCATAAAACGAGTTTCGAGTTACGCGTTCCGAGTTCCGGGTTGGATGCCGCCGAAATCCGGCTCAACGAATTACCCTATTCCCCTTTGTTATCCGCGCTCATCCGCGCCGGAGGTCCGTTCAATCCGTGTTCCATTTTTGACGTTCCGAGTTCCGTCTTTTTCCCCTCCCATCCCCTGGTTCCCCGTCCGCTGGCGCGGATGAAAAAGACACTTGCGCGGGGATGACATTCATTAAAATGAATGCATTACCTCATTCCATCGCTCTCTCCGTGAAAATCCGTTCCATCCGCGCCGCAGGCGTCCGTGTTCCATTCTTCAGGTTCCGAGTTCCGAGTTACAGGTTCCGAGTTCCGAGTTACAGGTTCCGGGTTGAGGGTGCATCTGCTGTGCGCCATGCGCTATGCCGGATGCCGCCCGTACGGCCGGCCCGTATTCAGGTTACGTCCCGCTATCCAGCATCTGATAGAAACCCTTCGGCTCCAGTTCGGGGAATGCCGCCCCGGTCCGGACCAGATGTCTCCGGATGTCCAGGCACAAGTGGCATTTGGCGATATATCCTTCCGGATCCTCCCGGAATCCGTGCTCGGAAGACGCGAAAACGGCCAGAGCGGCCGGCCCTCCCTCCATCAGCCTGGAGAGCACATGCTTGTCCGGCAGGTCCGTTCCCGCGGAAATGCCGGCGAGGTCCAGACCGTTTCCCACGGAAAGACCCGCGCACAGGCCGGTGATGACATTTCCGTACAGGTCGACATGTCCGTGATGGGGGCTGGTCAATTCAGCTTCGCAGTTCCGTTCCAAAAAATCCGAGGCTGGATGACGCGCATAAAGCACGCCGAGTTCCAGCGGCGCACGGCCGTTGGGAACGAGCCCGTACCGGTCCGCGAGGTCGAGCGAAGCCTGATCCGGACCGGCGGATTCGAGATAATCCTCAAAGGGAATCGGATGCTTCGGATCCGCACCCGCGAGCAGGCTCCGGAAATAATCCGTGTACACGCGCACCTCGGACGGGCCGAACACGCGGGACGCGACGCGGATCAGCCGCTCCGGCCTTTCCAGGGGCACGAATTCCTGGTGGAATGGAGACACACTGACGAGCAGGCCCGGCAGGCCGGCGTCCCTGAGACGCAGGAGCGTCTCTTCCGTGTCCGCCTCCCGGAGCGCCCAGAACGCGTTCGTCTCGACATACTCAAGCGGAAGACCCGCCGCGGACACGGCTTCGACCGCGCGGATCAACCGGTCCGGACGGATGAAGGGCTCACCTCCGCCGATGTGGACGGAATCGAGAAAACGGCTGTCGGCCGCGATGGACGCGGTCAGTCCTTCAAGAATTTCATCGGTAATCCAGTCTTCCCAGGCCGGCGAACACGCATACAGGCAGTGTCTGCACTGATTGCTGCACTGGTACGACAGAATGATCCCCAGCGAGGAGAACGGAGGCACTTTGAGCACGCGTGATTCACTCACGGCTGTCACAGCCCCAGGAACCGGATGAGCAGGCCGGTCGCAAAGATGACCGCGCCTGCCACCGCATGGCTGTATTTTTCAAGGGTCCGGAGAGGCAGGAGATTCCATCCTGCCGACGCCAACGCGGTCATGGCCAGCATGGTCGACACGGTTGCCGCCGCGAAAACGGCAGTGACAGCCGCCACCCCGGCGGCGCTGGTTTTCGCGGCCGGATACATGAGCAGGGGAATGAGCGGTTCGCAGGGGCCGAGGATGAAAATAGTGAAAAGCACCCAGGGGGTCACGTGACCGTCGTGCACGTGTGTGTGGGCTTCCACGTGCCCGTGGCCGTGCGAATGCACATGGCCGTCTTCGTGGCTGTGCGAGTGGACGTGGCGGCGGTCCCGGAACACCGGTTTCATGCCCCATACGAAGTACGCCAGGCCGAAGGCGATCAGCGCCCATGAAGCGAGTCCGCCGCGGACCGATTCAATCCATTCCAGCCGGTTGAGCGCGACCCCGAAGACGATACCGAGCAGTCCCAGCACAACTGAGCTTAGCACGTGGGCCAATCCGCACAGAAAGGCGACGCCCAGCGTCTTGCCCAGCGTCCACCGCCGGGCCTTCCCGATCATGACAAAAGGCAGGTAATGATCCGGTCCGATCACCGTGTGAAAAAAACCGATGAACAGGGCCGCGGCCGTCAGCGCTCCGAGGTCTTCGGTCACGGCAACCCGGTCCCGTTTCCCATTCGGAAGTTCTCCGGGAGCAGGATAACGCGAATCCGGTTCCGGCCGTCGCACGCGCGGTTTGCCGTTTCCCGGACATCGCCCGCGGTCAGGCCGGATATCCACCCCGCCCTGAGCAGGATGTTCTCCGGATTCTCTCCCTGAAAAGCGCATGCGGAAAGCCGTTCCACCCAGAAGGCGTTCCGTTTCAGATCGGTTTCAAAATCCCGCCGCTGAAGTTCACGCACGCGGGCCAGCAGATCCGGATCCGGCCCTTTGTTCCTGAGATCGTCGATTTCCCTGAAGACGAGACGGCTCAGTTCCTCGGTTCGTCCGGCCGGGCACCCGAAGGAAATGTTCAGGGTATAGGAAGGAACCGGGAAGCGGACCGCGGAGGCAGCGACGGACACTCCGTAGGCGCCGCCGAGTTTTACGGCCAGAACCTCCCGGAGCCGGATGCGGAGAAAACCGGCCATGGTTTCGAAGCGGTACTCGTTCAGAGAACCGGGTTCCCAGGGTCCGGTGTACACGATGGCCACGCGGCCCTTGGGCTCGTTTCCCTTCCGGACGATGCTCTCAACCGTCCCTTTCAGGGGCCGCACGCCCGGATCGCGCCAGGTTTCCGTACGGCCGGCCGACGGAAGACCGGCCAGCCACGTTTCGACGATCGGCCGCAGGGAATCGGGGTTGAAGTCGCCTGCGAAAATGAATGTGAAGTCGCCCGCGTCCGAGAACCGGTCCCGAACCACGGCGAGCGAGCTGTCGAGATTCATCCGCTCCAGTGTAGCCGCGGTCCAGGGCCGGGCCCGCGGATGACGGCCCGCGAGCAGGACCTGCAGGGTGTCCTCAAAAGCCGTTTCCGGCACAAGGGCCCTGCTGTCCAGCCGGCCTCGGAGTATCTCTTTCGCGGACGAGAACGCCGCCTCGTCACGGCGCGGATCCGCAAACGCCAGATGGATCAGCTGGAACAGCGTGACCGCGTCCCCCGAAGAGCAGGCGCCGGACAGTCCCTCGGTGAGCAAGCCGATGGAGGCGGTCACGGACGCTCCGGTCCCAGTCAGCCGCTTTGCCAGTTGGGCTTTGCTGAATCCGCCCGCGCCGCTTTCCTCCACGATGGAGGCCGCGGTCGCGGCCGCAACCGCATTCCGGTCCGGAACCAGGGAATTGCCGCCCGGACTGAAAGCGGAGAACCGAATCTCTCCGTCCCTGAAATCGGTCGGCTTCAGAATGACTGTGGCGCCATTGGTGAGTTTCCACTCGACCGTGCCGAGCCGGCTGTTCCGCTTCTCGGACAGGATGCGGCCCGGCACGGGCGAAACCGGGACCAGGGGCGCGGCCGACCCGCCGTCCGGGAAGGATTCGATTGACGCGTTCCCCACACGGTCGAACAGACCGAGAAGATCCGCTTCGCGGGGTTTCCGTATGCCTTTCTTTTCCGGGACCTCCGCCAGAACGACACGGTTGTCTTCCGGCGTCCAGTCCGCGGTCAGGCGGTTGATTTCCTCGAGTGTGACCGATTCCAGCAGTTCGCCGGTCTTCCGGAACTCCCACTCCGCGGACGGAGCCGCTTCTCCTTCAAGCCAGGACCGGACCAGACGGGATGCCAGATCCTCGGATCCGGTCCCGCTCTTCTCTTCCGCGCGCTTCTGAAGCTCGCGCATGCGGTCTCTGACGGCTTTGCGGAATTCTTCCGGAAGGAAACCGTGGCGCCGGACGCGTTCCACTGCCGTCAGAAGGGCCTCGAGGCCGGCTTCCACGCCGTTGTCCGGTACGCCCGCGCCGATATAATACGCGCCCCGGTGCCGCACGAGCCTGCCCTTGCCCGCGATACCGTAACGGATGGGCGGGTCCGGACGTGCCGCCAGATCGGCCAGCCGGCGGTTCATCATGGCGTCATGCAGATTCTCCAGAAGAGAATGCCTCATATCGGACAGGGTGGCGGCCGTCCGCACCGGACACAACCAGTAGACACTGACCGAGGATCCGGATGCCTCAGGATCGGAAAAGACACGGACGGTGGTTCCGGAATGACCGGTAACCGGAGCCGGGACCGGCTGTCGCGCCGTCGTCCGGGCCGTCCATGAGCCGAACTGGGAGCGGATCAGTGACTCGATCCGGCGGCTGTCGAAATCGCCCACGGCCACGACCGCGGTCCGTTCGGGCCTGTACCAGTCGTGAACAAAACGCTTCAGAGTTTCGGAGCTGAAGGACTGCAGAATTTCTCTCCGGCCCGAGGGAAGCCTCTCCGCATACCGGGATCCGGCGAACAGAAAGGGGTATCGCCTGTCGAGGGCGCGACTTTCCGCGCCGCGGCCGGTCCGGAATTCCCGGAGCGTCTCCAGGCGTTCACTTTCGACCGCGCCCGGATCGAATGGGATTCCGTCGGCCCAGTCGCGCAGGAGCAGAAAAGCCCGGTCGAGCAATGCAGCCGAGTCGGCCGGCACGGCCAGCCGGTACACCGTCTCATCGAAGGATGCGGAAGCGCTGACGTCCCCGCCCGCGGATTCCAGAAAACGATCGAGCGCCGGTTTCGGGAAATGCGCCGTGCCGGAAAACGCCAGGGCTGCGATGAAACGCGCCAGGCCCTGCTGGTCATCGTCCTCCTGAAGCGAGCCTGCGTTCACCGCCAGCCGGAGCTCGGCCTTCCCCGCGGGCCTGCGAATGGACCGGATGAAATACTTCATTCCATTGGGAAGGGTTCCGGAGGATACGGCCGGATCGGACGGAATCGGCGCGGAAAGACCGGGGGTATCCGCCCCCCGTCCGGCCGCCGCGGTCAGGATCAGAATCACTGCTGTAAACCGGCCGGCGGATGCTCTCAATGACCACATCGGCTTCCTCATTATCAGGCGATCGGTTTTTCGTACAGGGTGTAAGTCTTGGACAAGTGCCCTCCGACCAGATCCCCGAGCCGAAGCACCATGACATTGTCCTCCAGCATCCATCCCAGGTCGCAGTACTGGTATCCCTTTTTCTGCGTGTATTGCTTCTGAACCCAGATCATGACACCATCAAGCCCCAGCCTGCGGAACTTCTTCTTCACGCCGAGATACCCCAGCCGGAATCCTTCGGTCTTCTTCGCGCCGAGTATCATCCGGAGGGCCCGGACCAGTTCCCAGCGCCGGGCGAATCCCCCGGCCGGCTTCATGTGTTCCACGACGTTGGGCACGCCTCCGAAGAAGGCGGCCAGCTCGCCTTTAACATAGAGAAAGAGGAACAGCTTCTTGTCCATGATGAGCTGCATGTCGTCCACGATGCGGTAGAATTCGTCGGGCTCGAATGGGACGAAGCCGAAATTGTCGCCCCAGGCGTCGTTGTACACCTCCAGCATCTCGGCCTTGCGCTGTTTCAGCGGCCGGGCGCTCCAGGGCTCCACGGTGATGCCGTACCGCTCGATGATCTTTTCAGACAGGCGGACGAGTTTGTCCTCCATGGGCCGCTGGACCGGCGCCTCCCACGAGACGACTTTTTTCACGGGCTGGAACCCGGCGGACGACAGGAGGCCGGCGTAATACGGTTTTCCCCAGTGGTAGTACATGACGGGACGGGAATCGAAACCGGCCGTGAGTATGCCCGGCGTGGCTTCGTTGACCGGCAGGTTCTGGGGCCCGCGCATCGCGGTCATGCCCATGCCCTTGAGCCAGGCCCCGGCCGCGTTCATCAGCGCCACACTCACCGCGGGATCCTCGATGGATTCGAACTGCCCGAAAAATCCGGTCCGGTCGTTCCAGTGGCGGTTGTGGTTGCGGTTCACGAACGCGTTGCAGCGGCCGATGATCCGGCCCTCACGCTCCGCCAGGAAAAACCGCATCTCGGCGTGACGCAGAAACAGGTTTGATTCCTCGAAGAAACCGCGTATGCCCAGCAGCGGGAACCCCAGGTATTCGTAGTCCAGCAGGGGGACATACGACGGGTCGTTGCGGTAATGGTCCCAGTGAAAATCGACGAAGCGGCGCAGCAGCGCCTTGTCCTCGCGGGTCCGGTATCCGAAATCGTGCATGCGGATGGCGGGTCCGGAATGGTCGGATAAGGTCATGTTCTGGCTCCCTGCGGGTTTGCGCCCTCTCCCGGGCGCGGGGCCGGCAATGCCGGGTGAACGTCCTTGCCGCCAGCCGGGTTTCCCGGGGACGGGCGGCAGTCGCCGATGCGGCGCAGCACCACCAGCGAAGCGTCGTCCTCCCAGTTCTCCCGGAGTCCGAAGTCGAGAACCGCATCGTAGACGGCCGAGACGATTTCCTTCGGGCTCCTGGACCAGTTGTCCAGAACAACGGCTTTCAGCCGCTCAATGCCGAAAAGTTCATCCTTGTCGTTCTTCCGCTCAATCAGTCCGTCGCTGTAGAGCACGAGCAGGGAATCGGGCTCGAGCTGAACATAGGCCTGCTGAAGCGTCAGGTCCTCGAAAAAGCCGAGCGCGATTCCCGTGGTTTCCAGGTCGGTCACGCGTCCGCCGCAAACGACAAAGGGCGGCGGATGCCCGGCGTTGGCGTACACCAGATGGCCGTCCTCGGACAGCTCGCCGATGAAAATCGACACGAAGTTCGTCGAGTACATGGCGCCCTGTATGACACGGTTGAGTTTTTTCAGCGTGTGGATCAGCCGCATGTCCATGGATACGCCCATGCGCAGGCCGATCACCACGTCGCGCACGAGCAGCGCCGCCGGAAGGCCGTGTCCGCTCGCGTCGCCGATGGCCAGCATGAACGTGCCGTCTCCCGGCTGGATGTATTCGTAGAAGTCGCCGCCGACGATCACCGCGGCCTGCGACCGCTCGGCGATCTGATACCCCCGGACCCGGGGCGCGGTTCGCGGCAGGAGGCTCCGTTGAATCTGGGCGACGCGCTCCAGCTCCGTGTTGATCAGATCCGTATAGAGCCGGTGGTTGAGCGCCGTCCTCACCGCATTGAGGAAAAGCGTGATTTCCTCGCGTATCCATCCGTCCTTCAGCTCGAAGGCGACGATCCACTGGCCGTCCGGGCTGGACACGGAAATGGCGCAGAGTATGGCGTAATGGTTTTTCGGTTTTTCCCCGAATTCGCGGAACAGCACGGGGTCGTCGTAGATGAAGCTCCCGTGTTTCAGCAGTTCGCGCACGGCATCCGATTCAGCCGGAACCCGGTCCTTCACCGCGAATCCTCTGCCCGAACTGCCGGAGTAGAGCCGCACATAGGTGTCTCCCCTCAGTTCGAACCGGTGACTCCGTGCGATGCCCAGCGCGCCGCCGAACTTCTGCTCCAGTCCCTCGAGAATGACTTGGAAATACCGGTCGCCGGATTCGGCCTTTCCGATCTGCGAGAGAACCGAGTCCAGTTCGCGGTAAAACAGTTTGGGTTCAATCATGAATTTCCCGGTTTTTTAGTACAATGGAATATTTCCAAGGTAATTTGCGTGAAATTTGAATAAAAAGCAAAGCATTTCCTGAGGGATGAAGAATTTTCTTGACTTTTAAGGTTAAAATTTGCATATAAATGGCGTATGTGCAGCTCCGGCTTTCCGGCAGGCCGATTCAGAGGCAGGCCGGCGGTTTGAGAACCGTTCACCCGGCATCACCCTGAAAGGAGGCAAAGGGAAAAGGAGAGGAGCATGGCCGCCTGTTTCAGGGCGGAACCAAGCACTGCAGCCATTCATCACCCCATTTTTGAAGGAGAAAACCATGCGTCATACAAGAACGATTCTTCTGGCTGTTCTCGGCCTCGCGCTTGTCGCATCTTGCGCCTATGCGCAGAGAACCCCGGGCACCTACTCCATCGGCGCTTTCGGCGGCGTGGCCATGCCCCAGGGCCCCGAGGAATTCAAGGATTACTTCAAGTCCGGCTACGGATTCGGCGGAGAGGTCAAGTACAATGTCAACCCGAAAATGAGCCTGGCCGGCAGTTTCTCCATGATCACCTTCGGAATCAAGGAAGACGCTTTCGGTGATGATATCGGCATAGAAGACGCCAAGGTGACGATTGAAGGCGGCGGCATCAAAGTCAACGCCATCCAGGCCAATGTGCTGTATTATCTCATGCCTGCGGGATCCGCGACCGAGCTGTACGCCATCGGCGGCGCCGGTTATTATATGCAGAAAATGGAGAGCCCGGATAAAGTCGAGGTCGAGGTTGAAGGCGAAACCTACGACCTGACGGACATGTTCGACATGGGCGAGGAAGACGGCGAGAACGACATCGGTGTCCAGTTCGGCCTGGGCATGGACCTGCCCCTCGGATCCATGAATCTTTTCTTCGAGGGCAAGTACCACATCGTATTCACCGAAGACGAGAGCACCAAGCTTCTCACTGTCATGGCCGGTCTCCGTTTCCCGCTGTAAATTCCGGTCTCCGGACTATCATTTTAGTAACAGGAAAAGCCCCGGTCCATCGGGGCTTTTCCTGGTTTTTTTTAAGACCGAGGAATCGACATGAAACGCATCCGAATGACTGCCGTTCTGCTCTCCCTGGCGTTTTTACTCCACCCCGCATTGGCGGCCGGCCAGGCCTACTTTCTCGGCATATCGGCCGGTTCCGCCAAGCCGCTCGATCCGCCCTATGCCAGGACCTACCTGAAACCTTCCTTCGGGCCGGGCTTCCACCTGCTGATGCGCGTCAGCAGCCGCATTGGCTGCAACTTCGATTTCTGTTTTTACGATTTCGGCCTGGAGTCCAGGCGTTTCGTGGACGATAAAGGCGGAAACGCCTCCTCCGCCAGCGGTTCCCTGAATCTCGACGTTGTGTCCATGTCGCTTGTCGGATTCGCGAATTCCATGGAAAATCCCGTGTCGGTTTATGCGACCGGGGGAATGGGATATTACCGGCTGAACCCCAAAGACACCTGGCTGATTTCCAGTTGGACGGATGACGAGGGCCGGGCGCAACGGGACACGTCCCTGATCGATCTGGGCGGAATGCGCAACCGTTTCGCCTTGAACGCGGGTGTGGGCGCCAATTTCCGGCTGTTCGAGCGCTTCAGTTTTTTCGTGGAATACCGGTATCATTGGATTTTTCTGAGATCACACAGGCATCCGATGACAGGCGAAACCGTTCGCGATGCCATGATCCTATCCGCTCCACTGGCTGGAATCCGAATGGCTTATTAATTGCCAGGCACCTTTGAGATCGCTGGCAATTAGATTGCTATTTACTTGTATCGTATAACGTGCCAGGCGCCTCATAGGTGTCTGGCAAATTTTATTGGCACTTAAATTAACCGTTTACTGAAACCCTAATCCCCCATAAAAACCGCGATTTTTTCCATAAAAGATCTCAGAATTAACTTGCAAATAAAAACATAAACTCTTATTATTGGTGTAATGTGCCTGAACAGGTGGCATTGCATCAGGATTTCCCCCCATACACAATGGAGACCCGCATGACCGAGCCAGTCCAGCGTCTCCGAGGATCCCTGCCCAGAATCGGCATACGGCCGGTCATTGACGGCCGCCGGAGGGGCATTCGCGAATCCCTGGAAGGCCAGACCATGGCCATGGCTCGATCAGCGGCTGATCTCCTGACCCGCAGTCTGCGGCACCCCTGCGGCCTCCCGGTGGAATGCGTGATTGCGAAAACATGCATCGGCGGCGCGGCCGAAGCCGCGGAAACGGCGGATCTGTTCCGGAGGCAGAACGTCGGCGTGTCCCTGACTGTCACACCCTGCTGGTGCTACGGCACCGAGGTCATGGACACGGATCCGCTCCTGCCCAAGGCGGTCTGGGGGTTCAACGGAACGGAGAGGCCGGGCGCCGTGTATCTCGCGGCCGCGCTCGCAGGCTACTCGCAGAAGGGATTACCCGCTTTCGGCCTTTACGGACGCCATGTTCAGGACAGGAACGATGTTTCCATACCGGACGACGTGAAGCAGGGTCTTCTACGTTTCGCCAAGGCCGGACTCGCGGTCGCGGAAATGCGGGGCAAGTCTTACCTGGCTCTCGGCGGCGTTTCCATGGGCATCGCCGGGTCGATCGTGGATGAAGATTTTTTCCAGGACTGGCTCGGCATGCGGAACGTCAGCATCGACATGTCCGAACTCATCCGGAGAATGGACGAAGGCATATTTGACGAGGAGGAGTTCCGCCTCGCCATGCGGTGGGTCAAGACGAACTGCCGGGAGGGACGCGATCCGAATCCTCCCAAAGTCCAGCATCCCCGCGGCCGGAAAAACCGGGAATGGGAAATCGCGATCAAAATGACCCTGATCGCCCGGGACCTGATGATCGGCAATCCCCGTCTCGGCGATCAGGAGCACGGCGAGGAAGCCCTCGGCCACAACGCACTGCTGGCGGGTTTTCAGGGCCAACGCCAATGGACGGACCATTTTCCCAACGGCGATTTCATGGAAGCGGTGCTGAACTCGTCATTCGACTGGAACGGCCGGAGGGAGCCGTTTCTGATGGCCACTGAAAACGACAGTCTGAACGGCGCCGCGATGCTGTTCGGACACTTGCTCACGGACACGGCCCAGGTGTTCGCGGACGTGCGGACGCACTGGAGCCCGGAATCCATACGCCGTGTGACCGGCAGAAAACCGTCCGGCCGGGCGGCGGGAGGTCTCATCCACCTCATTAATTCGGGCTCCGCGGCGCTCGACGGATCGGGCCGCCAGCGCCTGAAAAGCCGGCCCGCGATCAAGCCGTTCTGGGAGATCTCGGACGCCGAAGTCGATGCCTGCCTCCGCGCGGTGAAGTGGTGCCCGGCCAATACCGGCTATTTCCGCGGCGGCGGCTTCTCGTCCCAGTTCACGACCGCGGGAGACATGCCCGTCACCCTGTCGCGCATCAATCTCGTCAAGGGCCTCGGGCCCGCACTGCAGATCGCGGAGGGCATGACCGTCTCCCTGCCGCCGGACATGCACCGGAAGCTCGACGAGCGGACCGACCCCACGTGGCCGACCACATGGTTCGCGCCGATTTGCGCGGGTTCCGGCGCATTCCGCGACGCGTATTCGGTCATGTCGCACTGGGGCGCCAATCACGGGTCGCTCTGTTACGGGCACGTCGGCGACCGGCTTCTCGCGCTCGCCGCCATGCTCCGCATTCCGGTATCGCTCCACAACGTCTCCCCGGAACGGATCCAGCGTCCCTCCGCCTGGGCCGCTTTCGGCGCGGATGACCCGCAGGGCGCGGATTTCCGCGCCTGCCGTAATTTCGGACCCTTGTACGGATGAGGAAAACAGGATGAAAACGAACCGACTTCTGTTGTCCGCTCTGATCGTTCTCGCGTCCGTGGGCTCCGCCTCGGCCGCGGAGGCCCCCTCCCGACTGCTGACCCTTGACCCCGTGGACCTGGCCGTGATCATCCTGTATTTCGCGGCCGTGCTCGGCATCGGGTTCTACCTGAAGAAATTCACGGCTACGGGAGAGGATTTCTTCATGGCCGGCCGGAAGATGACGGCGTGGATCGCGGGTTTGAGCTTCATCTCCGCCAACCTGAGCTCGCTCGAAACCATGGGATGGTCCGCCATGGCCTACCAGTACGGCATGCTGGGGGCCCACGCCTATCTCATCGGCGCCATACCGGCCATCCTCTTTCTCGCTGTTTTCATGATGCCGTTCTATTACATCTGCAGAACGCACTCGGTGCCCGGCTATCTCAAACTGCGTTTCGGCGAGGCCAGCCGGTCCCTCGCGGGCATTTCCTTCACGGTGATGACCATCCTGGTGTGCGGCGTGAACATGTTCGCCATGGCCAAGGTGATGCAGCTGATCCTGGGCTGGAACATCCATTTCAGCATCTGGGTTTCTTCGATCACCGTGGCCGTGTACGTCTCGCTCGGGGGACTGCTGTCGGCCGTGTTCAACGAGGTGCTCCAGTTCTTCCTGATCTGGCTGGGAATCCTGCTGATCCCCATTCTGGGAATCATCGAAGCGGGGGGCTGGACCAACATGATCGCCGCGATCAACGCGGCCAATCCCGGCCAGAACTTCACCAGCCTCTGGTCCAATCTCGGATCTCCGGCGGACAATCCCATCGGCCTGCACTGGACCGGAATGGTCTTCGGCCTGGGTCTCGCCATCTCCTTCGGATACTGGTGCACCGATTTTCTCCAGGTGCAGCGCGTCATGGCCGCGAAAAACCTACGGGCGGCGCAGAACGGGACCGTCATCGGCGCGGTGCTGAAAATGGCCGTACCGATCATTGTCACCATCCCGGGCCTGCTGGGACTCGCGGTTCTCACCCAGAAAGCGGGAATCACCCTGGTGCCCGAAAGCGTGGCTCAGGCCACCGGCGGCCACAGCTACAATGAGGTCCTGCCTCTGATGATGTCCCGCTACCTCGGTCCCGGCCTGCTGGGGCTGGGCATCACCGCGATGATCGCAGGGTTCATGTCGGGCATGGCGGGCAATGTCAGCGCGTTCGCCACGGTGTGGACGTACGACGTCTACCAGCCCCTGATCCGAAAAAACGCCCCGGACCGCCATTACGTGAGCATGGGCCGCTGGTGTTCCGTCATCGGCGTGTTCATTGCCATCGGCACGGCCTACGCGGCCATGTGGTTCAGCAACATTCTCGTCTATCTGCAGGTGCTCGTGGGTTTTTTCATCGTTCCGTTGTTCGGCGTCGTCATTCTGGGCATGACGTGGAAACGGGCCACGCCCGCGGCCGGCTTCTGGGGTTTCCTCGCGGGCATTCTCGCGGCCGTCGGGCAGTGGATTTACATCCACCTGCATTCCGGCGGATTCGACCCGGTCCTTCTGAACCCCGCGCACGTGGAGCAAATCGCTTTCACGCCCCTGGCCATGGACTTCGCGGTAAATCTGTACAGTTCGTTGTGGTCGCTTCTGTTCTGCATGGCCGTCACGGTCTTGGTAAGCATGTTTACCCGGCCCAAGCCCGTATCCGAGCTCAAGAACCTGGTGATGGGACTGACGCGCCTTCCGGACGAAGGGCCCTGCCCCTGGTACCGAAAGCCGGGCTTCTGGGCCGCGGTCGTGCTCGCCGTGCTGATCGGCGTGAACATCCTGTTCTGGTAAATCAGGAGGGATCGTATGTCCGGACCGAGTCAGGTTCCCATCTGGTTCTTCATCGGCGTCCTTCTGTCCGTGTACGGCGTGCTGATTTTCATTTCCGGCGTCTTCCGGTGGATCCATCCGCCTGCCGTGCTGACGGTCATGGAGCATCTGCATCCGGCTGTATGGTGGGGGCTTCTGCTGTCGGTCATCGGGGGGTTCTACACGCGCCGATACTGGCCTGGACGCAGCAGTTCGGGAACGAAAAGAAAACCGTAGCTCAGACCGCAGCCCCGTCGAGTCTGTAATTGGTGATAAAGAAGAGGCTCCGGGAGGTTTTAGACCTTCAGGAGCACCCTCGATCACAAAAAAAAGACGGGAACCTTCTATCAGAAGGTACCCGTCTTTTTCATCGTTGATCCCTGTGTGTCACGACTCCGGATCGTTCGACTCCGTCTAGCGTCCACCGAGCAGAATGCGGATCAACGCGGAATCCCGCTCGAGCGATTTCAGAGACGCGGAATCCCACCGGTATATACCGAAATCCCCCTTGTACTCCCAGTTGCACCAGGCCACACCGTTCTCCTCGAATGCCGCGACCTGGTCCTCGTAAAATTTCAGCCTCTGTTCCCTGTCCACTGTCGGCATACATCCGAATTCGCCGCAATACAGCTGGAGCCCCTTCTCCCGGCTGAAAGCCAGGCCGTCGCGGAACACGCCGACCAGCCGGTTCCGATCCCAGGATTCCCGGGCGTCCGAAAGCGGATTCTTCACGTTCTCGTCCGACGGAGCGACAAATTTTTCCCAGTCGGCGTCTGAAATGATCACGCCGGGATACCGGACGTTTCCGGCATAGCTCCTGAAGGAGGTCCAGTCGGCCCTGTAATGCGTGAATGCCAGCGGCGAGTACGTATGAAAGCTCAGAATAATGTTCCGGTCCCCTTCCGGCAGGCGGAGATGCCGCAGGTTGGGCGCGATCTGCCACATGTTCGGGCCGATGACCAGCACGCGGTCCGGCTCGCGGCTCCGTATCGCGTCGACGGCCTTGTTCAGGAGCTTGTTCCAATCCTCATGCTCAGGAGCCACGGCTTCGTTCAGGAGTTCGTAGGCGACCCGGTTGACGGGCCATAACCGCAGGGAGTCGGACAGCGCCGTCCAGAGACCGACGAAATGGTTCTGCGCGGTCGAATCGGACCACAGGACGTTACTGCCTCCTTCATTGGCCGCGTTGAAATGGTGGGACCGCAGGATGTGCAGGTCCACGATCGCGGAAAGACCGGCCGCTTCGCACCAGCCGAGGCAGTCGGAGAGGTTCCGGAAAGCTTCCGAAACCGGTTTCCCGCTCTCGTCCCACATCTCCATCTCATCGATCGGGATGCGGACATGGTCATACCCGATGTCGCTTATGAAACGGATATCCGTCTCCCGGACCGATGCATATTTGGGTGTCCATCCGAAATCCTGGGACAGCCAGTGGCTCAGGTTGACCCCGCGCCGAATGCTGAATCCCGAAGGATTGAGGGGTGACTCAGGCGCTTTCCCGCCGCAAACCGCGGGGATCAGTGCGATCAGGGCCGCCGCGGCCGTGCCTGTAACGCGTTTTGAAAAATTCATGAGGCGTGCTCCTTCCAGAATGATGATAGACTCTTATTCCCGACTCACAGCCGCGGCCGACGCTCCCCCGTCTGTCGTAATGACCGGGTCCGTTCCCTTGAAAACAACTTCCTTCAGACGGATGCCCTCCGACTTCCCGCCCGTGACCCGTAAAAAAACACCCCGGTCCGCCGGATAGGATCCGCCGCTCACCGTGACGTCCCGGCTCTGAATGACATGCAGAACCGGGCCGGTGTCCGGCTCGATCCGGCATGATTTCAGGAGCACGCCGTCTGCGTCCGCAATGGTCGCGCCCCGCCTGGACAGCACGGTCACGTTCTCCAATTGCATGTTCCGGATCGGCATTTCCGGAAGCCCGTTGAGAACCAGGGCCCGGTCCGCTCCGTTGCAGAAGATGTCGCGCACGGAAAAATCCTGATACCGCGGCGTCAGACCGGTGAGGGGTTGGGCTTCCCGCACAGTCAGGTCCTTGGCCGCTTCCGCATCCGGCGCGCCGCCCGAATAGACCATATCGAACAGGATGGCGTCTGTCCGTATCCCGCGCATCCGGATATTCTCGAAATAAACCTTCTCCACCAGCCCGCCCCGTCCACGGGCGGACTTGAAACGAAGCCCCACGTCCGTTCCCATGAACACGCAGTTCCGAACCAGGACGTTGCGCACACCGCCGTAGCTCTCACTGCCGATGACGAAACCGCCGTGCGCCTTGTAGACCGTGCATCCGTCCACCACAATGTTGGCGCAGGCCGGACCCGGCGGCTGGGAATCGGACACGCCTGCCGGCTTGAGGCATATGCCGTCATCGCCCGTGTCCACGGTGCAGTCGAGTATGGCCACGTTCCTGCAGGACCGGGGATCAATGCCGTCGGTGTTCTGGCCGTACTCGGGAGAGAAGACCGTGACGTTCCAAATGACGACGTTTTCGCATTGGGAGGGGACAAGGTGGAATTTCGGTGAATTCTGGAAGGTCGGGCCCTTGATCCAGACATTTTCACATTCCTCGAACTGGAGCAGATTCGGGCGGAGAAATTCCCGCGTTTTCGCGCACTCCTCCAGGGTCGGTTCCCTGCCGGAACGGCGTATGGCCTCGAGGGTTGCGGCGCCTTCCATGGCCTCGCGGGAAGGCCACCACTGCTCCCCATCCGGCGTCACGGCGCCGCCTGAAGAGACCAGTGCCTCCCACTGGTTGTCGGTCATGTCGATTTTTTTGGCGTACCGCCAGACCTCACCCGCGCCGTCGAAAATACCCTCCCCCGTGATCGCAATATTCCGCGCCCGAAAGGCATGCAGGGGCGGTGTGATGACGAAGCGCCTGGAACGGCCGTCCAGTCCGGCGATGAAAGGAAAATCCGAAAGGTTCCGGCTGAATTGGACGACTGCGCCGCGCTCGAGTCGCAGATTCACCCCGCTCTCCAGCCGGATCGGGCCGGTGAGCCAGGTTCCGGGAGGTACAACAACCGTCCCTCCCCCGGCCCGGCCGCAGGCGGATACAGCCTCGGCGAAAGCCCTTGTGTTCAGGGTCATTCCGTCGCCTTTGGCCCCGAAATCGGGGATGCCAACCGTGAAATCCGGAAAAACCGGCTCTGTCAGAGCGGGCATGTCGAAAGGCAGGTTCTGAAGGCGGTCCTGAAGCGATGCCGGATCTCCGGCTTCAGACGCGAGGGCCGGGCAGAAGCAGATGAGGCATGCCAGAAGGAATCGTTTTGTTTTCATGAGCGTCGGCTCCGGTTTAGAGATCCTGTGCCGCTGATGCCGTCCGTACGGCAGTCATCAGGCAAGGATGCGGCCGGGTCCGTTGTCGCGGAAACCGAATCCGGGACAAAACTGCGGAAACGCCCAGGATCATTCAATTCCGGCCAGCATGTCCAGAGCTTCCGGCACGGTGCCGCAGGTGTCCAGCGGTCTGCCAAGCCCGCGGCTCACGGCCAGGAGACCCACTTCCTTGAGCCCCGTGATGCCCACGACCGCGGTTTTTTTGATATAAGGCGTGTTGACTTTCACGAATTCCTTGAGTGTCTGCAGAACGCCCGCGTCGAACACCGATCCGGTCGCGTCCACCACCGTCAGGACGGAACGGAAAGGCTCTGCCGCGATCATCATCCTCGCCTGCTCGACCAAGCGGTAAAATTCCGGTCCCGGAGTCAGAGCGGAATAATCCTGAATCAGAATCTTCCTGCCTCTGTGCTCGATGAACCGGACTCTGGTGTTTTCAACGGCCATGGCATACCCTCCCTGGGTTGGTTATGCATTATATTACGAAAATCCGGAAACAAAAGCAAATGATTGTAATGCCACCCGCAGGCCCGGACCCTGTCGGTGACTTTCCCCGGACCGCTTTTTCCCTTGATATTCTCAATCCAAATGCACAAATTTATCATTCGGGATGCATTTTGATCAGAAATGGAGGTATCGTTATGTCGGTTCGACGAATTTCACGCGTGCTAATCGCTTTTCTGCTGGGTTCCCTGATCTGGGCCGCCTGCGCCATCAATCCCGTGACGGGCAAACGGGAGCTGATGCTCATCTCCGAAGCGCAGGAAATCCAGTACGGGGTTGAGGGGGACAAGGAGATCTGCGCGGAATACGGCGTGGTGGACAATCCGGCGCTCACGGCCTATGTCGAGCGTATCGGCCTGAGCATGGGCCGTATCACACACCGTCCCGGTTTGGAATACCATTTCCGGGTGCTCGACACGCCCGTGGTCAATGCCTTTGCCGTGCCGGGCGGGTATATCTACGTGACCCGCGGCATCCTGGCTCACATGAACGACGAAGCCGAACTCGCCGGCGTGATCGGCCATGAACTGGGTCACGTCACGGCGCGCCACACCGCGCGTTCGATCAGCCAGCAGCAGCTGGCGATGATCGGCCTCCAGCTCGGGTACGCGTTTTCAGAGAAGCTCCGGAACCTTTCCGGGCTTGCGGAATTCGGCGTCAACATGCTCTTTCTCAAATTCAGCCGCGATGACGAGCGCCAGGCCGATAATCTCGGCGTGGAATACGCAAGCAAACAGGCCTATGACACGAAACGGATGGCCGCCTTCTTCGAGACGCTGGAGCGCATGTCCGGCGGCGAGGAATCGGGCCTCCCGGACTGGTTTTCAACCCATCCCAATCCCGAAAACCGGGTCACGGCCGTCCTGAAAAAGACCGCCCAGTGGCAGACCCAGCTCGCCCTGGCCCAGTACAATGTCAACCGCGATACCTACCTGAAGACGATCAGCGGCCTCATATTCGGCGACGATCCCCAGCAGGGCTATGTGTCGGGGAACGCCTTCTACCAGCCGTCGCTGAAGTTCTCCTTTCCCGTGCCCAGGGGATGGACGGTGAACAACATGGCATCCCAGGTCCAGATCGCCTCCTCGACCGGGAATGCCTCGATCGTGCTCATGCTCGATTCCGCATCGACTGCATCCTCGGCCGCGGATCAGTTCATTTCCGGGAACAGTGCCGTTGTCCAGACCCGGCAGTCACTGACGGTCAACGGCTACGCTTCCCAGAAGCTCGTCTCCCGGCTGGCGTCCGAGTCGGACACGCTCAAGGTCATGTCCTATTTCATTCCCAAGGACGGCACGGTGTACGCATTTCACGGCCTGTCCACGCCGGCGCTGTATTCGCAGTTCGCGGACACATTCGCGACGACCATGGGGGGATTCAAGAAACTCACCGACGCGTCGAAGATCAACGTGAAAGCCGAACGGCTCACCGTCAAGAGCTTCCCCAAAGCGTCCCCGCTCCGCTCCATTCTGAAGCAGGCCGGCATTGCGGACAGCCGGCTCGAGGAACTGGCCATCATGAACGGCATGCAGCTCGACGAAATGGTTCCGGCCGGCACGCTGGTCAAGATCCCGGCCAAATAAGACCGGAGCGGCCGTTCGTCCGGTCGCCCTTTTCCGTGCTGCGGATCATAAAAAGGCTCCCCGCTTCTGTCAGCGGGGAGCCTTTTTCATGTAACCGGCATCAGGAGAATCCGGCTCCGGATTCCATCAATCCCCCAGAACGACCCAGTTTTCCAGGTTCCCCTCTATTAACATTCCGCCGGAACAGAGCGGGTCCGTATCCCGCGCCTCTTTCGGAATGATAAAATCGCTTCTCAGAACCGCGCCCCGACTCCTGAACCGATCGAAGACTGAATCCGTCATGACGTCGAACCAGGACACCAGTTTCATGCGGTTCCCCGGCGTCCGAGCCCAGACCGCTATGTCGGAGTAGGTCCGGTCATCAATGTGCGTTCCGAGAAAACGCCCCGAATCCAGGGCCTGACCCACGGCCAGCGAATCCGCGAGTCGGATGTGGAAGATGCGGAACTCAAAATCCGGATAGTCCCTTGACTGAATCCATACCTGGGTGCCCATCCATTCCTCGATGATTCCGGAAACCGTTCCATCGGCCGGGGAAAAAATCCGGACCCCGGACCAGTCCACGTCTCCCCTCGGCTGAAAGTAATGCTTCATGCTGCTGCACGTCTCGAAGTCATCCACGTAATTGTGCCCGATACCGGATCTGAATTTGGATACGCGCAGGATTTTATCGGACTGGATGTAATCCGAATCCGCGAAACGGGGAATGCCCCATGCGTCGACATCGTATTTGCAGTGGAGCGTGATCCAGTTTTCCGGCTCCCCGTTCCCCGCAAGTGAATCGTCTTCGCAAACAAGCGGATGGCTGTCCCGCTCCTCCCGGCTGATGATGAAGGACTGTGTGGCCGGCGCCTCGCAATCCCGGAGAGGCGCGTACAGGGAATCGGCAACGGCCTGAACGTCGAAAAAGGAAACGAACTTCATGCCGGACGTCGTTTGAACAGCCACTGCGACCGCCATGGACGCACCGCTCCCGCGGAACGTTCCGATGGCCTGGCCGGCCGTCACTGAAACTCCGGCCTGGACCGATTCGAACGGCAGAATGTCGAGAAGCCTGATCTCAAAGTCCGGGAAACCGTCCGGCCGGATAAAAACGTCCGAACCGGACATCCCGGACTGCAACCGGGTCAGGGTGCCGTTCACGGGTGAAAACACCGGAAGTGTCTCGGGTCCGAAATCGGAACCGGGTTCGAAGCGGTGAAGCATACTGCGGCAATGTTCGAAATCGTCCGAGTAATCGGGCCCGACGCCGGACCTGAACCTGGAAATCCGGGTCATTCTGGAAATGTCCACGATATTGACGGCCACAAATCTGGGAAGGCCGTTCCGATCGAGGTCCCAGCCGGAAGGTTCGGAGGATTTTGGATTGCCGCAGGACAGAAATGCCAGATGGATGCAGATCGGCAGCAGTTTGGCGGGATGGAAGCGGATCATGTTACGGCCCTCCCTTGAATGACCGTAAAAATGATAAACATCGGCGAAAGCCGGCGTGCCGCCGTCGTGTCAGTTTCCGTATCCGTTTGAGCGGAACGCCAGACCCAGCGGGAGAATCCGGACTCCCCCGCCGGCAATGATTTCGTTTTCCTGACCCAGGCCGCAAAAAATCCAGGGCGATACGCCGCTGAACCGGACCACGCCCGGGAATAGATTCAGCTTGGCCTTGTATGCCCGGGATCCCGAGAACAGAAGTGAGGCCATCAGGGACCCGTTCCGGTCGTAAAAGAGTCCCGCATTCCAGATCAGGTCAACGGTCAGGATTCTTCCCTGGCCATTTTCCCGTACGACTTTCTGCTGACGCGACATCATGCCCGCGCCGACGGACCAGGACGAACCGTCCGGCCGTCCGAGCGACAGGCCCAGAAGGCCGTTGAGCCCGAAATGATAGAACAGGCTCAAGCGTTCCGCGCGCGGAAACGTCCACTTGACCATGTAATTGTCGGCATTGTTTTCAAGCGTGCTTCCGAGGGGATCGAAGGCCGGGGGCGTGGACCAGTCGCGCATGTGAAGCGTTTCACCGAAGAACCGGCTGACCCGGTCGGAGGAGAACAGGAGAATGCCCAGGGGGTCGAAAATCCAGAGGTCCGCGATGGGATCGACGTTCACGCCTTCGTAAGCGTCGTTCTCCACGATCTCGTTGAGGAAATGATACGCATAGCAGGTGGCCGCGGACCAGAGCCGGCAACGGCTGAATCCGTTCGCCTCGTACCATTCGGAGAGTTGGCGGAAGGTCATGCCGCTTCCGATGAGGTGGCTCTGGTAATTCGGCACGTACTGGGCGCTTTTCGGGGCGAGGGTCATGGGGATCACTTCGGTGGTGAGAAATTTTCGCCAGCCGAATGCGCGGATGCGGCCGACCGGATCGGACACATTGCGGCGGACGTTTTTCCACCCGGTGCGGTAGTCCACGCCGAAGGGATCTCGGTCCCGGTTTCCGGCCTGGAAAATGCTGTACCCGCCGTTCAGCACCACGAACACGGGGTTATAGAGCGACTCGGAACCGTATGGGAGGGAATGATAGAAAAAGGAGCCGTCCGTTCCGGACGACAGGCACAGGGCCGGCGGGCCGGCCAGAACGAAGACGAGAAATCGGACGAAACGGCCCGCCCGTCGCCGGGCGCGGGCGGCTTCAGGCAATGTGAAACTCCGATTTCTCGACGCGGCCGTTGGAACGGCCGATTTTGTGCCAGCCGCTCCGGTCGTTGAGCGTCACCCAGCGCCGTTCCTCGGCCCGGTAGAACCAGTCCTTGTCGAGCTGGTAATAGAGCTGGAGATTCCGGGTCTCGATGATGTTAAGGATTTCGTTCGTGTGCGAGTGACTTTCGTCGTAATCGGTCGTGGCCTTCTGCCCCATTTCGGAATAGACCTGGTTCAGCTCGAGCAGGAGGTCGAGCACTTCGTGATCGAGCGTTTGTATGGTCAGGCCCAGCCGGACGGCCTCCTCGGAGAGAATCGGATAGTCATGCGACGGATACCGCGTGTTGAGCACCTCGGCGATGCGCCGGACGGATTCCTCCTCCTTGATATGATAGGAAAGAATCGCTCGGCAAAGCATCACCGAAAGCGAATCGGCCCGGTCCACGGCGCCGATGACCAGGGGATGAACGTACTCGAAAAGGGATTTGTAGGGGTTCGCCGCGGTCTGGTCCTTCTCCTTCTGCCAGAGCGCGATGACGCGCTTGAGCTCGTCGAGACTCACGCTGACGCGCTCGTTGTCGCGGTCAATGGGCGACAGGTCGTGCGTGAGCGACGTGTCGACCGCCGTCAGGTATGACATGGGCCCCATGTGGATCGCGTTCGCTCCGAGCGCGATCATGGTCGCGGCGGACGCGCATTCGAGTGGAATGAGGGCGTGTATGTTCGTGAAATAGTTCCGCAGAAGATTCACGATACGGAGCGACGCCTGTCCGTTCCCGCCTTCCGATTTAATGAACAGGTACAGCGTGTCCCGCTTGCCGATATTCTCGAGCATTTCATAGATGGCGATCACATCGTTCTGGCAGACGGATCCCTGCGGGTTGTTCCAGTAAGAAATAAAGACGCCGTCCAGCCGTTCCGCGATGCGGGCGACGATCTTCTGGGTTTCGGTGAACTTGACAGGCGGCTGTTTGACGGGAATTCGCTTTTTACGTTCGGCCATGATGAATCCTCCGGAAGGTAAGTGTCAATTTACATGAAACCGGGGATAATAGCAAGAGCGAGTTCGGGAAGCGGCGAAAATGACTTGACCGCCGTCGTTCCGGTGTTTACATTAATGGCGTGAAACGGACCCGTGACATCGGCCGCTGCCTGGCGGGCGCATTCAACGAATGGCGCGAAGACCGCGCCGGCCACCTGTCAGCCGCCCTTTCCTTCTACACACTGTTCTCGCTCGCGCCGCTACTGGTGTTTTTCGTGCTGGCCGCCGGGCTGGCCCTCGGACGCGAAGGCGCGCAGGTGTTCATCACGTCCCGCCTTCAGGAATTCCTGGGGCCGCAGGCCGCGGATGTGATCGGCTCCCTGATCGAAAACGCGCGTCACCGGGAACCCGTGTCCGGCCGCGTGGCCGGCGCGGTCGGAAGAGCGGCTGTTTTCTGGGGCGGATCCACGGTTTTCGGATGCCTGGCCGACTCGCTCAACGCGATCTGGAACGTGAAACGCAGGGGCGGCCGTTTCGGGATCCGCGGGTTTCTCGTGCACCGGCTGGCGGCCTTTGTCATGGTTTTCGGAACCGGCGCATTTCTGGTCGTTTCCTCCATGGCGACCCTGGGCCTGACCGCGCTGGGCACTTTTCTATCCGAACGACTGCCTCTCCCGATTCAGGCTTTCAAAGCCGCCGATTTTCTGCTATCCGTCGCGGTTCTCACCGCGCTTTTTTCCGCGATTTTCAAATGGGTACCGCTTGTCCGTCAGACATGGGCCGATGTATGGCCCGCCGGCCTGCTCACCGCCTTTCTGTTCAGTGTCGGGAAATACGGAATCGGGCTGTATCTCGTGTCCTCGAGCGTCTCCTCCGCGTATGGCGCGGCCGGATCGCTGGTCGTGATGCTGATCGGCGTCTACCTGGCCGCGGAAATTTTCTATTACGGGGCGGAATTCAACAAGGTCTGGATGCGGACGCGGGGTTCGGGGAAGGAAATAAAAGTTCATAGTTCATAGTTCATGGTTCATAGCCAAAGAATAAACAAATCGTTTTCCTTCTCTTCGCAACTATGAACTATGAACTGCCTTGCTTTATCGTACAGCGCCGGTAAAATACGGATCCGCCACGGATTCCCGGAACGCCTGGAGGGCCTCATCCGAGGAGCGAGTCGGTGACGAGCTGAGGATTGTCGTGGTGGATGAGGTGGCCGCTATCGGTCTTCGTCACATGCTTCGCGCCGGGCACCAGCGCGGCCAGGGTCGCATGGGCCACCTTCTGCGCCCGGTCGGTGACGTAGCCGACGTCGGGCGGGGTATCGGGGGCGAGCATGCCGTCGGCGATGAAGCCTGGGACCAAGGGGCCCCACTGGACGTCGGCGCTCAGCACGACGAGCGGCATCGGCTGGAGCGGCGGGGCGGCGAGCATCTGGTCGAAACTTGGGTCGGCATCCGCCCGCTCGATGAGCGGGTAGACCTTGAGGGCCTCCGTGAGGTCGCCGTCGAGGATCTTCTTCTGCCAGACCCACTCTTCCGGGGTCTCGGCCGACCGCAGGTACTCGGAGAGGGCATCGACCAGCACCATCCCGTCGACGTCGTCAGGGTAGGTCATCGCATAGAGCCGGACGACCAGCCCGCCATAGGAGTGGCCGACGATGACGAACGGCGTGTCGATCCTGGCGGCGACGACGAGTGCGTGGAGATCGGCAACCGAGTTGGCGACGGTGATCGGCATCGGCACCAGGTCGCTCCGGCTGGGGCTTCCGTCAGGAAGCACGACGCCCGGGACGGTCGTAGGCGCAGACCCGCGTGAATTTGGCGACGTCGGCGAAGACCGGCGAGTCCTTCGTCCATTCGTCCGTCGAGGCCCTTCCGCCGGGGACGATGAATACGGTCGGCGATCCTGACCCGCGGCATTCGAGATACATCTTCCGTCCGTTGCCGATGTCGACCGTGCCGGCGAAATCGCCGTCCGCAGCAACTGCGGGGAAGGGGGCGACGAGAAGCAGCGTGAGAAACAGCGAACGCGCGCGCGGCATGATGCGGGCCTCCTCGACGAGACGTTCCGGGACGGTGCGGCGGGATGCTACTCCATTCCGCCGAGCTGGCGGAGGAGGGCGAGGCCGTTGGCCTCCGACCAGCCTTCGATGATCCGGCCGCACTGGAAGCGGAAGGCGTTCATGCCGCCCCACTCGACCGGCTTGCCGCTGGTCGCGACGCCGAGGAAGGGGGTGCCGGTGTGGGTGCCCTTGCCGATCCAGCGGACGAGCACGCTGTTGCCGTCGGCGAGCACGTCGTCGACCGTGAACTGGATGTCCGGGAAGCCGGCGCTGAGCGGGGCCAGGCTGCCCTTCACCGCCTCGGCGCCGACCGCGTCCGGGAAGAGGCCGGCGTGGTGGACCATGTTCGGCCAGACGAACTCGTCCAGCACCTCGAGCTTCCGCTGGTTCAGGGCCTCGTCGTACCAGCGGCGGGCGGCGGCGATGTTCTGCTCCGGCGTGGTGTCGACGCATTCGGCCATCTTCGGCGGATTCGACGGCGGGGTCTCGTCGTCGGGCGCAGTGGTGACGTTGAGGTCGAGCGCGCCCATCTGATGGAAGAGGCCGAGCGCATCGCCGGCGTTCCAGGTCTCGGCGATCTTGCCGCATTCGACGCGGTGAACGTGGAAGGCGCCGATCGCGACCTTGTTGCCGCTTGCCGGCACGCCGGCGAATTCGCCTTGCTGCGTGCCGCGAAAGGTGTTGCGGATCACGACCTTGTCGCCGTCGGCCAAGGTCCAGTCGATGGTATAGACGCCGTCGGGGAAGCCGCTCCGAACGGCCATCATCCGTTCGAGGTGTTTGGCGCGGTCCTGGCTCATGATGGCGCCGAGATTCTGGACGTAGTCGTCGGCCAGCAGCTTGTCGAGCGCGTCCCTGCCACCCTGGTTGAACGCATCGAAGTAAGCTGTTGCGATCGCTTCGAGTTCGACCTTCGTCGGCGGCGCACAATCCGCCGCGAAGGCAGGAATCGCGCCGCAAAGGCCGAGGGCGATGCCAACGATGGGGAGGAGGTGGGGGCGGAGGGGCCGCATCGTTCGGATACTCCTTGGTTTCCGGAGAAACGGTAAGGCGCGCCGCGATCGGCGCGCCTCAACCTAGGAGTATCACAAGCGCCGTCAACCGGAGGATGACGGGAGGTGGCCGCCCGTCAGGCGGCCCGGGCGTTCGGCAGGTCCATCGGGATCTCGATGTCGACCGAGAGCGTCGAGACGTTGGCGGCGCGCTCGGCGGTGACCTTGACCTTTTCGGGGTCGACCGGGACGTGCTTGCGGATCACGGCGAGAATCTCCTCGCGCAGCACCGCGATGAGATCCGGCTTGCCGAGGAAGGCGCGCTCGTGGGCGAGCAGCACCTTCAGCCGGTCGCGGGCGACCGGAGCCGTGTGGCGGGGCTTGAAGAAACTGAACATCATGCGGCCCTCCCGAACAGGCTGCCGAAGAAGCCTTTCTTCTCCATGGGAATGGTCATCTGGATGCTGTCGCCGCGGAGGCGCCGCGCCGCATCCATGTAGGCCTTGGCCGACGCGCTCTGCGGATCGGCGAGCGTGATCGGGGAACCGACATTGGAGGCCTTCAGCACCGCCTGGCTTTCCGGAACGATGCCGATCAGCGGCAGCGACAGGATTTCGAGCACGTCCTCGATCGACAGCATCTCGCCACGGGCGGCGCGGGCCGGATCGTAGCGGGTGATGAGGACGTGCTTCTCGATCTGCTCGCCGCGTTCGGCGGCGAGCGTGCGGAAATCGAGGAGGCCGATGATGCGGTCCGAATCCCTGACCGAGGAGACCTCGGGATTGGTGACGACCACTGCGAGGTCGGCGTGCCGCATGGCGAGGATCGCACCGCGCTCGATGCCGGCCGGGCTGTCGCAGATCACCCAGTCGAACTCCTTGCGGAGCAAATCGATGACGAGGCGACGCCATCCTCGGTGAGGGCGTCCTTGTCGCGGGTCTGCGAGGCCGGGAGGAGGAAGAGGTTCTCCAGCCGCTTGTCGCGGATCAGCGCCTGGGAGAGCTTGGCCTGGCCCTGGACGACGTTGATGAAATCGAACACCACCCGGCGCTCGGCGCCGAGCACCAGATCGAGATTGCGGAGGCCGACGTCGAAATCGACCACCGCGACGCGCTCGCCGCCCAGGGCCAGCGCCGCGCCGAGGGCAGCGGTCGAGGTGGTCTTGCCGACCCCGCCCTTGCCCGATGTCACCACCAGAACCGTCCCCATGTCCCTCTTGCTCCTCTCGGGCTTCATTCAAGCACCTGCGTGATCAGCGATCCGCCCTTGAGGCGGATATGAACCGGCTTGCCGACGAACTTCTGCGGGCTCTCTTCGGCGGCCATGTAATTGCCGTCGATGGCGACCAGCTCGGCGTGGTAGCGGCGGCAGACGATCCGGGCGTTGCCGTCGCCGGTCGCGCCGGCGACGGCGCGCCCCCGCAGCGCTCCGTAGACGTGAATGGAACCGCCGGCGATGACCTCGGCGCCGGAAGAGACCGATCCGAGGACGGTGATGTCGCCGTCGGGAAAAAAGATCGACTGGCCCGAGCGGACCGGCTTGTCGATCACCATCGAGGCCGGCGCGGCGAGGGCGGGCGGCGGCAGTGGCGCCGGCAATTCGCCCTTGGCGTGGGGCTCGGCGCCGGGGAACTCGATGATCTTCGCCGACGCCATGCCGCTCGCGAGCGGGGCGAGCGCCGGGCCAAGCAGATCAGGGTCGACGCCTTCGACGGCGATCACCCGGATCGCCCGCGCTTTCAGGGCTGCGATGAGCGCCTCGGCCTCCGTCCGGTCGGGCTGAAGCCGGCTCAGATCAAGGACAACCGGGCGGTTGGCGAAGAAGGCGAAGGACTGCCGCGCGACCTCGTCGAGATCGGCGAGCCAGTCGGAAACCGGGGCCCAGGGCTCCAGCACGAAGGCGAGGAACGACCGGCCCGAGAGCCGGAGCTTGGGACGGGACTGGGCGAGGGCGAGGGACAAGGGCTTGTTAACCGCGGTTAAGGATCGGTTAGCCAAGGTCGCCGGAAGGAGGTTAACGGAGCGTTAAGGATGAGCTTCGGAGGTGCGAATTTGCGGCGGCAGACGCGCCTCAGTCCTCGAGAAGCCGCTGACCGGCGGGAAGGCGCCGCGCACGGTTCCCGTCTTCGTCGAGTTCGACCAGGTGGAAGACGAGGCGCTCGCCGTCGATCATCATGGTGATCTGCTCCTCGCCGGTGGAAACGACCTCGGCCGGCCGCTGCCCGCGGCGCTCCAGGACGCGCATGCCCGCGGTCATCGCGAACATCAATTCCGGCGTCGGGACGGCGCGGCGGTCGGCCCAGGCGATGCGGTAGGGCTGGCCGTCGATGGCGATCGCGAGGTCGACCTCGACCGCGCCGAGGAGATGGTCACGGAGCATGCGGACGGCGTCGGCGAAGGACTCGTCGTCGGCAGCGGCGTCGGGCAGGGCGAGATTGCGGGCCATGGGGTGAGTGTAGCCGGGAATCGGGTAGGGTGGCGTCCATGAACACGATTCCGCTGACCCTGTCCGCCGACGACGTCGTCTATGCCATCGACAAGGCCGTGCCGCCGCGGCTCAGGCTGTCCGCGCCGGCGACGGTGACGATCGCCACGCTCGACGCGCGCGCCGGACGGCTGACGCAGCCTGACCAGGTGGAGGCGACGGCGCCGGACTATCGCGACCGCTTCCCCAAGGCCAACCCCGCGACCGGCCCGATCTACATCGAGGGCGCGGAGCCGGGCGACGTGCTCACGGCGGAGATCCTCCGGATCGACCTCGGCGCGCGCGGCTACACGCTGGTCAAGCCGGACTTCGGCGTGATCCGCGGCGTGGTCGAGCGGCCGGTGGCGCGCTTCGCTGACGTGAAGGACGGGGCGATCGACTTCGCCGGGGTGCGGCTGCCGGTCCGGCCGATGGTGGGCGTGATCGCGACCGCGCCGGACGGTGAGCCGGTCGGCACGGCTTACGTCGGCCGGCACGGCGGCAACCTCGACTGCAACCTCATCGCTGAGGGCGCGACGGTGCACCTGCCGGTGCGTGTGCCGGGCGCGCTGTTCTACATCGGCGACGTCCACGCCGTAATGGGCGACGGCGAGGTGTCGGGCTCGGGCTTCGAGATCGCGGCGGAGAGATCACGGTGCGGCTCTCGCTAGCGAAGGGCGGGGCGACGGAGTGGCCGTGGCTGGAGACGGCCGACACGATCGCGACGCTGGCCTCGGCGCCGCTCTTCGACGACGCGGCGGAGGCGGCGGTGCGGGCCATGATCCCGCTTTTGATGGCGCGGCACGGGGCGAGCGAGACCGACGCCTACATGCTCGCCTCGATCCGCGGCGACCTCCGCGCCAACCAGGCCTGCCGCTCGCCGATCGACACCAGCGTCAGGTTCGAGTTTCCGAAGCTTTGAACAGGTCCGGCCTGTGCCGGGCGGCGAGATCGAGTATGCGCTCTGAAGTGATGCTGCGATTGTCCGCATTGGCAAGGTACGACGCGTAATCCGGCGCGGTCGATACGAGCTTCGTGCCGAAGTCACCGACGTCAATCTCCGCGGCCGAGGTAGGTGCGAAGAAGGCCAGGAACGGAACCGACTTGGCGACAGCCAGATGCAGCGCCAGGCTGTCGCTGGTGATCAGATAGTCGAGAGTCCCGACAAGCGCGGCCAGGCGCATCATGTCATCGTCGGTGTTCGGCACCAGGATCGTATCGCCTGCAATCGAGCTTGCCAGGGTGAGATTGCGGATTCGGTCGGTTCCCGCTCCCAGGAGGACGATCTTTGCGTTGCCGAGGTTCCGGGCGACCGCGACGAGCCGAACGAGAAGTTCCTGCAGAACCCCGCTCCTCAGCTCCTTCGACGGCCAGCGGGGACCGGCGTACGGATTGACCCCGATCAACGTCCTGGTGTCCCCTCGCCAGGCGAGCGCTTCGTTTTCCAACTGAGGATCGCCATGAAACGAGAACTGAACGCCGGGAACACCGAACACTCCGGCGAAGATCTTCGCATGGCTGAGCGTGTTGTCCCGCTTCAGGCGATCGGCACTGTCCTTGCCGAGACGGGATAAGAGGCTCATGTCGAACCAAGGCGCCGCATCGGGCGTGTAGGTCATCCGGCCATCGGCGCCGGAAACGAGACCCGTGATCCGATGAGCCCTCAGCGCCGTGACAGCTGCGACAAGCGCAGCATCTTCCTCAAGAGAGAACACGTGATCGTAAACGAAGTCGCGTGACGCTTCGGTATCGAACCACAGATCATCGATGTGCGGGTTCTTGGCGAGTATCGGACCCGCGCTCGGCGCCGTCACCCACGACAGACGAAGATCCGGAGCGAACCGGCGGCGCAGGGCGCCGGCGAAGTGGGAAGTTCTGACGACGTCGCCCAGCGCGGAGCATTTTATTATGAGGACATGTGCCATAGACAGGACATAGCCCGAAAGGCGACGCGTGGCGAAGCATCGTGCGCTCCACATGGCGCGCGCACCTGATCCGATTGAATGTCGACGTGAGACAAAGGCGATAACCGAGGATGACGACCGCTAGCATGCCCACGACCGAGGCGATCACCCCGCGCGCGCCGGTGACGAGAGTGCAAGTAATCCGCCGGCTGCTTCAGTCGGTGCGCCTGTCACGCCGCCGCGTGCTCGTGGTCGATCACGCTGTCCCGACGCCGGATCAGGACGCTGGCTCGCGCACCATGTTCCACGTGCTCTGCCTTTTCGCCGCGAAGCGATTTGAAGTGCACCTCTGGACGCCGGAGACGAAAGTAGACGATCGCTATCGAAGCCAACTCGTTGCGCGCGGTATCAGGATACACGCTCTCGATCCGGCCCCCTCGCCGCATTTTGAGGGGTGGCTCAAGCAGAATGGTCAGAAGGTGGACGTGGTCTTCCTGTCGCGCCCGCGCATCGCCCGGCGTGTCATCGACCTCGTTCGAAGTTTCAGCGCGGCCAAGGTCCTGTTCTACGGCCACGACGTTCACCACCTCCGCGTCCGGATGATGGCCGCTCGTACTGGCGCGGAGCACCTCAAAGCCGGGGCTGACGCGCAGAAGGCTCTCGAAGGCGCCATCTGGCGAGAGGCCGACACTGTCTACTATCCCTCGCCGGAGGAATGCGACTACGTGAAGAGACGATGCCGGACCGCCGGACAGGAAGTAGATGCGCGGGTCCTGCCCATCTTCGGCTTTGACGCGTTCGAGGACCCATCGACGCTGTCGCCGCGTGGACGAAGCGGAGTATTGTTCGTCGGCGGCTTTGCGCATTCGCCGAATGTTGACGGGATACGATGGTTCGCCCGCGACGTCTGGCCTGCTATCGCCTCCGCCTCGCCGGGCACGAGGCTCTCGATCGTCGGGTCGCAACCACCAAGCGAGGTTCTGGAGCTCGCGAGCGACACAATTGACGTCCGCGGATTCATCACGGACGACGCTCTCGAACTTGCCTATCGCTCCGCCCGCGTTGCCGTGGCGCCACTGAGGTTCGGCGCCGGGATGAAGGGCAAGGTGGCGGAGTCGATGCGATTTGGCTTGCCGATGGTCACCACCAGCGTAGGTGCTCAGGGACTAGCCGAAGCCGGTGACGCCCTACTCGTCGCAGACGATGCCGACCGCCAGGCCGAGCTCGTCGTCCAATTGCTTCGCCAGGACGCTTTGTGGAAGCACACGGCGGTAGCCGCAAGCACGTTCGCGCGCCGACAATTCTCGCGGGACAGACTGTGGGCCGCAATTGCAGAAGCGCGTCTAACGATCCGGCGACCGCCTAAAATCGTCCGTGCCGGTCGCGCAGTGAAACCGGTGATCGATCGGTTCGATTGAAGCGTCATCTTTGGCCGGGCTCTTGTCTGCATGCGACCGCGGAACCTCGCCCCATCGTTCGCGTTATCGCCGGTCGGCGGCCGAGGGCCGCCCTCGTCGGAGGCAACGCACCGTGGGCATTCTCTGGACCATCGTCATCGGCTTCATCGCCGGCGTGATCGCGAAGCTGATCATGCCGGGGCCGAACGAGCCGAGCGGCTTCATCCTCACCACGCATTCTCGGCATCATCGGCGCGTTCGTCGCGACGTGGATCGGACAGGCGGTCGGCTGGTACAACGCCGACGAGGGCGCCGGCTTCATCGGCGCGACGGTCGGCGCGATCATCGTGCTCTTCATCTACGGCATGATCGCGGGACGACGGCGGGACCCGGACGTCGGCTTCCGGGACGCTAGGGAAACGACGGGCGGCGCCGTCAGCGCCGTCCTCGAACACGGACACGTTCATGGGATCGCGGCCGGTGGCGCCGCGCCAGCGAGATAGGAGCCGGCGGCCAGCGCAATGGCGCTCAACGCCATGTTGGGCCGGGGACGCGCCGCGACGGCAGCCAGTCCGAGGCCGAAGACCACCGACAAGGCACGTTCGGTCAGGCCGAGCTGCTGGTCGGTGGTGATGACGATGCGGTCGGGCATGGGTTTCCCCCCTGAGGTTTGTGGCAATCGGATAGGAACGCGGGAAGGGCGCGGCGGTTCCGGGGGCTGCGTTCTCCGCTCCCGGTTATCGCCCGAAGACCAGCGGCGCGACCAGGGCGAAGAGCGCGCCGATCACGCCCAGGGTGACGACGACGCCGAGGATCGCAAAGAGCCTGCTCCGTTCGAAGTGGCGCGACTGGAAGGCGATCCGGACATTGGAGTGGGGCGTGACGAAGACCGCATAGTCGATGTGGCGAAGCGCTTGTTGAAGGCCTGTTCGTTGCGGAGGGGAGAATGTCTCTGCCGGCGCCTTGGCGAACCAGTGCCACCGGACGACCTCGACGGTGCCGCCGACCGGTTCTCCGGCCATGAGCGGGGTTGCGGCGAACCGGACCTGCTGCGGGATGCTGTCCGAGAAGATGTGGAGGATCTTCGTCCGCTCACCGGCTCTGGCGACGATTTGCTTCATGCAGGGACTTCACGCCAGACGAGTTGGTGGCCCGGTCGGCCCGTCGGCCCGGCTTTCGCCCATGATAGCGGAGTCGGGCGTGGCGGTGTAACCGTCGCCGGAGGCCGGTGGCTCGCTTGCCGCTCAGCCCCGGGGCAGGGGCCACGACGGTCATACCGGCATCGCGCAGGAGATTGGCGTCGAGCTCGACCGGGTCGATGCGGTGGAATTCGATCAGGTCGCCCTTGCGCAACTGGATCGTGGTGGCGTGCGCCGGTAGGCGAGAAACGAGACATCCTCGATGAGTTCTTCGTCGGTGCCGACCTCGTACGCGCCGGGCGGCTGAACGCCGTCGATGCTGTCGAAGTGGAAGGGCTGCGTGAAGGTGACGGTCTTGGTCGTGGTGCGGATTGTCATGGTCGGGATCCGGGCGTGGGTTTTCCCGCGCTTGACAGAGGCAGATCAGAAGTTGGCGGCGGCCAGGACGTAGAAGCTGCGCCGTTCGCCCGGCACGTAGACCGCGCGGCGACCTCGACGATCCGTTCCCGACCGGCGTCGAAGGCCGCGAGGATGCCGCTCTCGCCGGTGGCGGTTTCGGAAACAGCTTGAAGATCGCGGCCTCCTCAAGAAGGAACGGCACCTCAAGCGCGTTGTCGTGTCCCCAGAAGCGGATGCGACGCCACTTCTCGTCGTAGCTGCGGCTCTGGTTGGGGAAACTGAGCGTCACGGTCTGCCTCGATCGGTCGGGGAGGAGCGGCAAAAGCGCCAAGACTTCCGACGCAATGATTTGCTGCGATCGGAAATGTAATGGCGAGGCTAGATATTACAAGACGACTGGCGGCCGGTGAGACGTGGACCAGGAGTAGTTTGCTGGCGGGCAGAAGAGTATTTCGTGCTCTGAGATATGATCTGCCTCTTTGATTTGGCGGTAAGCGTGTGGCGGAGCAAACCGGCAAGCCGGGCCGTGGGGCAGGTTCGTGTCCCCCCGACCGCTGAGAGGATATGGACGGACTGGGGTCGGACCGGCGACGATCCCTTCGACTTGCAGCGCCGTGCGTCGACGCGCCGGCGCCGGTCTATGAACAAGTCGTGCGCGAGCTGACGGCCGGACGGAAGGAGAGCCACTGGATGTGGTTCGTCTTTCCGCAAGCCGCGGGGCTGGGGCGAAGCGCGATGTCGGAACGCTACGCGATCCGCTCGGCCGACGAGGCGCGGGCTTACCGTGCGCACCCGATCCTTGGGGCCCGCTTGCGGGAATGCATGGCGCTGGTCGAGGGCTGGCTGACGCGCGGTCGGACGCCGGAGGAGATTTTCGGGACGGTGGATGCGATGAAGTGGCGGAGTTCGCGAAGCGCGTGGTCGTTCCGGAACCTCAAGATGTCCGCTTGGGGGAGGTCGAAATTCGCATTAGCGAATTTCGGGAGGGGGTCCCGGCCGCAAGCCGCCAGGATGGTCCGGCAGACTGCCATCGACGGGGCCGGTCAGAACTTCGTGGTTCCAGAAGCGAAGAATGCGATAATCGTTAGATGCGAGCCATTGATCCCGCTCGCCGTCGCGTTCTCGGCCGTCGTCGAACCCGTGCTGGTCGCCGTCCACCTCGATGATCAGGCGCTGCGCCGGGCAGAAGAAGTCGACGATGTACGGCCCGACTGGAGCCTGCCGCCGAAACCGCACGCCTTCAATGCCGGGTTTGCGGAGAGCGCGCCACAAGCGAAGCTCGGCCGGTGTCATCGCCGAGCGCATCGCCGAGCGCATCGCCGTCGCTAAGCGCCGATAGGCCGGCGGCACGGATCGGTGCGGCATGCCCCCTCCCGAAGTTCGGCGAAGATATCGCCGAACTCGACCTCCCCTCGGAGGGAGGTGGAGGAGGGTAGCCGGCCAAGGCTTGGTTGCGTAACTAACTGTTATTGCGGACTAAAAAATCCCCGCAGGGAGCAACGTACGTTTCGGCTTGTATCTTCCCCCGAAATCCCTAGATTTCCCTAGGCGTTATCCCCTGATTCCCATGGGTCCTTTTGGCAGACGAAACCCCGCCTCCCGGCGCTGACGAGCCCGGCGGGCGGCGGCGAGACCGACCTTCCGACATCGAGCCGATCTCCATCATCGACGAGATGAAGCGCAGCTATCTCGATTACGCGATGAGCGTGATCGTCAGCCGCGCGCTGCCCGACGTGCGCGACGGCCTGAAGCCCGTGCACCGCCGCATCCTCTACGCGATGCACGAGACCGGCTACGCACTGGAACCGAGCCGTACCGGAAGTCGGCGCGCGTCGTCGGCGACGTGATCGGCAAGTACCATCCGCACGGCGACCAGTGCGATCTACGACGCGCTGGTGCGCATGGCGCAGGACTTCTCGATGCGCTTGCCGCTGGTCGACGGGCAGGGCAACTTCGGCTCGGTCGACGGCGACCCGCCGGCGGCGATGCGCTACACCGAGGCGCGCCTCGCGCAGGTCGCGCAGTCGCTGCTCGACGGACATCGACAAGGACACGGTCGACTTCCAGCCGAACTACGACGGCTCCGAGCGGGAGCCGATGGTCCTGCCGGCGCAGTTCCCGAACCTGCTCGTCAACGGCGCCGGCGGCATCGCCGTCGGCATGGCGACCAACATTCCGCCGCACAATCTCGGCGAGGTCATCGACGCGCTGCATCGCGCTGCATCGACGATCCCGGACGTCGACCATCGACGAGCTGATGGAGCATCGTCCCGGGCCCGGACTTCCCGACCGGCGGCATCATCCTCGGCCGCACCGGCATCACGTCAGGCCTACAAGACCGGCCGCGGCTCGATCATCATGCGCGGCCACGGTCACGGTCGAGGAGATCCGCAAGGACCGCGAGGCGATCATCGTCACCGAGATCCCGTATCAGGTGAACAAGGCGACGACTGATCGAGAAGATCGCCGACCTGGTGCGCGACAAGCGGATCGAGGGCATCTCCGACCTCCGCGACGAGATGCGACCGCGACGGCATGCGCGTCGTCATCGAGCTGAAGCGCGACGCCGATCGCCGACGTCGTCCTCAACCAGCTCTACCGCTTCTCGCCGCTGCAGACATCCTTCGGCGTCAACATGGTGGCGCTGAACGGCGGTCGGCCTCAGCTGATGCATCTCAAGGAGGTGCTCGACCGCCTTCGTCGCCTTCCGGAGACGGTGGTCAGCCGGCGGACCAAGTTCCTGCTGACGAAGGCGCGCGACCGCGCCCACGTCCTCGTTGGTCTCGCGATCGCCGTCGCCAATATCGACGAGGTGATCGCCCTCATCCGCAGCGCTCCGGATCCGGCCGACTGCCCGCGAGCAGTTGAAGGAACGGCGCTGGCCGGCCGCCGACGTCGCGCCGCTGATCCGGCTGATCGACGATCCCCGGCACACGGTCAACGAGGACGGCACCTACAACCTCTCGGACGAGCAGGCCCGCGCCATCCTCGACCTCCGCCTGCAGCGACTGACGGCCCTCGGCCGCGACGAGATCGCCGACGAGCTCAACGTCATCGCCGAGGAAATTCGCGGAGTATCTCGCCATTCTGGGTCGCGCGAGCGCATCCTCGACATCATCCGCAGCGAACTCGGCGAGATCCGCGAGCACTTCTCGACGCCGCGGCGCACCGAGATTCTCGACAGCGATGCGGACATGGAGGACGAGGACCTGATCGACCGCGAGGACATGGTCGGTCACGGTCAGCCACGAGGGCTATATCAAGCGCGTGCCGCTCTCCATGTACCGCGCCCAGCGGCGGGGCGGAAAGGGCCGCTCGGGCATGGCGACGAAGGAGGAGGATTTCGTCACCCGCCTCTTCATCGCCAATACCCACACGCCGGTGCTGTTCTTCTCGACACGCGGCATCGCCTACAAGCTCAAGGTCTGGCGGCTGCCGATCGGCAATCCACAGTCGCGCGGCAAGTTCATCAAGAACATGCTGCCGCTGCAGGACGGCGAGACGCATCTCCAGATCCTGGTGCTGCCCGAGGACGAGGATCGCTGGGACCTGCTCGACGTGGTCTTCGCCACCCGCCACGGCCAGGTGCGGCGCAACAAGCTCAGCGACTTCACCCAGGTGCAACGCAACGGCAAGATCGCCATGAAGTTTGACGACGAGTTCGACGGGATCGTCGGCGTCGAGACCTGCACCGAAGACGACGACTTCCTGCTGGTCTCCTCGCTCGGCCAGTGCATCCGCTTCCGCGTGCCGGACGTGCGCGTGTTCAAGGGTCGGAACTCGACGGGCGTGCGCGGCATCGCGCTTGCAGAAGGCGACGAGGTGATCTCGCTCACGATCCTGCGCGCATTTCGAGACGCCGGCCGAGAGGGACCTGTTCCAGAAACAGTGGCGCGCGATCACCGGCGAAGAGACGATCGAGGGCGAGGCCGACATCGACGAGGCCGACGAGGAGGTCTCCGACGAGCGCGTCCAGCTGTCTCGCGGAGCGCTATGCGCGAGATGGACGCGCACCAGCAGTTCGTGCTCACCGTCAACGAACGCGGATACGGAAAGCGCTCGTCGTCCTACCAGTTCTCGACCAAGGGTCGCGGCGGCAAGGGCAACGACGCGATCGCGGTCAACGATCGGATCGGCCGCCTGGTGGCGGCGTTCCCGGTGGAGGATGAGGACCAGATCATCTGCATCTCCGACGGTGGGCAGCCGATTCGCGTGCCGGTTGGCGGCGACAAGGGGATCCGGATTGCCGCGCGCGCCACGCAAGGGGTTACGCTCTTCGACACCCGACGGCGAGAAGGTGGTCACCGTCGAGCATGTTGCCGGCGACGCCGCGAGCGGCGAGGACGAGGAGGCTCCCGGCTGAGGGCGCGGGCCCGCAACCGCTTTGGCTTCGTCGAGCGATCCGTGCGTATTCGGTAAAACTTGCTCGTCGCCCTTAACGTTGCCTTGGTGACAGCACATTCATAGTCCGGCCATTGCACCGCAGCATTTCCGGCACCGATGCCCCTCCCGCTCCTCCAGCAGCCTGCGGTGACGACGTTGGCCGTGACCACCGCGGCCGTGATGCTGTCGGTCGCCGTGATGCAGGCCACCATGTGGTGGGTCGGCTATGACGCGGGTTATCTGCCGGCATTGCTCGCGGGCGCCATTCCGGCGGTGATGGTGCCGTTCACCATCTATCCGCTTGCCAAAACCAATCGCCGCCTCCGCCGGGTGCAGGGCGAACTGGAGCGAATTGCGCTCACCGACGTACTCACCGATCTCCCGAACCGCCGCGCTTTCTTCGAAAGCGCCGAACGGATGCTGGCTGCACCCCCCACCGCGGATCATCCGGTGGCGGCGCTGATGATCGACGTGGATCACTTCAAGGCAATCAACGACACAGGCGACGGACGCGGCGACGAGGTGCTCCGCGCCCTTGCCACCGCGATCCGCGATACTGTCGCCGAGGCGAGGCCCACGGACTGGACGGTGGCCAGGCTCGGCGGCGAGGAATTCGCCGTAGTGATGGTCGGGCTGGCGCCGACCGAGGTGGCGCGGCTCGGCGAGCGCATCTGCCATGTGGCCCGACAACTCCGCCGTGACCTGCCTTCGCCGGCGACAACAACGACCGTAAGCGTCGGGGTGGCCTTGCGCCGTGGAGACGAGGACATCGACGAACTGCTGCGGGCCGCAGACGATGCCGTCTATCAGGCGAAGCAAGCAGGACGCGATCGGTGTGTCTTCGCCACGCCGGCGAAGTCTTCGCCGAGGCAGGCACCACTCGCTTCAACGTGAAGCGCACTGCACGCAAGGAATTTTCCGAACCACTCCCTGGGTTCGACGTGTCATTCGACCGGACAGGCTCGCCAAAACCGTAGTTACCATTCGCGTCGGTCAGACGCGCCGGTGGTTCCAGAGATCAAAGCTATCGTTGTTGTTGAGGTCGATGTAAACAGGCTGTTCGACCAGGGGAGATTCGGTGTCACCATGGACGCCATCGCCGTTTTCATCGTTCCAGACCGTGCCCTGGATGTTGCCGATGGGCGGAATCGCATTGGGAAGTCGGCGCCGACATTCCCCCGACTTCGACATTCACGTGCTGGATCGTCGATACGTTCTCCAAGGGAAAGAGTCCCGACGAGATTGGCTGGTATCCGATCCTGTGGGATTTCGTAGATGTCGACCGGGCCGCCTGGCACGTTCGTGATTTGATAGGCCCCGCCACGATCCGTTAGCGCGACGGCTCCCCCGTGTTCAGGACCTGATCACCATTGGTATCAGCGAAGACGGTCCAGCCGACGAGACCATTTTCGTCGGGCCCAGGGCTCCGTCCCCATCAACGTCATCAAAGACGGTTCCCGACACGGGACCGGTGGTGGCTATCGACGCCACATTGGGGAAGCTGACACGAGTTTCTTTATTGTTGCGAACGCGAAGGAACTGGTGGTCCGTGAAACCGGGCGTCGGTTCATAGCCGGACGGAGCAATTTCGTAGAACCCGACTCCGCGGCTGCAGTCACGCCGGAGATCGCGAATCGGCCGCGTGTGTCGGTCACCGCCATCGGCTCACCGGCGTTGAACTGTCCGTTACCGTCGCTGTCGACGAAGACGGTCCAACCTGCTAGGCCGTCTTCGCCTGGATCGTCGATTCCGTTGACGTTAGTGTCCAGAAACACGTTGCCCGAGACGTCTCCGGCCATGACTTGTCGAGCTTCTGACGTCTCAACCGACATCGGCGAAACCGATCGGCTACGTCCGACCCGCCGCTTCGTCGCCCGCGTCTCGATCCTAGCGAATTGAAGCAGCGACTGAAAACGAGATAAATTCATCAACGTGAACCTCCCCATTGGCTGGCCATCGAGTCCCCGCCGCCCTACGGCGACATTTCGGACATCAGTGGAGAGTTGGAACCGCCGCAGGCGTCCGCCAAGAAATTTCCCGATTATCCGGGCGAGCACCGGGGATGTCGTGTTGGGGCTTGACGGGCGAACACTAAGACTAGAACTAACGAATCGCCCGTTCGCCTGGAGGCGTATCGACTTGCGTCGCGCCCCCTGTTGGCCTTCAAGTCGGCTTAGGGTGATTCGCATACAGGGATGCTCGTTGTTGTCTTCGGGTCGTCGCCATTCATGATGCTGCTGATACTGTCGGTTTTCATCGTTCTGGGTATTTCCGCCTTCTGTTCTCTCAGCGAAGCCGCTTTTTACGCGGTGCGTGTGCCCTATATACGCGGCTTAGAGCAATCCGGGAGTACTGCCGGGCGAGCGTCGGCCAAGTTCAAACAGAACATGGAGCAGCCGATCACCGCCATCTTGATTTGAACACGTGCTAGCCAATACGACGGGAGCTGCGATCGCAGGTGCCCAGGCAGCAGCGTTTTTCCAGGGCACTTCGTTGGTGCTGTTCTCGATCGGCTTTACCCTGTCGGTGCTGATTTTTTCGGAAATCATCCCGAAGGTCCTGGGGGTTGCCTACAACCAACCGCTCGCCCGTGCGGCTCGCACTGCCGTGGCACTTTGTGGTCACTGGGATGACGCCCGTGATCTGGTGCGTCGAACGCATCACGCGAATTCTCAAGCCCAACGAACCCTTCATGGCGGCGCCCGAGGAGGAAGTCGAACAAATGGCTCGGATGACGCCGAGGAAGGCAGCATTTGGAATTACGAGGCGGATCTGGTTCGCAATGTGCTCCAACTGGACGACATTCGGGCACGTCAGATCATGACGCCGCGGCCCGTTGTGCTTAAGCTGCCGACGAAATGACACTCAAAGAGGCCTTCGATCGCATCAAGGATTGGGTCTACTCCCGCATCCCCGTTTATTCCAGCGAAGATCCGGAGACGTGGGTGGGTTTCGTCATGAGCCGCGACATTCTGGCCGGCGTGGCACATGATCAATTCGACATGACACTCGCCGAAATCACCAAGCCGCTCTATTTTGTTTCCGAGAATCTGCCGGGCCATGTGCTGCTCAAGTCATTCCGCGCGCGCACGCACCTGTTCGGCGTGATGGATGACTTTGGCGACTTGACCGGTATCATCACCTTGGAAGATGTGCTGGAAGCCTTGATTGGCGAAGAGATCGTCGACGAAGTTGACACCGTCGCGGATATGCAGGAGGTCGCGCGTCGGCGGAAACGCGAGCAGTTCGCCGAACAAGAAGTGCCGCAGATCGGCACATCAAAGCCAAAGTCAAACGCATGGGTACGCCCGAAAACCGCCCGTCGTTGCCGAAGGCAAACCGTCCGGAGGATGGCCCGCCTCATTGAACTTTTGAAGTTGCGACAATTCATTCCCCGAGTTTTATGTAGCCCGACGCGTCAGCAAGGGACATACCCAGCCAGAAACCGTGGCTGACGCCAAAACGGCGAACTGGATGTGACGCTGCCCAACGCGGTCGTGAGTTTCGAGCGGCGTCTGGCGTTGGCAAATATCGAGTGTCTGCTTCTTCTTCGTGTACTTCGTGGTGATCTCTCTTGGTCATGGCGAACTAGCACGCAGCAGTCTTCGTGTACTTCGTGGTTGTTTTCTTTTGACCGCAGGACAGAGCAGGGAAACACGCAGGCGTTAGACCAGCGTGGCGCGAGACCGAAAGTTGACAATGGCCTCCGGCTTTAGGAGGCCGTGCCAGCCGGCTTGGCCAGCGCCCTGGTAGTCGGCCTGCAGATCGTTACCGACCAGGGAGTAGCTCGGTGTGGATCCAACTGCAGTGCGCGTTCGATGGCGCGGAAGAACTGAATCGACGGTTCGCGAAAACCAAGCTGTGCGGAGTGGAAAATCGCGTCGGCTTGATTGAGTTGGCCGCAGTGTCGCGGCAGACGGACATCAAGCGCTCGTCAAAGTTCGACGCGATGCCGACGAGGCGGCCCGGGCGTTGGAGCGACTCAGATCGGCAGCAGATCAGGATCGAGCCGCCAACTGGTCGGCA
>CAVTNR010000028.1:0-116491 GCA_963736115.1 uncultured bacterium
TGCGAACGCCGGCTTCGATGAATCGCCTGCTGTAAACACCGAAATAATCGGGCGTCGACATGTAGAACATGCGTCCATCCACGAACTGCGGAAGCCCCGCGTTCGGCAGAACGGCCGTCGGCCTGGAAGTCGAGCGGAGCATGCGTTCGAGGCATTCCAGCATGGATTTGGGGCCGATGGCGCAGTTCAGCCCGATGCCGTCGACGGGCATTGCGGACAATTGCACGGCGATTTCCTCGACGTCGGCGCCGGTCCGGGTCCGTCCGTCTTCCTGAACCGTCATCAGCGCGATCAGGGGCAGATCCGAGACGGAGCGGACGGCCGTCACGGCGGCCGCGATCTCGCGCAAATCGTGAAAGGTTTCCAGGACCAGCAGATCCGATCCCGCTTCGGTCAGGCTCAGTGCTTGCGCGGCGAAAACCTCGCCCGCCTGTTCCAGGGACAGGCTCCCGAGAGGCTCGACAGCCGCGCCCAGAGGCCCCATGGAGCCGGCAACGTAGGCGCGGCCGGCCGAAGCCTCCCGCGCCAGACGCACGCCTTCACGGTTGATGTCCGCGGCGCGTCCCGCCAGGTTGTGGCGTTCCAGCTTGACCGCGTTGGCGCCGAAGGTATTGGCCTCGATGACGGTGGCGCCCGCCTCCAGGTACTCGCGGTGGATGTCGCGGACCAGTTCGGGACGGCTGAGGTTCAGCTCGTCGTAGCACCGGTCGATGAAGACGCCGCGCTGGTACAGATAGGTACCCATCGCGCCGTCAAAAAGGTGGAGCCTTTTCTCGAGGCTTTCCCTGAAAGGCATCATGCGGGTTTCCTCACCGGGATCTTGGATTTTCCGCAGCCCGTCCCGCTGCGCGGGACCAATCTACAGACGCTGACTATTGAAGGCTACGCGGGATCAAGCAATTGCATTCTTGAAATATTGAAGACAAACGGCGGACTCTCAATGGTGAACAAATCAAATAACTTGGTGCCGCTTTGCGGCAAATCTTCTATCCGTAGGGAAGAGACAGTTCATATTCGCTCGCTAACCCCGCGGCCCGCTACGCGGAGGATTGCGATCGCTGACAGATTCGATCCAGACGTTCTCGCGGCCCAGGCATTCGCGGAGGCGGGTCATCAGCTCAGGCGTGGGATTGATTTTAAATTTTTTCGAGACGAGCCTCACGGTGCGGCCCTCGGGAGTGACGACATGAAAAATCAGGGGCACGTCGCCCGGGGACCGCTGAACCGCATTCTGCAGGCGGGGCACCCGTTCCGGATCCTCGATGCGGACCGACAACCGCTGGGTGAACCGCCGGCCGGCCTCCTCCAGCGGCAGAATTTCGCAGGCGATCACGTTGGTTTCCCCGCGTTCCTCCCGCCGGTCCGTCTTTCCGATGACAACCACGATCGCATCCTCCCGGATCAGGGATCGGTGTTTTTCGAAGATGTCCGAGAAAGCGATGACCCGGACGCCTCCGGTGAAATCCTCGACGCGGAAGAAAGCGTAGGCTTTCTCCTTACGGTCGAGCCGCTGGGTCACCTGGGTGACGAGCCCGCAGATCCGGACCGACTGGCCGCTCGCGACGGACTCCATTTCCGCGGCGCGAGGGCTGGCGAAAGCCTCTATTTCCTGCCGGTGCTTCTCGAGCGGATGTCCGGACAGGTACAGTCCCAGGAGCTCCTTCTCCGTTTTCAGGATTTCCGACTGGGGCTGGGGCGGCAGAACGGGGAGGTCGGGATAGGCCTTCTGTCCCAGACCCTCCTCGTCGAAGATGGTGCGCTGTTCCGCGTTGGAACGGGCGGATGCGGCGGCGAAGGCCATCGCCTGGTTGAGGGCCGCCGTTTTCTGGGCGCGTGTCCCTTCAAGCGCGTCCATGGCCCCCGAGCCGATCAGACTCTCGATGACCTTCCGGTTGACCGTGCGGCCGTTCACCGCGGCGCAGAACTCGAAAAGGGATGTCATGCGTTGCAGGCGTTGCCGCGCTTCGATGATGGATTCGATCGCCTGATGACCGACGTTCTTCACGGCGCCGAGGCCGAAGCGGATGACCTCTCCCTCGACGGAAAAGGCCGCCTCGCTCGAGTTCACGTCCGGTGGCAGGACCGGGATGCCCATCCGGCGGCATTCTTCGAACAGTATGACCACGCGGTCGGTGTCGCCCATTTCGCTGGTCAGATTCGCGGCCATGAATTCAACGGGGTGACGGGCTTTGAGATACGCGGTCTGGTAGGCGACCACCGAATAACAGGCGGCATGTGACTTGTTGAATCCATATCCCGCGAACTTGTCCATGAGGTCGAAAATCGCATTGGCGGTGTCCTTGGACACGCTTTTCTTTCCGGCGCCTTCCACGAAACGCTCCCGCTGTTCCTGCATCAGATCGACCATCTTCTTCCCCATCGCGCGTCTGAGGAGGTCGGCTTCTCCGAGGCTGAATCCGCCGACGGCGGAGGCGATCTGCATGACCTGCTCCTGGTAGACGATGACGCCGTGCGTTTCCCGCAGAATCGGCTCCATGAGCGGGTGCAGGTACTGCACTTTCGTCTTGCCGTGCTTCCGCGAGATGAAATCGTCGATCATCTCCATCGGACCGGGACGGTACAGGGCGTTCATGGCCGTCAGGTCTTCAACGGACTCCGGCGCGAGCTTCTTCAGATAGTCCCGCATGCCGGCGCTCTCGAACTGGAAAATACCCACGGTTTCACCGTTCCGGAAAATTCGGAAGGTGTCCGCGTCGTCCATCGGAATCGAGGCGATGTCCACCGTGACACCCCGTCGCCGGAGAAGCCGGACGGTTTGGTCGATCACCGTCAGGGTCCGAAGCCCGAGAAAATCCATTTTCAGGAGGCCGATGGTTTCGAGGGCTTTCATGTCGTACTGCGTGGTGACGTCGCCCTGCGAGGACCGGTAGAGCGGGACGAATTCGGTCAGTTCGGTCGGCGCGATCACCACGCCGGCCGCGTGAATGGAGGCGTGACGGGCCAGTCCCTCGAGCACGAGCGCGCGGTCGAACATCTTCTGGATCTGGGGATTCCCGGCGCATGCGGCCTTGAAGTCGGGCACTTTCTGCGCCGTTTCGGCCAGTTCGAAGTTGGCGGGAATCATCTTGGCGATCAGGTCCACTTCTCCGTACGGGATTTTCAGAACCCGCCCCACGTCGCGGATCGCCGCGCGCGCATTCATGCTTCCGAACGTGATGATCTGAGTCACATTGGTGATGCCGCCGTATTTCTCCTTCACGTACTGGATGATTTCATCCCGGCGCTCGTAGCAGAAATCAATGTCGATATCGGGCATGGTCACCCGTTCGGGATTGAGAAAACGCTCGAACAGGAGCCCGTACCGGATCGGATCCACGTCGGTAATGCCCAGTGCGTACGAAACGAGACTTCCGGCGGCCGATCCCCGTCCGGGGCCCACGGGAATGCCCCGTTCACGCGCGTACTGGATGAAATCCGCGACGATCAGAAAATATCCCGCGAATCCCATGTGCTTGATGACGCCGATCTCGAACGCGCAGCGGTTTTCCAGTTCGGATGTAACCGACGGGAAACGGCGTCTCAGTCCCTCCCGGACCAGGTTCTCGAAATACGCCTCCAGGGACAGGTCGGCGGACCCCGTCGGGACCTGAAAATGGGGCAGGTGAAACCCCTTGAAGTCCAGCACGAGGTGACAGCGCTCGGCCACGGCCATCGTGTTCGAAACGGCCTGCGGAAGGTCGCGGAACAGTTCCGCCATCTCTCCGGGCGGCTTGAAATAGAGCTGGTCCGTGTTGAACCGCATGCGGCCGGGGTCGTCGAAATCCCGGTTGGTCTGGATGCAGAGCAGGATGTCGTGCGCCTCCGCGTGCTCCCGCTCGAGATAATGCGTGTCATTGGTGGCGACCAGCGGAATCCCCGTGACGGCGGACAGGCGCATCAGTTCGCGGACGGCCTTCTCCTCCTCGGGGAACCCGTGATTCTGGATCTCCAGATAGAACCGGTCGCCGAAGCACTCCTTGAAGAATCCGGCCGCTTCCGCGGCCCCGTCGAAGTCGTCGCGGATCAGCTTGTAGGGGATTTCCCCCTGGATGCAGCTGCTCATGACGAGAAGCCCTTCGGCGTGCCGGGCGAGGAGCTCGCGGTCGATCCGGGGCTTGTAGTAGAAGCCTTCCAGATAACCGAGCGAGGAGAGTTTCATCAGGTTCCTGTAACCTGCGGTGTTGGTCGCGAGCAGGATGAGGTGGAAGGCGTTCTCCCCGCCGAACTTGGAGGGCACCCGGTCATGCCGCGATTTCGGGGCGACGTAGGCCTCCAGGCCGATGATGGGCTTGATTCCGGCCTTCATCGCCGCTTTGTAGAAATGAACGGCGCCGAACAGGTTGCCGTGGTCCGTGATGGCCACCGCGGGCATTTTCATTCGCTTGGCCGCATGGATCAGCCCGTCGATCCGGCAGGCGCCGTCGAGCAGGCTGTATTGCGTGTGGTTGTGCAGATGGACGAATTCGCTCATGACGGCGCCGTTTTCTCGGTTTCGCGGCGGATGTCCGCGCCGACCGAGCCGAGTTTTTCCTCGATGCGTTCGTACCCGCGGTCCAGGTGGTACACCCGGGAGATGTCGGTTCTTCCGCGCGCGACCAGTCCGGCCAGGACGAGCGAGGCGCTGGCGCGCAGGTCCGTGGACATCACCCGCGCGCCGGACAGATGGTCCGTGCCATGAACCACGCAGACGTTCCGGTCGATGGTCAGATCAGCGCCGAGGCGCTGAAGTTCGGCGACGTGCGTGAACCGGTCGTGAAAAATCGTGTCCGTGACCGTGCTCGTGCCCGCGGCCAGGCTCATCAGAGCGAGCCACTGGGCTTGCATGTCCGTCGGAAAGCCCGGATACTCCACGGTGACCACATGGGTCGGCCGTATTCCGCCGCCGGAACGCACGCGTATCCAGTCGGGCCCCTCCTCCACTTCGGCCCCGCTTTCGCGCAGTTTCTCAATGACAGCCACGCAATGATCGGGACGGGTGCGGCGCAGGGTCAGGTCTCCGCCCGTGATGTGGCCGGCGATCAGATAGGTACCCGTCTCGATCCGATCCGGAATCACCTCGGCGGAAACCGGATGAAGAGAATCGACGCCTTCGATTTCCAGGTGGCCGGTGCCCATCCCGGCGATTCGGCCGCCCATCCGGTTGAGGAAGTCGCACAGCGCGTCGATTTCCGGTTCGCGGGCGGCGTTCTCGATACGGGTCGTCCCCCGGGCCAGCACGGCGGCCAGCAGGATGTTCGCCGTGGCGCCCACGCTCGATTTGTCGAACAGGATGCGGGCGCCTTTCAGCTTCCCCGCGGTCGCGACGATGTACCCTTCTTCGAGCTCGACGTCCGCGCCGAGCTTGCGCATGCCCTCGATATGGAGATTTACAGGACGCGGGCCCCAGGCGCAGCCGCCGGGCAGAGAGACCTTCGCCCGGCCGTAACGGGCGAGCAAGGGGCCGAGAACGTAGATCGATGCCCGCATGGTTTTCACCAGATCATAAGGGGCCTCCCAAGTTCGGCATCCCGGATTTTCCAGAATAAGGTTCTGCCCTTCGGCCGCCACTGAAACGCCGATCCCTTCGATCAGCCGGGCCATGGTCCGGACGTCCTTCAGCTGCGGCACATTCGAAAGCGCGTATCGGCCCTCGGCCAGCATGGCGGCTGCCATCATCGGCAGGACCGCGTTTTTGGAGCCGCCGATGACAACCTCGCCCCGCACTGGCCGGCCGCCGTGTAAAACCAGTTTATCCATCCGAAGACTCCGTGCGGGATGCGAGCAGTTCCCGTGCTGTGGCCATCGCGGTTTCCGTAACCTTTTCGCCGCCGATGAGTTTTGCGATTTCAAGCGCGCGCTCGTCCCGGTCGATTCGACGGATCACGGTATAAGTCCGCTCCCCCGCCACACGCTTGAATACGCTGAAGTGGGCGTCACCCATGGACGCGATCTGGGGCAGGTGCGTGATGCACAGGACCTGATGGCGCCCTCCGAGCGCCTTGAGTTTCCGCCCCACCGTATGGGCAATGCGGCCGGAGATGCCCGTATCGATCTCGTCGAAAATCAGAACCGGCACCCGATCCGCGTCCGCGAGCACGGATTTCAGGGCCAGCATGATCCGGGAGACTTCGCCTCCGGATGCGACCTGCGCGAGCGGCTTGATCGGTTCCCCCGGATTGAGTGTGATGAAAAATTCGACGCGGTCCGTTCCGTCGGCCGAAACCGTGACCGGAGCACCGTCGATACGCAGCCAGCTCCGGGCGTCTTCCCGACGGTCGATCCGGATCTCGAAGCGGCCGTGCGGCAGTCCCAGTTCAGCGAGCGCGTCCTGCACCGCGCGTTCCAGCCGACGCCCGGCCGCGCGCCGCGCTTCCGTGAGTGCCGCGCAAGCCTTCGCCAGTGCGGTTTTTCCGGCCTCGAATTCGGATTCCGCGCGGAGGATCTCCTCTTTCAGGGATTCCATCCGGGCGAGATCCTCCTCCGCCCGGCGGAGACGCTCCGCCACGGCTTCCATGGATCCGCCGTATTTCTTCTTGAGCCTGCCGAACAGCGCCAAACGTTCCCGGATTTCCTCCAGCCGGCCGGGATTGTCCTCAATCCGGTCCGTTGCGGTGGTGATCCGCCTGAGGATGTCCTGAACCTGGATCGCGGCCGAATCGATCTCGTCGGCCCATCCCTGAAAAGCGGGGTCCACGGAGCCGAGTTCGCCGAGCAGGGCACGGACCGAAGACAGCCGCTCCTGAACCGACCCGTCTCCCTCATAGAGAGCGTCGCGGACCGTCCCGACGGTGCGGGCGATACGTTCGGCGCTGCGCAGAACCGCTTCTTCCCGGGTCAGGGTCTCCTCTTCGCCGGGCTTGGGGTCCGCGAGCCGGATTTCCCCGCTCTGAAATTCAAGCAGTTCCCGCTGGTCCGCCAGCCGCTGTTCCCGCTGCGTCAGGTCAGTCCATTTCTCCTGGAGCTGACGCACGGAATGGAAGGTGTCCCGGACGGCGCGTCGAAGCGCCCCGTCCACGCCGGAATTGTCCAGATAATCCAGATGCCGTTCCGGCCGGAGCAGGGCCTGGTGTTCGTGCTGGCCGTGCAGGTCGACCAGAACGTCGCCTAGCGCGGTCAGCTGGTTGAGGGTCACCGGGGAATCGTTGGCAAAACAGCGGCTTCTCCCGGTGTCGAAGACTTCGCGGCGGAGCAGGAGGGATCCGGAATCCAGCCCGTCCGCCTCGCCTGCGGCTTCACGGACCATCGCGTCCGGGACCTCGAACAGCGCCTCCACCACGGCCGAAGCGGCGCCCTGACGGATAATGTCGGTGCGGCCGCGTTCTCCCAGAATCAGGCCGATGGCGCCGAGTATGATGGACTTGCCCGCGCCGGTTTCGCCGGTCAGGATATTCAGCCCGGGTCCGAACACGACGGACATCTCGTCGATCAGCGCATAGTTCCGGATGGTGATCTGTTTCAGCATGACGCTCCAGGTTCCGCGGCCGGGCCGCGCGCCTTTCAGCGGATCACGGCGATTTTGGCGGCTGCGGTCCGGCCGTCCTCTTCCTGTGCCACAATCAGGTACACCCCGCCCGCGACAGCCGTCCCCTGGTCGTTCCGTCCGTCCCACAGGAGTCGCCGGCCGTAGTTGGTTCCGAACGGAAACCGGCGGACCAGGCGTCCCGCGGCCGTGTACACGGATACGCTCACGCTTCCGGACAAACCTTCGATCACGACCGCTTCCTGGCGGCCGGGAAAAAACGGATTCGGATGCACGGACAGCGAACCCAGCTTTTCAGCCGGCCGCGAGAAGGGCGTCGCGACGGACGAGAGTCCGCGATCCGTGCCGATGAACACGCGCCCGGATTCCGGATCCCAGGCCAGGGACGTGATCCGGTCGGAGGAAAGCGGACTGGCGGCCGCGGTGAAATGACCCCCCTCATACGTGGAAGCCGAGAAATATCCGACACCGATGGTGGTTCCCACCCAGACGTTGTTCACGCCGTCCACGAGAAGCGCGGTGATGATGTCCTGATAATACCGGTGGATCTGACCGACCGTCCCGTATGAATAATAGTACAGGCCGTCCTTCGTTCCGATCCACGCAACGCCGTCCCGGTCCACGGCAACGGCTGTGATTTCATTCTTGGCCAATCCGTCGGATGTGTTGAGCCATTCGACGGCCGGATCGTCATCCGGATCCGAAACCGTCCCTGAATCGTCAAGAATCAGCAGGCCCGCCCCCGCCGTCCCAATCCACTTCCGGTTGTCCGGCCCCGCCGTGATGTTCTGCAGATTCATTGCGGTAACGCCCTGGGCGACTCCGAAATAACTCCATCCTGAATCCGGTTCCCAGGCGATGAGAGGACGGCTGCTTTGGGAATCCCAGTTCAGCGTCCAGAGAACGCCGTTCCGGTCGAATGTGAGGTCGCTGACGCAGGGATAATCCGGATCATCCTCAGTGCTGGTTGCCAGAATACCGTTCCGGACGTCATAGACGCCTGTGAGGCTGTCTCCCTCAACCCGAAACAGGCCGTTTCCCCATGTGCCGAACCAGGCACGCCCCTGACCGTCGGTGGCGACGGCACGGGCGTCGGAGAACGCGAGTTCAGGCCTTTCAGTGAATGTAAAACGCTTCCACCCGTCAGCATCGAGGCGGCATATGCCTTTCGGCGTGGCGCACCAGAGCGCGCCGGTCGAGTCGCAAGTCATATCCGTCATCAGGCTCGCAACCGGGCAGTCGGGAAGATACCGCACGGGTTCCGTTTCCACCGCAACCGCTTCCCGAAGACCATCCCGGGTACCGATCCAAAGCCGGTTCAGGAAAACACTGAGACTGAGGCCTCCGGTGACGGATGCCCATACCGGCTCCCATGAGGATCCGGACCAGCGGAAAATACCCGCGGCAGTCGCGGCATACAGCCAGTCCCCGAACCGGACAGCCGCTTCGGGGCGGTAACCCGGATATCCGTCCGCCATCGATTCCCATCCGTCTCCGTTCTGCAGAAAAAGCCCGGACGGACCCAGCAGCGCCGTTTTTCCGTTCCACTCGGTCAGGCAGATCACCGCGTCCTGCGAAGCGGGAAGCGCCGGATTGGACCAGGAATCCGGATCCAGCAGATTGGCGCCGTTCAGCGGCGCCCAGGCTGGGCCTTCGTCCGTGGCGGCCCAGATCCGGCCTTCCCGGACGGCCACGGCATTGACCGGTGTCTCCACCTGGATACCTTTTCCCAGACGCCGGTAGGTTTCCTTGACTTCATTCCGGGAGATGAGGAACAGGCTGACGCCGATGTCCAGGCCGACGAAAAGCGAGTCGCCCTCCGACCAAAGGCTGGTGACGGATTGTCCCTGGTAATCATCGACTGTGCGGCTTCTGTTGTCCGCGGGATTCCATTTCTGCAGGAGTCCGTTTGCGAAACCCAGCCAAAGCGTTCCGCTCCGGTCGGCCGTCACCGCGGTCATTTCATTCGCGGCCAGTCCCTCTGTGTTCGTCCAGGTCTGGAACGAGCCGGTGGCCGGATCGAAAGCCAGAAGGCCCCCTTCGGTCGCGCACCAGAGCCGTCCCCCGGCCGGACTGAGATCCCGGATCTCCAGGGTGGCCGTATGCGTCTTCCATTCCCACCACCCGGCCGAGAGAACGGCCGGGATCAGCAGGGACAGGACGGCGGCTGACCAGGTCCCGCGATTCACCGGTCCAGCCTCCCCATGAGGTCGGCCATCTCGATTCCGCTGAGGGCCGCCTGCCATCCCTTATTCCCCTGTTTCGCCCCGGCCCGCTCCAGTGCCTCCTCCAGATTGTCGCAGGTCAGCACGCCGAATATCGTGGGCACGCCGGTCTGCAGCCCGACCTGGGCGATCCCCTTGGTCACTTCCGCCGCGATGTGCTGGTAATGGTCCGTGCCTCCGCGGATGACGGCCGCGAGACAGATCACGGAGTCGTACTGCTTGGATTGAGCGAGTTTAAGGGCGACGGTCGGTATCTCGAAGGATCCCGGCACCCAGACCACGGTGAGGTCCTTTTCCTGGGCTTTATGGCGGAGCAGACAGTCCAGAGCCCCGTCCAGCAGGTGTCGGGTGATCATTTCATTGAACCGGCTGACGACCATGGCGAATCGCCGGCCTTCGGCGATGAGCTGTCCCTGTATGGGCTGGTTCATGTTTTCTCCTTATGGTTTTTCCGCATCGCCGGACGGGATTTTCCCCATCATCCAGTCCCGGGCGATCAGATGTCCGAGTTTGTCCCGCTTCGTCTGCAGGTAACGGCTGTTGACGGAATTGGGGGTGATTTCGATCGGCACCCGCGCCACGACTTCCAGCCCGTATCCCATCAGGCCGACGATTTTCTTCGGGTTGTTGGTGAGCAGGCGGATTTTCCGGACGCCCAGGTCGACCAGAATCTGGGCGCCGATGCCGTAATCCCTCAGGTCGGCCGGAAATCCGAGTTCGATATTGGCCTCGACCGTGTCCTTCCCCTCGTCCTGGAGCTGATAGGCGCGAATTTTATTGCTGAGGCCGATGCCGCGGCCCTCCTGCCGCATGTACAGAAAAACCCCCTTTCCCTCCCGGGCGATCTCCGCCAGCGCGCGCTGGAGCTGGTCGCCGCAATCGCACCGCATGGAACCGAACACGTCCCCCGTGAGGCATTCCGAATGGACGCGAACAAGAACGGGATCCAACGGGCCGGGTTCACCCTTGACCAGCGCCAGATGATGATGGTCGTCGATGTCGCTCTCGTAGAGATGGAGGATGAACTCTCCGAAGCGCGTCGGAAACCGGGTGGTGACAATGCGCCGGACCAGTCGGTCGTGAACGCACCGGTAGGCGATGAGATCCCGAATGGTGCAGACGGCGAGACCGAAACGTTCCGCGGTTTTCTCCAGCGACGGCATGCGGGCCATGGACCCGTCCTCATCCATGATCTCGCAGAGCACGCCGCCCGGGGTCAACCCGGCCAGGCGTCCGAGGTCCGCGACCGCCTCGGTGTGCCCCGCGCGCGAAAGGACGCCGCCTTCCGCGGCGCGAAGCGGAAAAATGTGACCGGGCCGGGCCAGGTCGTCCGGTTTCGTGTCCGGTGCGATGAGCGCCCGGACGGTTTCGGCCCGGTCATGGGCGGACACGCCTGTCGTGGTGCCCCGGACCGCGTCCACGGAGACGGTGAAGGCCGTTCCCCGGATGCTGGTGTTCTCGTTCACCATCGGATCCAGACCGAGCCGGTCGAGACGGTCCGCGGTCAGGGAAACGCAGATCAGCCCGCGGCCGTGTTTCGCCATGAAGTTGATCTTCTCCGGCGTGATCAGGTCCGCGGCAGCGACGAAATCGCCTTCGTTCTCCCGGTCCTCGTCATCGACGATGATCAGTATCTCGCCGCGCCGGAAGCGTTCGATTGCCTCCGGAACCGGGCACGGGACGGTCATGTTTCTCCTTTCGGACCCGGCGACCGGGTCCTGTCTCTTCTCCAGTTCCGCTTTTCGACGGTTTCATGTTTTAGGTATCCGGATTCCGGGGATGGCGTCATTCTTCCACCCCCAATTCACTCCGTCCGATTTCCGTTTGACGCCGAGACAGAAGACGTTCCGCATATTTGGCGAAAAGATCCGTCTCAACGTTCACCTGGCCGCCCGGTGCCAGTTCTTTCAGCGTCGTATTTTCGAAGGTGTGCGGAATGACCGACACCGTGATCCGGTCCCGCTCCAGGACGGCCACGGTGAGACTGACGCCGTTCAGTGCGACGGATCCCCGCTCCGCCAGTTGGCGCATCAGGCCGGACGGAACGCGGACGGTGATCATCCGGCTGTCGCCCTTCGGCCGGACCGATACGACCGACCCGATCCCGTCCACGTGGCCCTGCACGAGATGACCGCCGAGCCTGTCCCCGAGCGCAAGCGCCCGCTCGAGATTCACACGGTCTCCGGCCCGCAGGCGTCCGAGCGTGGACTGTTTCAGAGTCTGTGAAACGGCCGTCGCTTCGAAATCGTCACCGGCCGTCTCCGTCGCCGTCAGACAGACGCCGTTCACCGCAATGGAATCTCCCTTCCGCAGTTCCGGCGCGAGACGCGGCGCCCGAATCCCGATGCGGACGCTGTCTCGGCCGGGCAGAATCCTCCGGACCGTTCCTATTTCTTCGACAAGACCGGTGAACACGGTCGCTCTCCGATGAACAGAATGTCCTCTCCTGACCGGCGCCAGCCGCAACGCTCAAACCGGATCAGTTGATTCAGACCGGTGATGCCCAGGTCGCCGAGCACCGGGGTGCCTTCTCCCATGAGGCTGGGCGAAATAAAAATGATCCATCTGTCCGCAAATCCGGCGGACACAGCCGAAGTCCAGGTGTCAGGGCCGCCTTCCACGAGAATGGAAAGAATTCCCTTTTCAGCGCACCGGTTCAGAATCGACCGGAACCGGAACCGGCCGTCCGGGCCGGTTTTTAAAGTCCATACTTGTACGCCGGCTTTGCGAAGGCGCAGACGCCTGTCGGCCGGGGCGCCGGGCCCGGTAATCACGACGGTTCGTTCCGGATCCGCGGCGCGGACCAGCCGGCTTTGCAGCGGAATCTTCAAGCGGGGATCCAGGACGATGCGGTAGGGCGCGAAACCGGGCCTGCGATTTCCGGCCCGGTTTCGGACCGTCAGTTCCGGGTCGTCCCGGAGCACTGTGCAGACACCAACCAGAATGGCATCCTGTTCCGCGCGCAGACGGTGAACCCAGCCCCTGGAACCGGAACCGCTGATCCAGCGGGATTCCCCGCCGGCTGTCGCCACTCTTCCGTCCAATGTCTGGGCCGCTTTCAGTGTGACAAAAGGACGGCCGTGTTGCATGAAATGAAAAAAAGATTCATTGAGATTACGGCATTCCGGCTCCATGACACCCTCGGTCACCGCAATCCCGGATTTCCGCAATGACCGGATACCCCGTCCGTTGACCAGGGGATTCGGGTCCGTACAGCCGACAACGACGTTTCGAATGCCGGAACGGATGATGGCTTCCGTACAGGGCGGTGTTTTCCCGTAATGGCTGCAGGGTTCCAGGTTGACATACAGCGTGCAGTCCGGAAGCAGGCTGGAATCGGCTGTTGCCAGTGCATTGACCTCTGCGTGAGGTCCCCCGTATTTTTCGTGAAATCCTTCGGATATGATTTTTCCCCGCCGCACCAGTACGCATCCGACAGCAGGATTCGGATGCACCTTCCCAACCCCGCGTCTGGCGAGCCGAAGAACACGTCTCATGAAATATGCATTATCCATATAAAAAACAGCCCTAAAAGTATCCTTTCAGGGCTCGTGATGCTCGCTTCAGACCGCTGACTCTCGCCATCCTCTTTCATCCGGACTTTAACCGTCGGCACCAGAGTTACACTGGTTCAGAGCGAAAAAATACTACTTTCTCGCGCGCGTGGGCTCTCACCACCGGTCAGGAATTACGCCTTGCCCTGAAGAAGACTGGATCAATGTAAATAAATTGAATTTATCAGTCAAGCTTTATTTTCCGTAAATCAGGCTGTTTTTCACTATGGATAGTAAATATTCGACCATCACCACTATATATGGCCAAATTTTGCAATTTTCCCTTGACTTTCTCGCATCGAATCGTATATTTCAGCATCGATCCGGATTTTCCCCTAACCGCAATACCCAAATCAAAGAGAATCAACCATGGCTCAATTTCCACGGGAGACAAGGAAGAATGTTGCTTTCTTCCTGGAGGACGATCTTTTCGGCAAGGATGAAAACGGAAAGAAATCAGCCCAGGACGAATCGGCTGATCTGCGCCGCATCACCGAGAACCTCGCCCCTCTCAATGACGAATCCCTGAATGAGCCGGAACCGATGGAAGAACCGGTACGCATTCCGGACGCGATTCCGCTGACTGAAAACGCGCGTACCGTTCTCCGGAAGCGATACCTGAAAAAGGACTCGAACGGCAACGTGCTGGAAACGCCCGAAGACATGTTCCGCCGCGTTGCGCGCTTCATCGCCTCCGCGGACCAGATTTACGATCCCGAGGCGGACTGGACCGCGACGGAGAACCGTTTTTACGCGATGATGGCCAACCTGGAATTCATGCCCAATTCCCCGACCCTGATGAACGCGGGCCGCGAGCTGCAGCAGCTGTCGGCCTGCTTCGTCCTCCCGATCGAGGACTCCATGGAGTCCATTTTCGACGCCGTGAAGAACACGGCCCTCATCCACAAATCGGGCGGCGGCACCGGCTTTTCATTCTCCCGCATCCGTCCCAAAAACGACATCGTCTGCTCGACCAAGGGCATCGCGTCCGGACCCATCTCCTTCATGCATGTCTTCGACGAAGCGACGGAGACGGTCAAACAGGGCGGCACCCGCCGCGGCGCGAACATGGCGATTCTCCGCGTCGATCATCCCGACATCCTGGATTTTATCGAGGCCAAGGAGGATGACGACAAACTGAACAACTTCAACATTTCAGTCGCCCTGACCGAGACGTTCTGGAAAGCGCTCGAAAGCGACGGGGAATACGACCTCGTCAATCCGCATGACCGGCAGAAGGCCGGATCACTCCGGGCCCGGGATGTGTATGACCGCATCATCCGCCATGCCTGGGAGAATGGCGAGCCCGGCGTCATCTTCATCGACCGGATCAACCGCGACAATCCCACACCCCCGCTCGGCGAGATCGAGTCGACCAATCCGTGCGGCGAACAGCCGCTTCTCCCCTACGAATCGTGCAACCTCGGGTCGATCAATCTCGCCGTCATGACGCGACAGTCGGACGGCGTCGCGGAAGTGGATTTCGAGAAACTCCGCCGGACAGTCCGTACGGCGGTGCATTTTCTCGACAACGTGATCGACATGAACAAATTCCCGCTCCCCCAGATCGAGAAGATGACGAAATCCACCCGCAAGATTGGCCTGGGCGTCATGGGTTTCGCCGATCTTCTTTTTGATCTCGACATCCCCTACAATTCGAACGAGGCCATTGACCTGGCCGTCCAGATCATGAAATTCATCGCGGAGGAATCCCGGACCCAGTCCCGCGAACTCGCGTCCAGGCGCGGCGCGTTTCCGGCTTTTCCGAAAAGCGTGTACGCGGAGCGCGGGGAGCCGCCGATCCGCAATGCCACGCGGACGACGATCGCCCCCACCGGTACCATCAGCATCATCGCGGGCTGTTCGAGCGGCGTCGAACCGCTGTTCGCGCTTTCCTTCACCCGGCACGTCATGGACGACAACCAGCTGCCGGAAGTGGTCCCCTCGTTCCTCGAGCGGCTGCGCCGCGAAAACCTGTACACCGAGGCGCTCGCAAAGACCATAGCGGAAAAGGGATCGCTGGAAGGAATAGAGGAGATACCGGACCGGCTGAAGCGGATTTTCGTGACGGCGCACGAAGTCTCCCCTGAATGGCATATCCGCATGCAGGCCGCCTTCCAGAGCTGCACCGACAATGCCGTATCCAAGACCGTGAATTTCGCCAACTCCGCAACGGTGGAGGACGTCAGCAAGGTGTACCGGATCGCCCATGACCTGGGATGCAAGGGCGTGACGATTTACCGGGACGGCAGCCGGGAGAAACAGGTTCTGAGCAAGGGCACATTAAAAAAGTCAAAAGAAGCCTCGGCCGAGGCCGAGGCCGCCCCTGAAACCGGCCCGAAGCCGCGGCCCCGGGTGCTACGCGGGTTCACCACCAAACTCAACACCGGACAGGGATCCCTCTATATCACGATCAACAATGACGGATCGGATTCGCCCATCGAAGTGTTCGCGAACATCGGCAAGAGCGGCGGAGACACAGCGGCGCTTTCCGAGGCCATCGGCCGTCTCATTTCCATCGCCCTGCAGAAAGGCGTGGCCGTCGAGGAGCTGGCGCAGACCCTGACCGGCATCACGGGATCCCGGCCCGTCTGGAACGAAGGCATGCTGATTAAATCCGTTCCCGACGGCATCGGTCAGATCCTGATGCATGAATTCGGCAGAAAAAAACCGGAAGAGAAAATCATCAAACCGGATCCGGCTGTCGAGAAACCCCTGAGCATCGCGCTGGCCGAGCATACCGGCCCCGAGTGTCCGGAATGCGGCGGTTCCCTGCGGGCCGAGGGTGGATGCACCATCTGCGTCAGCTGCGGATATTCGCACTGCGGCTGACCTGAACCATGGACAACGCCGACTCCGAAGAGAACCGCAGACTGGGCGACGCCTGGTCCGGATGGACGGGATCTCCGGACCCTGACGCGAATGCGCCGGACACACGTTCTCCCAAGAGACTGTTCCTGTCTTCCGCGCTGTTCCTGCTCGTCGCAGCCGGCCTGGCATGCCTGGCCGGCTTTTATTTGCTTTCGCCGCGGCTTCGAACCTGGGGACCAGTCTGGGTCACGCTCTTCGCATGCGCGCTGGCCGCGGCATGGGGAACGGGCGCGCTGCTTTTCGCCGGTCTTGTCGCGACCCTGTCCGTCAAACCGGATTCCCGTCTCTGGCGGCTTTTCCCGCGGAATCTTCCACGCTTATTTTTCCGTCCTTCCATCCGCTTCTTTTCGCGGCTGATCGGCGGCAACGCCGACCGTCTCGCCCACTCCTACATTCGGGTTCATAATGCCTGGGAGGAAAGAGCCTCCGCTCCGGTGACCGCGAACCGTATCCTTGTTCTCCTTCCACGCTGCCTGTCCAGACTCCAGATGGATCAGATGAAAGAACTGTGCCGGTCCGCGGGCGTGACCGCTGTTGTCGTATCCGGAGGGGAAGCGGCCAGAGCGGCCGTGCGGGAAACACGGCCTGCGGCCGTGATCGGTGTGGCATGCGAGCGGGATCTGCTTTCGGGGATACGCGACCTGCACCCGCGGATTTCCGTCATCGGCCTGCCCAATGTGCGGCCTGAGGGCCCCTGCCGGAACACGCAGGCTGATGCCGGGGAACTCGGCCGCGTGCTCAGCCGGATGACACGGCAATCCGGATCCGTGCCAGGAACACCCGTGTGATGACGGCCACCAGAGTCCCGGCTCCGACGGACACAAAGAAAAACAGGGGCAGAACCGACCAGACGTCCAGGTCGGCCACATAGAGCAGGGATGCGACCGCGATCTGGGCCGCGTTTTTGACGAAAGCGCCGAGAATGCTCAATCCGGCCAGTCCGAACAGCCGCGGCGCCAGCCTGTAAACTCCGGCTACGGCCAACATGGAGAGCACGCCGCCTGTTGCGGAGAAGACGAAGGAAGGCTGAAACAGGGAGCCGGTGAGAAATCCGGCGACCAGCACGCGCAGCACAGCCACCGCTAGAGCGGCACCGGCGCCGCTGCGGATCAGCAGCGCGAGCGGTATGACATTGGCCAGGCCCAGCCTGAAAAAAGGCAGCGGCAGTCCGACCGCTTCCTCCACTGTGAACAGCACGGAGGCAATGCCGGTCCAGAGGGCCAAGTCGGCAATTCTGTGAGACCGGGACGGTTTTGCGGTTTGGTTTTCCATGCCGGAGCACACTCTCTTCAAGGCGTCCACCCGTCCACCTCTGGACCGGTCCCATCCGCGCCTTCCACGGTCACGGTCACCCGGTTCGGGATGCAGATGAGCATGCGGCCGGCGTTCCGGATTTCCCCCTGATGCATGCAGTTTTTCCCGGGGCAGGGCGACCGGATGATACGGATCCCTCCGTTCAATACGCCGATTTCCGTTTCCCCGATGAAACCACCTACGGTCAGAACCGTGTCCGCTCCAAGAGGATGCGTCATTTTCAGGCTTCCGTCCACGGAAATCCGTATTCGGCTGCCCCTCAATCCCGTTCTTTCAGGCCGGAATCCCGCGAAAACCGCGATGCCGATCAGGATGACGAGAAGGCCGTCCGCCGGACGGAAAACAGGAATTGGGGTTTGAACGGAAGATCGTTTCAAGAGAGGAGACGTCTGATGGATTCGAGAACCCGATCTGGCTTGATCCGGTTCATGCAGAGTGTGTCACATTGACTGCGGAAACAATTCTGACAGCCCAGGCCGGGCTCAAGAATTTCCCCGCGGCCATATAGTTCGAATTCTTTGGAATTAAAAATGTTGTTGAAAAGCACTACTTTTTTACCCAGACCTATGGCAATATGAAGGCCCATCGTGACACTGGTCACCACCAGATCACATTCATTCATCAGTGAAATAAATGTCTTAAGGTCAAAATGCCCTAAATAACGTGCCTTCGATAGTTGCGCGATCCTTTTATTCTTTGCGTCTTCCTGTAAACCACCCAGAAGAAGGGGCGTATATCCGCTTCTTTTGAGCCCCCGGGCCAGGTTCACCCAGAAGGCTTCAGGCCACAGACGCGTGGTCCATCTTCCCCCGCAACCGGTATTGAGCCCAATAATGCCTTTTCGCTTTGGAATGCGCCATTTTCCGGGTTCCGGCCGAGGAAGCAGGTATTCCTCTCCGCTGAATTTAAAGCCTGAAATTTCAAATATCTCCCTGGGATAACTCTTCGTGTTCTTCCTGTTTTCATCATCGAAAAGTCCTGTCAGCCATTTCTGCCTGGAAGCTTTTTCCAGGGGCCTGCAGGATGAACCGGTCCACCCGAAGCCTCTTTTCTTTCCGGCGTGTATTTTTTCCGCCAGGCAGCAGGCCTCAGCATCCTTGTCCAAATTGATCAGAAGCTCGTATTTCGTGGATTTCAGTATTTCGATATGCTCGGATGTAAACCGGAAAATCCGGTCCACTTCAGCCGGCAATATTTCCGGCGTATGGGTGAGCCAGTGAATGTGACGGGACGGCAGAGTCTCTCTCAGAACCCGGATCAGGGGCGTTGTCCGTATCACGTCGCCTATGGCTCCGAGCTTGATGATGAGAATTCTGCCCTTCACCCGCTCGTATTCTGGGACATCCGTCACAATGGACGCCTTCCTCTTTATGAGGCCGACAGGGACGGTCCCCCAAATAATGCCTGCAATCCGTGTGTACGATCATGATATCCGTTGTCCACTCATTTTTTCACGGACAATGCCCGCAAGGGCGAGGGAGTGGAGCCAGGTTGACGCGTGTTCGGCTCTTGAGATGAGAACGATGGGGAGCCGGGCGCCGACCACCAGTCCGCTGATGCGGGCATGGGCGAGGTAAACCAGTCCTTTTGCGAATATATTGCCGCTGGCAATGTCCGGAACCAGTACGATATCCGGTTTTCCTGCGATGCGGCTGCGGAATCCTTTGATGCGGGCGGCCTCGGCCGAAAAAGCCATATCCACGGCCAGGGGCCCTTCGACAACGGCATCGCCGAAAACGCCTCGCGCTGCCATGCGGACCAGTTCCACTGCGTCAGTCGTCTCGGGCATGTGCGGACTGACTTTTTCATTGGCCGCAAGAAGGGCGATGCGCGGCTTCCGGATCCCCATCGCGGATGTGAACGCAATCGCATTCTTGAGAATGAGAACCTTCTGTTCGAGCGTCGGACGGATCACCATGCCGCTGTCCGTGACCGCAAAGGGTTTGGCCGCGGCCGGGACCTCCATCCAGGCGATATGACTGAGAAGCCCGCCCGTGCGCAGTCCGAAACGGGGATCCAGGACCGCTTTCAGAAGAACGGGCGTGGAGATGTTGCCTTTCATGATGAGGTCCGCCTCGTTCCGGGACGCCATTTCAGCAGCGGTTTCGGCGATGGCCGGATCTTCCGGCCGGTCAATGATCGGGAATTCCGACAGATCGATCTTCAGACGCCGGGACAGGTTTCGGATCGCAGGTGCCGGACCGATTAAGACAGGGCGGATCAGGCCGAGGCCCGCCGCTTCCGCAACGGCTCTCAAGACCTCCGGTCCGGCCGCTCCGGCCACGAGGGTCGTGGCCGGACCTTTTTTCCGGGCCCGGTTTATCATCTCACGGTCCCGGGCGGCGATCCGTTTCATCAAAAGTCTCCCTCGATCGCGGCCTTCATTGCTTTCACCGCCCCGCGGATGTCTTTTTGCCCCAAAAATGCCGAGACCGCGGCGATGCCGTCCGCGCCGAACCGGAGCGCCTCTCCTGCGTTGCCGGAATGGATGCCGCCGATCGCCACAAGCGGCCGGGTTGTGCGGGGCCTCAATTCACGCAGCAGTCCGGGACCGGGAACCCGCTCCACGGATTTGGTCCCGGTCGGGAAGCAGGCGCCGACTCCGTAATAATCCGCGTCCGGAACGGCCTCGAACTCCTCAACCGAGGACACGGAGAAGCCGATGCACAGATCCGGCGCGAGTCTGCGGATCCGATCCGCAGGCATGTCCGTCCATCCGACATGGATGCCGTCCGCTCCGCACGCCAGCGCAACGTCGAGCCTGTCATTCACGATCAGCGGAACGCCCGCGGCAGCGGTTGCATCCCGGAGGATGTCCGCAATTTCTATCATCTCACGAATCCCCGACACTTTATCGCGGTACTGAATCACGGTTGCGCCGCCTTCAATGAGAGCCGCGGCCAGAGATCCAGGCGTCCGTCCGTCGAACCATTCCCGGTCCAGAACGGCCATCAACCGGAACCGGGAGACGTCCGGAGATCTGAAAAGCACCATCAGTATTCAATGCCGGACCGCGCCGGCATTCCTTTCCCGTAAGGATGCTTGACCGCGATCATCTCAGTGACCAGATCCGCCGCGGCGATGAGCGCCGCTGTGGCGCCCCGGCCGGTCAGGACCAGTTCAACGGATTCCGGCCGGGTTCGGATGAGGCCTAGCACTTTCTCTTCCTCAATCAAACCGAGGGATACGGCCTGCAGAATTTCGTCCAGGATGATCATGTCCCACTCCTCCCCCATGCGCTTTTCCACCGCCATCAAGCCCAGTGCGGCGCATTCCCGGTCCGCCCGATCCGGAGGAACGGACCGGACGAAAGCCCTGCCGCCGAACTGCATGGATTCGAATCCGGGTAGTCCGAGACGAACGCCGGTTTCGCCGGATCCTCCAGGCGGCTTGAGGAACTGGATCAGGAGGACTTTCCATCCCCGGCCCAGAGCGCGCAGCGCCAGCCCCATCGCGGCCGTGGTCTTTCCCTTTCCGTCCCCGGTGTAAATTTGTACGCACTTTCCCTGCATGACGATGTCCCCAGTCGAACGCCCGTTTCCGTGCGCGGCTCAAGAGCCGTTTCGGGAGGAGCCGGCTTTCAGCATGCGGTGTGAGGCCATGCGTGCCGCCATGACGATGGAATAGAATTTGGTGTCGTCGTCGTCGGCCCTGGACGAAAGCACCACCGGCGCAAGCGTCCCCACGAGAATGGAGGCGCTTTTACCGTGCGCCAGAATGGTGACGGATTTGTAGAAGGTGTTGGCGGTTTCGATGTTGGGGAACAGAAGGATGTCCGCTTCTCCGTTGATGGGGCTGTCCAAACCCTTGATGCGGCAGTTCTCCTCGGACAGGGCCACATCCAGGGCCAGGGGACCGTCGACTATCGCGCCGCGGATCTGTTTCCGTTCGGCCATGGCCTTGATCACGGCCGCGTCAATGGACGATTGAAGCTTGAAATTGATTTTCTCCGCCGCCGAGACCAGGGCCGCCTTCGGATTTTCGATGCCCAGCGAATGCGCGACTTCAATGGCGTAGTTCAGGATCTGGACTTTTTCGTCCATGGTCGGATTCGGAAGGATGGCCGCGTCCGTGACCAGCAGAAGCTTGGGATAGGTCGGCATTTCCATCACGGCGACGTGGCTGAGCAGGCCGCCCTTCGGGAGCAATCCGATTTCCTTGTCCAAAACCGCCTTCATGAACACGTCGGTGGGGATCAGCCCTTTCATCACGAGATCGGCTTTGCCGTCCCGGACGAGCTGCACCGCGGTCCGTGCGGTCAGGGTCTCGTCCTCGGTGTTCACAATCTTCACGCTTTTCGTGAAAGCAGGGTCGAGATCCCGGGTGATCCGCTCCAGTTTCTCCCGGACCCCGACCAGTATCACCTGGATGAGACCGTCGAGAGCGCCCCGCACGACGGCGCGAACCGTCGCCGGATCCCCGTCTCCGGAGGCGACAGCCATCGTCATCCGGGGACCGCCCTTGACGGCTTCTTCCAGCATGACGAGTTTACGGATGGGTTCCATGCGAGCGCCTTTCCCTGTTATCGCCCCGAAGCCGTATACGATCCGGGCTTTTCTTCACCTCTGAGAATGCGAAGCCCACCCAGCGCCAGCGACTCCATCTCTTTTTCGCCGGGTAGCACAAAAACGGGCGCAATCCACCGGACCCGTGCCAGTATAGCCTCCGTGAAGGCGGCCGAGGCGGCCAGTCCTCCCGTGAGCACCAGGGCGTCCACGCGTCCCTCCAGTACTACGGCCATGGCCCCGATCTGCTTGGCCGTCTGATATGCCATGGCGTCCCGAACCAGAGCGGCGGTCCGATCTCCGGATGCGATTCTGCGCTCGACTTCCACCAGATCGTTCGTCCCCAGGTGGGCCACCATGCCGCCCTGACCCGTCAGCTTCCGGCGGACTTCGGAAAGCGTTGCTTTTCCGGAACAGCACCAGTCCGCAAGCTGGCCGGAGGGAAGGCCGCCGGACCGCTCGGGCGAGAAGGGCCCATCGCCGTCCAGCGCGTTGTTGACATCCACCACACGGCCCTCCCGGTGCGCGCCGACGGAAATGCCTCCGCCGAGATGCGCCACGACCAGCCGGAGGGATTCCGCGGGACGCTTGAGGCGCCGTCCGGCTTCACGGGCGACGGCTTTCTGGTTGAGCGCGTGGAAAATGGAGCGTCTGCGGAATTCGGGCAGTCCCGTCAGGCGGGCCACCTCGTCCAGTTCGTCCACCACAACCGGGTCCACGATGTATGCGGGAATGCCGGCCTGATCCGCGACCGCGCGGGCGATCAGACCTCCGAGATTGGAGGCATGCTCTCCCTCTGCCGCGGTTCGGAGATCCTCCGTCATCCGGTCATCCACGGCATAGGTCCCGCCTTCCAGCGGCCTGAGCAGACCGCCCCGGCCGACGACGGCGTCCAGAGACTCGTGCAGGATGTCCCGTTCGGTCATGAACGTCTGGACGGCTCCAAGCCGGAACGGGAGCTGGTCCGCGATTCGAGTAAAACGGCTGAGCTGATCCGCTGGATGAACGAGGGAACAGGATTCCCTCTGGGCCTCGTTCTCGAAAAGCGCGATCTTGGTGGACGTCGAGCCCGGGTTGACGACCAGGATGCGGAAGGAACCGCGGCTCATGATTGCTCGTATGATTTGACCTGTTCCTCGCTGCGCAGCACACGGAGCGCGCCTTGCGCGAGCGCCTCCATTTCGAACTCGCCGGGTAGGACGAAAAAGGATCCCAGAATGCCGACCCGCTCCTGAATCCAGCCTGTCAGCATCGTGCTCCGGGCGAGACCGCCGGTCAGCACCACGCCGTCCAGCATGCATTTCAGAACCGTGGCCATGGCCCCAATTTCCTTGGCGATCTGATACGCCATGGCACGGTACACGCGTTCGGCCCGGCTGTCGCCCGCGGAGATGCGTTTTTCAATCTCCACGGCGTCGCTGGTTCCGAGATGCGCGGCAAGACCGCCGCAGCCCACGATTTTCTTCCGCATTTCCGCGTGCGTGAACCTTCCCGAAAAACACAGATCGGTCAGGGAATAGACGGGCAGGGTTCCGGACCGTTCGGGCGAGAAGGGCCCTTCTTCGACGGCATTGTTGACGTCGATGATGAAACCGTCCTTCAGCGCGCACACCGAAATGCCCCCGCCCAGATGGGCGACCACCATGCGGAGCTGGGAGAGGTCCTTTCGGAGTTGGACGGCCACTTTGCGGCCTGCGGCCTTGATGTTGAGGGCGTGAACCAGGCTCCTGCGCTCCAGTTCCGGCATGCCGGTCGGCCGGGCGTGTGGCTCCATCTCGTCCACGGATACGGGATCGACGAAAAACGCGGGGATTTCCGTTCCCTGCACCAGACGGTCGGCGAGGCAGACGCCCAGCAGCGACGCGTGATTGAACTGAACCCGGCCCTGCAGCACGTCGCCCACGACGGTCGGCGTGACGCGGTAGGTGCCTCCTTGCAGGGGCTTGAAAGGGCCGCCCCGGCTGGAGACCGCGGACAGGGATCCGATTTCAACGCCGCGACGCCTGAGCAGTTCGGCCAGGTCCCGGAAACGCAGATCCATCTGATCCGTCGGTCTCAGGAAGGAAGCCAGGCTTTCCGACGGATAGGTGATGGTCTCGCTCCATACCGGAGTCTCGTCTTCGTAAAGAGCGACCTTGGTGGTCGTGGATCCCGGATTGACGACCAGAATTCGCGTCATGCATCCTCCCCGTTCGCCGTGGTTTCAGCGCCGGCACGGAACGCCTCGCAATTGATGTCAACGGTTCCGGCCGGCACCCGGCCTTCGATGGCCTGCATCCAGGCGGTTTCCGGAATGTCGAGACAGCCGGAAAGCGCGCCGAGTAGGACCGTGTTTTCGACACGCGGATTCCCGAGCCGCCGGGCGGCTGCTTCCGCGTCGATGGAGATGACGCGTCCCGTCCTGGCGCGCACGGATGCGACCGGATCATCCGGATACCCCGGTCCTCTGCGGAACAGCGCGACCGGAGGAACGAGACGTCTGCGGTTGACCACGGCCGTTCCGTCCGCTTTGAGGAAGTGAACCCAGCGGAGTGCTTCCGCCTGTTCGAAGGCCAGCAGGGCGTCGGCCTGTCCGTCTGGAATCAGCGGAGAGCGGACCTGGCCGGAAATCCGGACATGGCTGGATACGGAACCGCCCCGCTGGGCCATGCCGTGCACTTCGCTTTTTTTCACGTCGAAGCCCGCGCGGAGCGCCGCGTCCGACAGCAGTTCGGACGCCAGCAGGACGCCCTGTCCTCCAACGCCCACGATCAGGACGTTCATGGATCTCATTTTCCGCTCCCTTCCGGTTCCCGCACAATCGCCTGCACCGGGCAGACTTGGCTGCAGACACTGCAGCCGGTGCACAGGGTCCGGTCGATGAGGGACTGGCTCAAACCCTTTTCAGTGCGGTTTTCCGATTCGCCGATTGCGGGACAGCCGACCTTGAAGCAGGTGTGGCAGCCGATGCAGGCGTCCGGTTTCACGCGGAACGGCGGCCGCAGGACGGTTTTGCGGATTTCAGGCGGGTAAAGCGTGCAGGGCCGGTTGGTGATCAGGACGGAAAGTTCACCCGATTCGAGCGCCTCTCCCAGAACCTGCCCGGTCTGATTCAGGTCGTACGGATCGATGACGCGGATGCGTTCCACACCGAGAGCCGCGCAGATTTTCGCCAGTTCCACGGGTTTGGCCGCGGCGCCGGAAAGGGTTTTTCCGGTTCCGGGCTGGTGCTGGCCGCCCGTCATGGCGGTGATGCTGTTGTCCAGAAGAATGACCGTGATGCCGGCGCCGTCATGCACCGCATTGAGAAGCCCGGTCATGCCTGAATGCAGAAAAGTGGAGTCCCCGATTGTCGCCACAATACCTTTTCCGCCGCCCCGGGCCTTGGCGACGCCGACGGCCACGCCGATGGACGCGCCCATTTCCACGCAGATGTCCCCCACGCCGATCGGCGGATAGACGGACAGCGTATAGCAGCCGATGTCAGTCGCGACGAGCGCCTTGAACTTTTTGAGCGCGACGAACAGGCCCCGGTGCGGGCACCCGGGACAGAATACCGGCGGCCGGGCCAGCACTTCCACCGGTGCCGGCGGCTCCGGCCCCGGTTCCAGGACGCCGGCCCGGACGAATCCCGTGCGTACCACATCCGGGGAAAACTCCCCCAGACCGGGCCACCATTTCTTGCCCTCGCAGGGGATTCCGGCCGCGAGGATCTGTTCCTCGATGAAGGGCTCCAGTTCCTCCACAACGAACAGCCGGCCGACGGATGCGGCAAACCTGCGGATGCGTTCGATCGGAATCGGGTAAGAGAGGCCGAGCTTGAAAACCGAAGCATTCGGAAACGTTTCACGGACATACTGATAGGAAATTCCGGAGGTGATCACGCCCACGTCCTTTTGTCCAGGTTCCTCCCGGTTGAGGGGAGAGGATTCGGAGAACGCGCGCAGTTTTTCGAGGCGTTCGGAGGTCCAGACGCGCTGAAGCCTCGCGTGATTCGGAAGAACCACGAATTTCCGGGGGTCGGGCTGGAATCCCTTCACCGAATAGGCGCGCCGCTCTCCAAACTCGACCACACCCTTGGCGTGGCAGACGCGGGTGGTCATCCGGAGCATGACAGGGACGTCGAAGGAGATGCTGATCTCCAGGCCGTGTCCGACGAAATCCTTGGATTCCTGGCTGTCGGAAGGCTCGAGGCAGGGGTAGCCCGCGAAACGCGCATACAGCCGGTTGTCCTGCTCATTCTGCGAAGAGTGCATTCCGGGATCGTCCGCGCTGACTACGACGAGTCCTCCCGGAGCGCCGACCAGGGAAACGGACATGAAGGGGTCCGCGGCCACATTCAGGCCGACATGCTTCATGGCCGTGAGCGCGCGGGCCCCGGCGAAAGATGCGCCCATGGCGACTTCGAATGCCACTTTTTCGTTCGGGCACCATTCACCGGCTATTTCCGGATACCGAGACGCGATTTCTTCAAGAATTTCAGTGCTGGGCGTGCCCGGATACGCCGTCGCCACATGCAATCCGAATTCGTGGCATCCGCGGGCGACCGCTTCATTTCCGGACAACAGGACCTTCATTTGGATTCCTCTGTAGGGTAAACCCTGAACGCCGCGGGACTCGGCACTCCCTGGGGACAACCCCCGAGCCCCGTTCGGCGCGGACGAAATGCGCTGCTCAGACCCCGGAAGCCTTTCCGAAAGCCTGTTCCAGCTTGATCAGCCGCTGCCAGTCGCGGTCCACCCGGGATTGGATGAATTGAACATCTTCCTCGCGAAGGTGATGAAAGCGGCCCTGCATTTTCAGGTATTCCGAAACCGGCTTTGGGTTCGGATTTCTCCGGTTGATGTTATAGAAGCCCTCCTCCACCTCGTAGATGGGGAAAACATTGCATTCGGTGGCCATGCGGGCGATTTTCACGGTGAGACCGGGGGCGTGCTTCCAGCCCGTCGGGCAGGGCGCGTAGACATGCAGAAAACGCATCCCCCGGAGGGACCGCGCCTTCTGCAGTTTCTTCACCAGGTCTTCGGGATAGGCGATGTTGGCCGTGGCCGCATAGGGGATTGAATGCGCGACCATGATTTCCATGATGTTCTTCTTCGGACCTTTCTTGAACTGAAGGGTCGGCGTGGTCGTGGTCCAGGCGCCGTGCGGCGTGGCCGAGGACCGCTGGATGCCGGTGTTCATGTAGGCTTCATTGTCGTAGACCACGTAGATCATGTTGTCGTTGCGTTCGGCCGCCCCCGAAAGCGCCTGGAGCCCGATGTCGAAAGTGCCCCCGTCCCCGGCCCACGCCACGGTCGTGACTTCGTCCCGGCCGAGACGGGACAGGGCATGCGTGATCCCGGCAGCCGTGGAGGCGGCGGTTTCGAATGCGCAGTGAAAAACGGGCACTCCGGCCGCGGAATACGGGAAAGGGCCGTCGATCACCGCCCAGCAGCAGGCCGGAATGGACAGGATGGTGTTCCGTCCCAGCGCCTTGAGCGCGTACCGCATGGCCATGGCCGCGCCGCATCCCTGGCAAGCCAGATGTCCGGGAGAGAGGATTTCCTCCTCGGGCAGGGTGAGCCGGAAAGGCGTTTTTTCCCGGGTTTCAGAAGCATTCATGGTTTGACTCCAATCCAGACGAGCGGCGAGGGCTTCCCATCGCGCAGTTGCAGGAACATGGATTCCAGATCGGCCACGGACACGTCACGGCCTCCCAGGCCGGCGATGAAACCGGTCAGAGCGGGAGTCGCGCCGGACAGAACCGACCGTGTTTCCGTGTAAAACGGACCCGCCTGACCGTAGGAGATCGCCCGGTCCACCACACCCGCGGCCGCCGCGCGGCCGAGAATCCGGACCACGTCTTCGGCGGGAAACGGACGGAAATAGCGGATTTTCAGAACGCCGGCCCGAAATCCCTTCTCCCGAAGCCGGTCGGCCGCGACCTTGGCCGTTCCCGCGATGGTGCCGTAGGTGATGAGCACGAATTCCGCGTCTTCGCACAAGTAGGCTTCCGTCAGACCATAGGATCGGCCGAATACGGATCCGAATTCCCTTCCGGTTTCCGTGATCGCCTGTCTGGCGGCCTCGTGGGCCTTCTGAATTTTATACGAGAATTCATAGTAGTAATCCGGAGAGGTGAGCGCGCCGAAAGAGCGGGGGTCCCCGACGTCGAGCTTGACGGCCGGCCGGTACGGCGGAAGAAAAGCGTCGATCCGTTCCGCGTCGTACAGATCCACCACCTGGGACGTATGGGACAGGAAAAATGCGTCCAGGTTCACCAGGGTCGGAAGCAGGATCTCCGCGCGCTCTCCGATCCGGTATGCCATCAGAATGGAGTCGAAAACTTCCTGATTGTCCTCACAGAAGATCTGCATCCAGCCCGTGTCGCGCTCGGAAATCGCGTCCGTGGCGTCGGCCCAGATGGACCAACCCGGAGCCATGGCGCGGTTGACATTGGCGAGTACAATGGGTAGGCGCGCCCGACTGGTCCAGTGAATCAGTTCGTGCATGAGCGCGAGCCCCTGTGACGAAGTCGCGGTGAACGTGCGCGCGCCCGCGGCCTGCGCGCCGATGCAGGCGGCCAGGGCGGAATGTTCGGATTCGACCTTGATGAAATCGGCCGCCAGTTCGCCCCGGGCCACGAGTTCGGAGAGAATCTCCACGATGGTGGTCTGGGGCGTGATCGGGTAGGCGGAAATGACCTGAACACGGGCCGCGACCGCGGCATAGGCGGCCGCGAAGTTGCCGGTGAGGACTTTCTTCATGGGGCCCCTACTTCCCTTCCTTCTCTGAGTCGATGGCGTCGAACGGGCATTCCGCGATGCAGATGCCGCACCCCTTGCAGTAATCCAGATCCACCACGGGCGGGTCGCCCGGCCGGATCGCCGGTTCGGGGCAGACTTTCCAGCAGATCATACATCGTTTGCAGCGTTCCTCGATGATCACGGGCCGGATCGAACGCCACGAGGCGGTCTTGTTGCTCCTCATGGAGCCCAGAGAAACAGGCGTGTCCGGAAGATCGCCGCTTTTTTCGATAGCGACGGTTCCGTCCTTTCGGATTTTCGGCTTCATGACGTCTCCCTATCCGTGCAGCTGGTCGTAAGCGTCCCGTGCGGCCTGCGCGTTCAGATCCGGTTTGTGCGGAATCTTCTCCCGTATGGCGTCCATCACGGAGTCAATGGAAACCACTCCGGTGGCGCGGGCGACGGCGCCGAGGATGGTGGTGTTCACGATCGGCGCTTCTGGAGTCCCGAGGCCGTAACGCAGGGCGATGGAGGAACAATCCACGGTGGCAATCTTGACGTCCGGGATTCCCTTCACTGGAAAAGCCGTCCGGTCCAGCGTCGTGTTGATGACGATCGTGCCGCGGGGTTTCAGTCCATCCGTCAGGGGGACGGCGGTCATAAGACCGGGGTCCAAAACCACCAGGACGTCCGGCTCGTAGATGAAGCAATGAATCCGGATAACATCGTCCGAAATGCGGGTGTACGCCGTGACCGGGGCGCCGCGGCGCTCGACGCCGAAAAACGGGAAGGCCTGAACCTGCTTGCCTTCCCGGAAAGCGGCCATGGCCAGTATATCCGAGCCCTTGACCGCACCCTGGCCCCCGCGGCCGTGAAAACGGATTTCAATCATCCTGCACCTCCGACGGTGATGCGGAAAGAGATGTCCATGGCGGGAGCGGAGTGCGTCAGGCCGCCGACGGAAATGAAATTCACCCCGGTCTCGGCTGTTTCGCGGACGTTTTCCAGGCGGATGCCGCCGGAGGCTTCAGTCTCCATCCGTCCGTTGATGAGCGCCACCGCCTCCTGCAGGGCGGCCGGACTCATGTTGTCGAGGAGAATCCGGTCCACCGGAAACCGGACGGCTTCCAGAACTTCCTCCAGGTTTCTCACCTCCACTTCGACTTTCAGGCCGAGCCCCTTCTGCCGGAGCACGTGCAGACACCGCTCGATCGCGGTCGAGACGCCACCGGCCGCGTCCGCATGGTTGTTCTTGATCAGCGCCATGTCGAAAAGGCCGAAACGGTGGTTGCGTCCGCCTCCGATCCGGACCGCGTATTTTTCGAGACTGCGCAATGTGGGCGTCGTCTTGCGGGTGTCCAGTATCGCGCATCCGGTGCCTTCGACGGCGCGGACGAATGCGTCGGTCCGGGTGGCGATTCCGGAAAGGCGCTGGAGAAAATTGAGGGCCGTCCGCTCGCCTTTCAGGAGGGTCCGAACGGAACCGGACACGGATCCGAGCGCATCTCCGGCCGCCGCCTTGAATCCGTCCTGCGCGGTTTCACGGATCTCCACATTGGGGTCCAGGATCCTGAAGACACGGTTGAAAACGGGGAGTCCCGCAACCACGCCGTCCGAACGGGCCAGTATCCGCCCCACTCCCGTCCGGTCCGCGGATATGATGGAGTCGGTCGTCACATCGCCCGTTCCTAGGTCCTCTTCAAGCGCCCTTTCGATGATCGGATCCACGATTTCCCAGCGGAGTGCGTCGGTCACGTCTGCCTCAGAGCGCGGGTTCATTTGGGCCGGATTCGATCGCGTCGGCCCGCTGTTTCGCGATGCGTCCCAGATCGCTCGAGACGCCTTCGCTCTGGACGATCCGGGTGAACATCTGCCGCGCCGAATCCGGACGCTGAAGCCGTAGATAGGCAATGCCGGCCTCGTACAGGGCGGTCGCGGCCCAGGGCAGCTGGGTGGGCGGACAGAGATACTTGACCTTGAGAAACTCGAATATGGCCTCGTCGAAGCGTCCCATCTCCGCGTAACATTTTCCGATCCAGTACTGGATTTCCGCCTCGTCCCGGGGTTCCGCCTCGGGCTGGAGCGAACGCAGCTGCGTGACGGCCCGCCCGAATTCCTTCAGTTCATAATAATAAATGCCCAGCCGGATTTTTTTGGCGAAGGCGTCTTCCGCTCCGGGGAACCGGGATAGATACCGTTTCGTCAGAGCGATCGCGGCATCCGTCATCTGGAGGCCTTCATACAGCCGGATGCACTGTCTCACCGCTTCGCGGTGGATCTCCGGGTTCAGGGAGTCGGCCATGGCTTTCTTGAAAGCCGCGAGCGCGTTGTCCGTCTGTCCGGAACGCAGGTAATGTTCGCCGAGAACCAGGTAAATTTCAGGGAGAATGGCATCTTCCGCGCTCCGCCGGATCAGCTCGGTCATGAGACCGAGACCCTTGTCCGTCCGGTTCATCAGGAGAAGCGCACGGCCGTGTTCGAGCTCGGCCTTCCGTGCCAGGGAGGGATTCCGGCTGTCCGCGGCATCCTTGAAACAGTCAATGGCGGGTTCGAAGGATTTGTCCCGGCTCAGCGCCATTCCCTGCTCCAGCCGGATCCCGGCCCGAAGTTCCCTGAAGGAGGGATCTCCCTTGTAACGCGATTCAAATGCTTTGAGGCCGGATTCGCCGTCCGCGAGCCGGTCGAGACGGAACAGCGAGACGATTCTTCCCGCGGTCAGCTCCGCTTGACGGCTCTCGTTTCCAGCCATATCCGCGGCTCTGGAATAACCGTCCGCCGCATCCGCGAACCGGCCGAACCGGAAATCCAAATCCGCCAGTTCCGCCCATCCTTCAGCCGAGGAATCCGCAGCCGCTACACGGGACAGAAAAAAACGGGCTGTTTGAATCTGCCCATCCGTTTCGGCCAGAGACGCAAGGCCGGCCCACAGGTTTCTGCGGCCGTCCGGCCCGGGTTCCAAAGCCCCGTACCGGATCAGCGCGCTTCTCGCCGGACCGGTTCTGGCCGCGGCCCGGTATGCGTCCGAGAGACGGCGCAGAAGCATGGGCCGGAGGGTGTGATGGCCGGTTCCAAGGCCCACCCGTGAACAGGACACGGACACACTGTCCGAATGCAGAGCCTCCTCAAAGACACGGGCCGCCCGGCTGGGTTCGCCGGATTCCAGAAGCGCATTGCCCAGGCAAAGGAGAACGGAATCGACTTCCACCAGGAAAAAGGGATGGCCGGCGGCCGCGCGATACAGGGGAACCGCCTCCTTGACTCTTCCTGCGCTCTCGACCCTTTTACCCAGGAACCAGTTGGAAGCGGAACGAACAGAGGGCGGAAATCCGGACACGGAAATCCGGTTGAAAAGGGAATCGGCTGAATCGAGCCGGCCCCGCTTCATCTCGATCAATGCCCGCAACAGGGCGATTGCGCCCGGCCTTTCGTCCCCTCCGTCCGGACCGCCGCCATCCGGGAGCAGGGAGAGAAGCCGTTCCGCGGCCGCGATCGAATCGATGGCCAGTGCGGATCGTGCACGGGAGACCAGCCGGATCACTTCGTTCGGATCCGTGACGCACGAAGGCGGCAGGTCCGAGACCCAGCGGCCGGCGTCTCCGGAACCGCGGACTGCTGCAATGCGATGCCGCATCAGCCGGGTCTTCACCCAGAGCGGATCCGCCGGCGGCCGGGAGCTCAATTGATCGAGACAGGCCAGTGCCGAATCCGTCAGCAGGGGATTTGGCTCCAGAATCGATCGCCGGAAAAAGCCATCCGCCATCATGAACCAGGCGGAATCAGCCCGGTCCGAATTCGCCGCGGATCTCAGCCAGGACAGAAAACGGGACCGCGATGCGGAATAGTCCTTGAGGGATTCGAAATAAAAAAGACCGAGGTCGTACTCAAAGAAGGGCGAAGGCGTTCCGAGAGAAGCGTTGAGTATGGGCGCGAGCCGGCCCGCGAGGCCGGTGCCCTGAAGCGGGATCGTCCATTCAATCCGTTCGAGAAGAACGCCTGCGGAATCGGCCCATGGAGAAAATGGCTGATCCGCGGTCAGTCTTCTCAGCAGGAGGCGCGCTTCCCCGGCGCGGCCGAGTCTTGCGAGACCGCGGGCATAGCGGAATTGCGATTCCGGAATGCAGGGGCTGGCGGGAAACGCGTTCCAGAGCTTTTCAAGGGATCCGAACGCCTCCTCCGGCCTGCCGGTCCTTTCCATGTCAATCACCGCCTTGCGGATCAGGACGCGATCGACACAGGGATTGTCCGGAAATTCGAAGAGAAAGCGGCTGTAGGATGCGGAGGCTTCCGCATCGGCTCCCCGGCCGGCCTGAGTATCCGCCAGCCCGAGCCGGGAAAGAGCCCGGACCGGCGCCGGCGCCTGTTCCGCGAGAGGGAGAAAAGCGGCCTCCGCCTCGTCCGGCCGGTTCATCCGGAGGAGAACCATCGCGGCTTCGAACCCCGCGGACGGTCCGCGGATTCCGGCAGGATCGACATTCTGAAAAGACTTCAATGCGTCGGCCGGTCTTCCCGAAGCGGACTGCGACAACCCCAGCCACCAGCGGATATCATCCCCGTCCACGGGTTCCGCGCCTGCGGCAAGAACGCCTTCGAAAGATTGACAGGCGTCCGCATGATCCCCCATCAGGGCCTCGATACGGCCGAGCCTGAATCCTGCGATCCGCCTGAGACTGTCAACGACTCCTGGAGACGACAGTACTGCACGAAACTGGGCCTTCGCAGGGCTCCAATCACCGATTTCCGAATGAATCGACCCCAGCCGGACCGATGCTTCAAACCGGTCCGGATCGCGGGCCGGCCGGGCTGCAATCGGCTGAAGAAGACGCATGGCCTCGTCCGGACGGTTGCGTCTCATCAGGATGTCCGACAGCAGGAAAGCCGCCTTGGAGCGTGATTCCGGATACTCCGGAGACTCCAGAACAGCGGTCAACAGGGCTTCCGCTCTTTCGAGGCTGTCCGATCGCACGGCGAGAAAAGCGGATCTGAGAAGACTCTCGCCCGCCCATCTGGATTTCGGATGCAGGAGTTGAACCTGCCGGTAGCTCTGGGAGGCCGCGCCGGTTCTGCCGGAAAGCTCGAAGCATTCGGCCATCCGAAACTGGGCCAGGTCCGGATTCTTCGCATCCGGATATCGGAGAATGTAGCGCAGGAAGGCTTCCCGGGCGGCGTCAAAACGCTTCAGACGAAATAGGGACTCCGCCGCCATCCACTGCGCGTCCGGAGATTTCGGGCTGGTCGGGTAACGGTCCGGAAACGCTTCGAATTGGATGGCGGAGAGCTCGAAAAGGCCTTCGCGGAACAGTCGTTCGCCGTAGGCGAAATCCTGCTGTTCCTGCGACGGCTGTCCGGAAGCGGCTACGGCCGCACCGATGATTAAGAGGAAGAACCACGAGGTTCCGGGGAAATGAGGCTGTCGTCTAGTCATCGCAGGGAGCCGTTCTGGATGATCGGGAGTACGTTCGCGTCCTGCGGACAGACCGGTCCGTTCAGGGCCGGGCGGGTTCCGGCTGGCTTTTTTTCTCGGATTCCAGAAGCAGACGGAGTCTTTCCAGCTCTTCCTCGACCTTCTTCCGCTCGGCCTGAATCCGAGCCAGCTCCTGCTCCGCGGATTCCATGTCGCTCTGGCTATCGATCATCTTCTCGAGAATAGCCTGCCTGTCCTTGGCGGTTTGCTCCAGGCCGGATTTTTCCGACCGGTAGAGAGAACGTGGCAGAATGGCCAGCCGGATGCCGAGAATGCCGCGCCAGGAGGGATAATTGGGGAAATTCTTCTCTTTCGGCTTCACGTAACGGTAGTCGGTAAGGTCCTCCCCGGTCAGCAGGCTTTTATCAAACCCCATTTCCGCGCTGATCCAGCGCCTGAAACGGTAAGCGACGCCCAACGTGAGGTAGGACGCGTATTCCCGGCTGTAGGCGGGATCCGGCGGACGGGATAGAAACGTCCGACCGTTCATCTCCGCTGAAAAACTGAACTGGTCCGACGGAAGGAGAAAACCCAATCCGGCCAGAAATTCGGAACTCATGCGCTGGGCCGACGGCGCGCCGGGAACCCGGGACAGGGAGCGGCCGACGTCATTGTGGTTCAGGTATCCCAGATTGGCGTGACAGGACCAGCCGGTTTCCGGGAAAAGCGCGTTGCGGTGATACGAAGCCAGTGCCGTCAGCTGAACCGAGACGTTTCCCGCGGAATAGGGTTCGTATATGACATTGTGCACCTTCGCGGTCGGCAGACGCAGGGTCAACAGGCCTCCCCACACCCACGGGCTTTCCAGACCCCGGAAGGACCCGAATTTGACGGATGCCAGGATATCGTCCGGGAAATTGGCCTGGCCGTCCCAGAAATTGCCCCCCTGGCCGTTGATGTCCTGATACAGAATGGGCGTGAGGGACAGTTCCACGTGCGGACCCGCGCCGTAATTGACCGACAGGGAATTCTGAACGTCCCACAGCATATACGCCCGCGTCGACCCGCCGAAACTCGCGATTTTTCCGAAGTACCGAACTCCCGAGTAGAGTTCAAGCCTTCCCTTCTCCAAAGTCGACGCCGAATGCACGTATACCAGCCCCCTGCCGCCGTTCATCGGCGTGGCCAGCAGAACGCCGAAGCCGAGGAGCGCGGGAAGCGCGATTCCGAATGCTGAAAAAGATTTCACGATCGGTTTCATCGAACCTCTGCTCTTTTTCCGTTTTCCTTCTCCGCAATGAGACAGTTGGCTCGGAAAAGCGATTCGAATGTTCCGGCATCCGTCCACCCACCGTTCAGTATTTCGAACGTCATCTGGCCTTTGCGGATATAGTGATTGTTCACGTCCGTGATCTCCAGTTCGCCCCGGTTCGACGGCTTCAAGGTTTTGATCACGTCGAATACGAAGCGGTCGTACATGTAGATGCCGGTGACGGCGAATCGGGATTTCGGGGACTTCGGTTTTTCCTCGATCCCTGCGATACGGTCGCCCCGGATTTCCGCGACACCGAAGCGCTCCGGATCCTCGACCTCCTTGAGCAGAATTTTGGATCCGGTCTCCTGTTCCGAGAAGCGGCGGACGGCGCCCGAAATGTCGGCCTCAATGATGTTGTCGCCGAGTATGACCGCGATCGGTTCCCCGTCCGAGAAGGCCTCAGCCAGATCGAGGGCCTCGGCGATGCCGCCCTCCCCCTCCTGGTAGGTGTAATGCAGGTCCTTCAGCCCGAAATCCCGGCCGTTCCCGAGGAGGCGGAGAAATTCACCCGCATTGTTGCCGCCCGTGACGATGAGAATCTCCCGGATGCCGGCCGTGACCAGAGTCCCGATCGGATAATAGATCATGGGCTTGTTGTATATGGGAAGCAGGTGCTTATTCGTCACCTTGGTCAGAGGCAGGAGGCGCGTTCCCAGTCCGCCCGCCAGTACGACGCCTTTCATCCGCGATCCCGTCCTTTCCCCGTCCGGTCACTCCCGATTGCTGTAATAATCAGCCAACATGAACATGTAATAGAACTGGACCAGGATGGCCAGCTTGGAGACGAAATCAAAGAAACGGGTGATCCAGTGGAATGTCGTTCCGTTGACGATAATCGTGTCTCCGGGCCTGAGCGTGGGAATCAGCCGCTGGTCCGCGGTTTCCACGTATTTCTTCACATCGATCTTGTACACGACACTGCCCCGTTTCGGGTCGTTCCGGATGATTTTAATCTCGTTGAGCCGGGCATTCTCGTTCGGGCCGCCCGCAAAGGAAAGAAGGGCGACGAGGTCGGTGTTGTCCGGAACCATGTACTGACCGGGTTTCTGGACGAATCCCCAGATGTTCACCGGAATCAACAGTTCGTCGCTGGACCCCAGATAATACTGCGCCGCACGGTCGATGGAAGGATTCTGCGGGATCCCCTGGGAAAAGAGGCCCGCAACCGGCAGAATCAGCAGGACGCACAACCACGCTTTTTTCATGACATCCTCATTGGATGGTGACGGATACCCAGGGACTTTCGGAACCGCAGCGGGATTCGTTTCCGATAATGTCGACGCGCCATTCATAAGCGCGACCGATGATCAACCGGTTGACGGAGGCCGTGCCGTCCGTGTTATAGGTCGCGGACTGATATTCTTCTCCGTAACGGGCCTGAACCGCGCCGATCCAGACAATGCCCCCGGTCGTTTTGTCCTGAACCCGCACGATATAGGCGTTCGCGTGGGGAGAATTGTCATCCCGCCACCGGAATTCCGGTATGTCTCCGCAGGTTTCGCTGGGCTGAAGATCCTGGGCTTTCCGGATCAGCCTGTAACTTAAGGTGTCCGATGAATTACTGCGGCCGCCTTCGCCGTCAATGGCATTGACCGTGTAATAATACCGCGGATCGATTGAAGGGACCGTATCTTCGGTGTAACGCTGGCCCGGATCCTGAATGGTCACGATCTTCGAAAATGGACCCTGAGTGGAAACCGACCGGTTCACTTCATAACCTTCGGTTCTCTCATCGCCGTTGTCCGTCCATTCGATCCGGATGGCGTTCCCTTCAGGGACTGCGTCCATGCCGCGCTCGACCCGGCAGGTGTCATCCACACCCGGTATCAGCCGGACTGCGGCGGGGCGCACACGGCTCGGCCCCGAACTGTTCTTGCAATTAAAATTAATAAAAATAAGCACAAATAGCAAGAAAAAAACGGCTGAAGTTCTCATATAAAACCTCGTGTCTAGAAGGAGATCGAACAACCGACCCTGTGAAGGCTGTTCAGTGAATGGGATACGAATGCATAGTCGGCTTCCAGGAAACCTATTTTCAGGCCTGCGCCCGCGGTCAGGCGGCCGTCATCCGAACCGATTCTGAGAGCCATATGCGAAAAGCCCTGAAATTCCAATCCGGAGCGGTCGATTCCCCCCCATTTCGAATCATGGTCATAGGCCAGGAGCACAGCCGTATTCCGGACCGGAAGCGGGCACCGGTAGGCCATTCCGAACTTCCAGTTCCTGGGCGTTTCGTCCTGATGACGGGTGTTCCATCGCATGGTGGTCCGCGTCGCGTCCTGAAGGTGAAGACCGATCGAAAACCACCCCGAGTTTATCCGACTGGAACAGATCGTTCAGATGGAAACGCATCATGGTCCCGATGTCCACGCCCAGACCGGTCGCCGAATAGGATCCCACGGACTGACGGATCCATTTGATATTGATGCCGAAGGGAATGTCGACCCGCACCCGGTGATACAGCCAGCCGAGGTCGAGGCGGTTGGCGTTGAGCTTGGAAAACGAGAAGAAAAAGGCGTCTTCCGTGTCCTGAAGAAAACCTTCCGGCCGGCCGTCCGGCTGAAGCGACCGGTCCCGCAGCCGCTCCAGATAGGATTCTCCTTCCAGCCCCTGATAAACGGGGATGTCGTCCACGGAGAGGCGGATCCAGTTGACGCCGATCCGCACGTCTCCTTTCATGGGAAGCGCGAGTCCCAGAAAGTGATAATCGCCCAGCGGATTGGCGATCGTTCCGAATTGCGGACCGTACATGGCGGACAGGCGGGGACGCTCGACGAGCGACATGCCCGCGGGATTCCAGTAGAAGGCCGTTCCGTCGTCCGCGACGCCGCAGAAAGCTCCGCCCATGCCGAGGGCCCGCGGTCCGACTCCGATTTCCAGGAAGGCGTTCGTCGTCTCCTGTCCGTAAACCGGCCGGGTCGGGACAGCCGCGGACGCGAGAAGGAGGATGAGGATCGGACCGAGTCTGTCTTGCCATGTCATCTCGTCCGGGCGATTTTGCCGGTGATTTCCTTCCGAAGGGAACCCTGGAGCGCGGTCATGCGGAAGAAATACACGCCGTTGGCCACGGGTTCGCCCCAGTCATCCGACCCGTCCCAGGCGATCTCATGATAATCCGGAGCGGCCATGGAGGCATCGTCGAAAACACGGATGAGCTTTCCGGAAACGGTATAAATCTTGAGTGTCAGCCGGTCCACGCGGTTCGCCAGACGGTAGGCGAACACGGTTTCGCGCCGGAACGGGTTGGGATGGTTGCCGAGAAACGCCAGATCGAAACGGTCCGCCACAATGAACCGGACAGCCGCCGACCGGGCTGTATTGCCGTGAAGATCCGATGCGGCGATGCGCAATGTATGCTCGCCCGCCGAAAGTTCGGGTTCGAAACGAATGCGCCTGCTGAGGTTGCCGGCGCCGCTGTCCGAAGGCAGCCAGGCATAGTCGCTTCGCCGGGCCTCGTCCAGAAAAATTTCAACAGCCCCGGACCGGCAGTCCACTCCGGACGGATCTTCGATGAGAATGGAAAACCGCGGACGGACGGGGACGAATCCGCCGTCCGAGAAGAACTGGTCTTCCATTTCAATCTCAATGCGGGGCGGTTCCGTGTCGGTCGCAGGCATGAAGCAGAACAGTCCGGGCCGGGAGGAATCGACGGTGATCACCGAGTCCGACGGGGAATAAGGCACCGCAATCCATTCTCCGATATTGCGGTCGAGACGGTAAGGCCTGAATCCGGCCTGCGCAAGCGAATCGACCAGAACGAAGGTGAGACGCAGAGGAGCGGGAAGCACCGCGTCCTCCCCGATTCCGGCGAATGCAATCCAATGCACCAGGAGAGCGGGTTCTTCGTCCCTGGACTGACCCCTCGCCCAGTTCAGATCGCTCCGTACGGTCAGAACATCCGGCTCCGGGACGGTTCCCGGCTGAACCAGACAGCGGATACTCCGGACTGCGCCCATGGATTCAAAGCCCACCGGGATGGGACCTTCGGTTCCGTTCATGGATCCCGCTTCCGGCGTCACGCGGAATACCTTCACCGTCATCCGTTTGGAGGCCCGGTTGTTGTCCGTCCGGGATTCCGCGAGCGTCCGGTCCGGATCCAGCGAAACGCTGAAGGTGTAAGTGCCGATTCGGGATTCCCATGGGGCCGAGGCCGTGACCGTCGATCCGGCCGGAACATCCACGGTGTCCGCTCCGGACCATCCGATTTCCGGGCATTCGAACCGGAGGGCCAGACCCGCGAGTGCCGTCTGTCCGCCGTTGGAAACGGACGCCTGCACGGACACGAAAGATTCCCCGGACAGATCGATACCGGACACGAACGCATCCGCCTGTGTCGGGATGAGCCGAGACTGCCAGGCGCTTAGCGTCACGCCGTTTTCCGTTTCAACGCGTATCCGGAACAGAAACGCGGATCCCGGATTGAACGGCCCGATGCGGCGGACTCCGGTGAACGCCTGTATGTTTTCATCCCATGCCAGCGCCACTGAATCCGCTGAAGGCTGACTGATTTCGCAGACGGCCTTCAGAACCGGATAACGGTCTGTCAACCGGCATTGCACGGCAATACTGTCCGTCCAGACCGGTTCGGCCGGTACGGTCCAGATGGAGTCGAAATGACTGGATTCGATTGCAAAAGGCCTGAAGGACCGGCTCTGAAAACCGGAGATTTCATCCCAGGAATGAATGCGTAGTCCGGAAGGTCCGGATCGGAGTTCAGCCGGAAGCGGGACTGAACCGGGTACCGGCCCTGCGGAAAAGACGGTCTCGACACCGGAGCGGGTTCGGATCGTGGAATCGATTACCTCGATGCGCGCCTGCAGCGGTACCGTTTGTTCTTTCCCAGATGAAACGGACGGAATCACCCCTGCCGATGGAGCGCTCGGTCAGGGTGAAATCATTTGAATCCGGGGGGAACGCAAACCGGACGCACGGGTCCCCGATGAGGTTATACTGGTGGACCTCGGATTCAGCCAGATCGGTCCGGTTCTGCATCCGGTACAGCGTTTTTCCCTTTTGAATGATTTCCCCGATGGTCAGGCCGGGCTGGGAGCGGAAAGCCGTCAGCATATTCTGCATCAAAACGAAATCCGCGTTGGTCCATCCTACAGAGGTCGTTCCGAAGAAAGCGACTGCTCCGGCATCCGGTTTACGGATTATGGCTTCGCCGAGACAATCCCTCGAACTTGCGAAATCCCCGGTGAAACAGGTGAGGCTGGTCACAACCGGATACTGGCCTTTATTCTCCAGAGAATCCACATCGTCCAGGGACATGACGCTCGGATTGCCGTCGGCCCATATGCCTCCTCCACCATGACCTCGAAAGTTGATCCAGGCGATCCCATTATTCATGTAATCGAGGAGTTCATCCCGGCCTCCGACTTCCGGATTCGAAATAGTTCCGTGACGATACATACGGTATTGGACTGATGCTTCTCGATATCGATTCATGGATCAGGGACTGTATCTGTGTGGCGAAAACATACCGTTCAGAACCCGCCATCAATCATGAGGTACTGGTTTCTCCAGGTGGAGGGGGCGCCTGCTCATATTCAATGATCTTGGATACATGGCTTTCAACTCCGTCTTGGATCGGACCGGAAGTCGGCCTATCGCAAGATCGGGTTCATCGTCTCCGTCCAGTAAGCGCGTACCAGTGATCCGTTGCGGCGCCGCCCAGTTTCATCGTATGAAAGAGAGGCGATGGAATGATATGCGGTCGGCTCTCGGACAGACGGTAATTGAACGCCCCGTCTCCGACCAGCAGAACAAATCGAGGCGCCGGATTCCACTGGGTTGCAGCGAAACGGAAAAAATCCCGTATGGCTGACGGAGCGGGTATACCGTAATTGAATTCCGCATAAATGGAATCCAGGCTTGCGGTGACAATGCGGTATCCCTGGCTTTCCCGCAGATCGATCCACGCTTTCAGCGCTTCCCTGCCGAGCGTGTCGGAAGGCGTGACAACCAGAATGTCCGCACCGCGTCCGGGAATCCGGAGCGACACCGAGGGCATGTAGGTCACGGTATCCGGCGCCAGCTTTCCGGCCCGGGTCACGGCGAAGTATTCGACGGATTCGTTTACGACCCGATCCTGAAAAAAGAGAGTGTATCCTTCCCTTCCGAGAGAGTCAGCGGTCAGAAGTGTGCGGAATCCCGTGAGTTTTCCGGATCCGGATTTGTACAATTCAATGTCCGGGGTTTCGAATCCTTCGATGCGGAAAGGACAAAGAGTTCCCGCTGAAAGGAGGGGCGGCTTGAAACGGATATAGCGGCCGTCCGCCTTGTAAAGCCTCGGATAGGTCAGGTCGAACCAGTCAATGGACACAATGGAACGCTCGCCTTCCGATGAGCGGTTGACTGCGGTGAGGGTGTTCCTGCCGTCGATTAAATGGGATGGACTGAAATCTTCGCCGTGAACTATATACGGTGCATTGTCGCTCCAGGCGTCGGAAAGCATGAGTTTGTCATTGATCAGGAAATCGACCGGCTGAAGTTCCGAACCTGAGGTTTGGCCGTGAAATTTAAGTTCCATGGAAGCGGCCTGTGCCGCGTACAGATCCGGCTGTGGAATCGTGAAGGACAGGGTGTGGCTCTGGCCTCCACGCGGCGCATAGGTCATGACCCAGTATTCAGGGTCGTCGATTGTATCTGCGATGCTGTTGCCCAGACGGTTGAAAACCCAATCCTGTTCGATATGTTCCGTCCACGGAAACGATCTCGGAAAAGAAACACTGCCGTCCGTGGCCGGAACCGAGACGTTCTGTTCCGCGTAACGGCTGCCGGGTCCGTCTTTGAGCACCAGCCAGACCACATTGTCCGTGGTGTACGGGTTGAGCCGCTTCTCTCCGGGTTTGGCTGTATCCCATTGTTGTTTTCCGAAAAATTCAACCGCATCCGGAAAATCGAATGATCCGTCCTCCTCGCCGATGACGCGGATGGGAATTTCCCCTTCCGGGCCGATGATAGAAAGCCGCCTGGGATCGATATCGGATACGTCCCATCCGGCCTTGACGACAAGGCTCCGGGGCACATGGTAAAAACCTTCCTGCGTGTACCGTATCTGAACGCAGGGCGGGTTATAGGGCAGGGGTTCGGGGAGACATCGGATTTCGACAGGAATGCGGCCTTTCCGGCCGGTTTTTTCCAATCGGATCCGAGAGGCGGGTGTTCGGATACACGGATATTCGGGGCCGTGACCCGGACCGTTATTCTCTCCGTCCATTTTCCGGAACCGGATCCCGAAGGTTCCGAATCCGGGTCCAGACGGATCGAGAAAATCCTGCGGCCGCTGCTGCGACCCAGGTCGGTCACCGCAATGGACGTGTTCTTCTCTCCGGCGGTATAAACCCGATCCGCAGCATCTTCCCGGTCAGGGCAATGTCGTCCGCCCAGACCAGCGGCTGCGGACCCGGGTCTGATGAAACCGAGCGGCTCTCCTCGATCACCTCAGGGGCGGATCCATCGCACGTGACGAAAACAGTGAGGGCGCGGCGCAAAGCGACACCCGGCCGGCCGGATCCATCCGGCAGGAAGGGCGCGGCGAACTGCGCGGTCACCCGCACCGCGTCCGTTCCGACCGGAAACGCGGACCAGGAGGCCTGGCCAGCGGATGCTGACCCGCCCGGTCCGACGGGCCCGAAGGCCGCGGCCAGCATGATCAGGGAAAGGATTCCGCCGGTACTCCGCATTTCAGGCATCCGCTCCCTGACGTACGCCGGCCGTCAGAACGCGCATCAGATTCTCATAATCGGAGACTTTTTCCATGGCCTCATTCTCGAATACCGTGATGCTGCCGGTCTCCTCGGAAACGGCGATCACCAGTGCGTCCGATTCCTCCGACATCCCCATGGCGGCCCGGTGACGCGTACCCCACAGTTCTTCGGACCGGGGATTTTTACTGAGCGGCAGAATGCATTTGGCCGCTTCGATCAGGTCGTTCTGGATGACCACCGCGCCGTCGTGCAGCGGAGAACGGGGGTTGAAAATAGAAACGATCAGGGAGGCGCTGACCAGGGCCTGCATCCGGACTCCGGTTTCGATGATGGAACGCATGCCGGCGTCCCGCCCCAGAACGACCAGTCCCCCGTAACCCCGCCTGGACAGCTCCAGGCAGGCCTTCGCCAGTTCCTCGGAAACCGGGCTTGTCTGCTCCCTGGCGATCATGCGCACCAGGCGGTTTTGCCCCATGATGGTCAAAATCCGCCTCAACTCCGGCTGAAAAATGATAATAAAGGCGACCAGCCAGACGGTGCTCAGGTTGCGGAAGATCCAGCTCAGTTCCTGCATGTTCAAGGATTGTGCCAGAAATGACGCGGCGAAGATGAGTACCAGTCCGACGAACATCTGGACGGCCCGGGTTCTCCGCATCAGGAGGTAGAGATTGTAGAAAATGATGGATACCGCGATGACATCCAGGACGTCGATCAGGCTGACCTCCAGGAAGCCGATCCGGAACAGGGTCATCCAGTTGTCCACGGCGTCACTCCGAGAGGCGGATCCGGTCCGCGATTCGCACCACCTGCGTCATTTCAGCGACGTCATGAACGCGGACCAGGCGGGCGCCCAGAAAAGAAGCCAGCGCGACAGCGGAAGCGGTGCCGTGAAGACGGCCGGCTTCGGCGATTCCCAGGGCGGCGCCGATGAAGGATTTCCGCGACGGACCGACGCACACCGGCCTTCCGAGGGCCGTGAACGCTTCCATCCGCCGGATCAGCCGGAAGCAGTCATCCGCGGATTTCCCGAATCCGATGCCCGGGTCGAAAACCAGCCGGTCCGCGGAAAGGCCGGCCCGGACCGCCCGCTCCAGGGTTTCGGAAAAAAACCGCGTGATCTCGCCGATCAGGTCCGCGTAGTCCGTGTTTTTCTGCATGAATTCGGGGGATCCCCGTTTATGCATGACGATCACCGCAGCGTCATTGCCGGCCGCGACTTCGACCATGGCCGGATCGTCCGCCAGTCCGCCGACGTCATTGATCCAGTGCGCGCCGTTCCGGAGGGCTTCCTCCGCGACGCTTGCCCGGCGCGTATCCACGGATATCGGAAGGTCCACGGTCGCGGCTACAGCCTTGATCACGGGCAGTATCCGGGCCTTCTCCTCCTCCTCCGAGACCGGCCGGCTGCCCGGCCGCGTCGATTCCCCCCCGATGTCGATTCCATCCGCGCCCTGAGCGGCCATTTGCTCCGCGCGGCGCACCGCGGATTCCACGTCCGGATACCGTCCGCCGTCGAAGAAGGAATCGGGCGTGACATTCAGAATGCCTAGAATATGCGTCCGCCTAGAAAGGGCGAGCACGCGGTTCCCGATCCGCAGATCGGGAACCGGCCCGGAGTTCGGGACGGCAGCCGTCCGCGGGTGTTCCGGCCGCGGCGGGACGTTCTCTGCGGACGGACGGCTCATTCCGGTGCTGAACGCCCGGGCTTCTTCTGGGTGAAGCCGGCTTGGGCTTGGGCGCGGTTTTCCGTTTGCGGGTTGCAGGTAGGGACTTGCCCGCAAGGATGCGGTCGATTTCCCCGCCGTCCAGTATCTCTTTTTCCAGAAGCGCGGCCGCGAGCCGGTGCAGGAGCGCTTCATTTTCGTGGATCAGTTTTTCAGCGCGGTCTGAACCTTCCTGAACGATGCGTTTGACTTCCAGGTCGATTAAAACGGCGGTCTGCTCGCTGTGATCCCGGTGCCGGGCGATTTCGCGGCCGAGGAAAATCTCATCGGTTTTCTTTCCGAAAGTCACGGGTCCGATCTTCTCGCTCATGCCCCATTCGCAGACCATTTTCCGGGCGAGCTCCGTGGCGCGTTCGATGTCATTCCCGGCCCCGGTGCTCAACTCGCCTGTCACGAGCCTTTCCGCGATGCGTCCGGCCAGCAGATGGGTCATCAGCGTCTCGCAGTAACTCCTGCTGTAATTGTGCTTCTCGTCGATCGGCAGAAAGGAAGTGACGCCGAGGGCCCGGCCCCGGGGGATGATGGTGACCTTGTGCACCGGGTCGGATCCGGGGATCAGCTTGGACACCAGCACATGTCCGGATTCGTGATAGGCCGTGGCGCGCTTCTCCTCCTCCGAGATGACCAGACTTTTTCGCTCCACGCCCATCATGACCTTGTCCTTGGCCTCTTCAAGATCGGCCATCTCGACCTGTTTCTTATTCCGCCGCGCGGCCAGCAGCGCGGCCTCGTTGACCAGATTCGCCAGGTCCGCGCCCGAAAAACCCGGGGTGCCCTTGGCCAGCACCATGAGATCCACGTCGTCGGCCAGGGGGATTTTCCGGGTATGCACCTTGAGGATGCCCTCGCGTCCGCGGAAATCGGGCCGGTCCACCACCACCTGCCGGTCAAAACGGCCGGGCCGGAGCAGCGCCGTGTCCAGCACGTCCGGCCGGTTGGTTGCCGCGATGAGAATCACGCCCTCGTTGGTTTCGAATCCGTCCATTTCAACGAGCAGCTGATTCAGCGTCTGTTCCCGCTCGTCGTGACCGCCGCCCAGACCCGCGCCGCGGTGCCGTCCGACCGCATCGATTTCGTCGATAAAGATGATGCAGGGCGCGTTCCGCTTGCCCTGCTCGAACAGATCACGGACCCGCGAAGCGCCGACGCCCACGAACATTTCGACGAAATCAGCGCCGGAAATGCTGAAAAAGGGAACGCCCGCCTCTCCGGCCACGGCCTTGGCGAGCAGGGTCTTACCCGTGCCCGGAGGGCCGAGCAGGAGAACGCCCTTGGGGATGCGTCCGCCGAGGGTTTGGAACTTGTCGGGTTCCTTGAGGAACTCGATCACTTCCTGAAGCTCCTGTTTGGCTTCGTCCGCTCCGGCCACATCCTTGAACGTGATTTTGGGCTTGTTCTCGGTCAGCAGTTTGGCGCGGCTTTTCCCGAAGCTGAACAGACCTTTCGGCGCCCCGCTCTGGGTCCTCCGCCAGATGAACAGGAAATAGGACAGCAGCAGAATCCACGGCAGCAGGTTGAACAGAATGAATCCGAACCACTCCGTCGATTTCCCGCGCAACTCGTACCGGAGCCCGATCCGGTCCCATTCCTGAACCATGGCGCGGTCGACATCGAACGGAAGAACGGTCTTGAACCGTTTGTACCGGACGGTACGGCTGCCTTTGGTCAACGTCTCTTCGTACCGCAATTCGCCGTGGAACTCCCGGTCCTGAATCAGGGCCTTCTCCACCGCGCCGGCCTGCAGAAGTCGCTGGCTTTCCGGATAAGCGATTTCCACTTCCCGGGATTTGCTCGGATTGAATAGGCGTCCGAAGTAAATGGCCAGAAAGACGAGGAAAATCCACATCAATCCGTTCCGCGCCAGGCGTTTCCAGGGCGGGTCCTGCGATTTATTCGGAGGTTGGGGCTGTTTCTCCATCGGATTCCATCTCATGGGTTTTGGTTCGGGGATGCCGGGCCGCGGTCAGTTTCAGCCTTGAGGAATTGCCGGGTGCCGGGCGTAATCCTGACCCGGTCGTCCATCCTGAATCCGACGATCCAGATCGGCCCGTCGGCATCGGTCAGGATGGGAATTCTACTGCGAAGACAGTTGGGGATTTTTTCGTCAATAAAAAAACGCTTCACCTTTTTGGCGGCCGGCATGCCGAGTGGTGAAAACCGGTCGCCGGTCCTGTAATAGCGCAGACGAAGCGGCAGCCGGACCCTTTCCGCGTCGAAAAATTCGATGCGGGGATTCGCCTGCTTCAGCAGTCCGGGACCGACCGATTCCTCGTGATTGGACACCCGGACCCGGGTTCCGCCGTCCAAAGAAGCCCATTCGCCCGGTCGGATATCCATTGAACGGATTCCCGGGGCCGCGGTTCCGAGAAAAATCAGCTGATTCCCGCAGCGATGAACTCCGATGCCGTCGCGCAACAGCACCTTCCGGCCGCTTCGCGAGCGTTCCGCAAGGGATAGAACGCGTTCATAAGCGGCTGCATCCAGTTCGGCCGCTCCATCCGTCAGTTCCCGCACAATCCTTGAAATGATGCCTTTACGGATGATGATAAAATAATGTAAAAACGGAAAAATATCAAGCCTTATTTCTCCCCAGGGTCCCGGCCGGGCGGCCTGGGAAAAAGCCCTTTCACTCTCATGTTCGATGAAATCCCAGGATTCCCCCGCGGATTCTCCGAATCGGCAGAGTGTGGACACAGCGCCCTTGCCGAACTGACGTTTCAGGCCCGGGATGATTTTACGACGTACCCGGTTGCGGCGAAACCGCGTATCCAGGTTGGTTGCGTCTTCGCGGTAATCGAGCTTTTTTTCCGAAACCTGTTTTTCAATGTCCTGGCGGCTTGCGAAGAGAAGCGGCCGGATCACTGTTCCATTCTGGGGCTGCATGCCTCGGGCTCCGCGGAGGCCCGCCCCTCGGAGCAGATTCAAAAGGATGGTTTCGGCCTGGTCGTCCGCATGATGTCCGACCGCGATCCTTTCGAAATTCAGCCGGTTGATCATTTCTCCGAGTATCCGGTATCTCAGGATTCTGGCGGATTCTTCCGTCGATTTCCTGTGACGTTCCGCAAATCCGGACACATCGGCTTTTTCACTGAAAAACGGGAGCCCCCTGGATTCGGCCATGGAACGGACGAAACGCTCGTCCTCATCCGCGCTTTCCCCCTCAGGCCGTGATTCACATGCGCCACGGCCAGGGTCAAATCCAGGTCCGGCCGCACCCGGTTGAAACAGTCCAGGAGAACGACCGAGTCGATGCCTCCGGATACCGCGATCAGGATCTTTTCGCCCGGCAGGACAAGTCGGTGTGTCAGACAATAGGATAGAAATCGGTCTGTGAATTCCATATCCGTATGAAAAAAAATGACCTTGCCGGCTTCCGGAAGGTCATTGAACCAGGGCTTTTGTTGTAGCGGTGCAGGGATTTGAACCCCGGACACGCGGATTATGATTCCGCTGCTCTGCCAACTGAGCTACACCGCCATACTTAATATTTTCCGGAAGTTAATTTAATAAATCAAACAGCAAAAATCAAGGGATTTCGCACCGTCCCGGCGGCTCAGGAAGCTTCTCCCTGAATATTGAATCCCCTCTGTTCCTGCTCAAAATAGGGTATGGTCTGACGTTTATTCACATCCCGGTGGAATTCCATCAGCAGTTCACGCACATTTTCGCTGGAATCCATGCTCATCGACTCCCCCACGAGTTCCTCGCATTCGGCGATGCGGACTGCCCGGACCCGCTCCTTGACTTCCATCAGCATGGAGGGGCTCATGCTGAGCTGACGCAGACCCAGCCCGATCAGGATTGCCGTGTACATCGGGCTCCCGGCCATCTCGCCGCACAGAGACACGGATTTTCCGGCGTCGTTCGCGGCCTTGATGGTGCCCTGGAGCAGCCTCAATATGGCCGGATTCAGGGGCTGATAGAATTTGGCTACTTTTTCGTTGTTCCGGTCCACGGCCAGCGTGTATTGGATCAGATCATTGGTCCCGATGCTGAAGAAATCCGTGTACCGGATCATCCGGTCCGCGAGTATGGCGGCGGACGGCACCTCGATCATGATGCCCGTGGGCGCGTTGTCATTGAAGGGACGGTTTTTTGCCCGTAGCTCTTCCTTGCATTCCTGCAGAACGGACCGGATTTCAAATAATTCCTCCAGGCTCGAAATCATCGGATACAGGATCCGGACGGGCCCGAAATGACTCGCCCGGAGGATAGCCCGGAGCTGTTCCTTGAAAACATCCCGTTCCTGGAGCGAGATCCGGATGGAACGCCAGCCCAGGAATGGATTGATCTCCGCGGTGATGCCCTGAAACGGGAGGAATTTGTCACCGCCCAGATCGAGCGTACGGATGGTGACCGTCCGTCCCTTCATGGCCTGGACGACGGTTTTGTATATCTGGAACTGTTCGTCCTCTGCCAGGAGTCTTCCGGCCGTCAGAAAGGGCAGTTCGGTCCGGAAAAGGCCGATTCCGCTGCTATGGTTGCGCACGGCCAGATGGACGTCGGGCATCATGGAAACATTGGCCTGGAGGGATAGTTCAACGCCGTCCAGCGTACGGGAGGGCTGGTCCTTTTCCCGGGAGAGCCTGCGGATATAGGTTTTAAACTGAGATTTGAGCCTGACGTAGCTGCGCAGGACATGCGGCGGAGGGTCTATGTAAACAATGCCCGTGTTCCCGTCCACGACGACCGTGCTTCCGTTGCGGATCTGGCACATCAGTCTTTCGGTGCCCACGACGGCGGGAAGGTTCATCGACCGGGCGAGGATAGAAACATGGGACGTCTCGCCTCCGAGTTCCGTTGCGAATCCGAGCGTCTTTTTCCGGTCAAGCCGTGCGGTGTCCGAGGGCGTCAGATTGTGAGCTACGAGGATGACATTCTCATCCGCGGAAACGGATGCGTCCTCCGCCCTGAGCAGGATGCGCAGGAGCCGTACAGCCACATCCTGGATATCGTCCATCCGACTGCGAAAAAGCGCGTTGTTCATCTTCTGGAAGGAGGGCCGGATGCGGTCGACCCCCTCCTTCAGTAGAAACTCCGAATTGCGTTTTCTCGATCGGATGGCGGCCGGTATCTCCTCCTGGAAGAAGGGATCATTCAGGATGAGGATATGGGCCTCGAAGATCTGCGCCTCGGCCGGTCCCAGTTCCCGCCTGACGCGCTCGCTGCATTCCCTGAGTTGGACCGAAACGTCCTCGAGCGCCTTGCGGTAGCGGCTCAATTCCTCCGCGCTCCGGGGAACCGTCAGCACGGTTTCGGAGACTTCCTCCCAGGGACTTTTCAGTACCCAGGCCTTGCCGATGGCGATCCCCTCGGACACGGGTATGCCCCTCAGCAGACCCTGAAAAGCGCCGCTTTCGGATTCCGCGCAAGGCGTGGATGTGATCGAGGACGGGGACAAACAGGTTTCCTTTCTCTATCTGTCAGCGAGCGCATTCCCCCGCTTCGCGGGGAGCATCATTTATTCCAGGAACCGCTTCAGCCGGTTCTTCAGGAGCGTTTTCTGGAGCGCCGAAGCGTGATCGATGATGAGAACGCCCCGGAGATGGTCGATCTCGTGCTGAACGGCCCTGGCGGACATCCCCTCCAGCGTCTGTTCGACGGTTTTTCCGTCCGCATCCAGCCCGCGGATATGGATGGAACCCGGTCTGTGCACATGCACATGAATATCCGGAAGGCTGAGGCATCCTTCCTCAATGGAGACTTCCTCGGAATCGGACTCAACGATTTCAGGGTTGATCAGACTGAAGGGCCCGTCACCCACGTCGACCACGATCACCTGTCTGGAGTCCCCGATCTGCGGCGCCGCAAGACCCACGCCCTCTTCCTGGTACATCACTTCCGTCATGTGCTCGACCAGGTGGCGGATTTCCGAGTTCATGCGCTCGACCGGAGCGGCTTTCAGGCGAAGCACGCGTGCGGGATAGATTTCGATCGGATTCACGGTCCGGATCCCTCTGTTGGAAATCCCTCCGGGCCGGCAGAACCGGACGGGTCGCGCATCAGGCGGATCGCGCAATACGAGCCGCACATCGTGCAGACCTCCTCCTGCTCCGGGAGCGAGGATTGACGGAGCGTCCGCGGACGCTCCGGGTCTATGGCCAGGCGGTACTGGGATTCCCAGTCCAGCCGCCTCCGTGCCTCGGACATGGCCCGGTCGCGTTCGAGCGCGCCGGGAACCCCTTTGACGATATCCGCGGCATGTCCGGCAATCCGGGCCGCAATGACGCCCTGACGGACATCCTCCTCGTCCGGCAGGCGCAGATGCTCCCCGGGAGTGACATAGCACAGAAAATCAGCGCCCGCGGCAGCGGCAACAGCGCCGCCGATCGCCGCCGTGATGTGGTCATACCCGGGCGCCGCGTCGGTCACGAGCGGGCCGAGCACGTAGAAAGGCGCGTTCTCACAGATGCTTTTCTGAAGCCGGATATTGGTTTCGATCTGGTTCAGCGGCACATGGCCGGGCCCCTCGATCATGACCTGAACACCGCGGTCCCAGGCACGGCGCGTCAGCTCACCAAGCAGAATCAATTCCTCGATCTGGGCGCGGTCGGTCGCATCCAGGATGGACCCCGGCCGAAGACCGTCTCCGAGACTCAAAGTGACGTCATGGGCGGCCGCGATGTCGAGGAGCCGGTCGTACTTTTCGTACAGCGGATTTTCCTCGCGATGCGCGGCCATCCAGGAGGCAAGAAAGGATCCTCCGCGGCTGACAATATGCATGACCCTTCCCTGACGGGTCAGGCGTTCCAGACTCCGGCGGGTGACCCCGCAATGCACGGTGAAAAAATCAACCCCCTGTTCCGCCTGGCGCTCCAGCACGGAAAAAAGCCCCTCAACCGTCATGTCCGAAATGCTGCCCCCGCCACGGCAGGCTTCCACAGCCGCCTCGTAAATCGGAACCGTGCCCAGTGCGACCGGAGCGGCCTCCATCAATGCCATGCGTATTTCCCGGAGGTCTCCGCTCGTGGACAGATCCATGAGCGCATCCGCGCCCGCGTCGACTGCGATCCTGGCCTTGGCGATTTCCCGAGCGACGTCGGGCGAGTCCGGAGACGTGCCCACGTTGGCATTGACCTTTGTCCTGAGCTTCCTGCCGACTCCCAGGGGCCGTCCGTTCCGGCGGCCCGGATTCTTCAGGATGACTGTTTCTCCGCGGCGTACGTGTTCGAGAAGCTCCTTTTCCGGGATGCTCTCTTCCGCTGCGATAGAAGCCATTTCATCCGTGATCCGGCCCGATAGAGCCGCTTCGCGCTGCGTCATAAACGGCACTGGTTTCCTTTCGTAAACGTTTAAATATACGAAAATTGGCCGGAAAAATCCACTTTTAATCGGGTGGCGGGGTCCCTCATTCCAAGCCTGTTGCGCGTGTCACGATACCGTCCCCGAACTTGTCCCGCAAACTGTCAGCCGCGCGGTTCAATTTGCCTCTCCGGATGTCTGCTTTCGGTATGAACAGTTCCGTCTGTCCGGTCGTTTCTTCGGACAGGCCGGAAACACCGACTCCGAGAAGACGCACTTTGCGTTTTCCGGCGAGCACCGGTCCGGCCAGCCGTAAAACCGCCGCAAATATCCGCTCAGAGAGATCCGTCGGACACTGGAGGGATACGCGTCTGGAGAGCGTTTCGAAATCCTCAAACCGCACCTTCAGTTCGATGACCCGGCCGGTGCGCTGTGCCCGCCTGAGGCGCAGTCCCACGCGTTCCGACAACTCAAGCAGAACCGCGTGCAGGAATCCGGGATCCGCTGTATCCTCATCGAAAGTCGTCTCGTTGCTCACGGAACGGACTTCGTGTTCGGTCGTCACCGGAGAATCGTCCCTGCCGAACGCGGACTGGCGGAGCCAGTTCGCGCCTTCTCCGCAGATGCGAATCCAATCTTCCTCTCGGATGTCCTGCAGGTCTCCGATGTTCAAAATGCCAAGCCGGCGAAGACGATCCCGGGTCTTCGGACCGACTCCCGGAATACGACCTACCGGAAGCGGACGAAGAAATACAGCGGTTTCATCCGCCGGAATCCAAACCAGCCCGTCCGGTTTCCGGAGATCGGAGGCGATCTTGGCGGTTGTTTTGGAACAGCCGATGCCGACCGATGCCGTCAGACCTTCCGATTCGCGGATCTCCCCTTTGATCGCTGAAGCTGCGTCCAGGGGGGATCCGGAAAGCCGGCCGGTTCCGGTCATGTCCAGGTAAGCTTCGTCCAGACCGGCTGGTTCGAGGAGAGGTGTGCGGGCCGACAGCAGGGCCATGATGCGGCCGCTGATTTCTTCATACCGGCTGAAACGCGGACGGACGAACGCGCCCTCGGGGCAGAGACGGAAAGCCTTTGAAATCGGCATGGCGGAAGCAATTCCGAAACGCCTCGCTTCATAGGATGCGGCGGAAACAACGCCCCTGCCGTTCCCGCCTTTGGGATCGGCTCCGACGATGACCGGTTTTCCCCTCAGGCCGGGGTCGTCCAACTGTTCCACGGACGCGAAAAAGGCGTCCATATCCACATGGAAGATGTGGCGCGGCTCGGGACGCGGCTCACGACGCGTCTCGCTTCCCGACTCGGGACGCGGCTCATCCATGCCGCGGGGATTGATTATCGGTTCTTTCACTTGTGATATTTCTCGTTCCGCAGGATGGAAAAGGCCCGGTACAGCTGTTCCAGAAAAATTAAACGCGACATCTCATGAGTGAAGGTCATCGGTGAAATGGAGAGTACGAAATCCGAGGCCCGGATCGCGGAATCGCTGAGTCCGGCAGGCCCCCCGATGACGAAACAGGCATCCGCGACGCTGCGGTTCTGTAGGAGTCGGATCTTTTCGGCGAAATCTTCCGATGAAAGCATCCTGCCCCTGCGGTCGAGGGCCGTCAGGTAACTGCGGGCAGGGACCGTCTCAGCCATGCGGCGCCATTCCTGTTCCCGGATATCCTCAACCGGCCGGTTCTGTGTGCAGCGGATCTCCCGGACCGTGATGAGCCGCACGGACACGACTCGTTCCAGCCGGCCGAGAAAATCCTTCTCCCCCTCCAGAATGTAGCCGGACCGCGTGCGGCCGGGAGTCACAATCGAAATACGCACGGCTCACTCTCCCATCCGCGTTCAGTATACGGAAAATGCGTTTGCGTTTCAAGCGAAAATGTGATAAAATGAGGAACCCCGCCGCAAAAAGCGGGGCATCACGGGAAACCTGGATGATGGACGCTGCAAGCGGCGGAGAATATAACCAGTCGGAGCGGCCAGAAGCCCGATCTCCAATCATCCAGAAAAACTGAGTCCAGAATGACCAGGCTTCTGGCCGCCCGATTGACAGACTTATTGCAGGAGAATTCCATGCCGAAAGTCGCATTTCAGGGGGAAAAAGGCGCGTTCAGTGAAGACGCCGCAATCCGCTTCTGGCGTTCCGGAGTGTCTCCCGTCCCCCACCGGACCTTTCGGGACGTTTTCGACTCCGTCTGGAAGGGACGATGCGAAGCGGGGATCATTCCGATCGAAAACGCGCAGACCGGGAGCATCCATCAGAACGTGGATCTGCTCCTCGAATACAGACTGTCCGTGACGGGCGAGATCATTTTGCGCATCCGGCATTGTCTCCTGGCCCTGCCCGGCGTCCGGATGAAGGACGTCCGCCGCATCCTCTCCCATCCGCAGGCGCTCGAACAGTGTTCCGGTTTCCTGCGTTCAAAAAAAGGCATCGCCTCCGTTCCGACCCACGATACGGCCGGATCCGCGAAGATGATCAGCGAGGAACGCCAGAAGGACAGCGCGGCCATCGCCAGCGCGCGGGCAGGTCAGGACTATGGCCTCGCCGTGCTGAAACGCGGCATTGAGAATCACGAGCAGAATTATACACGCTTTCTGGTCATTTCGAAAAAGGCCGGCTCTCCGACGCGCGGGGCCAAAACATCGGTTGTATTCAGCCTCAAGGACATCCCCGGGGGGCTTTACAAAGCGCTCAGCGTTTTCGCGCTCAGAGACATCAACTTGCTGAAAATCGAATCCCGCCCCATGCGAAAAGGCCCTTGGAAATACTGGTTTTATCTGGACTTCGAAGGCGCCATGCTCGATTCGCACTGCTCCAGGGCCATCGATCATCTCGGCGAAATCACGACATACCTGAAAGTACTGGGATCCTACCCGCTCGGACGTGTCATCGAATAATGTTCAAAACAGAGAGGGGAACCGGACCGCCGGTTCCCCTCTTTCCTGATCTATTTCCGCTGGACCATTCCGTTTATCCGATCATTTCCCGCAACTCCTCCAGCCCTTTCCGTATTTCAATCAACCTGTCCACGAGGCTGCGGCTGACCGCCGTCCGGCCCGGAGAAGAAACTTCTTCGATCCGGCCTTCCTCTCCGTCCGGTTCCCGGGTCTCCAGTCTTCTGGCGATGTCCAGATCGTCCAGACCGGCCGACACCCAGTCGCGGATCTGCTCGACGGTATGGATGTCGGAAGGACGGTAGAGACGCTTGCCGGATTTGGACTTGGCCGGACGCAATTGGGGGAATTTCCGTTCCCAGGCCTTCAACGTATGGCTGGAAATCCCGGTCGCGTCGCAGATTTCCTTCATCGTGAAATAAAGGCGGCGTATTTCCGGAACGGTCATAGTGGAATCCGCAGGAAGTGATCGGACCGGCCGCTCAGTCGGACGAAGGCTTGACCAGCGCCGTGCCGTGAGAACAGAAATTGATCACGCGAAGCTTGACATCCTCGAGAAAACCCAGCGGAGAACCGGTTAATTTGGACCTGAGGCTCAGCCTCCCATCGAAAAGATAATACGCCTTTCTCTCAAAAACAAGCGTTTTATCCCCCGGTTTCCGGAGCCAGAATCCGGCGGCCTTGTCGTATCCGGCCCGACGCATGGCGTCGAGAACACCGTCGTTGTACCGTCCGAAAGGGAAAGAAAGAAAACGGACCGGCTGGTTCAAACCGTCCTCCAGGGTCCGCCTGGAATCCCTGAGTTCTGCGTCCATGCGTGAGGCGGAAACCCGGGTCAAGTCCGGGTGCCGCGCGGTATGCGAACCGATTTCCCAGCCCGCGTCCCGGAGCTCACACAGGCGGGGCCAGTCCAGGTGCGTGAACCGGATCCATCCGAGATTCACATCCCAGGTGTTTTCGAGACCGACGTAATCCGTGATCACGAATACCGTCGCCCGGAAGCCGGCCGCGGCGAGAATGGGTAAAGCGTTCCGGTGAACGCTCTCATAAGAATCGTCGAATGTCAGAACGACCGGCTTCTCGGGAAGGCGCGCGGGATCCGCGCAATCCGCGAGGGAGACGGAAGCATACCCCCGGTCCCGCAATTCTGACACGACCCGGCTGAACCGCGACCGGCCGATCCGCGTCACACCCCATTCAAACCGGTCGTCCACTTTGTGGAAGGCGAGAACCGGAACGGGACGGATGGACGGAGGCGTCGCTCCGGACTTCAGCCGATCTTCCTCGGTCTCACCAGGACCGTGTAGGGTTCCATGCCGTCCAGCACGGACTCTGCCGCAGCGCGGATGTCCCGCATCGAAACCGACCGGAAACACCGCATGACCCGCTCGATGGGGGTATAGGATTTTGTGTAGGCTTCCATTTTCGCCAGCCGGCTCATCCGGTGGCCGCAGTCCTCGTACGTCAGATGCAGATTCCCGATAATCTGAGATTTTACCCGTTCGAGAGCGGCCGCGGGCATCCCTTCCCGGACCAGAAGCCGTGTCTCGGTCCGGATGGCCTCAAGCGCGCGTTCCAAGGTTTCCGGCGAAGTGCTCGCGTAAACGCCCCAGAGTCCTGAGTCGGACCAGAAATCCAGAAATGAATAAACGGAGTAGGAAAGTCCCTGCTCCTCCCGCAGTTTCTGAAAAAGGCGCGAGCTCATGCCGCCCCCGAAATACGTGTCCAGTATCAGCAGCGGAAATTTGCGGGCGTCGGTGTAGGACACGCCGGGTGCGCCGGTGCAGACATGCCCCTGGGAAATCGGAGCGCGCACCGTGCGGGTCCGGACCGAACCGATGCCGGGGGGAAGCCCCTTCGCCGGCCGTCCGGCGCCGAGATCCCGGAAACGACTGTCGATCAGACTGCAGAGACGGCGATGGTCCACGTTGCCGGCCGCCGACACAATGCAATTGGGGAAAGTGTACCGGGATTTCCGGTACGTCAGCATATCCTCGCGACGGATGCCGCGGAGGGTGGTCGGCGAACCCAGGATGGGCGCGCCGAGCGGATGCCGAGGGAAAACCGTTTCGACAAACCGCTCGTGAATCAGGTCCTCAGGCGTATCCTGCACATTGCGGATTTCTTCGAGAATGATGCCCTTTTCGCTCCGCAGATCCGAGGGTCGGAGAACAGGATGCTGAACGATGTCCGCGAGAACGTCCACGGCCTGTTCGAGATGCTCATCCAGGACGAGGGCGCAGAAGCAGGTAAATTCCTTCTCGGTGAAGGCGTTCAGGTGACCGCCCAGGGATTCCAGGCTCACGGCGATTTCATAGGAACTCCTCTGCCCGGTACCCTTGAACGCCATGTGCTCGAGCAGATGGCTGAGGCCGCCGGTCCGGGCGGCCTCGTGGCGCGAGCCTGAGGTGATCCAGACGCCGATGGAGACGGAACGGATCCAGGGCATGGACTCCGTGACGACGCGGAGTCCGCTGTCCAGCCGGGTCTTCCGGTACCGGACGCTCATCGGCGCCGGGGCGGCCTGTCGTTTCCACCGTCGCGGGGCGGCCGGTCGTTTCCGCCTTCCCGAGGCGGCTCACCCGCGGGCTTCTCGAGGAGGACTTTGCGGCTCAGCTCGTATTTGCCTTCCGGGCTGACGCTGAGAAGCTTCACCTCCACCTCATCGCCGACCTTCATGTATTCCTCAACCCGGGCAACGCGGTGGTGGGCGATCTCCGAGATGTGCAGCAGTCCTTCCTTGCCGGGGAGAATTTCCACGAACGCCCCGAAATTGGTCGTCTTGGTGACCCGGCCCTTGTAGATTGTGCCGGGTTCCGGTCTTTTCGTGAGTCCTTCGATGATTTCGCGCGCCATCCGGCATGCGGCGTCATCCGCCGATGCGATCTGAATCGTGCCGTCGTCCTCAATGTTGATCTCCGCGCCGGAACGTTCGCAGATCTCGCGTATCATCTTGCCGCCGGGGCCGATGACCGCGCCGATCTGGTCTACGTCGATCTTGATCCAGATGATGCGGGGCGCGTACGGCGAGAGTTCGGGCTTCGGCGCGGCGATCGTCCTGTCCATGATGTCCAGAATGTGGGTACGGCCGGCCTTCGCCTTCTCCAGTGCCTCGCGCATCAACGCGGAGGAAATCCCCTTGATCTTGATGTCCATCTGGAATGCGGTGACGCCCTTGCGGGTGCCGGTCACCTTGAAGTCCATGTCGCCGACGTGATCCTCGTCGCCCAGGATGTCGGTGAGCACCGCCACCTGGTCGCCTTCCTTGACGAGTCCCATGGCGATGCCTGCCACGCTCGACTTCACGGGAACGCCCGCGTCCATCAGCGCCAGCGAGCCCGCGCAGACCGTGGCCATCGAGGAGGACCCGTTGGATTCCAGAATGTCGGAAACGATCCGGAGCGTGTACGGAAAAGCCGATTCCGTGGGGATGACGGCCTTCAGCGCGCGTTCGGCCAGGTTACCGTGTCCGATTTCCCTGCGGCTCGGACCGCGAAAGGGTTTCACCTCTCCGACGCTGAAGGGCGGAAAATTATAATGGAGCATATAGGTCTTCCAGGACTCCCCCTCCAGCCCTTCGATTCTCTGCTCGTCCGTTTTCGTCCCCAGCGTGGCCACGGTCATGCTCTGGGTTTCGCCGCGGGTGAAGAGCGCCGATCCGTGCGTGCGCGGAAGGACCGCGATCTCGCAGGCGATGGGACGGATTTCGTCGACGCCCCGTCCGTCGATGCGCTTTTTCTCGGAGAGAATTTTTTTCCGGATGATTTCCCGCTCGCACTCGTCGAAAATTTCCCCGACGATTGCTTCCGATTCCGGGAAGGCTTCAGCCGTGGACGTCCTGATTTCGTCGAGAATCGCATGGACGGCGCGGCGCCGTTCGAGTTTCGAGACAGTCTGCAGGGCCGCGGGTAATTTTGCCATCGCCGTCCGGCGGACGGCTTCAACGAGCCCCTCCGGAATCGCGCGCTCCGGCACCGGGCGTTTGGTCCTCCCCGCCTCGGCGACGAGTTCCTTCTGAAGCCGGACGATTTTCCGGCAGGCCTCATGGGCGAACTCGAGGGCCGCCACCATGTCGTCTTCGGAAATTTCGGCCGCCTCGCCCTCGACCATCGCGATGGCGTCCTCGGACGCCGCGACCACCACATTCATGTCGCTTTCGGTCAGCTGGGCGAAAGTGGGATTGAGGATGAGTTCCCGGTTCACGCGGCCGACCCGGACGGCGCCGATGGGTCCGTCAAAGGGGATGTCCGAGATGCACACGGCCGCCGATGCGCCGATGATTCCGAGCACGTCCGGGTCGTGCTCGCGGTCGGACGACAGAACCGACACGAACACCTGCACTTCGTACGGGAAAAATTTCGGGAACAGGGGCCGGATGGGCCGGTCGACCAGACGGGAACTGAGCGTCTCCTTTTCGGTGGGTCTGCCCTCCCGCTTGAAAAATCCGCCCGGTATTTTGCCCACGGCGAAGGCTTTTTCGCGGTATTCGACGGAAAGGGGGAAGAATCCCGCGTTTTCCTTCGGGGTCTGGGATCCCACGACCGTCGCCAGTACGACGGTGTCGCCGTAACGGACAACAACCGCGCCGTCTGCCTGCTTGGCCAGCCTGCCGGTTTCCAGCCCGAGCGTCTGCCCGGCCAGATCCAAGGTTTTATTCAATGTCATGATGTCTCCTGTATCCCTGACGATAGGTCAGGGCTTTTTATTGGATTTTCCCCCCGCGCCGGAGAGCCCGGATGGTTCCGGGTTTTCCGCGGAGTCTTTCTCTGCGGTCCATGCGTTGCGCGAAGGCGTGAGATGCTTGAAAATGTCGTTCCGGGCCGTTGCGACCCAGCGAGTCGAACGGTTGATGAGAAACAGGGTGCGGATATCCCGGGCCTTTCCGAATCCGATCCGGGCCACCGATTCGCCTCCCTCCCCTTCCAGGATGACCTCGCGGCCGGCCGGTTCAAGCCCGTAGCGGGACAGTCCGTCCGGGTTCCGGGTGATCGTGGTCTCCGCCTTGAGAGAAGCCAGTGCGGTCAGCAGATCCTCGACCCGTTTTCCGTCCGCCCGTTCCGGCGCCGGCGGATCGAAAATCCATGTGCCTGAAGAATCCTTCCGGAAGGCCACCGATCCGGAGGACGGCGAGCGGATCTCGACGCGCTTCACTTTCCATTCCTCGAAGGGCGCGACCTTCGTCTCGCGGAAATCATCCGCCCGTTTCAGAAGGGCGTTGACGAGTCCGGTGTCCACCAGCAGAACGGACGGCCTGGTCGAATCCGCGGCATAGACCTGCCCGGCCCGGCGGGTTCCGAACAGGAGCGTTTTCCGTACGGAATCAGGACCTGCGGTCACGGTGAGCCGGATTCCGGGCGGGTCGAGTCCGACCCTGGACCGGGACACCGGAGAATTGTCGACAAAGGACTTGACCTCGGCCCATCGGATGCGGTTGAGCAGTTCGTCGACGGGAGCCGTCGCGGCCGCGGCTTCGATCGGTTTCCGGATTTCCCAGCCGCCGTTCTGCTTTTCGATGACCAGGAGTCCGGCCGGACGCCGGATCTCCACGCGCAGTACCTCGTCTTTTTCGAATGACAGCACGGAACGGTCACGGAGTTCGAAAAGCGGACGGACAAGCGACGATCTCAGGGACGCATCCGTCAAAACGGCCCGGTCCTGCCCCGGACGCCGGACATAGATGAAGGCGCCTGTGGGATTGGCATCTCCGATCAGGAGGGTATCGGTTTTACCTTCATCCGGAACGACAAACACGGTCAACTCGGGATACTCCAGCCCGTAGGCGGCCCAGTCCTCGATGCCTTCCATCACGCGTTCCGTTTTCGCCCGGCGGATCGCCGAAATGAGGTTCCCCACGACAGTGCAGTCGGCGGGCGAATCCACCGGCGAAAGAATGCGCCAGGATCCCCCTTGCCGCTCCACAATCAGCGTCTCGGATCCGGAGGCGGACGCCTCCGCCGGGCGTCGGATGGTGAGCCGCCGGATCCCGTCCGCGCCCGTGGAAATGAGACGGCCGGAACGCTCCGCCTGTTCGGAACGCCGGACGCCGCCCCGGATTTCCAGAAAATAAACCGCTGCCGCGGCAGCGACGCACACAATCAAGAGGATCAGCGTGGAACGCGCCTTCATCTGGACCGTCTCTCCCTGCGGATGTACATCCAGATACCCGCCAGTGCGGCCGCCAGCGGCATGGCCACTACGGTGAGCAGAAAAACGGCCCGGCCCTGCTTGGCGTTCAGGAATACTCGCCTGTCCTCCGGCTGCCGGGCCCGGATGGAGATCAGGTCCTTCTCCTCCGCGAGCCAGCTGACCGTATTGAGAAATAAATCGCCGTTGCCCTGGACCCGAAAGTACGAATTATTCGCGAAGTCGGCGTCTCCGAACACCGCCAGACGCGACTGGATGCCGCCTGATTTTTTTGTCGAGACCGCGGCAATGGTGACCGGTCCCGCCAGATCCCGGCCCTTGTCGAAACGGACGTCCGGAGTCCCGAGCGTGGTTTCTCCCCAGCTGTTGGCCGATGTCCGGAGCAGAGGCTCGACTGTCCATTCCGGCCCGGGTTCCGTTTTCGGCGTCACGGAACGGCAGTACGGAAAGAAGGTCATCACCCGGAATTGATCCGTGACCGGATGCGGCGGATAGTCGGTGACCAACGGCACCTCCGGTCCCATGCCGAACAGCTGTCCCATGCCGCTGGCGTCGATGACGACGTCGCTGCCGATGGTCATGCCCCATGCGCCGGCGAACGCTTCGAATCCGGCGACTTCCGCGTCGATCATGAACAGCGCCTTGCCGCCGCGCTCCAGAAAGGCCTGGAGCGTATCCAGTTCGGACTGAAAATATGCCTTCTGAGGGCCGCACGCGACCAGAACGGTGCAGTCGGAGGGAATCCGCTTCTCGGTCGCAAGGTTGAGTTTCCGCACCCGGTAGTGCTCGTCCTCGATCGCTTTCCGGGCGGAGGCATAACCCGTTTTTTCCGAGGAATCAATGTCGTTCTCTCCGTGTCCGTCCAGGAAGAGCACGGTCTTCCTTTCCTCCCGGGTGACACGGATGAGCGCGTTGGTGAGGGCCTGTTCGCCTTTTTCAGTGATCTTCTGGGACTGGCCGCCGCATTCCAGCACCAGCGTGCCGTCGGTCGTGACACCGTACAGTTTCGCCGTCGAGGGTTTCCTGTCCGGATCCACGAACTCGAATTTCAGGCGGGACGCGTAGAAACGGTAGGATTTGAGAATGTCTTCGACGGGCTTCTGGTCCTGGGCCTTGACAAAGGCGATGATCCGGACGTCCCGCTTCAGGTTCTTGAGAACGTTCCGGGTCTGGGGCGAGAGGCTGAACTGCCCGCCTTTCGAGAGATCGACTCTCAGGCTGTGGCGGTTGACCGTGAAATTCACCAGCCCGAGCAGGACGAGGACCATCAGCGAGACCGCGACGGCGTTGCCGCCGTACCGGAATGAACGGAGCGAGGAAAGCCGCCGGATGTCATCGAACCGCATCACCCCGTACAAAACGACGAGCGCAAGGCCGGCTCCCGATAGAATCCATGAAAGGGCGGTCCACACCTTCCCGGTCTGGAAATGGACCAGGGCCGCGGCAATCAGGATGCCGCCCAGGAACCCGGCGATTCCAGGCAGTCTCTTCATCGGGTCCTCCACCGTTTCGATTCCAGCGAAAGATGCGTCAGGAACAGAAAGAATCCGATGAAGCTGAGGTACAGAACGATATCCTTCAGGTCGATCACGCCTTTCGCGAATTCGTCGAAATGGGAAAGCAGGGACACGTAAGCCAGAATCGAGCCGACTCCGGGACCGGCGAATTCATCAGCCCATCCGACCACCCAGAACAGCAGCAGCAGGATGATCGTGAGAAACCCGGCCACGATCTGGTTTTCCGTCAGGGTGGAGAGAAAGATGCCGACCGCGACAAACGCCCCGCCCAGCAGCAGGAGTCCGATATAGCTCGTGAGTATCTGCCCGGGTTCGGGTTTTCCGCTGAAAAACAGAACGGCCACGTAGACAAGCGTCCCCGCGATGAGAGACGCGACCAGCACGAAAGCCGCCAGGGCTTTGCCCAGCACCGTCTCCCAGTTGCGGAGCGGCGAAGTCATCAGAAGCTCGATCGTCCCGTTCCGGAACTCCTCGGCGTATAGACGCATCGTGATGAGCGGCACCGTGAAGATCAGGACGACGGCCAGGTTGTGAAAGAAGGGCCTCAGCGCCATGAGATTGACGTTGATCGGCGGAGGCGCCATCCGGTAGTACTGCGCCTGCATTTCGGAACGCAGGGCCGTGTTCAGAAAACTCGTCAGGATCGCGTAGAAAAAGAATCCCGCGATCAGGAGGAAACCCGCCATCACGGCGTAGGCCAGCGGCGAGCTGAAATAGGAGCGGAGTTCGCGCCGGAAAACGATCCACGTGTTCCTCATGCCGGCACCTCCTCTTCCCGGGTGGTCAGGTGGAGAAAAACCTCCTCCAGGCTCATGCCCACGGGACGCATCTCCAGAAGACCCCACCCCTGTCCGACCACCAGCGCGGCGAGATCCCGCCGGACGTCCCTGCCGATTTCCGTCTCGATCAGGTATCCGCTCCGGCGGCTCTTCTCCGTTTTCCGCAGCGAAACGGCCGTGACGCCGCCAAGGGCGCGGACCTTCGCTTCGACCGACTCCTCAGGCCCCTCCACTTCCACGTAGATGTTGTCGGAACCCCGGAGGCGCCGCGTGAGGTTCTCCGTGGTGTCCGAGGCGACAATGTGGCCCTCGTTGATGATGATCACCCGGCCGCAGGTCATGCTGACCTCGGGCAGGATGTGCGTGGAGAGGATGATGGTGTGATCCCCGCCGAGCCCCTTGATCAGCTCCCGGACCTCGATGATCTGCTTGGGATCCAGGCCCACGGTGGGCTCATCCAGGATGAGCACTTCCGGGTTGTGAATCAACGCCTGGGCGATGCCCACCCGCTGGCGGTATCCCTTGGACAGGTGCTTGATGATGCGTCCCGCCTCGGTCCGGATGGAGGTTTTCTCCATGACCTCAGGTACCCGGGTTTTCAGCAGGCGCCGATCCATCCCCTTGATGCCGCCGACGAACTCCAGGTACTTCTCGACGGTCATCTCAGAGTACAGGGGCGGATTCTCCGGAAGGTACCCGATGCGGCGGCGGACCTCCATCGACTGTTCGAACACGTCAAAGCCCGCGATGGAAGCCCGTCCGCTCGTGGCGGGCATGTAGCACGTCAGAATCCGCATGGTGGTCGTTTTGCCCGCGGCGTTGGGCCCGAGAAAACCCAGGATTTCGCCCCGGTCCACGGAGAAGGTGATATCCTGCACCGCGGTTTTGGTTCCGTAGACCTTCGTCAGATGGCGGATGTCAATCAAGGCCGGCTCTCCTTCCCGGATCTACCTGCGGATGCCGAGCTTCTGGATCAGGGACCGATAGCCTTCCAGATCTTCCCGGATGAGGTAATCGAGAAGTTTGCGGCGCTTGCCGACCATCTTCAGAAGTCCGAGCCGGGACAGATGGTCCTTGGGATTGGTTTGGAAATGCCCGGTGAGCTGGTTGATGCGTTCGGTCAGCAGGGCGATCTGGACGGCCGTGGTTCCGGTGTCTTTCTCGCTTTTGCCGTACGTTTTGATGAGTTCTTCCCTTTTTTCCTTGGTCAGTGGCATGTCATCCTCCTTGCCGGTTCAACATTTGACGCGCGGCGTCCCGGTCTCTTCCCATCTGGCCAATCATGGTCCGGACCGAGTCGAATCGGATCTCGTCGCGCAGTTTTCGAAAAAAGTCAATGCGTACGGTTTCGCCGTACAGATCCCCCTCAAATTCCATCAGATGAGCCTCGATGGTCCGGTCGCCGCCGCCCACCGTCGGGTGGTTGCCGACGGCTACGACCGCCGGATGCCTGTCGTTTCCGATCCGGACGAAGGCCGCGTACACGCCGTCGCCCGGGACCAGTTTGTCCGTCCGCCCGGGGCGGACATTGGCCGTGGGAAAACCGAAACCCCGTCCAAGCCCCTTTCCGGGAACCACGCGGCCGACAACCGTATAGGTCCGCTCCAGGAGAACGGCCGCCTCCTCAACCCGTCCCTGTTCCAGCAGAGCCCGGATGCGGGTGCTGGAAACCGGCGCTCCGTCCAGAATCACGGGCGGCTCGACGCGAACGGCGAACCCCTTCTCCTGACCGAGCCGCGACAGCAGCGCCCCGTCCCCCGAGCGCCCGCGCCCGAATGCATGATTGTAGCCGGCGATCAGGCCGGCCACCCGCACATCAGGGATCAGGACCTCCCGGATGAAATCCTCAGGCGTCCGGCGCGCAAGTTCAGCGGTGAACGGCAGAACCGCCGCTTCATCCACGCCTTCCAGTTCCAGCCGCTCGATTTTCTCCTCACCCGGGGTCAGCAGGCCGACCGGGACGCCGGGATCGAGGACAGTCTTCGGATGGGGGTCGAAGGTCACGACCAGACTCACCGCGCCCTCCTGCCGTGCCGCTTGGGTCAGACTCTCGGAGGATGGCACGATGGCCGGAATGAACCCCGTCAAAAATGCCCAGGGTGACCCAGTGCCGGGCGCCTGAATCGGACGCCGGAAGTCGGTCCCGGGTCTTCATCCCGGCCGGGGACGCGCCGCAGGCCCTTCGCCGGCGCCGGACGGACGGAACAGCGGCCCGAGGACTTCCAGAATCCGGCTTTTGACTTCATTTTCCTCGCCCCGGATCATGCATCCGGAAGCCCGCATGTGTCCGCCGCCGCCGAACTGCTTGGCGACTTCGTTCACGTCCACGTACGACTTCGAGCGGAAGCTGACCTTGAAGAGACCGGGCTGCAGCTTGAGCATGAAGAATTCGACCTCGGTTCCTTCGACCGTGAGCAGGTGGTCGATGAAACCCTCCGTATCCGGTCGTTCCGGTGATTCGCTGGAATGGTGATTGAGGTGGATCGAGGCGACGGCTCCGTTGAAGTGGAATTCCAGGGTCGAGAGCGCCGAGGAGAGCGCCTTCAGGGTTTCGGGGGAATTCCGGAAGTAAATCCGTTCGGCGATGCGCCCGGGATCCGCGCCCTTCCGAACCATATCCGAACAGATCTCCAGGGACCGGTGCGTGATGTTCGGAAAGAGAAAGCGCCCGGTGTCGCAGACGATTCCCGTGTACACCAGCGTGGCGATTTCAGGCGTCACAGGAAGACCGCACACGGCGGCGAGATAATAGACCAGTTCCACTGTGCTGCTTTCCTCGGCGTCGCAGATCCGGGCGTCCCCGAGGCACTCGCTCTCCGGATGGTGGTCGATATGAATGACGGCCGACTCGGGACGGATGAAACCGCTCACCCGTCCGATCCGCTGGAGGGTGGACGCGTCCAACACGGCGATCACGTCCGGTTCGAACGCGGGCTTGAACCCATCGAAGGTCCGGACCGATCCGATCCCCGGCAGGAAATCGAATTTGCGGGGCACGGCGTCGTCGATCACAATGCAGTGTGTCTTGTTGTACCGCTGGAGAATGGCGGAAAAAAGGAGTACCGAAGCGATCGAATCGCCGTCCGGATGGATATGGGTGGTGACCCAGAAGCGGTCGCGCCGTTCGATGAGAGTTTTGATGTCTCCGAGCTGGTCCCGGTGGGTGTCGATCTTATTCCGCATGGTTGGAAATCGTTGTTTCCCCGTTTTTTCCGTTTCTTCCTTTTTGAGCCTCTCGAGCAGGGCGTCGATCCGCGCGCCGTATTCGTTGCTTTCGTCCAGCACGAACCGCAGGACGGGCATGTACCGCAGGCGGATCCTATCGCCCAGGAGGTTCTGTACGGCGGGCCGGGCGCGGTCGAGCGCGGCCAGCGCTTCCCGCTTCCGATCCGCGTCTCCCATCACGCTGACGAATACGCGCGCGGTCCGGATGTCCTTCGAAACCTCGGCCCCGGTCAGGGTCACGAATCCGATGCCCGGATCCCGGAGTTCGGTCTGAAGAATGCCGCTGATCTCCCGGACCAGCAGGTCGGCGATCTTCTGGCAGCGGATGGATGGGGATTCGGGCATCTCCGCCTCCTACCAGACTTCGACACGGCGGTCCACCACTTCGACCCGGGTCTCCGCGTCCGACGCGTTCATCAGCCGCTCGAAAAGCGAATCGATCCCTTCCGCTCAGCCGACACGCAGGCGAAGGCCAGGACGGAGTGCTGCCATTTTTCCTGATAATCCACTTCGGCCACCGAAACGTTGAATCCACTGCGGATTTTCTCTTCAGACTATGCAGAACGAACCGCTTGTCTTTCAGCGAGAAGGCCCCGGGAAGGAGCAGTCTCGACCTGCAGGGTCCCGAGTCATCATGCGCCGAGGGTCCGCGCCGTTTCCACGACCTGGATCGCCTCAAGTGTGTCGCCGACCTCGAGCGCCTCGTAATTCTCAAGCGTGAGCCGCATCTCGAATCCGCCGCCACTTCACGGACATCGTCCTTGAAACGCTTGAGGGAGGAGATGCGCGCGGTCTGAACCAGTCTGCCGTCCCGCTTGATCCGGACCGTGTTGTTCCGGGCGATTTTCCCTGAAATCACGAAGCATCCGGCGATCGAGGCCGATCTTGGAAGCCTTGAAAATGTTCCTGACCTCGAGAGCGCCGATCACTTCCTCCCGTTTCTCGGGCTCCAGCATGCCTTCGAGGGCCAGCTTGATGTCGTTGACCAGGTCGTAGATGATCGAATACAGGCGGCATATCCACGTCCTCCTTGGCGGCCAGATCCGGGCCTTGGACGTCGGCTCGACATGGAATCCGAGGACCACCGCCTGTGAAGCCTCGGCCAGCAGCACGTCGGATTCGGTGATTGCGCCGACGCCGCGGTGGATGATGCGGACGCCGACGCTTTCGTGCTTGATCTCCATCAGGGTGTCGGCGATGGCCTCAAGGGATCCGTCCACGTCGGCCTTGAGGACGATCATCAGCTCCTTGACCTCCCCGTCCGCGATGCGTTTCGATATCTGGTCGAGCGTCAGCCGGCGGACCTGGCGGAGACTCTGCTCCCGCTGGAGCTGCTGCCGCTTGAGCGCGATCTCGCGGGTCTCGGATTCGGAATCGAATACAACGAGCTCGATCGCCGGCCTGGGGCATGCCCGTGAATCCGAGCACCTGTACCGGGGTCGCCGGAAGGGCCTCGCGGACCGGTCGGTATCGTTCATCGAACATGGCCCGGACGCGCCCGTTGAACTGCCCGGCGAGGAAAACATCGCCGATCCGGAGCGTGCCTTCTGGACCAGCACGGTGGAAACGACGCCCTTGCCCCGGTCCAGCCGACGCCTCGACGACCACGGCCTTCGGCTTGGCCTCGGGATTCGCCTTCAGTTCCAGGACCTCCGCCTCGAGCAGGATGAGGTCCAGCAGGCGCTCAATGCCCTGTCCGGTCTTGGCGGAGATTTCGGCGCACTGAGCCTTGCCGCCCCATTGTTCCACCAAAACGTTCGTGTTCCGACAGCTGCTTCCGGATCATGTCCGGATTCGCCTGGGGACGGTCGATTTTATTGATGGCCACCACGATGGGGACGCCGGCCGCTTTCGCGTGGTTGATGGCCTCGATGGTCTGCGGCATGACGCTGTCGTCCGCTGCGACGACCAGGACCACGATATCGGTGATCTGGGCGCCCCTCGCGCGCATGGCCGTGAAGGCTTCGTGACCCGGCGTGTCCAGAAACGTGATTTTCCGGCCCCGGAACTCGACCTCGTACGCGCCGATGTGCTGGGTGATGCCGCCCGACTCACCGGCGATGATGTTGCTCTCCCGGATATGGTCCAGAAGCGAGGTTTTGCCGTGGTCGACGTGTCCCATGATGGTCACCACCGGAGAACGCGGCTTCAGCAAGCTGGGATCGGCCTGCTCGGGCGTCTCGTCCTCCCGGTTTTCCACGACGTCCTCGCCGAAAGCCGAAAGGAACTTGACCTCGTAGTCGAATTCGTCGGCCAGCATGATGATCGTATCCCGGTCCAGCCGCTGGTTGATCGAAACCATGAGCCCCAGCGAAAGGCAGGCCTTGATCACTTCGCTCGATTCAATGTCCATCAGGTTGGCGAGTTCCGCGACCGAGGCGAACTCCGTCGTCTGGATGACGTTCACCTCCGAAGTTTCGGCCTCCTCCCCGGTCTCCTTCTCCTTGCGGTGCTTCCGCCGGCGGGAGGTATCGCCCATTTTGGCGAGTGTCTCGCGGATCGAAGCTTCGATCGCCTTCTCGTCGATGGGCGTGCCGGCCTTCTTGCGTTTTTTCTTCTTCTTCCGGTGGCCCGTGCCGAATTGGGCCGCGGGGACCGCCGGGCCGTCTTTGCGGCCCTTGCGCGCCTTGGCATCGTCGTCGGCGAGAATGATGCGCGGCCCGCCTCCGGCTTCCTCTTCGGCCGTGGGACGGCGTTTCAGATGGCGTTTCGGCTTTCCGGCGCCGGTCTTGGGCTTCTCCTTCGCTCCGGGTTCCGGTTTAAGCTGAATCACGGGCAGCGGAATCCGCGCGGGGGCAGGAGCGGCCGCTTCCGGACCGGCGGGCTGAACAGCGGCCTCTTCAGCGGCTGTCTTCCGGCCGGCGGGAACGACTGTTTCAGCCTTGCGCCGATCGGCTTTGGCGGGCTTCTTCTCGGGTTCGGCGATGACCGGAAGATCGCCCTTCGAATATTCGAGAATTTCGTCGATTTCCTGCCGGATCGCCTGTTTCCGGGCTTCTTCCTCTTCTTCTTATCCTGTATCTTTTTCCGGAAATCAGGCTCTTTCGCGGTCTCCGTTTCCTCTTTTTCCTTCTGAAAATGACCGGTGAGCAGGGAGACCTGCTCGTCGGTGAGGGGCGCCATAATATTCCGCACCTTGAACTTGTGCAATTCAAGGAATTCGGTCACCGCCTCGTTGGAGATATTGAATTCCTTGGCGACCTGGTAGATGCGTTTTTTCTTGGACAAATCCGGCTGTTTTTCAGTTTCTTTCAACGGGCGTCTCCGGCAGGTTTGGATTCCTCTTCCGGCTGGGGTTCCGCGGCCGGTTCCGGTCCGGTTTCCCCGGATTCCGTCTCGATCGCGGCCTGCTCCGGCCGACCGGCTTCCGGACCCGGTTCGGTTTCAGGTCCGATTCCCTTGTCCTTCAGCGGTTCATCCTCGTAATAGGAGGTCAGCACCTCGAAAATGCGGTCCGCTGTTTTGTCGCCGAATCCCTTCAGTTCCAGAATCGTCTCGCGTCCCGCATCGAGCACTTCCTCCGCGGATTCGAATCCGGCCGCGGCGAGCTTCTCGACGATGGTCTTGGTCAGTTCCGGGATGTCGGAGAGCAGGAGCTTCTCTTCCTTCGGCTGACTCTTGTCCCAGTCGGACTGCTTGACTGTTTCAACCGCATATCCCGTGAGCATGCAGGCCAGCTGGCGGTTCTGGCCCCCTTTTCCGATGGCGAGTGAAATCTGATCATCGGAGATCACCGCCGTGGCGCTTTTCTGTTCATTGTTGAGGAGGATGCGGACGGGTTTCGCGGGCGAAAGGGCGCGGCTGATAAAAATCTCCGGTTCGCTGCTCCAGTTGATGACGTCGATCTTCTCGTTGTTCAGTTCCTTGACGATGGACTGGATGCGGACGCCCTTGAGGCCCACACAGGCGCCGACGGCATCAATCCGCTTGTCGTTGGAATAAACCGCGACTTTCGCCCGATCTCCGGGAAACCGCGCGACGCCCTTGATTTCGATCACGCCGTCGTAGATCTCCGGCACTTCCAGCTCGAAGAGCCGGATGAGGAACTTGGAATCGGTCCGCGAGACGATCACTTCGGGGCCGCGCGAGGTCTGGCTGACCTCCTTGATGACGGCCCGAACCGTGTCGCCCCGGTGATAATGTTCGTTGTGGATCTGCTCGGACCGGGGCAGCGTGACTTCCATGTGGTCCACGGAGATCAGCACTTCGTCGCGGTTGTTCTGGCGGATGTCGCCGACCACCACCTCGCCCACGCGGTCCTTGAACTCGTTGAACAGCACTTCCTTTTCGGCTTCCCGGATCTTCTGCGTCAGGCTCTGCTTGGCCGACGTGATCAGGCGCCGGCCGAAGCTCATGGGATCGATCATCTCGGCGAACTCGTCTCCCAGGTCCAGGTCGGGCTCAATCTCCTTCGCCCGCTCCACGCCGATCTGCGTGACCGGATCGGTAACCTCTTCGACGATGTTCTTGACCTGGTAGATTTCGACTTCGCCTTTGTCCATATTGACGAAGACATTGAAATTGTCGGAAGTGCCGAATTTCCGCTTGATCATCGAAACGAAGATGGATTCGATGATGCCGCTGAGGGCCTCCCGTTTAATGTTCCGTTCCTTCGCGATCTGGGTTACGGCTTCAATGATTTCCGTGTTCATGGAAGAAGACTCCTGTTCACCATTGCACCGCACGGCGGGCGCGGGACACCGCCGTCAGTGGAATGCGGACCGTTTGTCCGTCGATTTCAATTTCCACGGCGCCGTCAACCGCGGTACGGACGATTCCCTCGTCCCGGCGCGGAACGCCATCCCGTGTCCATTCGATCCGGATCTTCCGGCCGGTCTGCAGGCGGAAATCCTTCTCCGTTTTTAAAGGCCGGTCCAGGCCGGGCGAGGACACCTCGATGCGCCAATCCTGGGCTTCGGGTCCGGCCAGCTCGATGCGGGACCGCAGGCTGCGGTGAATGACCGCGCAATCCTCGATCGTGATGCCGCCCGGCTTGTCCGCGACAACACAGAGAGTCGGCGCGCGTGCGGATCCCCGCAGAGACACATCCAACAGCTCGATACCCGACTGTACGGCCGCGGATTCCGCTTCACGGATCAGGTCTGGGAGAAGTTCCGGTTTCATGGACTCCATTAAAAAAAGTGGGTTTGAGACCCACTTTTCAGCATTCAATATAGTTAAATGTTTTAAAAAATGCAAGAAAAAGATGGGTTTAAACGGGGGCGCGCCGCCTTCCGCCCGTTACATCGACAGCTTCATCCATTCCGTTTCCTGGGCCACCTGGCTTTCCGGAAACTTTTTTTCAATGGTTTCCAGGACGGCGCGTGCGGATTTCAGGTCTCCGGCCGCCAAATGGCACCGGGCCGCTTCCTTCAGGTAAAACGGCACGGCAAAGAGGTCGGCATTTTTTTCCGCCGCCTGAACGTAGAGCCGGGCCGCATCCGGCCAGCGCTTTTCAGATTCTGCGATCGCGGCCCGTCCGGCCAGGCTCGATGCGCGGAAAACGGGATTCTTGCAGTGCTTGTCCGTTACCAACGCGAAACGCCCGTCCGCCTCCTTTAGGTCGCCGGATTCAAAAAGCGCATTGCCTGCGTAAAACGCCGCTTCTCCCGCGGCCCGTGTGCCCTCGAATTTCTTCGTGACATCGTCCATCTTCCGGATGAGGCTTCCGGGGTCGTTCATGTATAAAGACTGAAGCGCGTCTCCCAGGGCGGACTGCGCCTTGATTTCCTCGATCCGCCGGCTTCTGGCCATGAGCACGCCGATCACGGCCAGCGCCAGAACCGCGATCAGGACGGCGTTCACCGTTCGGCTGTTGTGGTCGTACAATTGTCTGGCCTGAAAATACCGGGTGACCAGTACGTCTTCCTTGATTTCCTTCTTGTGCAGCTTTTTCTTCGGTCTCAGCATGAATCCGTGCTCCAGTTGAGGGGGGTGCGCCTATTCGGTGCTGTAGGAACCCTCCAGAACATCCTTGACGATTTTGGAAAGCGTGATCTGAAGGTCCGCGGGTTTGGTGAAAAACGGGTATCCATGTGCTTTCTGCTGTTCGAGTATTTCGGCTTCATCGGCATATCCGGTCATCAGAATGATTTTCTGTTCCGGATTTCTTTTCCGGAGCGCGTTCGCCAATTCGAATCCGTTCATTTTCGGCATCTTAATGTCGCTGATCACCAGGTCCGGCTTGAACCGTTCCCATATGTCCAGAGCCTCTTCGCCGTTGAATGCGATCCGGACCTCGTATCCCTGCCGGTCGAGAAAGCGCGTATAGACCCGGGCGATGGTATCCACATCATCAACGACCAGTATCTTTGCCTTCATGCCAACCCCCTGTAACAGGTTCGATGGTCCCTCGAAGGATCGATTCCCTCTGACCGAGTACCCCAGGCAGGAGTTGAACCTGCGGCCAACGGTTTAGGAAACCGCTGCTCTATCCTCTGAGCTACTGGGGCATTTTCCATCTTTTCAATGTATAAAAATATTTCCGAAAAGGCAAGATTTTTTTGACGTTGCGTCTGCTCCCGGAACCGAATAAAGCCGTTGAATTTAGCGAAATTCTTTCGTACACTACGGCCGTTCTCCCTCGCATCTTTGAAGGAACTTCCCATGCAGGCTCCCTCCGAATCCGTAACCGAACGAATTGATGCGCTTGAATCGGAATCCGTCTCTCTTCAACGCGTCCTGACCTCCATCCCTGCCGTCGCCCCGGAATCGGGGGGCGAAGGCGAGGAAATAAAGGCTGAATTCGTCCGAACGGTTCTACGGGCCCTGCCTTGCGACGAACTGATTGAATCGCCCGCGCCGGACAACCGCGTTCCAGCCGGGATAAGGCCGAATCTCATTGCCACATTCCGCGGCTCCCGGACCGGCCGCACGGTCTGGATTCTCTCGCACCTGGATGTGGTTCCGCCCGGCGCCCTCGCCCAGTGGGACGGAAATCCATTTCAGCTCTCGGTGCGGGACGGACGCTGTTACGGCCGGGGCGTCGAGGATAATCACCAGGGCATCGTCTCCTCCCTTCTTTCGGTGCGGGCGCTTCTGGAACTGCGTCTCCAGCCCGTGTCGAACATCGGACTCGTCATCGTCTCGGACGAAGAGCTGGGTTCGGCCTACGGCCTGGGTCATGTGTTGAAGCGGCATCCCCGGCTTTTCCGGCCCGGAGACTGGATCGTGGTGCCGGACGCCGGGAATGCGGACGGGACCATGATCGAGGTGGCCGAAAAATCCATACTCTGGCTCCGCTTCCTCGTCCGGGGACGGCAATGCCACGGATCCGAGCCGAACCGGGGCGTCAACGCCCACCGGGCTTCCGCGAACCTGGTCGTCCGCATGGAAGAACTGCACCGGCTGTTCCCTTCCGCCGATCCGGTTTTTGAGCCGCCGATTTCGACTTTCGAGCCGACCCGGAAGGAGGAAAACGTTCCGAATATCAACACCATCCCCGGTTCGGACGTGGTGTTCTTCGACTGCCGCATCCTGCCTGAATACGAATTGAAGGAGGTCAAACGCGTGATCCGGCGGATCACGGACGGAATCGAGCGTGATTTCGGCGTCTCCGTTGAGATCACATTCCCGAATGATGCGCCCGCGCCTCCCGCGACTCCGGTCGACGCCCCCGTCGTGCTCGCCCTGAGCCGCGCGGTCCGCGAGGTGACGGGCCGGACCGCCCGGCCGACGGGCATCGGCGGAGGGACGGTGGCATCCCTTTTCCGGCGGGCGGGCCTTCCGGCCGTCTGCTGGCAGACCATCGAGGATACGGCCCATATGCCGAACGAATCCTGCGTCATCGCCAACATGCTCACGGACGCAAAGGTGTTCGCACGCCTCTTTCTCATGACCGAATGACGGATCCGAACTGGCGCCGGCTCCTCGACGGACGCCTCGACTGGTCCCTGTTCCGGTCGCGTCATGCCATGGTACGTTTTCTCCGCGATGATTTCGACAACCGGGGATACCTGGAAACGGAAGCCCCCCTGCTTGTCCCCTGTCCCACCCTCGATTCGAACATCCGATCCCTGACCGTGGAGGTCGCGTCCATCGACGGCCTTCGAAGACCGTTCTATCTGCACACCTCGCCCGAATATGCGATGAAAAAACTGCTGGCCGCCGGAGCGGAACGCCTCTATTTCCTGGGGAAAGTGTTCCGGGACGGTGAGACCACGGCCCTGCATAATCCGGAATTCACCATGCTTGAATGGTACCGGACGGGGGTCTCGATTCCGGACCTGCTGGACGAAACGGAGGATTTCATCCGCAGGCTCGCGGTGGAGATGACCGGATCGACGTCCGTGCCGTACGGGGGCCGGATCGTGGATATGTCTCCACCCTGGCCGCGCGTCCGCATGGCCGATCTTTTCCGCGCCTCCACCGGCGCGGATCTCGATCCCGAATCCGGCGCCGCCGGGCTCCGACGCGTGGCGTCCGACCTCGGCGTCTTCCATAATCCGGACGACGACTGGGAAACGATGTTCATGCGGATTTACATGGAAAAGATGGAGCCGGGGCTCGGATTCGATAAACCGGTTTTCATCACCGATTACCCGTCCTGCCTGGCGATGAACGCTCGCCTGCGGGCGGACGACCCCCACTGGGCGGAGCGGTGCGAGCTGTTCATCGCCGGGCTGGAGCTGGCCAACGGCTATACGGAAATCACGGATCCGGCGGAACAGCAGCTGCGCTTCGAGTCAGACCTCAATAAAAAGCGGCTGGAAATCGGGCCAGAACCGCCGGTGGACCGTGAACTTTTGGAGGCCATGGAAGCGGGTCTCCCGCCATGCGCGGGAATGGCGCTGGGTGTGGATCGCCTGGTGATGCTCCTGCTGAACCGCCGGGACATCGCGGATGTGCTGATTTCCCCTTTTCCCCGATAAACGCAGAACAGGGGCGTCGGACGGCCGACCGTCCCGCCTTTGCTTCTGAAAGGCTTCGTGGGCCGGCCCGTCCATCCGCCCCGTTCATCACATATTTATAACGAAAAAACGTTCAGCCCGATCCGTCCGCACTGCTAGATGAAGCGGTGCCGGATCACCGATGCGTACCGCCGGCTGATCACCAGGGGCTTGTCCATCCCCCGCAGATGCACGCGGAACGAATAATTGAACCATTCCTCGATGCGTTCGACCTGATCCATCTGGATGATGGTGGACCGGTGGATACGGCAGAAAGCGTGCGCAGGCAGGCGCTGTTCCCACTCCCGGAGAGGTTTCGGAACAAGGCCCTTCTGTCCGTCCGTGGTGACCACTTCAGAATAATCCCCGGCGGAATGGATGCAGAGGATACTTCCCACTCGTAAAAATCTCAGGCGATTGTCGACCGAAAGAAACAGGCGATCCTCGGTCGACCATACTGCGGCCGGTTCGACGCCGGGCGGATCCGTCCGCTCCAGTCGGTCGACAGCCCGCGTCAGCCGCTCCGGATTCACGGGCTTGAGCAGGTAATCCAGGGCGTTCACTTCGAACGCCCGGATCGCGTATTCGTCGAATGCCGTGACGAACACGATTCTCCCCTGGTAATCGCACTGGTCCAGAAGATCGAAACCGGACTGCCCCGGCATCTGGATGTCCAGGAAGACCAGATCCGGATTCAACCGCTCGATCGCCTCCAGGGCGGAAGGAACGTCCTGGGCTTCGCCCACCACCCGGACGTCCCGGTGCGACGCCAGAAGCGATATCAGGTCCTTCCGGGCGAGCCTTTCGTCATCCACCACCAGCGCTTTGGCCGTTTTCTTCATGTCGGTCATCCATCCCTTTATACAGTTCGACCCGCAATCGCGCTCCATCGTCGTCGCAGTCGAAACCGATCCGGTGCCGGCCGGGATAGGTGGTTTCGAGCATGCGGCGCACCCAGCGCACCTTCGCCTCCCCATTGTCCGCCTGCGGCGGCGCCCCGTTCCCCGCCCACCTTCCGGATTGCCGCACGGTCACCTGCAGGCCCTCGCCGGCCATTTGCGCCGAAACGGTTAGACGCAGGGGGAGCGTGCACGAAGTCATGCCCTGCCGGAGCGCGCTCTCGACAAGCGGATTCAGAAAAAACACCGGAACCGGGTAGTCAGCGGCCGCCGGATCCAGGTCCACAGCCGATACAAGTTTGTCCTCGTATCGCGCGGCCTCGATGGAGAGATAGCGTCGGACGGCGTCGACTTCGCGTGACAGCGTCACCGTGCCCGATCCGCCTCCTTCGAGCGAATGCCGGAGTAACTCTGAAAGATCGGTGACAAGGCGCTTTGCCTTCCGCCTGTCCTCTCCGATCAACGCCCGTATCGCGTTCAACGCATTGAAAAGAAAATGCGGGTTCATCTGATAGCAGAGTGTCTGAAACTGGTGCGCCTGGAACGATTTCAAGGCCTCTTCGGCCTGCTTCCGTTCCTGGTTCCAGTCGGACCAGAGTTTGAGGGTCACGTACAGGGCGCTCCAGATCACGAATAAGACAAAGTCCATGAACATCGGATACAGAAAACGGATCGGTGGCCCCTGACGGACCCAGGCGGCAAAGGCTTCCGGACCCTCGACGATCGAGAGGGAGATGAAACGGACAGACCAGAACCACAGGGCGGCGGCCGCCGCGGATGCCGGGAGGATGAGAATTGAAAGCCGGACGAGGGAGGTCCGCCTGACGTCGATTCTCCGGACCCAGAGACGGTAGGCGGACGAGATCAGGAAACCCAGCGCCATGGCGAGCGTCATCCGGACCAGGTTCGAGCTCTTGCCCCCGCGGAAGAGCAGCATGTGAAAGGCGTACACCGCGAAGTACAGAGACCAGCCGAAAGCCTGAAGGCTCCAGAAACCCGGAAGCGAGGCGCGTTTCGGAAGGACGCTCATACGACGGCCTCCGGCGCGCGATCCTGCGGCCGGCCGGACCAGAGATCGATCCGGATACGGACGCCTTCGCTCTCGGGGTCGATACGGAATCCGTGACAGCCGGGGAACAGCGCCTGCAGTCTCTGGCGGACGTTGGACAGACCCGTGCCGGTTCCACTTCCGATTCCGGAGCCCGGGACGATCCACCGGCCGGTGTTGTAGACTTCGATCGACAGCCGGTCGTCTTCCGTCATCGCGGAAACCCGGATGCGCAGGGGCATCCGGCTTGTCTTCATGCCGTACTTCACCGCGTTTTCCACAAGCGGATGCACCAGGAAGGGGATGACGGGGTATCCTTCCGCCCTGGGGTCCGAGAGGAATTCGACCTCGAGTTTATCTTCGTACCTTTTCTTCTCGACGGCGAAATAGTGCCGGAGCGCCTCCAGTTCGTCCGCCAGCGGGATGTCGGACGCGTTTTTCGTGATGAGGGAATACCTCAGGAATTCCGCCAGTTCGGTCACCATGTCGCGGGCATGTTCCCCGTTCTCGTCAATCAGCGCGCGCACGGAATTCAGCGCATTGAACAGGAAATGCGGATTGAGCTGTGTCCGGAGCATCTGGATCTGGGATTGATGGGCAAGCGATCCGATCCGCGCCGTCTTCTCCTGCTCATGGAAGAAGGCAAACCAGAAACAGAGGACGAAATACAGAACACTCCATCCGGCCAGCAGGAGCTCATAGTAGAAAAGGTAGGTGAGATAATTGGCCCAGGTGACCGATGCCGCCTTGTCCCCGGGTTCCCTGATGAAGACGTCCAGGAGAAGATCGATGCCGTACCAGTAATTCGCCGCGAGAAAAGTGACGGCCAGCACGAGAATGAGGACGGAACCCGGCCGGACGGTTTCGATCCGGACCCGGCAGTAGACCCATCGCATCCAGAACCCGGCTGAGAAACCGACGCAGGCGATGAGCGTGCACCAGAAGAGGATCCTGGGCTGCCATCCGGCGGCCGAGGCATGGGCCAGGCTCAGAAAAACCAGATAGAAGAGCCAGTATGCCGGATTCAGTATCCAGAAAAACCGGTCCTTCTTCCGCACCCGGTTGAACAGGGTGGAGAAGGCCGGGCCGATGCGGCCTTCCGGTCCGGCCTTTCCGGCCGTCCGGGAACCGATTCGCTTTTTATCCGATGCCGTCATCCTGTATAAGTGTACGTTAAATCCTGAAAAAGTGCCAAAAAATTCGGTTCGGCGGCGTCATTATTCTGCGAACGGTTCCGGAAACCGCCGAACGGCTTCGCCTTTTTGATCCTTCGTTCCTCCGCACGTTCAACCCCGCCCCCTTTCCCCCGTTTCAGCGACCGCCCGGATCCCGGAGCGTCCGCTCGCCGATTTCCCGTTTGGATTGGCCCCGCCGTTTGATATTCTATTCCCGAATATTCCACGGTGTCACGGTCTCAACCCCTTCGGGAAGGAGGAATGGATGAAACGGAAGTGGATGGCACTCATCGCTCTCTGGATCTGGTCGGCGGGAACCGCAGCTTTCGGCCAGGAAGACGCAACGCTGTCCGGCCGGGTCACGGACGAGAACGGCCGCCCGCTGGTCGCCGCGAATGTCATGATCCGTTCGCTGCGGCTCGGCGCGGTCACGGACGTGGAGGGCTATTACCGGTTCGAGGTTCCGGGTTCGATCGGCAAGGCCGAAACCGCGGAGCTGGAGGTCAGCTATATCGGTTATAAAAAGTCGACTGCGCGGATCGATCTCGGTGAAACCCGCACGATCGTGCGGAATTTCACGCTCGTCTCGGACGTCCTGAAAATGGACGAGGTCGTGATCACGGGATTCGGCGTCGGGGTCGAGAAGGAGAAACTCGGCGTGACCATCGCGAAAGTCGGGGGAAGCGATGTGGTCAACAGCGACGAGGGTAATGTGGTGAGCGCGCTGCACGGCAAGGTGGCAAACGTTGAAGTCACCTCCCAGAGCGGGGAGCCCGGCGCCGCCTCCTACATCCGGATCCGTGGGGCGAATTCCATCACCGGCGGAACCCAGCCCCTGTTCGTCGTGGACGGATCGCCGGTCAGCAATGAATCTGTTTTCAGCGACAACACGCTGGGGCATGACGGCGTTTCGGAGAGCAACCGCGCTTCGGATCTCAATCCCGAGGACATCGAGTCCATCGAGATCCTCAAGGGCCCGGCGGCCTCGGCGATCTACGGGTCCCGCGCCGCGAACGGAGTCGTGATGGTGCAGACCAAGAAGGGCAAGGCGGGACGCGCCCGGCTCTCGTACAAGATGAGCTATTCCTGGGACAAGGTCAATCGCACACAGCCGCTCCAGTCGGCCTGGGGCCAGGGCGTCGACGGACTGGCGGACCCGACGTCCCCATGGAGCTGGGGTCCGAAGCTGGATGCCGGTGTCCCCGTCTACGACCATGAGACGGATCTGTTCGAGACCGGTCACGTATTCGAGAACAATGTATCGGTTTCGGGCGGAAACGAGAGAACCGCGTATTACCTGTCCCTGGGCCGCTACGACCACGACGGCTATATCAAGGGGAATTCGGGTTACCGCCGGTACGCGGCGCGACTGAACGCGTCTCAGTTCATCAATGATCATCTGCGGTTGTCCGGCAACTTCAGTTTCAGCGACGCGAACGCGGACCGGATCCAGAGGGGATCCAACGTCAGCGGCCTCCTGCTCGGCGCGTGGCGGACGCCCCCGGATTTCGACAACAGCCGATATCTGTCGGCCGAAGGGTACCACCGTTCCTACCGGCTGCAGAATCCGGTTTCGGAGAATGGCACGCGGGGCTACGACAATCCCTTCTTCATCGTAAACCGGCAGATCAACGCATCGAAAGTGGGCCGCGCGTTCGGAAACATCAAACTCGATTACGATCCCGTCCGTTGGATCCACCTGAACTACACTCTGGGAAACGATTTTTCGAGCGACGAGCGTCGGACGCTCTTCCCCAAGGGAAGTTCGTCGTATCCGGACGGACGCATCGCGCGCGAAATATTCAACATTCAGGAAACCGACGGCCATTTCACGGCCGAGGCCACCCGGAATTTCAGCCCCGCGGACATGCGGCTGAACGTTCTGCTCGGGCACCAGTGGAACCAGAGGCGGTTCGAGCAGTTTTCCGTGTTCGGCGAACAGATCGGCGCGTCCGGATTCGACCAGCTGGACAACGTATCCACGTCTCTCCCGAACGAGTACCAGGAACTGGTCCGTGACGAGTCCTTCTTCGGCGTGACCTCCGTCGACCTGTTCAAGCAGCTTTACCTGTCGGCGGGTCTCCGGAACGACGGATCCTCGACGTTCGGACGCAGTAAAAAGCGGCACTGGTATCCCAAGGGAAGCGCGGCCTGGGAATTCACCAACCTGGGGATGTTTCAAAAAACCGAATCGCCCCTGGACTTCGGGAAAATCCGGTTCGCGTACGGCGAGGCCGGGCAGCAGCCCGATCCATACCTCACCATCACCGCCTATTCCACGGACATCTACACGGACAGCTGGATCCAGCCGAACGGCGGGCTGACGCCTTTCGCCTACGGATTCCCCGGCTTCCATAGCACTTTCATCCGCGGAAACGACGACATCCTTCCGCAGCGATCCAAGGAATGGGAATCCGGAATCGACCTGGGCTTTTTCGGCGGCCGTCTCGGGCTCGGCGCCACGGTCTACGACAACCGGACGGAGGATGTCATCTATCAATTTCCCGTCGCCACCTCCACCGGCTTTCTGCAACAGTTGAAGAACGGCGGACTGATCTCGAACAAGGGACTCGAACTTAATCTCGACGTCCGGCCCGTCTCTACCGCGAATTTCCAGTGGGACCTCGGCCTGGTCTGGGCGAAGAATAAAAACCGCGTCGAGCGTCTGGACGGCGCCGATTTTATATTCATCCAGGGATTCGAGACATCCTGCTACGCCCAGGAAGGGTACGCCATGAGCATCTTCCGTGGAGCCGATTTTGTCCGATTCGGACGCGGATGCACGGTACCGGATGCGTCCGGCAATGCGGTCTCGATCGACGACGCTTTCACGGGATGGAAGAATGGCGACCTGTACGTCGCCGAGGACGGATTCCCGGTCCAGGATCCGGAAGACCGGGTGATCGGAGATCCCAACCCGGACTGGACCGGAAGCATCCGGAACAGCTTCCGGCTGTTCAACAAACTCACCGTTTCGGCCCTGGTCGACATCAAGCGGGGGGGCGACGTGTACAACGGGACCAAGGGCGCCCTGGTATACTTCGGAACCCATGAGAGCACCGACATCGAGAATCCGGACCTTCAGGGGAACCTCGCCCGCGGGAAACAGCACGTCTTTGAGGGCGTTGGGCCCGGAGCCGGGACCGCGGTCTTCCTGGACCAGGACACCTGGTACGCTTTCGGTCTCGGCAATTCGTTCAACGGTCCGGACGCGCAGTTCGTCGAGGACGGAAGCTTTGTGAAACTCCGCGAGGTCGCCGTCTCCTACAACCTGCGACATCCGGCCCTCACCCGCTGGACCGGCCTTTCGGACATCGATATCCGTCTCAGCGGGCGCAACCTGGTCACCTGGACGAAATACACGGGAATCGACCCGGAAACCAACATCTCGGGCAACGAGAACTGGCGCGGTCTGGATTATTTCAACAATCCGCAGACGCGGTCCTACATGTGCACGCTGCGTCTTAACTATTGATCCGGCGCTTCAATCCAAAAATGAGGGACGACCCATGAAAAATTTCCGATGGATGGCGCCTCTGGCGCTCGTTCTGCTGGCCGGCTGTTCGAAGGATTTCCTGGAAGGGCCCGAGGTTCAGAAAGATCCGAACCGGGCCGTCGATGTCACCGTCGACCAGCTGTTCAACGCCGTTCAGGTCAAAACGTACTTCCTGCAGGAGGGATCCCTGTCCCGTACGCTCGGAATCTGGATGCAGTCCCTGGCCGGAACCGACCGGCAGACGGGATCGCTTTCGGAATACGAAGTCGTGGAAACCGATCATGCGGATGAGATGGAGGAGGTTTTCATTCAGGGCGGCCTGGTGGACATCAAGGAACTCCGCGCCAGGACGGAGGCCGCGGGGAACCGGGTCTATGCCGGAATCGCCAAATTCCACGAGGCGTTCAACATCGGAATGGCCGCGAGCATCTGGGGTGATTTCCCCTATTCGGAGGCCTGTTCCAGGGTGGCCACGCCGAAGCTGGACAGCCAGAACGACATCTATGCTGCGCTCCAGGCGCTTCTGGACGAGGCTATCGCCGATCTGGAAAGTGGCGAACGCGGGACTTCCCTCGCCTCCAGTCCGGTCAATGACGTGAATTACGGCGGGGACGCGCAGAAATGGGCCGCGGCCTGCCGGTCGCTGAAAGCGAGACTGTACATGCACTGGGCCGAAACGGATCCGGCCAATTACGATCGGGCCGCGGAACAGGCGGCCCGGGGCATCGTTTCGCCGGCCGATAACTTCCAGGCAAAGCATACGGCCAGCCTGAACGAGGAGTTCGGCTATTACACCTACCAGAACCAGCGGGACTCGTACATCCGGGCGGGCAAGCACATGGTGGACCTGCTGAAGGCGAAAAACGATCCCCGCCTGGCTCTCTATTTCGATCCCGACGCCGACGGGCAGTATACGGGCGCTGCTGCCGGGGAACGGAACGTGGGCGCATCGATGCTGAGCACCGCCGTTTTTCTCAATCCGGCCCATTCATTCGATCTGCTGTCCTGGGAGGAAACCCGGTTGATTCAGGCGGAATGCGCCTTCCGCTCAGGCGACGAGACCGGCGCCTCGGCCCTCCTGAATGAAGTCCGGCGTGGCATCGAAACCCGCTGGTCCTTCGATGCCGGATCCCTGGGCGACGCATCCGGGCTGACGGGCGACGCCCTGTTCGACGCGGTAATGCATGAAAAGTATATCGCCCTGTTCCTGAACATCGAGGTCTATAACGACTGGAAACGGACGGCCCGTCCGGTTCTGGCCCCGTTCGGCGGCGGGGATCCGGTTGCGCGGATTCCGCACCGCCTCTACTACAGCAACGACGAGCGGAACGCCAATCCGAACATACCGGTTCCTTCCAGCCAGCCGCTCCGCAACGAAAACGATCCTTTCTGAGGGAGGGAGTCCGCCTTCGGGCGGAAATCGCTTCTTCCTTGCCTCTTCTGCGGAAAAGCCCCGGCCGAGCGGGGCTTTTCCGTTTCCGTTCCGAGCCGCTACCGGACGGTTCCAGAAAATAAAAAAAGCCCTCTCTCGAGGGCTTTTGTACGCCAGTTGGGAGTTGAACCCAAAACCTTTGGCTCCGGAGGCCAACGCTCTATCCAATTGAGCTACTGGCGCGCAACGGACCGTATTATAACACAAATTAACCGCTTTGTCAAGTCTTTGCCGGGAAAAGTTTTACCAGCTCGGCCGGCGACGGTTTCGGGGTCAGCAGGCTGACCGCCACCAGGCTGAAAACGGACACGGCCAGGGCCGGAAAGATCGAGGGAATGCCCCATGGATCATCGCCCTGCATGACGCGGGGCCAAACCAGAGGGACACCAATCTCCAGGAACAACGCGGTCAGGGCGCCGGATACGATCGACGCAACTCCCCCCGCCCGCGTCGCCCGTTTCCAGGCCAGGGCCGCCAGAAGCGCCGGCGTAATTGACACTCCGTACATGGTGTAGGCAAAATAGCTGTACTTCAGGACGGAGATGTTCAGATGAAGGACAGTCGGGATGAAGATCAGCGCGAACGCCGCCAGCCCGAGGACCACCACCACTATTTTCTGGATCGCGACGTAGCGGGACGCGTCAGGCTTGGTCCTGCTGAACGGTTCCAGGATATCCCGCAGCACATTGGTGCTGGGCGACAGCAGGTAGTTCATGCCCGTCGAGATCACCACGGCGCAGGCGGCCGCGAGCAGCAGGAGCCCGACCGGCGCGGGCACCATGTGTTTCGCGGCCTGGAGCACCATGGAGGCCGGATCCCTGGAGGGATCGCCCCAGAACCGGGCGGCCGCGAACACCGCGATGACCACGACCACGATCTCAACCACGATCGTGCCGACGATCCAGAGGGCGACCGCCTGACGCGCATCCTTCGGGGTTTTCGCGCTGTAGAATTTCTGGTACATGGACTGAATGCCCATGAGCAGCATTAAAGTGGCGAGAAAGTAGCCGAACGCCTTGAGTGCCGGATGGGCCCCGAAATCCGGACTGAACACCTGAAAATGCCCGGCCGGCAGGGCCGCTTTCGCCTGCGCCAGGCCTCCTGCGTTCGCGACGACGAATGGGACGGCCACGATGCAGGCGGTCACGATGAGGATGCCGTTCGGCAGATCCGTGTACGCCACGGCCATCATGCCGGCCAGTGCCGTGAACGCGATCACGAAAAAGGCGGCGATGGCCTGCCCCCACTCCACGGAAATCCGGCCTTCGGTGGCCACGTTGAGGATGTACCCGCCCGCGCGGAACTGGTAGCTGACGATGGTGACGAATGCGATGATGAGCGCGACGGCCCCGAACACCCGGGCGAAACGGCCGTAGCGGATTTCAAGGATGTCGCCGATCGTGTACTGGCCGAAAGTGCGTATCTTGGCCGCGAGAAAATAAATGAGCGCGATGCCGAGCCAGGCGCCCGCGGGAAGCCAGAGCGAGCTGAATCCGGCCTTGTAGGCGTATTCGGCGCCCGCAATGAAGGTTCCGGATCCGATCCACGTGCAGATCAGAGTGAAGACCATGACCCGGATGGAAAGGGACCGGCCCGCGACCATGAAATCGTCCTTCGTTTTCACGCGGCGGGAACGGACGATGTTGAATCCCATCAGAACGACGAGATAGGCCAGAATCACCCACAGAGTCCACGTCATGCCGCCTCCTTATGCCTCGATCCGGATCAGTTCGTTCTGCTCCTCGCCCGCCACCACCACCTCCCCGCCGAGCGTGATGAAAACGTCCACTTCGGTGCGCACCGCCATTTTTCCTTCAAGGTAAATGCCCGGCTCCACGGAGAAGCAGATGCCCGGGATCAGCCGGCGCTCCTCCTTGGTCTCCAGATTGTCGATGTGCACGCCATTGCCGTGGACATTCTCGCCGATCGAATGCCCGGTACGGTGGATGAATCGGGAGCCGTATCCCGCGTCCCGGACCACTTGCCGGCAGGCGTCGTCCACTTCCCATCCGTAACAAGGCCTGCCCTCGGCGAAACGTTTGCGGACGAAGGACACGGCCGCGTTGCGGGCGTCCCGCGCGATGCCGAAAATCTTCTCGTACTCAGCCGGCGGTTCGGCGCCCACATAGCCGCACCAGGTGATGTCCGCGAAAATCGCGCCGGGTTCATCCAACTTCGCCCAGAGGTCGATCAGCAGGGTGTCTCCCTTTTGGATCAGACGCGCGTTCGACGGCGTAGGCTCAAAATGGGGATTCGCAGGATGATCGTTCACGCCGACGATGGGGAATTCGTCCATGCAGGTCAGTTTTTCCTCGCCGAAACGCCGGACGATGAACTTCTGCAGTTCGAACTCATTGATGAGTTTCCCCTCGCGGAGCGCCACCCGCACCTGGTCGAAAGCTTCGTCCTTGATCCGGTGGATGAGGCGGCTGGCTTCGAGATGCGACCGGTAGCCTTCTTCCGAGATGACGGCTTCGAACAGCTGGACCAGATCCGCGGAGGAAACCACTTCGTGCCCGAAACCGCGGACGAGTTCGACTGTTCCCGCGTCAACCAGGGAGACGTAGGGGATGTTGTTGAGCGGCGAATATTGCATGGCGATCCGCTTCGGCGCAGGATCGAGCATGCGACGCAGTTCTTCATGAAGCTCGGTCCAGGCCAGATAGGCTGTTTTGCGGCCGGGAAGACCGTCGAGTTTCGTGGGTTCCACGCGGTGTACGAGCCGGACCGGATCGCCTTTCGCCGGTATGAAATAGTACCACCGCCTGCTGGTAAATTTTCCGGAATCGAGCCCCAGAACGCTGTAGGCGATCGGATCCCGGTTGTGAAAATCGCAGAGCAGCCAGCCGTCGATTTTTAAATCGACCAGAACATCCTGAATAGCCTTGAGTTCCATGTGTCAGTGCTCCTGTGGGCTTCCGCCGATTCCAAACCTCGAAACGGATGGCCCCGCATCCACCGTGTACGGTGAAAAAGGACCGTGGATGAGAGCGATCAGCCGATTCCGCTCAGCCGGCCTGAGCCTGTTTCCGGACCGGAGCAGGAAATCCTCCGCAACAAACCGGTAATGACTGCGAAGAGAATCAAGATCGGATCTCACCTGATTTTCACCGGCAATCCCCCTGAATCCGTCCGCATGGAGCAGAAGCCGGTGCGTGGTCACATCCGCTTCCGAATAATCCCCGCGAAATGCCTGATATTGAAAGATAAAACCGTGTATTCTCAGATCCGGGAGCATCCGGCGGAGCAAATGAGGGGATAAATCCATTGACAGACACAGAGGACGGGATTTGACGTTGCTGCGCAGGATATACAAAAAGCAGGCCAGGACTTCCTTCGAATAACCACCTGCTGCGCATCCGGGAGGAGCAGGCTGATCTGAAGCGTTCCCCGCTTCAGGCGTCATGGATAATCCGTGCTCCCTGCGGACAGAATCCGTGAACCAGAGCCGGTCCAGGAATCCCATGGGCAGGACCGCGACGTCGCGCCTGTATCCGTGAACAGATTGCCAGAACAGCACACTATCCGTGTCCGCCAGGGACCCGGTGAAAAGAACGGCTTTCTCAGGGCATGAATCCAGCAGAAGGCGGCCGTATTCGATCAGCCATTCCGGGAATCCGCCCCTGTCCCGGATTTTTCCGCAAACAACCGCTGTTTCCTTCCGGCTTCCATTCCGGAGCGCGATTTCCAGGTCCGCCGAGAAACGGGCATGAGGAATCCGGTAGTCCTCGGAAACGGGCGGGCGGTCCGATGCGGCCGTTCCGGACAAAGCCAGACCGGCCCAGATCGCAATTCCGGATAGAAACGCGAAGCGGGATTTAAACCGAATGGAAGATGGAGAGGTCATGATTCGGCACCGGCTCAGGCCAGCTTGTATCCGATTTTCCGGAGCAGTTCCATGCGGTTCCGGACATCCTCGGGTTTTTCCGTTCCGAGCGGGGACTGGCCGTCGATCACACCGAGAATACCCCTTCCCCGTTCGTTCTGCGCCACAATGACATCCGTGGGATTGGCCGTGGCGCAGAAGATCCGGCAGACCTCCGGAACCTGGCGCAGCACTGGAAGCACGCTCACCGGAAAGACATTCTCGAGGAAAACGATGAAGGCATGGCCCGCGCCGATGCGGAGCAGGTTGGTTTCCGCCAGGCGGGTCATTTCAGGGCTCGTTCCGCTGATCCTCAGCAGGCGCGGGCCCGAAGCCTCGCAGAAAGCCAGGCCGAAACGGATGCCTGGAACCGCCTGCACCAGCGTCTCGTGCACATCCTCGACTGTCTTGATGAAATGGGACTGGCCCAGGATGAAATTGACGGATTCCGGCTTCTCGATGGTGACGCATTCCAGATTGAAGCTCCCCGCGGCAAGCCGCGGGGAATCTTCTATCTGTAGAGAAGAAATCATTTTATATTCGCTCGCTTTCCCCGCCGCCCGCTGCGCGGGACCAATTTATTATATTTTTAGAGTATTGAAGGCAAGCGGCGGGCCTTCAATGAGAAATTATCTTGTTGCTTGGTCCCGCGCAGCGGGGGAATGCGTTCGCTGACAGATTCACGCATGCGCTCCCTTGCCGGATGACGCGGCGCCTCCGGACACGGCCGGCCGTTCCAGCCATCCGGCGGCGCGGAACAGATCTTCTTCGCCGAAACGCTTTCCGGTCAGCTGAACGCCGACGGGAAGCCCGTTGCGGTCGCGGCCCGCAGGGACGGATATGGCCGGAAGTCCGGCCAGGGGCGCGGTGACCGTGAATATGTCGGACAGATACATGGCCATCGGATCGTCCGTTTTTTCTCCGAGACGGAAAGCGGTTGTAGGCGTCGTCGGTCCCAGCACCACGTCGCAATTCCGGAACACGTCGTCGAAATCACGGACGATCATTGTCCTCGCCTTCAGGGCCTTGCGGTAATAGGCCTCGACATATCCGGCTGAAAGAACGTATGTCCCCAGCAGAATACGCCGCTTGACTTCGTTCCCGAAACCCGCATGGCGCGTCCGGACCATCATGGTGTCCAGTCCGTCCTCTTCTCCGGCCCGCAGTCCATAATGGGCGCCTTCGTACCGGGCGAGGTTCGAGGACGCCTCGGCCGTGCAGATCAGATAGTAAGTCGCGATGCCGTAGGCGGCATGCGGGAGAGAAACCGGCACGAGCCGGCCGCCCGCCTGTTCCAATCGTCCGGCCGCGGTCTCCACCGCGGCCCGGACGTCCGCGTCAACGCCGTCGTCCAGAAACTCCCTCGGCAATCCCACGCGGAGCCCCGTCATTTCCCGGCCGATGGTCTCCGAGTAGCTGGGGACGGGCTCTCCGGAGCAGGTCGCGTCCAAAGGATCCGGTCCTGCCATGACTTCGAGTATGCGCGCCGTGTCCTCCACGGTCCGTGAAAGACTGCCGATCTGATCGAGCGAAGAGGCGAAAGCCACGAGTCCGTGCCTGGAGACGCGTCCGTAAGTCGGACGCAGTCCGACCGTTCCCGTGTGCGCCGCGGGCTGGCGCACGGAACCGCCTGTATCCGTGCCCAACGCGGCCATGACGACGCCGGCCGCGACCGCGGCCGCGGATCCGCCGCTCGATCCTCCGGGCGTCCGCTCCGGATCCGCGGGGTTCCGGACCGGGCCGAATGCGGAATTCTCGTTGGAAGACCCCATGCCGAATTCGTCCATGTTGGTCCTGCCGACGACCACCGCTCCTTCCGATCTCAGACGCCGGACAGCCGTGGCCGTGTACGGCGAGACGTATCGCTCCAGCATCCGCGAGCCGCAGGTGGTTGGAAGGCCTTCCATGGCGATCAGGTCCTTGACCCCCAATATCAAGCCCGCCAGACGGCCGGGACAACCCGCGGCCACGGCCCGGTCCGCGGCGGCCGCGTCTTCCAGCGCCTGATCGCGGCATAGGGATGTGAATGCGTTCAATCCGGCGCCGTGTTCGGCCAGCCGGAGCGCATGCTCGGCCAGCGTCTCTATCCGGATTGTACCGGACAGAACGTCTTCGCGGACAGCGGAATAATCCCGGGGAAAATCAGGGGTCGGCTGTCGTGACATGCGTTCAGGGCTTGGCAGAATCGTCGTTTTTCCGGTCGTCCGGATCGGGATTCTTTGTGGCATCCTTGAATTCGCGGATGCCTTTACCCAGACCCCGCGCCAGCTCCGGGATCTTCTTCGATCCGAACAGGAGCAGCACCACCAGAAGTATGATCAGAAGTTCGGGCACGCCTAAACTGGGCATTGGGTCTCCTCTCAATGGCGGACTCCGACGGACGGACGCTTGCCGCCGCCGGTTCATCCTTTCAGTTTCTTTTTTTCATCAGCGTCGTTTTCGTCGATGATTTTACGCATTTCCTCTCGCGCGTTCGAAGTCATCCGCTGCAGGTCGCGGTATCCTTTTCCCAGCTTGCGCGCCACCTGGGGCAGTTCGCGGCTGCCGAACAACAGCAGGAAGATCAGCAGAATGAGAAGCAGTTCCCCCATGCCCACGGGACCGAACATGCGGTTTTCCTTTCCCGGTCAGGATTCCCTGCGGCTGTCCGCGATGAACAGACTGATAAAGGATTCCTCGCCCCGGGCGATGGAAGCGGTCCACTGCAGAATGCCGGACGCGATGAAGATGCAGAACATCGGGAACAAGGTCCGCTCCGGAAAGGACAGAGCCAGGCACAGGCCGGCGAGAACCAGGATCGACTTGATGCTCTGCCATCGGTCGATCCGGAAGTTCACTTTCGGCCAGTTATAGGGAATGGTACTCATCATCAGGAGGGGAACCGCCACCGCGATGAAAAACCAGGGAAGCAGCGGGTTGGAACCGAACCAAGCGTTCTGGAAAAGCCAGAAAGTCGTGACCGTCATGGCTGAGATGGGGATGGTGAGCCCCAGATATTCATGATCCTCGACTTCGGCGTTCATCACGTTGTACCGCGCCAGACGGTAGGCGCCCCCGAACAGGAAGAAGAAGCTCAGGGGGATGCCGATCATCGGATGCAGGGGGACGAAAACGGCCTGGTGCAGAAAAACGGCCGGAGCCAGCCCGAACGAAACGATATCACAGAGCGAATCCAGCTGGAGGCCGAAACGGCTCTCGGCGCCCGTCCATCGCGCCAGCCGTCCGTCAACCGCATCGATGATCGCGCAGATGACGACCAGCCAGGCGGCAACGTGAAAATTGCCCTCGATGGACTGCAGGATGGAAAAGAATCCGCAGAACAGATTCAGAAAAGTGAAGGTGCTCGGAATCATGGCCGTGGTTCTAGGATGCATTCAGGAATTCTCCTATGATGGTTTCTCCCCCCTTCACGCGTTCCCCGGTTTTCACCCGCAAGGTAACACCCGCGGGAAGAAACAGCTCCGTCCGGGAGCCGAATTTAATCATGCCGAAGCGCGCCCCCCGGTCGACGGCATCCCCCTCCCGGACGCGGCAGACAATGCGGCGGGCGATGATGCCGGCGATCTGGCGTACGAGAAAACGGCCGGCCGGGCTCTCGATACCGATCTCCATGCGCTCGTTGACCGCCGATGCTTCGGGCTCAAAGGCCTTGCGGAATTCGCCTTTCCGGTATGAACAATAGGTGACGCGGCCGTCCACGGGAACACGATTGACGTGCACGTCCCAGACTGAGAGAAAAATCGCCACCCGGACCGCCTTCCCGCCCATGAAGGACGCCTCCTCCACCTCGGAGATGTCCACAATCTGCCCGTCCGCGGGGGAGACGATTCGGTGGCTGCCTTCCGGAACGATCCGTTCCGGGTCGCGGAAAAAATACAACGTGAACACCAGGAGCAGGCCGAAGACCGCTCCCGCAACAATGAAAACCCTCCAGTGCGTGAACCGGAACAGCGCCCACATGAGGAGCGCACCAGCCGCCCACGCGGCCAGCGCGGGCAATGATTCCTTGAACAACCGTCCTCCTATCATCAATGAGATTTTCTGAACAACGCCTCTGCGCGGGACGCTTCCCGGTCCGGAGTCTGTCACCGGACCTCGATGCGCCCGGCCAGATCTTCGAACACTTCGTCCGCGTCCCGTTTGCCGATCTGGAAATGGGACATGTCCAGCCGTCCGTCCGCATCCGCGTCCCAGAGCTGGCAGGTTTCCGGGCTGATTTCGTCGCCGAGCGCCAGGGTTTCGTTCCGCATGCCGAATTCCAGAACCATATCCGCGAGCCGTAAATTCCGGCGTCCGAAGAAATCCTTGAGCACCACATTGACCTTTCGGGCGAGCCGGTCCATCTCCTGAATCTGTTCCGGCCGGCCCAAGCCGAGGATCTGGATGTGGTCCGCCTGAACCATTGGATGATGCAGGGCCGGATTTTTCCAGGTCCACTCCAGCAGGGGCGTTTCGAAGGCCCTGCCCTTCTCGAATCCGTAACGTTTGCACAGGCTTCCGGACGCCGCGTTCCAGACCCAGACCGTGAGCGGGATCATGTCCAGCCTTCGCACCGCCATTTCACCCGGCCTGGGAACGGAAACGAAATGGGTCGGGATATGATAATTCTCCAGAAATCGGAACAGATGGCCTGAGATGGTGCAGGCATGTTTGCCCAGGTTTTTCCCTTTGACGGGCTCTTTGCGGTCCCCGGCCGTGGTCTCGTTCTTGAACACCAGAAGGGCCGCGTCGTCCCGGTTCGTGGCGTACAGGCGCTTGGTCCTGCCTTCCTGCAGCATTTTCCCTTTTCGAATGTCCAAAGCGAACCTCCCTCGTTATAAATCCGCCGACAGGACGAATCGCGCCGTGTCGCTAGGGGATCAGGCCGGCCCTCCGGAAAATCCTGTCCACATGGCGAAGCTGGGCGCCGGGGTCGAAACAGGCCCCGATTTCAGCGGGCGTCAGCGTTTTCAGGATCTCCGGGTGACGGCCCGCGGCCGCCCTGAAGGACGCGCCGCTGTTCCAGCATTCCATCGAGAGATCCTGAACGATCCGGTACGCTTCCTCCCTCACAAGGCCCTTCGCAACCAGCGCCAGAAGCAGGGTCTGGGAGAAAACCAGGCCGCCGGTTTTTTCCAGGTTCTCGAGCATGCGGCCGGGATGAACCACCAGCTTTTCGATCAAAGTCGACGTCTTGGAAATCATGTAATGCATCAGAATATTGGCGTCCGGAAAAACCACGCGCTCGACCGAGGAATGAGAGATGTCCCGCTCATGCCAGAGGGGCTGGTTTTCCATTCCGCAGAGCGCGTAGGAGCGCATCAGGCGGGCCAGGCCCGCGATTCGCTCGCAGACGATGGGATTCCGTTTGTGGGGCATGGCCGAGGACCCTTTCTGGCCCTTGGAGAAGTATTCCTCGGCCTCGAGCACTTCGGTCCTCTGGAGATGCCGGATCTCGACCGCCATCTTTTCGAGCGTGCCTGCGAGCACGGCCAGGACGGCGAGGTACTCGGCATGGCGGTCCCGCTGGACGACCTGGTTCGACACGGGCGCTGGACGAAGCCCCAGCCGGCCGCAAGCCTCCTCCTCGACTTCCGGATCCAGATGGGCGAATGTCCCGACGGCGCCGGAAATCTTGCCGACGGATACGCTCTCGACCGCGGCTTCGAGCCGGCCGATCGACCGGCCGATTTCGTCGTACCACAGGGCGAGTTTGAGGCCGAAGGTGATGGGTTCCGCGTGCACGCCGTGCGTGCGGCCGATGCACACCGTGTCCTTGTGCTCCAGTGCCCTGCGGCCGATCCGTTCGCGGAGCCCCTCCAAGCCGCCAAGCAGGAGCCGTCCCGCCTCCCCGAGCTGAAGCGAAGTGGCCGTGTCCAGAACGTCCGACGAGGTCATGCCCATATGGATGAACCGGGATTCGGGTCCGACTTTCTCGGCCACGCTGGTGAGAAAAGCGATGACATCGTGCTGGACCGTTTCCTCGATTTCGGCGATCCGGATCGGGTCGAATCCGGCCCTGGTCCGAATGACGTCCATCGCCCCGGCGGGGATCACGCCGCGGCCGGCCTGGACCTCGCACACCGCGAGCTCCACATCCAGCCATTTCCGGTAGCGGTTCTCCAGGCTCCAGACGGCGCCCATTTCGGGCAGGGTGTAGCGGTCGATCACGTCAGCGCTCCTCCGTCCCCGGTTTGGGGCTCAGTACCAGCCGATACAGCCTTCCGTTCCGGAAAATCCCCAAATCGACGGGCGTTACCGCGTCCGGGTCGAACAGCTCGGTGAAATTCCGGTAGGCGTCCGCGCCGCGAACCGGCTTCTGGTTGATAGTGATTATGACATCCCCCGGCCGCAGATCCGAACGTCCGGCCGGGCTTCCGGTCCGTATGCTTTCGATGCGGACCCCGTCACGGCTGGAGATGCCGAGGCGCATGGCTTCGGCCGCGCTCAGCTCCCTGATTCCGATGCCGGTCCACGACTCGCGCTCCACGCGTCCGGCCGTCTTCAGGGCGGGCAGAATGGCCTTGACGCGGTGTATGGGAATCGCGAATCCGATGCCGATCGAGGTCTTTTCGTAATTACTGCCCGAAATGATGAAGGCGTTGATGCCGATGCACTCGCCCAGGCTGTTGACGAGCGGGCCGCCGCTGTTTCCGCCGTTGATGGCCGCGTCCGTCTGGATCATGTCCCCGTACGAGCGGCCGGCGATGCGCAGTTCGCCCTTGAAATTCATGCCGATCGCGCTGACGACGCCGACGGTGACCGTCGGCTTGGAATTGACGTCGAACAGGCCGAACGGATTGCCCAGGGCGATCACCCATTCGCCGATGAGAATATCCCGCGAATCGCCCAGTGGAATAAACGGGAAACGGGTCCCCTTGATTTTGAGAAGGGCGACGTCGAACAGAAAATCCGCTCCGACGCGCTCGGCCGTGTACTGCTTCCCGTCCGTGGTCGTCACGATGATTTCAGATGCGTCGTGGACCACGTGTTCGTTCGTGAGAACGTAGCCGTCCCGTGAAATCAGGAAACCGGACCCGAGCCCCTGAACCCGCTGGGTCATCTCGCGGGGTTCGAAAAACATGCGAAAAAACGGATCATCGAACGGCGACGTCTCGACCCGCTGAATCTGGGTCACGTTGATGCCAACCACGGCAGGGCTGACATCCGCGACAGCCCGGGTGATGGCGCTTTGCCGCGACTGGCTGACCGCGTCGTTGAGGTCCGCCCGGGTCTGCGCGTAGACGGCCTGCCCGGCTGCGGGCGGAAGGGCCTGCGGTCCGGACTTCCGGCCGCAGGCGAGGACCATCAGGGCAGCCACAGTCAGGAAACTTTTAAATGAGCGAATATTGAAGCTCCCCGCCGCAAGCGGCGGGGAATCTTCTATCTGTAGAGAAGAGACATCTGATATTCGCTCGCTTACCCCGCGGCCCCGCTTCGCGGGACCAATCGATTCTATGCCTTCTGGTTGAAGGCAAGCCGCGGGGAATGCGCTCGCTGACAGATTCATACTGCTTTTCCGATAATCGTTCATGTGACTCAGTATTCCACGCGGACCAGAAACAGGCCTTGCGGCGGAGCCGTGGGCCCGGCCTTTTCGCGGTCTCCGGATTCCAGAACAGCGCGGAAATCGGCCGGCGTCAGTGCGCCCCTGCCCACCTCGACCAGCGTGCCGATGAGAATCCGGACCATGTGGTGAAAGAACCGCACGGCGGCGATCTCGAACTTCACCGTGTCCGCCTCCGCCTCCCACCGCACCGAATGCACTTCCGATTCGTACCGCTCCTCTTTCGGGTCCCGCTTGCAGAAAGCCGTCCAGCGGTGGAGCCCCTTCAGACATTCGGAGGCGGCCGCCATGGCCTCCACATTGAAACGGCATCGGGGATGCCAGGCGTACTGTCTTCCCACGGCCAGTGGCGCACGCGAGAGCACGTACCGGTAAACGCGGCGGCTGGCGCGCCGCCTCGCGTCGAAACCGTCCTCCGCCGTTTCCACGGACCGGACGCGGATGTCAGCCGGCAGCATGGCGTTCAGGGCGCGTTGTACCGTTTCCAGAGGGTACTTGTCCTCAGCCCTGCAGCTCGCCACCTGTCCGAGCGCGTGCACGCCGGCGTCCGTCCTACCGGCGCCGGTGACGGGCACCGGACCGCCGAACAGGCGCCCCAGCGCCGCTTCCAATTCCGCCTGCACGGTGCGGTCTCCGGGCTGACGCTGCCAGCCGTGAAAATCCGACCCGTCGTATTCGAGCACCAGTTTATAGGTGCGGTTCAAGCCTCATCCCGCGGAGAAAAAAGACGGTCGCACGAGAAGCGCGTCCGCGGTGAGAGTAGCGGCCGCGATACAGAACGCTGCAGCGAGCGCCATCCGGTCAGGCCGCCTGAAAGCCAGCGGCCGGAACTGGGTGCGGCCGTCTCCGCCCTGATAGCACCGCGCATCCATGGCCATGGCCAGATCCCCGGCCTTCCTGAAACTGGACACAAAAAGCGGTATGACGACCGGGAAAACGCCGCGTATCCGGGTCTGAAGCGAACCGCCGGTCCGGGCTCCCCTGGACAACTGGGCCTTGCGGATGCGGTCGGCCTCGTCGATCAGAAGCGGTATGAACCGGATGGAGATCGAGATCATCAGCGCGATTTCGTGGGCCGGGATTCCGAAGCGCCGGAAAGGCTTCAGGAATCTTTCAATTGCATCCGTCAATTCCATCGGAGAAGCGGTGAGGGTCAGGCCGTTCGCGAAAATCAGGAGCACGGCGATGCGGAGAGAATAGAAAAGTCCGTGCGCCAATCCCTCGCGGGTCATGGTCCCGATTCCGCCCGGAAGCCGGAGCCACGCGGTCCCTTCGGTCGTGAATGCGTGTATCAGCAAAGTCAGGCCGAAAAGCCAGAGGAAGGACCGGATGTTCCGGAAAGCGATAGCCGGAGAGAGCCCGGCCAGCCGGAAAACCGCGAGGCCTGCCAGTCCGAAACAACTCAGAACCAGGCCGTTACGCAGCAGCAGGCAGAGCGTCATGGCCGTTCCGAAAAGCAGAATTTTGGAACGCGGATCCAGGCTGTGAACCGGTGAATTCCGGGGCGCGTATTGTCCCAGAGTGATGTCCCGCAGGGCCATGAGGGGCGCTTTTTCCTTAAATGACAGTTTTCGTGAAAGTTAACCTAATAATATACGATTTTTTAATAGAAAGTCAACCGGATAATCCGGCCTGAAACGAGAAAACCCTTGACTTTTATAGGTTTTCCCGTTATGTTAAAACGATTTTTCCCCCTTCCGAAACCCGTTTTTCACCCCCTGAACAGCGAGGAGAAGGCCCCATGAAGGCGAAACCATCCGCACCCAAAACATCGCGACCCTTCGTACCGGAATCCTCCAAAATGCGCGAATTCTCTCTCCGTTCCATACTGATCGGCGTGGGTTTGGCCATGCTTCTGGGATCCGCGAACGCGTATCTCGGACTCAAGGCCGGAATGACGGTGGCCGCGACGTTTCCGGCCGCGGTCATCTCCATGTTCGCTCTGCGGCTCTTCCGCAACAAGGGAACGATTCTCGAGGAGAATCTCGCCAGAACCACGGGGGCCGTCGGCGAGGCGCTCGCGGCAGGCGCCATTTTCACCATACCCGCGTTCGTCATATCCGGCGTGTGGGACAGCTTCAGCTACACCAAGAGCACTCTCCTCATGCTCGCGGGCGGCGTGCTGGGCGTACTGCTCGTGATCATTCTCCGCAAAACCATGATCCGCGACACGTCCCTGCCCTATCCGGAGAGCAAGGCCTGCGCGGAAATCGTCAAGGCCGGACAGGGCGGCCAGACCGGCGCCGCCTACGTGTTCAGCTCCCTCGGCGTGGCCGCGCTCATTGAATTCTTCCGGAACGACAACGGCCTCAAGCTCATCCGGGACATGCTGACCTCCTTCATCCGTTTCCCGGCCTCCAAGATCAGCCTGCTGGATTCGAAAAGCCGCATTCTCCAGTCCGCGGACGCAACCAAGGCGGAATTCGGATACACCGGCGGCATGCTGCTCCAGTCTCCGGCCGCGTCTCCGGCTTTCCTGGGCGTCGGATACATCATCGGATTCCGGCTGGCGGCCATCAATTTCTCCGGCGGCGTTTTCGGATGGCTCTTCCTGATGCCCGTGGTACTGCTCATCATGGGAGGCGATCTTCAGCCTTTCGCGGATGTCGCGGGATGGACCGCGGTCGCGAAAGCCGCCTACAACGCCACGGTCAAGCCGATCGCCGTGGGGGGCATGCTCGTGGGCGCGTTCTATACGCTCTTCAAAATGCGCAAGAACCTCGCAAGCGGCCTGAAGCATGGCATTCAGGACATTCTCAAGGCGGGTAAGGGCGGGGAAAAGACATCGCGTATCGACAAGGATCTTCCGTTCGGCCTGGTTCTGATTTCCGTGGGCGTCCTGATTTTCTGCATGGTCCTGCTCTACCAGAGCTTCAGCCACAACTGGGGATCCGCGGCCCTGGCCGCGATCGTCATGGGCTTCGCGGGATTCATGTTCGCGGCCGTGGCCGGCTACCTGGTCGGCATCATCGGCAGTTCCTCGAACCCCATCTCGGGCCTGACCCTGTCGACGCTCCTGATCGCCGCCCTGCTGATGGTGATGGTCGGGATGAAGGGCGATCCCGGCGTGGCCGCGGTTCTCGGCATCGCGTCCGTGGTCTGCTGTGTGGCCGGCGTGGCCGGCGACATGCTGCAGGACTGGAAGGTCGGGTACATGCTCGGCGGAACGCCCTGGAAAATGCAGGTCGGCGGCCTGATCGGCGTGGTCGCGGCCGCGCTGGTCATGGTGCTCCCGATCATGCTGCTCCACAAGGCGAACGGCATCGGCAGCGAGGCTCTGCCCGCGCCCCAGGCCGGGCTCATGTCCATGATGGCCAAGGGCATCGTCGGCGGTGAAATGGCCTGGCCCCTGATCATCGCGGGCATGCTGTTCGCGACCGCGATGATACTCATCAATTCCCCCTCCCCCATGCTCATTTCCGTGGGCATGTATCTGCCGTTCAACACCACGGCCGCGATTTTCATCGGCGGTCTGTTCAAGTACCTCACCGACACGCTCGCGAAAAAACGCATCCGCAGCGATAAGGACCGCGAGACCGTGGACAACACGGGACTCCTGGTCGCGTCCGGGCTGATCGCCGGAGAGGCGCTTGTCGGCATTCTGCTTGCCGCATTTGTCGTCCTCAACATCAAGCTCGGCATCTCGGAGTCGTTCCAGGGTTTCTGGTGGCTGGGCCTGCTGGTATTCGGCCTGCTGGGCGTCCTGATGATCGGCGCGCCGCTACGCGCGCTGAAATCCGGATCAGCCGGCAGAAAGCGGTAAAAGCGGAACACGGACGGGCTCACGGCCCGGCGGCCGGCCGCCGGGCCATCAGGGGTGAATCGATGGTGTCGCTGAAGAATGCGGTGTGGTCCGCGATACGGGACTGCCTCTCTGTTTCGCGGGATGAACGCGTGCTGGTGCTCTGCGACGAAACGCGCGCGGAACTGGCCCGGGCTTTCCACGAGGCGCTCCGGACCTCGACGACCGGGACCTGCCTGCTGACATTGCCTCCGGACCCGGAAACCTACGCTGAATCATCCAAGGGCCTGATCGCCCTGATGTCCGAGTTCGACGCGGTGATCCTGCTGACGCGGCGGTCCTGGCTCCACACCGATGCGAGGCGGCAGGCCAGCCGGCACGGCACCCGCTTTCTCTGCCTCCCGGGCGCGACTCCGGAAGCCCTTTGCCGCACGATGACCGGCAAGTACACCGCCATTGTCGAGAAGAGCCGTAAAATCGCGGACATCTTCACCATCGGAAAACAGGGCGTCCTGACCACGCCCGCCGGGACCTCGCTTCAGTTCTCCATCGCGCGCATGCGGGGCCTGGCGGACACGGGAATCGCAGCTGAGCCCGGGTCGGTCGCATGCGCGCCCGGAGGCGAGGGCAGTGTGTCCCCGATTCCGGAAAGCGTCAACGGGCATGTCGTGATCGACGGATCGTTCCCGGACATCGGCCCGCTGACCCGTCCCATGTGCGTGACGGTACGGGCAGGATGCGTGCAGAGAATCTCGGGCGGCAAGGAAGCGGACAAGTTGAAAATGCTCATGCGCAAGCAGGGCAAACCCGGCCGCACGGTTGCGGAGATCGGCGTGGGCACGAATCCGTATGCCGTTCTGACCGGGGTCACACTGGAGGATGAAAAAGTGCTGGGCACCGCGCATGTGGCGTTCGGGGACAGCCAGACCTTCGACGGAAAGACCGCGGCGGCCTTTCACCTCGACGGCATTCTGCTGAAGCCCACGCTCGACGTGGACGGCAAGCGTATCGTGGAGAACGGGGTGATTAACGTATAACGGAGTTGATCTATTTCGATTTTCGTAGGGTGGGCCGCAGGCCCACCTTTTTTTATTCCCAACGGCAACAACCCGAAGGCCTTGAGCCCACATTACAAAACCAGATCATCCAGAATCCCCGCCAGCCTCTCCGTCTGCCGTTCGCGGCTGAACTGTTCCGTCCAGGTGTCCGTCCGATATCCCCCGGTGCGTTTCCCCTTTCCCATCTTCCACTCATGGAACAGCCGGATCAGGCCGGATGCGATACCTTCCGTATCCCCCGGACGGAAGACGAGCCCTCTCCCGCTTCTTTCGATGATCCCGGCAGCTTCGCCTGAGGGGAGAACCCCGAGTATGGGAAGACCGGAAGCGAGATATTCATACAGCTTTCCCGGAATGACGCCCGCACCCGAATCCGAAGGAAGAACCAACAGGAGCGCATCCGAACGGGACAGATACTTCAGGCTTTCCGCGTGCTGGACGTATCCAGTCTGTTTCACGAGTCCTTCCAATCCATAACCGCGAATCATGCCGTTCAGATCCACGTCCGAAACCGATCCCACGAAGCGGATTTCCAGTACTTTCCGCAATGCGGGTTCCCTGAATATCGCCTTGCCCGCGCCCGCGAGAAGAGCGTCGGGAGGTTGAACGGAATTGACCGTGCCGCTGTACGTGATGCGGAACCGGTCCGATCTTTCGTGCCTGAAATCCCGGAAATCCTCGGGATCGAATCCGTTCGGATTCCAGATGAAATCCGCTTCCTTCCTGCGGCTCAGGGACCGCATGTCCTCGAGCACTCGGGATGAGACTCCGGTGATACGGTCCGCATGTTTGAGTACGAGACGAAGCAGAAATACATTCATTCCCCGGTGGGCCGGAGTGGGAACCCGGTCGAAGTTCTCCCGGATCCAACTGTCCCTGAAATCCGCGACCCAGGGTATTTTGAGCCGACGCTTCAGCAGGAATCCTGCCAGATGGCTGGAATGCGGAGGCGAAGTCGTGAATACAGCCTCTATCCTGTTTTTTTCAGCCGCGTGGTTGCCCGCTCGTACCGCGAAAGGCACCCATCCGATTTTTGAATCCGGAACGAAAATCCACGGCAGAACGGCACGGTTGATTGCGCGGGTCGCGTTGCCGGCCGAACCGGTGCCTGCTTTTAACGAACCCCGGGCGAGAAAAGCCAGGCGCAGCGGATCGAGGGATCCTGTCCGTATCACCCGTGCTTTTTCAATGTCCTTTTCCAACGACCGGTCATGACCGTGATACCGCACGTCCTTTATGGTCAAAACGATCGGGTGCCATCCAAACCCAGGCAGGTATTTGACAAACTTGACTGACCGCTGAACACCGCCCATGCCCATGGGCGGGAAATAATAGGAGAGGAAAAGGAGGTTGCGCATGGGGCGTGTCCGGGTTAATGAACTTAATTCACAAGGTTCCAATTGAACAATCCGTCATCCCTTCAATCGCTGCATCCACCTCCCGAAAGTCCGGATTTCACCCTGTTTGAAGAACCGGACAGCCAGAAGCATAGGCAGAGCGGCAAATAGAAGGCACACTCTCAGCCAGACTGAATGTCCGGCAGGCGTGAAGGTTCCCAGTATGTAGAGGAATGCCGTAATTGCGGCGATTTTTAGAATGCGGCCCCATTCATAAGGTATCGGATACAGTTTGCGGTTGACAGCCCACAACAGGCAGGCCATCACCGCGTAAGCCAGAGTGATGGACCAGGCCGCTCCATAAATGCCGAACAGGGGAATTAAAAGGATATTGCCTGCGACAGCGACCAAAGCGCCTGTGCCTGTAATGAAAGGAAGCCATGCGGTCTTCTTCTTCAGGTATACGCCCACGATAAAGTTGGCGTACGCGCCGTAAAACACGTAGGCAAGCAAGATAGGCGGAACGATCGACAAGCCCGATTCGAACTCAGTCCCGATCAGTCTGAAGCCGAATAGCGAAATTCCCCCGATTTCCCTTATAAATAGAGAGAATAACAGGAAGAGAAATCCGGTCACAGCCGCGAAATAGGTCAGCACCCGACCGAACACAGCAGGCGCATCCTCCTGTTTCGCGGTTGAGAGGAAAAAGGGATGCCAGGCGAAACGGAAAGCAGCCACGACCAAAGACATGAACATGCCGAACTTGGCGCCCGCGCTGAACAGCCCGTTCGCCTCAGGACCGATCATTCTGTCCACAAAGAACCGGCTGATCTGGTCCATGACCACTACGGCCAAAGTGGACGGAATATAGGGAATGCCGAAACGCATCAGTTCCGCGAGCACGGGTTTGGAGAAAACCGGCCTCAGCCAGCGGATGAACAGCCGGGCCGTTGAAATGAGGGTCAGAACCGAAGCAATCAGATTCGCCCAGAAAATACCCTCGATGCCCATACCCATTCGGACCACGAACACAATATTGAGGACCAGAGTGGCAACGATGTTGAACGAGTTCTGGAGCACGAATTCCAGGGGCTTTTCCTCAGCCCGCAGGGTCAGGAAAGGCAGCAGCCGGAGCGCGTCCGCGAGGCAAATGCCTGCGGAAAGCCGGATCAGGGTCGCGAAGCGATCCGAGCGGAACACGATGCCGGAGAAAAAGCCGGGATTCAGGAGGAGTATGCAGGAGAAAATCACGCCTGTGATGAAAATCATCCAGAACGCGGTGCTGAACACCCGCTCCTTCTCCCTGCGGTCCGCGCCGAGAATGAAGAAGCGGAGAAAGGCCACGTCCAGGCCGTAACTGAACAGCACCTGCAGTATGGCCAGAGTGGAGAAAAGGAGGGTGGCGCGGCCGTACTGGTCCGGCGGAAGGCAGTTCGTGTGTATGGGCAGAAGCAGAAAACTGATGGACCGGCTCACGATGTGGCCGATACCGTAAACCGCGGAATGACGCGTGAGACGCTTGATGGATTGAAGCATTTATTGAGAGTTCCTATATGGACGGGCCCGGTGCGGGTCGCCGCTTCAGCGGACCAGGACGAGTTTGCGGGACGCGCGCAGTCCCTGTCCTGTCACGGTCAGGATGTAGACACCGCTGGCGACCGGCATTCCGGAATCGGCCGTTCCGTCCCACTGGAGAACAGTGCGGCCTGCCCGGAGTCCGATGTGCTGAATGCACCGGATCGTGCGGCCTGAGGCGTCCAGAATCCGGACAGCCATCGCTCCGCCTGTGCCCGGGGATAGGGGAACGTTGACGGCGAAGGACGTGCCTCCGTTGAAAGGATTCGGAAACGCATTTTCCAGGGTCCAGGAAGCGGGAATCGCGGGCTCCGGCCTGTCTCCGATTCCGGTCAGGCGCATGGCCTCAACCGCGTCCATTGCGCCGTATCCCCAGCGGTTGTGCCAGAAATCCGCCGCCATGTCCGGAGTCTTGCGGCAGGACGCGATCAGAATACCCTTGATTTCCGAACTGGTCAGGGTCGGATCCTTTTCGAACATCAATGCGATCAGGCCGGTGACATGCGGCGCGGACATGCTTGTTCCCTTTTCAGCCCAGTGCACGCTGTCGTCCGCTGTCAGATGATCCGCGGGCCGGCCGCTGATGTTCCGGGACAGGGAGGACAGGATATACTCGCCCGGCGCGGCGATTTCCGGCTTTCCGGTGGAGGAGGAACCCCGGGTGTTGGGACGCGCTCCTCCCCCGCTCGAAAAGGCGGAGATGGAACCGGGTGTGATGCCGGCGTCGGTATACGGATTCGTGAACCCGAGGCAGGGCCACGTGTTCCGCGAGGTGAAAGACGCGACCGCGATTGCCAGCCGCGCATGGGCGGGTTCGACGAGGAGCGTGGTGGAGTCAACGCGGTCCGTCAGCACCGCGTTCATGGTGGACTCGTACAGCCATCCGTCGAACCGGCCGGGCTTGCCGGTGAAATCCAGCCTCCACAGGCCGGTCGCGAGCACATCGGTTACGGCAGGCCCGGACCGCTTGTCCGCGATGCGGATGCGCATTTCGAGGTCGTCATTGTCCGGATCCGGTCCTGCGGACGCGTTGTCCACGGTGATGATTCCCTCGGCCGTGTCCCAGGCGCGGATGGAGGTGTTCGGGGACACCGGTCCGTATGAAACGCCTGAGGGGGTCACCACTGAAATCGTGAGTCCCGTATACGGCGGGGACCAGATATCGAACCGCACCCCGTCCTCGGTTCCGGCTGTATTGGAGGGGACACTGAAGGTGACGCTCAGGCTGTTGGATACCGGGGAGTCGAACTGTCCCTTGAAGTGAATCGGTTTGTCTCCGTCGTTTCCTGCCGCTGTCACGACCGCCCTTCCCCCTCCTCCGAGCAGGCTGTTGATGGACTGTTCCAGAGGCGAGGTTCCGTCATGCGGACCCTCCTGGCTGGATTTTCCGATGCTGAGATTCACGACCGCGGGTTTTCCGTGAAGTTCCGCCTTGACGAAGATATAGGAAACGGCCTGCGCCACCAGAGTCTCATCGATCGGCACGGTGCCGGTCCTGACCACGATCAGGTCCGCTTCAGGCGCCATGCCCGTATACCGGCCCGGCGTCTTTCCGTTGCCTGTTCCCCGGCCGTTCCCTGCAGCGATACCGGCCACATGCGTCCCATGACCGAATTCGTCCCTAACGCGGATCCTTCCGGCCGGCGTGCCGTCGATTTCATCGTCGATGTCAACCTGGGTGTATTCGCTTCCGGTTCCGAACGTGGACGGATGCGGGCCCGCGGGATCAGTCTGATCCCATAGGTACAGGATGCGCGACCTGCCGTCCGGCCGGATGAAATCCGGATGCGACCAGTCTATTCCGGAGTCCACGATTCCGATGATCACGCCTGCGCCTGTCGGGCCTGTGTCAGCAGCCGGCCGGACGCGATCCATGCCGACGGCAGGCAGGCTTTCATCCAGCATAAGCCTGCATCCTGCAGGGGACTCCATCCATCTCACGTTCGGATCCAACGCAAGACTACGGATGGCTGCCGGGTTCACATGTGCGATGGAGAGACCACCATGGCTGGATTCCACCCGGACGCCGGGGATGGACAGGTTATCCGGATTGCGTGAGCGGATCCACAGGCGCAGGGGTTCCCCGGTTTTCAATCCGGAATCCGCCAAGGTCACCCCGCTCAGCATTTCCCGCAGACGCGGTCCGAGTTTGCGGCTGGTGCTGTCCCATGTTCCGGATACGGGTCCATCTGCCTGAAACAGAAGTGTCAGCAGAGCGATGACGCATAGAATTATTGTATTACAGGAACGTTTCATGTGCCGTCAGTTTGATACAAGGTTTATAGTAGTACAAATCCACAACTCATCCATGGATCCCCGCGTTCGCGGGGATGACATTTATTATGATGAATGCATTACCCTATTCATCATTCTCTTTATCCGCGTCAATCCGCCGAAGGTCCGCGCCTATCCGTGTTCCATTCTTTTTAATCCGTGCCAATCCGTGTTCCGCTCCTATCTTTTATCTCCCTCGGATGAAACGTGGTGATGATCTCGCGCAGGAACTCGCGGTCCAGATGCGTGTAGATCTGGGTGGTCGAGATGTCCGAATGCCCCAGCAGTTCCTGCACGGACCGCAGGTCCGCGCCGCCCTCGAGCAGGTGGGTGGCGAAGGAATGCCGGAACGTGTGCGGGCTCACGGTCTTTTCCACGCCCGCTTCGGCCGTCCTGGCGCGTATGATTTTCCACACCGCGAAGCGCGTGAGCGGCCTGCCTCTGAGGCTCAGAAAGAGCCGGTCGCGGTTCAGTCCGGCTTTCAGCCGTCCGGAACGGACCGTGTCCCTGTAGCGCCGGGTGAAATGCAGAGCCGTGTCGCCGACCGGCACGATGCGCTCCTTGCTCCCCTTGCCCAGAACACGCACCAGCCGCTCCCGCTCGTCGAGATCGGCCAAAGTCACGGTGATCAGTTCGGTGACGCGCAAGCCCGTGGCGTACAGAAACTCCAGAAGGCTCCGGTCGCGCACGTCCTTCGGGCTTTCGCCGCAGACGGCTTCGAGAATCCGGAAGACTTCGTGAATTTCGAGAACCGCCGGCAGCTTGCGGCCCTTGCGAGGAATGTCCACGGGCCCGGTCGGATCCGCGGACGCGGCCTGTTCGGACAGGCAGAACCGGTGGAACATGCGTATGGCCGTAAGGTTGCGGGCCACGCTGGACGCGGCCATCCCGAGATCCGACAGCATGGCGATCAGGGCCCTGACATGTTCAGTCCCGACTTCCGCGGCATTCAGAACGCCCCGCTCTCCCAGGAACCGGAAGTAACGCGTCAGGTCGTTCCGGTAGGCTTCGGCCGTGAGCGGAGACAACCCCCGATCCAAAGACAGATGCCCGAGGAAGCGCGATCCGAGCCGGTCCAGATCACCGGAAGCGGCCGGAGAGGAAGGGGTTGTGTTTGCGTTCAAAGCCGATCTCGGTTGTTTCTCCATGGCCCGGATACACGCGGACATTGTCCTCCAGAATCAGCAGTCCGTTCCGTATGGACTGCATAAGCTCGCGCTCCGAGGAACCGGGAAAATCTGTTCTCCCGACCGATCCCCGGAACAGGGTGTCCCCCACCAGGACGAATCCCTCGCCAGCGAAACAGACTCCGCCGGGTGTGTGACCCGGTGTGTGGATCACGCGAAGCCCGTCCCCGGGCCCGAATGGAATTACGTCCCCGTCTTGCAGAAGGCCGTCTGCCGGTTCCGTCCGGATGTCAAGTCCGATGAACAGGGACATATTGGCTTCCGGCCGAATCAGCAGTTCCGCGTCCGCCGGATGGATCCATACCGAGGCGGAACACCGTGACCGGAAATCGGGGACACCCGCGATATGATCAAAATGGCCGTGGGTCAGCAGAATGCGTTCTACAGCCAGACCTTCCTGAACCAGAAACCGCCCCACCGCTCCGCCGGGTTCGGCCGGATCGACCAGGATGCAGGTCTTCCGGCCCGGATCGATCAGAACATAGGTGTTGGTGTCGAGCGGGCCGCAAGCGAAACGCTTGATTTGAAGCTCCCCGCCGCAAGCGGCGGGGAATCTTCTATCTGTAGAGAAAAGACATCTTATATTCGCTCGCTTACCCCGGGGCAAGCCCCGGGGAATGCGCTCGCTGTCAGATTCAATGGAAGCATCCGTATTCAGGACTCCCCGGCCGGTAGGGACGGGACCGACAGCGGGCACGAGCGTACGCACACGCCGCAGATGTGCACGCCGATTCCCCTCTCCCTGGAAAATTCCGTCAGTTTTGCGTGGCACAGGTCGAGCCTGTAGTCTCGGGGCTCCGGACCGAGCGCGCCTGCGGGACAAGCCCGAATGCAAAGATCGCATGATCCGCACCCGAAATCCCCGGGAATTCCGGGTTCGAGCGGAACGTCGATGAGCACGGTGGCGAAGCGCACGGCTGAACCGAACCGCCGGGTCACGGTCAGATTGCTCCTGCCCCGCCATCCAAGGCCGGCCCGCTCCGCGATCATCCGGTGCGACAGATGGCCGCGATTCGCGCTCCAGTCCACCATCTGGGATGCGGGTATCGGGAGCGCGCGGCGGCCCAGGGCCGTCAGCTTTGCGGCCATTCGGAACGCGATGCGGTCGAGCAAATTGTTGGCCTGCTGATAATGCCATTTATAGAGGAGGGTGGGACGGTCGAAGATGCCGGACAGGACGGCCGGGGACAGGGGAACCGCGATGGAAACCGCCCGGCAGAGGCCGTCGGTCTCGGCTGCGGAGAGGAGAAAACGGTTCTTCATCTCTGTAATGTCCGCGATTCCGAACAGCATGGCGCCGTCGCGGAAAGCCGGCTCACGGAGAAATTCCGCGTCCACGACAGCGGACATTATCCGCCCGATTTCGGAAGAAGAGTTTCAGTCAGTGAGAGCGCCACGCCGGAAAGCATGACTTCCGGGCCGAGACGCGTGAAATCGCCGGACAGGAGGTCCGTGTCCACATTGGCGAACAGGGAGCAGGCCGCCCCCTTCTCGATGATCAGGCCGGACAGTTTTCCATCGCTCTGACTGACGAAAGTCACTTCGCCCAGCATGTCGCTGGCGACGTAACCGGAGCAGAAATGAAGCTGCAGGTGCGAAGCCGCGGTGTACACGGAGATCAGGTTCCCCTTCCGCTTGCCGATGGGGATGTCCGAATAAATCTCAAAGGAGAGCTTTCTTCTTTCCTCCGCGTTTTGGAGCACCATCCGGTGACAGCGGTTTTCCGTTTGAAATTGTCCGCCGAGCACGGCTTCGATCCGCTTCAGATCGTCATTCTTGAATGTAAACATCGCGAAGGGCCTTTCCCTTTTTGAGCTCAAGGCGTTTCCGGAACGGGTCCGGACAGCGCCCCTTTGATGGCGTTCCGCAGCATCCGGACGGCTTCGCCGCGGTCCGGATGTCCGAACACGGCCTGACCGGCGATCAGCACGTCGGCGCCGGCTCGGATCACGGATCCGGTCGTATCCGGATCAATACCCCCGTCCACCTCTATCAGAGGCCGTTTCGGAAGCGATTCCAGCCGGTCGCGGAGGCTGCGTATCTTGCCGATCACGTCCTTCAGAATGGTCTGGCCGCCGAATCCCGGATGCACGGTCAGGACCAGCACTCGGTCCAGGTTTTCGATCACGGAATCCAGGGCGTCGATCGGCGTTTCCGGACGGAGCGCCAGGCCGACGCCCGCGCCCAGGCCGCGGATCCGTTCCACGGCCACGGCCAGATCCGTGCCGGTCTCCGGGTGAATCGTGAGCCCGTCAACCCCGGCGTCCCGGAATTCCCCGGCGAACCGAAGCGGATCGCTGATCATCAGGTGCGCCCAGTACGGCAGGGTGGAGGCCGAACGGATGGAACGCACCACCAGCGGACCGATGGTCAGATTCGGAACGAAATGCCCGTCCATCACGTCGACGTGTATCCCATCCGCTCCCGCCCGCTCCGCATCCGCGATTTCCGACCCGAGACGCGAGAAATCCGCGGACAGAATCGAGGGATAGATTTCAACGCGGCGCAACGCTCACTCCACTCGGCTGATGGTCAGGCTCACGGCCTTGCCCTGGCTGACTTCGGTTCCGTCCTCCACGGACTGCGCGATCACGGTTCCCGGCACCAGATCGAGGGACACTTCACTCTCGATCCGGCCGGTTTCCAACCCGGCCTCCCAGAGCATTTTTCGGGCGGTGTCGATGTTCTTTCCCACGAGCTTCGGCACAACAAAACGGGACGGCAGGTTGCCCCGGCTCACCGTGATGTCCACGACCGTCTTGGCCTCCACTTCGGTGTCCTCAATGAGGCTTTGGCGGCAAACCACGCCCTGCGGGTAATAATCGTCAAACGCATACTGAATGTTTCCCAGAACGAGAGCGGCGTTGTTCAGGATGAAGGCGGCATCCCGCTCGGACACACCGACCAGCTGAGGAACGGCCACGGACCGTTCGCCCGAACTGACCGTGACGTAGATCCTGCGTCCGCGTTTCACCTTCGAATAGGGCGGGGGATTCTGAAAAATGACCGTGCCCTTCGGGTAATGGGAATCGGTCTTCTCCCGGTCCTTGATGAGTCGGAAGCCGTTCGATTCCAGGATCTCGCGGGCGCTTTCGAACGAGTGCTCCGTGATATCCGGCAGTTCACGCTCGCGGCTGTACTGCGTGTACAGCGGCATGACGATCCAGTCCATGAGCAGCATCCAGACGAGCAGGACGGTCAGCGTCACCAGCCATCCCTTGACCGCCTGTCCGTGGCGGACGCGCCATTCGCTGAATTTCGACATTCCATTCACTCCGTTTTAATCATGCGTACGGCGAAGGCGCCGTCCGATCCGTGCACATCGGTGCTGGTTTCCGCGCACCCGCCGGAAACCAGCGCTTCCGGAAGAAAACGCGCCGGGTCGTCGATGCGATAGGACGGGTGGCCGGCGCGGAAGGCGTCGACGGCGCCTCGGTTCTCCTCCTCCGTCACCGTGCAGGTGGAGTATACCAGAACGCCGCCCGGTTTCAGAATCCGGTCGGCCGCTTCCAGGAGCCTGGCTTGAACCCCGGTCAGACGCGAAACGTCCTCGGGGGTGCGCCTCCATTTCAGCTCCGGCCTGCGCCTCACCACGCCCATTCCGGAGCAGGGCGCGTCCAGCAGTATCTTGTCAAAAAGTTTCCCCGCGGCCGCGCCCGCGTCCGTCGCGACTGCGGACACCGAATGCAGTCCGAGCCGACGGACGCCGCGGCTGAGAAGCCGGAGCCGGCCGGGATGCACGTCCGTTGCCAGAATGAGCGCCTGATCCCCGGACCGTTCGGCCGCATGCGTCGTTTTGCCTCCCGGCGCGGCAGCCATGTCCAGTATCGTTTCCCCGGGCCGCGGATCAAGCAGACGCACGGCCATGCCCGCGCTGGGATCCTGCACCGTGACCCGGCCGTCCCGGAAAGCGGGCAGTTCCGTCAGGACGCCGGTCCTGCGCACGGTCAGGTACTCGTCCAGCCAGGGAAAAGGCTCCGCTTCGATGCCCTGGCCCGCGAGTTCCGACAGTACCGCTCCGCGTTCCGCGGCCAGTGTGTTCACACGCAATCCGAGGCCGGGCCTCTCATTGTCCGCCAGGCACATCCGCTCGGCGCGTTCCCGACCGAACCTGGCGATCCGGCTTTCCACAATCCACCGGGGATGGGACCAGAGCACGGAGAGGGCCGTCCATTCGTCCATGCCGGAAACGTCAACCGCGTCCTCTTTTCCGCGGATCACGGCTCTCAGCAGGGCATTGATCGTGGACTTCCACCGGCCGTGGAGAATTTCCGCGCCGAGGTTGACGGCTTCGTCCACGGCCGCGTAGGCCGGCACCTTGGTCAGAAAGAGAATCTGGTACACGGCCGTTTCGCATATGCGCCGGACGGCTTCCGGCGCGCCATTCCAATCCCCGCGAAAACGGATTTCCAGGATCCGGTCGATCCGCTTCCACCACCGTAAAGTGCCGAACACGATTTCAGTGCACAGCGCCTTGTCCCTCGCGTCGAGGGGATAACGCCGGAAGGCATTTTCGAGAATCCGGTCCGCGTAACCGTCCGTCCCGAAAACGCGGCTGAGCGTCCAGACGGCGAGCCTGCGGGGACCCGGCCGGCCGGTTAACGGGAAGGTCACGCGTCCGCCGTGCCGAACACGGTTCCCGGACGGATCCGGTGGCCGCGTAGAAATTCCGCGGCTTCCATGGGCCTTCCGCATTCGAGCTGAAGAGAGCGGATCTCAACGCCGCCCAGGCCGGCCGCGACGCGCAATGGGCCGCATCCGGCATCAACCACGGTTCCGGCCGCGGCTCCGGCTCCGCCGTCCCAGGGACGGCCGTCGCAGAGCCTGAGCCGCCGGCCTTCCCAGATCGTGTGCGCGCCCGGATGAGGAGACAGACCCCGTATTAGATTCGATATGTCTCTCCCGGACCGGGTCCAGTCGATGCGGCCGTGTTCCGGCAGGATTTTCGGAGCCGTGCTCGGTTCACCCTCCTGGCGCGTCCGGATCGCGGTTCCGGTTTCGATGCGGAGCACCGTCTCCGAGAGGCATTCCGCGCCGATCACGGAGAGTCGGTCATGCAATTCACCGGCTGTTTCCTCAGGACCGATGGAAGTGCGGCGCTGGAGAATCCAGTCGCCAGTGTCCATTTTCCGCTCGATGAAAAAAGTCGTCACGCCGGTTTCCGTTTCGCCGCGGATCACGGCCCACTGAATGGGCGCCGCGCCCCGAAACCGGGGAAGCAGGGACGCGTGCAGATTGACCGCGCCCGCCGGCGGCATCATCCACACCGCATCGGGCAGGATGCGGAATGCCACAACAATGAAGCACTCGGCCTCCCAGCCCCGGAGCGCGTCCAGGAAATCCGGATCCTTCAAATCCTCCGGCTGAAGCACGGGGAGTCCGGCGTCCCTGGCCGCGCATTTGACTGCCGGTTCACAGATGCGCAGTCCTCTTCCCCGCGGCCGGTCCGGCTGGGTCACCACTCCGGCGATCCTATGACCGTCTTCGATCAGCCGTTTCAGCCCGGGAACCGCGAATTCCGGAGTTCCCATGTAGACCAGGCGCATAGCCGCCCGTCCTCCTGCGATCAGGCCTTTTTCAGCACCTGCGCGATAGCGGAACGGGTGACTTCGATTTTCACGTTATCGGCCACTTTCAGGATGATCAGGTTTTCCTTTTCCTCGAAAGCGGCGATGGTGCCGACCACGCCTCCGACGGTCAGAACACGGTCGCCCTTCTGCAGGCTGTCAATCATCTGTTTCATTTCCTTCTGCCGCTTGGCCTGGGGCCTGAGCAGGAGGAAATACATGATGACGATAATGGCGAGAAGAGGGAGAAAACTCAGCAGGGGATTCGCCTGTTTTGCGCCCTCCGCTGCCGGCGGCGCCATCAGGATCACTCTTTCGAACACGGGAACCTCCTTAAAGAACAATGGTTTGTACGGTTAATGCAGGTCACGGCCGTAATATACATCAAAAAACGCATTTTTCCATGCTGAAAATCTGGATTGAAGAATGGCTTCCCGGGCTTCCCTGACCAAATGCATGAAAAAATACAGGTTATGAATTGTCGCGAGCCTTTGGCCTAGCATTTCGCCTGAATGGAGAAGGTGACGCATATACGCGCGGCTGAAATGCAAACAGGTATAACACCCGCATCCCGGATCGATCGGCCCGAAGTCCCTCTCGAAAGTCTTGTTCTTGATGATGAGTTTTCCGGTCGCCGTGTACACTGTGCCGTTGCGTCCGTTGCGCGTGGGGATGACGCAGTCGAACATGTCGATGCCCAAGCCGATGGCCTCGATGATATCCTCCGGTTTTCCCACGCCCATCAGGTATCTGGGCTTGTCCTGCGGAAAGATTCCGGTGCACAGTTCCGTCATTTCCGCGCGCATGGCGCCGGGTTCGCCGACAGCCAGTCCTCCGACCGCGTATCCGTCGAAATCCATTTCCACGAGCCTGTCCGCGGATTCCCTCCGGATCGCGGGAACCACGCCGCCCTGCGCGATGCCGAACTGGTATCCGGGCCAGCCCATGGTCTGTCTGACGTCCAGAAAACGGGACCTGCACCGCTGCGCCCATCTCAGCGTCCGCTCATGGGCTTTCATGATTATTTTTTCCTCGGCCGGAAAACCGACGCATTCATCCAGCACCATCTGGATGTCCGACCCGAGCGCGGTCTGGATGTCAACCGCTTTTTCAGGCGTGAATCGGTGCCTGGATCCGTCCAGATGGGACCGGAACGTGACCCCGTCGTCGTTGACCGTCCTGAGCTCGGCGAGGCTGAAAACCTGGAATCCGCCGCTGTCCGTGAGAATGGGATAAGGCCAGCCGATGAACCGGTGCAGGCCGCCCGCTTCGGCCACCAGGGCTTCTCCCGGACGCAGATATAAATGATACGTGTTCGCCAGGAGCAGGCGGCTGCCGAGTGCTTCGATTTCATGCGGAGACACGGATTTCACCGTTCCCTGGGTGCCCACGGGCATGAAAACCGGGGTTTCCACGTCACCGTGCGCGGTTCGGATCAAGCCGGCGCGGCCGCGGGTCAGGGAATCAGTGCGGATCAATTGGAAAAACAATTGAACTCCTCGGAACTGGGATCACATCCGGGGCCGGATGCCGTAAAGGAAAAAATAAATCGGAAACTGACGCGAACTTCCCGTCTACGGCCTTTTTGCCCGGGGTTGCTCTTCCGGCCTGCGTCTGACCTTCGTCCGAATCGAACACCGTCCGGACCATGTCCTTCACCGAGGTCAGGCCGATCGGACGGATTTCCGTTTTCCGTCTCAGGGATTTCAGGCTGGACGCGGGCATGAGAATCCGGTCGAAGCCGAGACGGAGGGCCTCCTGGACGCGCGTCTCGATCTGGGGGACACCCCGGACTTCACCGGTCAGTCCCACTTCCCCGACCATGACGGTTTTCGGGGAGACCGGTCTGTCCCGCAGGCTGGACACCACGGCCGCCGCCACTGCGAGATCCGCCGCGGGCTCGAACAGGCGGAACCCGCCTGCGGCGTTGACGAATACGTCCAGGGTTCCGAACTTGAGCCCGATGCGCTTTTCGAGCACGGCCAGGATGATGGCCAGGCGCCTCGAGTCGATGCCCGTGGCCGTACGCTGGGGAATGCCGTACGAGGTCGGGGTCACCAGCGCCTGCACTTCGACCAGGAGGGGCCGTGATCCCTCCAGACTGACCGTGATCACCGTGCCGGACGCATCCGCGTTCCGTTCCGCGAGCAGATGCTCCGACGGGTTCCGGATCTCAATCATGCCCGCGTCCGTCATTTCGAACAAGCCGACTTCGTTCGTCGAGCCGAAGCGGTTTTTAACCGCCCGGAGACAGCCGGTAGAGATGCTGGCCGTCGCCTTCGAGCATGAGCAGTCCGTCCACGAGGTGTTCCAGGACGCGGGGGCCGGCCAGAGTGCCGTCTTTGGTCACGTGACCAACCAGGAACACGGGTACTCCGTTCCGCTTCGCGGCCGCGGTCAGGGTCTGGCCGGAATACCGGACCTGCCCGATGTGCCGGGCAGTCCGTCGAACTGCCCGGACACCACGGTTTGGATGGAATCCACGACCGCCAGATCGGGTTTGTCGCGTTCAAGCTGACCTTCTGCCGTGGGGGGCCGGTGGCGCTGGGAGGAATTTGTCCCAGTTCGATGAGAAGGCTGTCGGCCAGGACTCCAACCAAGCCCAGCACTGCGACGATGATCTGGACCCTATGACTGTTGCCGTTCTCCAGTGTCATGCTCCGATATCGTCACGTTAGGCCCGACGGCCTTTTCCGGGGATGAAATTCCCGTCGTCCGGTGGTCCGATCGATCACCGCTGCGTCGCGACGGTTCATCGGTAATGCTATACGCCCTCCCAAGCCGTGCCAGCGCAGCCGCCAACGCCTCCGACGTGTGGGCATGCACCCACAGCAGCGGCTCGCCGGCCTCGATATGAGTGCCGACTTTGCAGCGTTCCGCCAGCACCACGCCACCGCCGGATCGACCGCGTCGCCTTTCTTTGCCCGACCGCCGCCCAGCTCCAGCACCGGTAGCCGACCTGACGCGGCGTCCAGGCGTGACAGCCGACACAGGCGCAATCAGCGGCGCGCGGGGCAGGCGAGCCGGCTCGTCGATGGCGCGCAGGTCGCCGCCCTCGGCCGCCACGAACTGCCGGGACTTAGTCCAGGCGGAGCCATCGGACAGCGTCGTCGCGGCCCTCCTCTGCCCGTCTTCCGGCGTGGCGACAGCTCCGGCGATCAGCAGCATCTCCGCGGCGACTCCTGGATGCAGTGCTCCGGGAAGTCGGCGGGACCTCGCCCCCAGCGTCTCGATCGCCTCGATCACCTCCAGGCTGTTGCCCACCGCCAAGCCGAGCGGCTGGTCATATCGCCGATCAATGCAGTGATCTTGCGGCCCAGCCGAACGCCGATCAGCTCCGCCAGCCTGATCGCTTCCTCGAACGTCTCCATGAACGCGCGGTGCCCGGCTTTGACGTCCAGCACGATGGCGTCGGCGCCGGCTGCGAGCTTCTTCGACATGATCGAGCTGGCGATCAGCGGCAGGGAGGGCACCGTGCCTGTGACGTCGCGAGCAACCCGTAGAGCTTGCCGTCGGCCGGGGCCAATTCCTGGGCGTCCGTCCGGCCACCACCACGCCGACCTCTCGAAGCTGGCGCTTGAACTGGTCGAGGGTCAGGTTGACGTTGAATCCGGGGATCGCTTCCAGCTTGTCGAGCGTGTCGCCGGAGAAGGAAAACCCTTGCCCCGACATCTTGCCGACCGGCACGCCCAGGCTGGCGACCATCGGCCCGACTGCGAGGTGGTTTTGTCGCCCACTCCGCCGGAGGAGTGCTTGTCCACGATGAACGGCGCGCAACGTTGTGCAGATCGAGCGTCGTGCCGGAGAAGGCCATCGCCTCAGTCAGATCGGCAGTTTCCTGCGGCGTCATGCCCTGAAAGTAGACCGCCATGCAGAACGCTGCGGCCTGGTAATCTGGCACGTCGCCGGCGACGTAGCCCTTGATGAAGAACTCGATTTCGCGCGAGTCAATTCGCTGCTGTCGCTTTTCGGGTGATGATATCGACGATGCGCAATGGCACATCCACCGTCCGCAGTGGGCAAGTTGTAGATGGCAAATTCGACACGAGTATAACACAACACAGGATAGCGCCGGCGGCCTCCGCTATTTTGACGCCGGCCTTTTTCCTGTGCTATACTACGCCCTGATTGATCGAATGGCTTTGACGGAGACAAGTAGGTCGGCGTTGGCATCTCAGAGAGCTGCCGGTTGGTGCGAGGCGGTGGGCGTAGTGGACCGGATTCTCCCGAAGCCGCGACCCGGAACCCAGGTTGAGTCCTGGCACTATGGGTTGACGCGTGACACTTGTTAGCGGGCCTGGGTCTCCTACGATGAGACCTGTAGAGGTCGTGTCCGCAAGAGCACGGCGAACCAGGGTGAGCCAATCCAGCGCCCCTCGTCCCCTGGCCCGAGCGGGCTGTTTGGTGGCTCTTCGTGTTCCACCATAGACGATGGACGATCGACGATGGAACCAGGGCCGGGCCGTCCATCGTCAATGGTCTATCGTCCATGGTCTGCTGACCGAGGAGGAAGCCATGTTACATCAGAATGGCGCGAGCACCGGGACGAGGTGCTCAGGGCGATGGAGACGCTGGGCGCCGCTGCCGCGCCAGTAGTTGAGGTGCTGGCGCTAGATGAGCGCTGGCGTGCCATCCTGACGCGGGTCGAGGTGCTGCGGGCCGAGCGCAACGTGGATCGAAACAGATCGGCCAGTTGATGCGGAAGGGAAACGTGCCGAGGGTCAGGCGCTCCAGGCGCACATGGGCCAAATCGGCGACGAGATCAAGACGCTGGATGAGGAGTCCGTCCAGGTGGACGCGGCGC
>CAVTNR010000029.1:0-7132 GCA_963736115.1 uncultured bacterium
TTGACGCTAGACCTGCTCGAAACCATCCGTTTTGACGACGCGTACACCTACGCCTATTCGCCCCGCTCCGGCACGGCCGCGGCCGGGTTTGAAGACGCGGTGCCCGAGGACGTCCGGTTCCGCAGGCTGGCCGGCCTGATCGAACGCCATCGGGCGATCGCGCTGCGGACCCGGAAGGAATGGATCGGACGCACGGCCGAGATTCTCGTGGAGCGGCCGAGCCCCCGCGATCCGGGCGAATGGCTGGGCCGCACCGCATCCGGGCTTTCGGTCGTCTTCCGGGACGGGGAGGCCGCTCCGGGTCAGCCGGTGACCGTGCGGATCGAGGGCGTGCGGGGCGTCACGTTGCAGGGCCGGAGGGCGAACACATCTGAAAACGGAGGAAGTGTATGTGGCTGATTCGAGGGATTTTCATCCTGTTTTTCGTACTTCTGATTCTCCTATTCGGGCTCCAGAATCAGGCGCAGGAAGTATCGGTCCGGCTGCTGAACTGGCAGTCGCCCACCATGCCCCTGTACATCGTCGTGTTTCTGGCCTTCGCCATCGGCGCCCTGTTCGGATTCCTGCTCCTCGCGGGCTACCTGCTGCGCCAGAACGGCCGGATGCGGCGGCTTCAGAAAGAAGACGGAAAAATCCGGGAAGAACTGAACCGGCTCCGGAACGCGAACATCGAAGAGGAGCTCGAGCCCGCGGAATCCGCCGAGGCGGAATAGAAAACCGCCGGACCATGCGCACGGAACCGATCATGCTGAGGCCCGATCATGCATAGCATTCTGCTCACCCTGTCGGTGGTCATCGCGCTCGCCGTCTTTCTGGCCTGGATCACGCGGAAACGCCGGAAACCGGCCTCTAAAACGCCGTATGTCGACGCCCTGCATCTCCTGCTTGACGGCCGTCGCGACGAGGCGTTGGAACAGCTCAAGAAAACCGTGCGCGCCGACACGGAAAACATCATGGCCTACATCAAGCTCGGGGATATCTTCCGCGACAAGGGGTATCCGATCCGCGCATCGAAAATCCACAGGAACCTCCTGCTCCGAACCACGCTGACCGAGGAGCAGAACGAGGAAACCCTTTTCCATCTGATCCTGGACTACCGGGCCGCGGACATGATCGACAAGGCCGTCGAGATGGCCGAACGGCTCATGCAGAAAAACAAGAAAAACATCGAAATCCGGAAACTGCTGCTCGAGTTGTATGAGGAAAAGAAGGATTGGGACAAAGCCTTTTTCATGCGGCAGGGAATCAACAAGTGGATCAAGGGAAGCGACCAGGCCATTCTGGCCCTGTACAAGGTCAACGCCGGCCGGGAGCTGACCGGCCGCGGATCCGAGCACCAGGGACGCATCCGGTTCCGGGAGGCCATCAAGCTGGATCGCGCGTGCGCGCCCGCGGTGATGGAACTCGGGGATTCATACGTGCGCGAAAAACGGCTGGAGGACGCGTTGAAGGTCTGGAGGGACTGGACGGGCCGCATACCCCAGCAGGCCCACCTTCTGCTGGACCGGTTGAACGACATCCTCTACAGCCTGGGGCGCTACAGCGAACTGGAGCCGATCTGCGAACAGATCATCCGTTCCAAACCGTCCCATCCGGGCGCCTACTTCAGGCTCATCGATATCTCCGAAAAGCAGGGCCGGCTGACCGAGGCGCTCGACCTGGCGAGGCACGTGGTGGAGGCGTTCCCCGACTCGGCCCGCGGCCGATGGACCCTGGTCCGCCTTCTGGCCCGCGCCGACAAAACCGGCGACGCCCTGGACACGGCGCTCTCCCTGCTGTCGCAGGAAACTGAACGGACAATGGAGTACCGGTGCGTGCACTGCGGACGGGGTTCCAAATCCCCGTTCTGGCGGTGCCCGGACTGCAAGCGGTGGCACCCCATGTCCGCGGAGAAGACATGAAACGCGGTTTTGGATCCGGACACGCCGCGGCCGCGGCCCTGTGCCTGATGCTGGCGGCGCCCGTGGCCGGTCTGGCCCAGACCGATGCGCCGCCCGAGGACCTCATTCAATGGATCGAGGACGGCCGGCTCGACGAGGCGCGGGCGAGAATCAGCCAGATGGAGACGGACCGCCGGAATCCCGAACAGACGCTGTTTCTCAAGGGCCTGGTCACGTCGAACGGCGATTCGGCCATTGTGCTGTTCGAACGCCTGCTCATGATGTTTCCGAAAAGCCGTTACGCGGACGAGGCCGCCTACCGGCTGGGGCAGGAGAAGATGGCGCGCGGGTTGTACCGATCGGCCCTGCGTCCGCTGAACGAAGTATTCCGGAAGAATCCCGATCCCGGGCTCCGGGAAAAGAGTTTGTACGCCGTCGGCCTCTGCTATGTCAACCTGAACAAGCCGGATTCCGCGAAGGCGGCCTTCCAGAAAATCGTCGACGAGGGAACCGCCGCATCGGATGTCTGGGTTTCCGCGCGGAACCGTCTGACGGACGCCGGCGGGCCGTCTGTCTCCCCGGCGGTAACGGTTGCGACCGCGCCGGACACTACCGCCGGAAAGCCCCGCTACGCGGTGCAGGTGGGAGCCTTCGGGAGTCAGTCGAACGCCCTCATGCGGAAATCCTTTTTTGAACGCGCCGGATACCCGGTCGCGCTCCGCTCGAAGAGCAAGGACGGCTCCCTCCTCTACCTGGTCTGGATCGGCACCTTCGCCACGCTCGACGAGGCACGCCAGACCGGCGAAAGGATAAAAGCCAAATACGGATCCAGCTACACACTGGTGAGCGAGTGACGGCCGGCGCCAGCCGGCCCGCCGCATAGACGAACCCTGCCGTATGATTCCGACCCCGATTCCGATTCCCTCCCCGGTCTGTCCCTTGTGCCGCTCCCCGCTTCGAGACGCGGCCGCTGAAGCGCAGCCCGGCTCCGGCGGCCCGGCTCCGGATTCGACCGGTTGCACGGGGTGCGGCGCGGTCTATCCCCGTATTCACGGCATATTGGATCTCCGGCCGGACCGGTCGTCTTCCCGATGGGACGACGCCGACAGGGAAACCGCGGACGCGCTGGTCTCGGCATTCGCGGGCGCATCCTACCGGGAACTCGTGGCGCTCCAGCAGAGCCGGCGCAGCGAATCCGAGGTCCACGGCATGCAGGCGCATTACGAGGAGTACCTGCTCGACCAGACGGAACGGAGCCGGAACATGGCGGACGGCTTCCACCGACGGCTGGATGAAATCTTCCCCGCCGACCGCTCCGGCGCCGCCCTGGACCTGGGTTGCGGGTCCGGCGCCGGACTCTCGGCGCTGGCGGATCGCTACGGCGCGGTGGCGGGGCTCGAACCCGGCCTCTCCAACCTCATCCTCGCGAAAAAGGCTCTGGAATCCGTCCCGGCCGGCCGCATACTCCTGGTCCGCGGCGTGGGCCAGGCACTGCCCTTCGCGGACGGCGTCTTCGACTATGTGCAAATGCAGAACGTCATCGAACATGTGCTCGATGCGGACCCGGTCGCGTCCGAATCGCGCCGCGTGCTTGCGGCCGGCGGCCGTTTCGCCGCGGATTCCAGGAACCGGTACGACCTGTTCCGCAGGGAGCCGCACGTTCACCTGCGGGGCGTCGGATTCCTGCCGGTCCACTGGCAGAAGCCGTACGTCTGGTTCCGGAAACGCATCCGGTACGAGCAGACGCGGCTGTGGTCCCATGGGGAGCTGAAACGCATTCTGAAACGGCATTTCGGCGGAGATTTCCGCATCGTTTTCCCGGTCCTGGCCGCTTACGGACAGTCCGGCAGACTGGACCGGTGGGTCGGCCGGATCGGACGGATTCCGTTCCTCGGCGGCCTGCTCCTGCGTTTCTTCCCGTCACACTGGGTTTTTGCTTGCAAGAGATAAAACAAGGGGCCCCTCGTCGCCCTTTCCGCCGCGGAACGGGGCTGGCTGCGGCCGCCGTATTCGCCCTCCCTCTGCTTTCATTCCCTCAGGTCCGCCTCGACTCGACTGACCTGCCGCTCGTGATGATTGAAACGGCCGGGCAGGCGATCCCCATCGGCCGAAAAATATCCGGCCGGATGAAGATCGTGAACCGCGGGCCCGGCCTCATGAACCGGCCGTCCGACGCGGCAACCGATTACGACGGCGCCATCGGGATCGAAATCCGGGGCCACTTTTCCTCCACCTTCCCGCAGAAACCGTATGACGTGGAAACCCGTGACGACCCGGGGAACAACCGGAACGTCCCCCTGCTCGGCATGCCCGCGGAAAACGACTGGATCCTTCTTTCCAATTACAACGACAAGTCCTTCTTGCGCAACTGGCTCGCTTTCGAACTCTACCGGCGGATGGGGCATTACGCACCGAGGGCCGTCCTCTGCGAGGTGACCCTCAATTCGGCCTACCGCGGACTCTATGTTTTCACCGAGAAGATCAAGCGCGACGCCGGTCGCGTGGCCGTCGCTGAACTGCTTCCGGACGAAAACAGCGGCGACGCACTGACCGGCGGATACATCTTCAAGGTGGACTACCATGATCCTTCGAACAGCTGGATGTCGGATTTCCCTCCCCTGAACTACCCCGACCGCCGCGTGTATTACGTGTACGTCTACCCGAAACCGGAGGAGATCACCGCCGACCAGGGGAATTACCTGAGGCAGTTCGTGGCCGACGCCGAGGACGCCGTATACGGCGGCGGTTTCGCCGATCCGCTGATGGGATACCGCAAATACCTCGACGTCCCGTCCTTCATCGACTATTTCATCCTCAGCGAGCTGTCGCGTAACGTGGACGCCTACAAGAAAAGCCGGTTTTTTTACAAGGATAGGGACAGCCGGGACGGACTTCTGCACGCCGGCCCGCCGTGGGACTTTGACTGGGCGTGGAAGAACATCCGCGAGTGCGTCTACTCGGCCACGGACGGGTCGGGCTGGTCCTTTCTGACCAATGACTGCAATCCGGACTACAACGCGCCGGATTGGGTTCTGTGCCTCCTGCAGGATGGCCCGTTCACGGAGAGTCTGATCGAACGATACCGCGAACTCCGGTCCGGACCGCTGGATCCGGACCGCATCAGCGCAGCCATCGATTCCATGGCCGCGCTCCTGTCTTCGGCCCAGGACCGGCATTTCCGCGTGTGGCCCATCGCCGGGCCCAATCCGGCGCCTGAGGTCGAAAGAGCCTCACGCTCGTACGATGAAGAAATCGGAAGATTGAAGAACTGGATCCGGATCCGCATCGCGTGGCTCGACGCCCATATGCACGGACCTTCGGGGATGGGTCGTGGACGGCGTGGAGGCGGTCCCCCGGAAATCGAGTTCCCAGTTCCGGCGCCCGCCTCTACCCAAATCCAGCCTCGGAACGGCTCTCGATCGCCGCGGACTGCCCTGTGCGCCGGGCAAGAGTGTTCGACCTGCTCGGACGCCGCGTCTACGACTCCGGAGCCGCCTTCGGCGGCCGGGTCGAATCCGTCCCAGTCCGCGGCTTGGCGTCGGGGATCTACATCGTGGTTCTCACCCTGGAAGACGGCCGTACGCTGGTGCTGCGGCAGACCATCGGCGCGTTCCGCGCACGCTGACCGCAGTGGAGGCGCGGAATTGGAACACGGATTAACAATTGGAAAGCACGGCAATAAAGATTCATATGGTTTTGAAACCTCGGTCTCAAAAACGGGGGTCTCATTTCAATAAATATTGAATAGTTGTCCCCGCAGCGGGCATCCGCTCCTGCGATTCTTGATGGCTGTCAGAAAGGATCCTTTTTGGACAGCCCCATCTTTCTGTTCCGCGGGATTTTTCGAAACTCAAATCATCGAATTACCATACGATTCCGCTCTATCCGTGGTAATCCGTCCAGTCCGTTCAATCCGTGTTCTATTTATTTATTGACTCCGCGGATGACTTCTCCAGACTCTGCAGAACTCGGACCGTTCACCGCTTCCCGAACGGCGGCGGCCCGCCCATCGGATTCCCCATGCCCCTCAGTTCCGACAGCAGGTTCCGCGTCGCCACGACGGCCCCGATGTTCTCTTCGGACAGGATGCGGCCGTCCGGCGTCACCACGGCCGCGCCCTTCCGGATGCAGCGGTCCGCCAGGGGCACGTCCGACGTGACCACGACGTCTCCGCTCCGCGCGCGTTCCTCGATCCAGTCGTCGGCCGCGTCGATCCGCCGCTCACCACAACCAGGCGGGAAATGTACGGTTCCGGGAAGCGCATCGCGATGTTCGAGACGAAGGTCACGGCCGCGCCGTGCCGCCTGGCCACGCGGCAGACCTCGGCCTTCACCGGGCAGGCGTCCGCATCGACGTAGATGTTCATGCGTTCAGGATTCCCTCCGGCCGGAGACCAGGCCGGAAGGGCGCGGCAATACAGTCCGCGGGTTCCGGGTGAGCTTCGCGGGACCAAGCTATTATATTCCTTCTGGTTGAAGGCAAGCGGCGGGCCTTCAATAACGTACGAATAGGGTAGCTTGGTGCCGCCTTGCGGCGAATCTTCTATCTGTAGAGAAGAAACATCTGACATCGCTCGCATTCCCCGCGGCTTGCCGCGAGAAGGGGTTAGCGAGCGGATACTCCGATGTCTCTTCTCTACGGATCGAAGATTCCCAGCAGGCTTTCTCTTCAATAATTCAAAATTAATGGCTTGATTAGGCGAAGCGGCAGCGAGGGGGAGCTCTCAGATCGCGGCGGGTTTTCTCGCAGTCGCGGATCGGTCAGTTGTCCTTCGCCCCTTTCCGAGATCCACCGGCTGAAAAGGTCCAGCTCTTCCTTCGACCATTTCGGGGCTTTGGGTTGCGGGGGCATGACGACCTTGTCCCGGCCCACCGGATAGGTCTGGTCGAGCACCTTTAAAAAACCGCTTTCCGCCGGTTTTCCAGGAACGATGCCCGTGCCGATCGCCTTCAGGATGTCCTCTTTTGCCTCGATGAAGGTGCCCCCCTCGACCGCCTCGGCGATTCCGCCCTTCCGCTTGTGGCAGCCGGCGCAGGACTTGGTGAACACGGGCATCAGGTCTCCCGCCAGCGAAACCTCGGCCGTTTTCCCGGGTTCGGAGCCGGGGACCGCGGCCGGTTTTTTCTTCTTTCGAGCATGCCGTCAGGATCAGGCAGGCGCCCATCGTCACCACGAAAGCCAGTCGCATGTCTCTCCTCCTCTTTTTCCGCATGGGGATATCGATTTTCGCTCCGCGGCCCCTGATCCCGGGA
>CAVTNR010000030.1:0-106346 GCA_963736115.1 uncultured bacterium
AATGAATATAAAAAAATTGCATGGCCAGTGATGTCGCAAAGATATATTAATTCTATAAATAGATTACTAAAATAAAAATACCTTTATTAAATCTAGATTTTTAGAGGTGTCCGATGAACTTTCAATTTATTAGATCTGATGTTAAATTAGGAGAAAATGTTAAAATATATCAGTATGTTAATTTATATGGTTGTACCATAGGAGACAATTCTAAAGTTGGAGCATTAGTTGAAATTCAAAAGAATGCAATAATTGGAAGAAACTGTAAAATATCATCTCATTCTTTTATTTGTGAAGGTGTAGTCATTGAAGATAATGTATTCATAGGTCATGGTGTGATGTTTATTAATGATAAATATCCACGCGCCGCAAATCCAGATGGCACAATGCAATTAGATTCGGATTGGAAGGTAATTGAAACAATTATTCGAAAAGGCGCGTCCATAGGAAGTGGTGCAACGATTTTATGTGGAGTGACAATCGGAGAAAATGCGATTGTAGGAGCAGGTGCTGTTGTAACAAAAGATATTAATAAGGGAACTATCGTTGCTGGGGTACCTGCAAGAATATTACGAAATATAAAGAGAGAATAAAGTGTTGATTTTAAATTATCAATAACTATGTAATAGGAGGTCAATTATGCATGTCGCAGTAATCGGTTGTGGGTATTGGGGACCGAATCTGGTGAGAAATCTAAACGAAATCACCAGGCAGGTTACTTGTTGTGATCTGGATGCACGAAAACTGGAAAAATTGAAAGCGCGTTTTCCTGATAATCGGTACACACAATCCTATGATGATATACTTCTGGACAAATCCATTGATGGAGTGGTGATAGCGACTTCCGTGTCTTCACATTTCCCGTTGGCTAAAAAAGCGCTTGAAGCGGGAAAGCATGTCTTCGTGGAAAAACCGATGGCTGCATCATCTCGCGAGGCCGAACATTTGATTCAGTTAGCGGAAAAAGCAAATAAAATTATCATGGTCGGCCACACTTTTCTTTTCAGCCCGCCCGTTATAAAAATAAAAGAGTTGATATCATCCGGAGATTTGGGAAAAATCTTTTATATCAGCTCAACACGTGTAAATTTAGGACTTCATCAAAAGGATGTAAGTGTCATCTGGGATCTTGCTCCGCATGATTTTTCTATATTACTATATTGGATGGATCAGACACCGATAAAAGTATGGGCGAATGGGAAGGATTATATCTTGAAGGGAATTCCGGATGTTGCATTTGTAACAATGGAGTTTCCTTCAGGCACTCAGGCATATTTACAGGTCAGTTGGCTGGCTCCCAGTAAACTGAGAAGAACCGCCATTGTAGGAAGTGAAAAAATGCTTGTTTATGATGACACGGAAGAGTGTAGAAAGTTAAAATATTTGATAAGGGCGTCAACTATCGTGATCCTGAAACATATGGTGAATTCCAGCTCAGTTATAGATCAGGAGACATCTGGTCTCCAAGACTGGATACATTTGAACCTTTAAAGAAGGAAATGCAACATTTTGTTGATTCAATGAATGAAAATAAAATAGCCAAATCCAGCGGTATCGAAGGACTTGAAGTTGTGAAGGTTCTCGAAGCTGCAGAGAAATCACTCAGAAATGAAGGAAAGCAGGTTACCATTTAAAAAGAAATGATTAATCAATTTAAAAAATATGGGTTTTTAAAAATATTGTTCATGTTTCTGGATGCTGTTGTTTTTCTAACGGCTTTTTATTTATCATATCGTATTCGATTTCAGTTGAATCTGAGTGATCTTAGTTTTGGGGTTTATGTTTTTATTGTACCAATTCTTGCGGTTTGGATTTATGTGTTAAAGGATCTTGATCTTTATAAGCATCGGGTTTATATATCGCGTGGAGATCAGGCGATTCGAATTTTAAAGGCGAGTTTAATTTTATTTTTAATGATTCTTGTTTTTGAGCTATTTTTTAGAGTATCGGTTTTTAGGCAAAGTCGTCTAATTATAATATATTTTATTGTTTTATTGACAGGATTGTCTCTTGTGGTAAGAGTCGCTTTCTTCAAAATTCTATTTAGTTGTTTCAATAAAACCAGGATAGTCTTAAAGCGTGCTATTATCGTGGGAACAGGCGATAATGCGGAAACAATATCTGCTAGAATTATTGCGGATAAAATGACGCCTATTGAAATAGTTGGATTTGTAAAAATCCAGGCAGGGCAGAGTAAAACTCAAATATTTTCAAGACCTGTTTTGGGACACATAAATGAATTATTAAGCATAATAACCATGAATCATGTCGACAAACTGATTCTGGCTGTCGATTTATTAGAAAACAATAAATTTTTTGAGATATACGATATATGTAAAAAGTCGAAACTGCCAGTTTATATATGCCATGAGCCGTTCCGGAATGTATCGGATCGGCTACAAATGCATGAATATAATTCGGTAGAGGGATTCAAGTTCGACAATTATACGCACGGAGGTATTGATTTTCTTATTAAACGAATCGCAGATTTATCGATATCAATTTTATTGTTATTTTTAGTATTTCCCTTATTTGTTATTGTTTCAATATTAATAAAAATCACTTCAAGGGGGCCCTTTTTTTTCAAACAAAAAAGGATTGGGAAGGATTCAAGGCCGTTTTATTTTTATAAGTTGCGGTCGATGCGTGTGGACAACGATGAATCGATTCATCGAGAATATATCAAAAAGCTAGTTCTTGAAGGCCATCCGGCTCATATTGAGGATGGAAAGAAAGATCCTTTAAAATCGAAAATGATCCAAGAGTCACATGGCTTGGACGTATTCTCAGAAAATCGAGTCTGGATGAACTGCCCCAGCTGATCAATGTGATAAGGGGAGAAATGAGCTTAGTCGGACCTCGACCCTGCATACCGTATGAATATGAAATGTACAGTGATTGGCATAAAAGAAGATTGGAGGTTCTTCCCGGTATTACAGGTGTATGGCAGGTTCAAGGGAAGAAGTGCTGTCAATTTTGATGATATGGTTGCATTGGATATTTATTATGTTGAAAATTGGTCGATATGGCTGGACTTGAAGATTCTTTTCGAAACCGTCCCAGTTGTCCTTTTTCGAAAGGGGGCGAAATAAATGAAAAAAAGCATTTCCATCATCATCGTGATTATGAGTTTCAATGCGCTTTATGGAGCTGTTCACGAAACACTTCCATCGTGGCATTGGACTTATTCAGTTATTGACGCGCTCCAGGACCGTGGTTTAATAAATGAATTAAGTCGTATTGAAAGACCATATTTACGAGGTGACATTGCCAGAGCTTTGATTCAACTTTCAAAAAATAATGACATCGATAAGGTATCAATTCAATCAATCGAGAAATCTTTTTTGTCGAAGCTTTCACATGAGTTTGAGAGTGAAATACGATATTTTCAAGAACACGAGTCGGTTCGGAGTACAGTCGAACTAGGCTTGCATCTTCGCGAGGATGTTACAAAAGCATCCGATTCCAGCGGTCGATTGAAGGGAGTTTATAGGAGCCGAATTTCGGCGGTTATCGGAGAGCACGCGACGGTTTTCAGCGGGCTCAAAATGGATCAATATCGATTAGACGACTCGCTGTATACCGGGAAGAAATGGAGAGGGCTTGTCTATTCGGCAGAACAAGCCTATTTCAACGCCGTCTGGAAGCATTCAAGAATTCAATTCGGGAGGGATTTTCTCCGGCTGGGAACTGGTCAGGCCAGCACACTTCTCTTCTCGGATGTCTGTGATCCAATTGACCGCTTCATGGGATCCTTCGATGTCGGCCCATTTCATTTTTCATTCTTAGCCGCTTTTCTTGATGCGATCCCTTATCAAAATGCAGAACAGGACTCGTTTGAAACTAGTTATATACAGCGATATCTGGTAGCGCATCGGCTGAAAGTCAAATTATGGGGAGGACGTCTTGAGGCTGCGGTGACAGAAGCGGCTTCATTTGGGGGTATAAATCGGCCGCTGGAATGGACAATGGCCAATCCGTTCTTATTTTATCATGGAGAACAGCTTAATAACAAAAATTCCGCAAATACATTCGGTATGATTGATGTATCTGTATTTCCAACAAGACGCTGGCAGATTTACGGATCATTTCTGATAGATGACATTCAGGTCGAAAAGAAGACTAACGGGGATCTGGAACCGAATGAGATAGGATGGATAACAGGTTTGAAATGGGCTGATCCTATCGGATTGAAGGGTTTTACCGTCTTTTCTGAATATTCCGGCGTGACCAATAGAACGTATAAAACTCCATCTTCATGGGAAACGCTCCTATTCCACAATATTCCAATTGGTCATCCGCTTGGGAATGATTTTGACCAATGGATGATTGGTGGATCTCAATGGATTAATGCTTCGTTGCGGGTCCAACTGATGTATGATCGGATTCGGAGGGGGGAAGGAAGCATCTATACAGAATGGGATACTCCATGGTTAACCCGTACAATTAATGAAGGATATACAGAACCCTTCCCGACTGGTATTGTCGAAACGGAAACCGCAGTCTCTTTATCGCTGGATTACAGACCAAGAAGTCAGTATGGTATAAATGCGATGATGCGGTCAATGCGCAGATCAAATGAAAATCATTTTAAAGGTGTATCCGGAACCGGCACGGAATGGAGAATCGGTTTATGGGTGAACTGGGACACAATCTTACGATTATGAAAGACAAGAGACTGATTTGAAGGCTGCCCATATTTGAGGCAGCCTTTTTTGTTTATAGAAATATCTTGACAATGAGAAGAAGAAGAGTTAATTTTACTGTTGCTTCTGCACTGCTTCCCGCGGAGACCGTTCCGCTCTCTCATCCCCGTTTCAAACAACCGGTCTGATCATCCCATTCCAGCATTATTTTTAAGTCCGGGAGGGACCATGGCGAAGCTGTTTTCCGTCGCGGCCGGGCTGATTTTTATTCTTGGGCAGACACCGATCAGGCCGCAAACCAATCCAATACTCAATGCGGGGTTCGAGAATTGGACAGATGGGAAACCCGATCACTGGGCCTACGCGGGAATCACCTGGATCAAACCGTCCGCATCCATCCGGTTCGAAGGCGCGTCCAGTGTCCGGTTCGAGGTGCCGGCTGGCGCGACTCTGCCGGAACTGCGACAGACCGTGTCTGTGACTGCCGGCGGCGTGTATTCGTTCTCCAGCAGGGTGCTGGACGAGAATCCGGCCGGCGCGGTCGGGCTCGTGATCAGCTGGTTCAAAGGGTCCGATTACCTGGGGAAATACGCATCGTCCCAGCGTTCGACGGACCAGGCCGGCTGGCAGGAAATCGCGGTTCAGGACAAACAGGCGCCGCCGGATGCGGACGGCGCCCGGGTGAGCGTCAAAACATATAAAACCGAAACCCTGTCCGGCGGTTACCTGTACGCGGATCAGGCGGTTTTCAGCGGAGACATTGCACTTTCCGTGCATATGGGCCGTATTGAAGCGGTTCCTGTGCGGGACGGAATCGAAATCCGCTGGTCCACGGAAAGTGAAGTCCGCACCTGCGGGTTCAATGTTCTGCGTTCAGGAACCGGGGGGACGCGTTTTTCAGCTGTGAACAAGGGCCTGATCCCCTCAGGCGGCAATGGCTCATCCAGAACCGATTACAGATGGACGGACAGGCTGGCTGTGCCTGGGGTTTGGTACAGGTACGCCCTGGAGGAACTGGACTTGGACGGAGACACGCTTTTACTGGGTATGGTGTCCGGGATGCGGGAAGGAACAGGCGCAATGCCGGATTCCCCGTCGATCATCGGCGGATTCCCGAACCCTTTCAATCCTTCCGTCCGGATCCAATTCCGCCTCGATCCGGAAACTGTTTCCAGGCGCGTCAGGCTCGAAGTGCTGGATGCGGCAGGCAGGCGCATCCGAACCCTGCGGGACTGCCCGGTCCGGCCGGGGGAGAACGAGAGGATATGGGACGGAAGGGATGATTCCGGAAGGATTGTACCGGCAGGACTGTATCTGGTCCGTGTGGTTGGTCCGGATCCTGCATTGCCTGCGCTGAAACTGGTGAAGGCGGAATGATTGAGCCCGTGGGCAGAGGCGCATGATCTTGTCGGACGGATGCGGCCGCCCGCGAAAAGACGAACGAACAGAACACACCCGGATCACGGTCCGGGAATTTTCGGGAGGGATAAATGGAAACATTGACACGCGATCGGAGGGTTCAGACCTATGATTCGCCGGCCCGCAGGCCGGATCCGGAGCAAATTCTCTGGTTTTATCTGCGCAACCATCACCTGATGAACATGAAATTCAGGCGCAGGGCCAGGGTCGGGGAGTTTGTTGCGGAATTCCTCTGTGATGGAAAAAAGATGGTCGTGGAACTGGAACGGGGCCGGAGCGGTCGGGTGCGGGATCGGGAACGGGGAAAAGACACGTGGATGGAGAGCCAGGGGTATAAAATTCTGAGGTTCTGGGACAATGAAGTGCTGGAAAATATAGAGGGCGTGATTTACGCGATACTGGAATGCGGTGGAGAACTGTAGCCGTGCGTCGCGGGCCTAAGAAAAGAATCCGTCCCGCACCGAGGGAAAAAACAGAACAGATCCCCGGTCCTGTCCCGGTCAAGCGGGAGAGGAAAAAGGTTCTGCCGCGGCCCTAATCGGGCGGCCAGAAGCCCGGTCAATACTAATTCCTGTTTTCTGAATGATTGGATATTGAGCTTCTGGCCGCTCCGACGAGTCTGATCTACTGCCGTCCTCGGCGTCCATCATCCAAGTTCCCTGTGATACGCCGCTGGTCGCGGCGGGGTTCTTCAGCGCGACTTCCCCACGCCCACGCGTTCGCACCAGGCAGAAACCGGGCATGTGGAGCAATGCGGGCTGACAGGCGCGCAAAGGCCCTGGCCGAAAGCCACCAGAATGTCGTTGATCGGTATCCACCAGGCTTTCGGCAGTTTGGCGCGGAGCGCCGTCTCCGTCTCGTCCGGGGACCGGGTTTGAACATACCCGAACCGGTTGGTGATGCGGTGCACATGCGTGTCCACGCATATGCCGGGCTTGCCGAATCCCAGGGTCAGGACGAGGTTCGCGGTTTTACGGCCGACTCCCGGAAGCTCCAGATAGGCGGTCCAGATCGTCAGGAACGCGGCCGCCATGTTTCTCGATCAGAATGCGGCTGACTTCGAGAATGGTGTCGGCCTTGCGCTTGTAGAAACCTGCAGGATAAATCAATGTTCTGATTTTCGATGCTTTGAGCTTCAGCATGGCGGCCGGAGTTCGGGCTTCGGCGAACAGCTTGAGCGAGGCTTCGGTTGTTACCGCGTCCTTGGTTCTGAGACTGATCAGAGTGGAGATCAGGATCTGGTAGGGGTCATCCGAACGCTGGGCCACCAGAGTGACAATGGGCACGTTCCACTTTTTCGACTCGGCCTGAAGGATTTGGAGTACGCGGGAAATGGTCGGGTTGTCCATCAGCCGCTGTCCCCGGCTTTCCACGCTTCGGGGTTCACGAGGTGTTTGGGCTTTTTCCCGGCAAGGCCTTCGAGCAGGTTTTCGGCTGCCATGAGCGACATGCGGGTGCGGGTTTCGAGTGTGGCGCTCCCGATGTGGGGAAGCAGGACGACATTGTCCAGGCCGATCAGGCCGGGTTCGATTTCAGGCTCATGCTCGTACACATCCAGGCCCGCGCCCGCGATGCGGCCGGATCGCAGGGCGTCCGCGAGCGCTTTTTCATCCACCACAGGGCCGCGGCTGGTGTTGATCAGGTAGGCTGAACGCTTCATCAATCCAAGAGCCCGGCCGTCCATGAGATGGCGCGTTTGCGGCGAGAGCGGCACGTGCAGGGAGACAAAATCCGACTGCCGGAGCAATTCATCCAGTTCGACGCGCCTGGCGCCGACTTTGGATTCCAGCTCCGGCACCGTGGATCCGTCCGTGTACAGAACGGTCATGCCGAATCCGGACGACCGCAGTGCCACGGCCCTGCCGATCCGGCCCGCGCCCACGATTCCGAGGGTTCGGCCGGTCAAATCGCCCCCGAGAAAGGCCATGGGGTGCCATTCCTTGAACCGGCCCTGGCGGGTGAATTTGTCCGCTTCGACGATACGGCGCGAGACCGCGAATATCAGGGCCCAGGTCAGGTCCGCGGTCGCGTCCGTCAGAACGCCGGGCGTGTTCGTGACCAGAATCCCCATCCGGTTCGCTGCCGCGAGGTCGATGTGATTGAATCCGGCGCCGCAATTCGAGAGCACCCGGATGCCTTTCATCGCCTCGAGCGCTTCGCGGTCGAGTGTGTCCGTGATCATGGCGAGAAATCCGTCTCGGCCGGACACCGCTGCCACGAGCTCGTCCCGGGTGAGGGTCCTGTCTTCGGGATTGACGTCGACCTGACATCCCTTTTCCAGCAGGAGGTCTATGCCGGGCTTCGGGATTTCACGGGTGACGAATACGTTCCATTTCACTCCGATGGCTCTCCCATTTTTTCCATGTCCCGGCGCTCTTTTTTGGTCGGGCGGCCCTTGAATTTCCTGGGGGCCGGTCTCGCGGAACGGGCGAATATCCGCATCTGCTCCCGCAATTCATCCGAGGGCTTCAAGCGGATTTCCTCCTCGTACAAAGTGCGGGCGATGGCCGGCGGCAGGCCCCGCTCGGCCAGGCCGGTGATGGTCACGTTCCGATAACGGCTTCGGACATGGACGGTCAATTTGTCTCCGACCCGGACGGCCTTGTGGGGCTTGGATGAGACGCCGTTCACCTTGACTTTGCCGCCTTCGCATGCGGCCGAGGACAGGGACCGCGTTTTGTAGAAGCGGGCGGCCATGAGCCAGCGGTCCAGGCGTACGGAGTCGGGTTGGGGTTTTGCGTCTGCCATGATAGAAAAATAGGGAATGGATTGGGGATATTCAAGGGGAAAATCGGGGGGCGGATGAGAAAATAGTCCTATCCCATCCGTTCGAACAAGTTGCCCAACAGGCGCGGTCTAAAGACCGCGGCTACCAAGCGAAGAGCATACTCACTCCCCAGGCACGAGCTTCAAGGCGTGCCGCAGGCCGCGTATGGCCTGCCGGGTCCGGTGCTCGTTCTCGATGAGCGCGAAGCGGACATGATCGTCGCCGTATTCGCCGAACCCGATGCCCGGGGAAACGGACACCTTGGCGTCGCGGATCAGCATTTTCGCGAACTCCAGCGAACCCATTTTACGGAACGGCTCCGGAATCTTCGCCCACACGAACATCGTGGCCTTGGGCGGTGTGACCGGCCAGCCGATTGAATTCAAGCCCCTGCAGAGCACGTCCCTTCTTTCGCGGTACATTTCACGGATTTCGGAAACGCAGGACTGATCCCCCTCCAGGGCGATAATCGAGGCGACCTGTATGGGCGTGAAAATGCCGTAATCCAGGTAGCTCTTGATGTCCTTGAGCGCGCCGATCAGAACGGGATTTCCGAGACAGAAACCCACGCGCCAGCCCGGCATGTTGTAACTTTTCGACAGGGTGAAGAATTCGACTGCCACGTCCTTGGCGCCGGGCACCTGAAAGATCGAAGGCGCCTTGTACCCATCGAACACCAGGTCCGCGTAAGCGATGTCGTGTATGACCCAGATGCCGGATTCACGGGCGATGTCCACCACTTTTTTGAAAAACTCCAGCTCCACGCATTGCGTTGTCGGGTTCGATGGAAAATTGATGACCAGAGCCTTGGGACGCGGCCAGGAGTGGCGTATCGCGCGTTCCAGCTCCTCGAAAAAGTCCACGCCTTCGAGAAGCGGCACGTGGCGGATGTCCGCACCCGCGATCACGAATGCCCAAGCATGAATGGGGTAGGTGGGATTGGGCACAAGCACGGCATCGCCGTGGTCGACCATGGCCAGTGCCAGGTGGGCGATGCCTTCCTTGGAGCCGATGGTGACGATGGCCTCTTTTTCAGGGTCGAGTTCCACGTTGAAGCTGTTCGCATACCATTTGCAGACAGCCTGCCTCAGACGGGGAATGCCCCTGGACTGCGAGTACCGGTGCGTGAACGGCTTCTGGACCGACTCGATGAGCTTGGAAACGATGTGCGGCGGCGTGGGCTGGTCCGGATTGCCCATTCCAAAGTCGATGATGTCCTCTCCCGCGGCCCTGGCCTGGGTCTTGAGCGCATTCGTGACCGCGAATACATACGGCGGAAGGCGTTTGACGCGCTGAAAATTGTCGTTCAGTTCCATGGCCGCTCCGGGGTTGTTTCCTGTCTTTCATCCGCGCAGGCGGTAGAGGGGAAAAATGAATACAAATATAATAAAAGAAAGGGCTTTATGCAAACCGATTCTATCCCGTTTCGGCCTGAAAAACAGTTTGATTCTCAGAGGAAATCGCTTTACATTAATCGGAAGGTTTTTTAACAGACGTTCACGGAGGAATCGGCATGCGTCCAGTCAAAGTCGGGGTCATCGGGGTGGGTCATCTTGGCCGTTTTCATGCATTGAACTATTCCCAGATGCCCGAGGCTGAACTGGTGGGAGTGACCGACCTGGACCCGGACAAGGCCGGGCAGGTGGCCGCGGAAGCGCAATGCAGGGCGTTCAAGGACGCGGAATCCCTGCTTGCCGAGGTCGAGGCAGTCAGCGTGGCTGTTCCGACGGACCGCCATTTCGAGGCCGGGTCCCTGGTTCTTCAGAAAGGCGTTCACCTTCTCATCGAGAAACCGATCACCCGTACGGTCGAAGAGGCCGACGGCCTGATCCGGATGGCGAAGGACAAGGGGGTCGTGATCCACGTCGGGCAGGTGGAGCGTTTCAATCCCGGCATTCAGGCGCTTTCCGGGTTTGGCCTGTCCCCCCGTTTCATCGAAGCCCACCGGCTTGCGCCGTTCAACCCGAGAGGCACGGAAGTGTCGGTCATACTCGACCTCATGATACACGACATCGACATTCTCCTGCACCTGGTTCCTTCGGAAATCACGCGTGTGGACGCGAGCGGCGTGGCCGTCGTATCCAACACCGTGGATATAGCAAACGCCCGCATTCAGTTCGCGAACGGCGCGGTGGCCAATCTCACGGCCAGCCGGATTTCGCAGAAAAAAATGAGAAAGATGCGGATGTTTCAGAAGGATGCCTACATCTCCGTTGATTTTCTCGAGCGCATGGCTGAAATTTACGCGCTGGAATCAGACACGTTCACGGGCGATATGACCTTGGGCGAAATCGGCGTGGGCGAACACAGGCGGAGAATCGCGTACAAGAGGCCCGAGGTTCCCGCAAAGCAGGGGCTCCAGATGGAGCTGGAAGCGTTCGTCCGGGCTGTGCGGGGCGGTCAGACCGCGGCCGCGGACGGAGAAGCCGGAAAACGGGCACTGGCGATTGCCATGCAAGTGCTCAAATGCATGGAGGCCTGATTGGACATCCGTCGTTTTTTCTTCAAGCACCGCGGGTTCACGCCCGTTCCCTTCATCCTGGCCGCGCTGATACTCGCCCGGCCGACCTGGCTCAGTTACGGGCTGGGCCTGGCCGTTGTCCTCGCGGGCGAATGCATCCGGTTCCGGGGCGTTTCGTATTCCGGGAGAAGCACACGGACGGTGAAGGTCGGCGGAAGCCGCCTGGTGACAGCCGGCCCTTACAGTCATGTGCGCAATCCCCTGTACATCGGTAATTTTCTCATGGCCGCGGGATGGACGATCATGGGATGGCCCTGGATGCCGTGGATGGCCCTGATCGTACTCGTGTTTTTCGCGGTCCAATACCATTTTATCGTGGATCTCGAGGAGGAATTTCTCTCCGGCAAATTCGGAGCCGCATACGAGTCCTACCGGAAAGCAGTGCCGGCCTGGATTCCCAGGCTCAAGCCCTGGCCGGACGCGGAATCCATGGCCCCGGACTGGAAGGCGGCCTTCCGCTCCGAACGCAACACGTTTCAAGCCATTGCGGTCATTGCCGCATTGATCTTTTTACGCTGGAAGCTGTTTTAGATGTCGGAACCCGGCCCCAGCATCATGACCCCTTCCTCTGAAATTCTCATTGTCGCGGGCGAGGCTTCCGGCGACCTTCACGGAGGCGCCCTGGTGCGAGCGCTCCGGGAGCGCAGGCCCGAGCTCCGGTTTTTCGGAATCGGCGGAGACCGTATGTCCGAATCCGGCGTTCAGCTGATCCGGCACGTCCGCGAAATGTCCTTTCTCGGTTTCTTCGAGGTGGTCCGGCATCTCCCGTTCATCCGCAAGGTTTTCGGCGAAATCGTCGGGGTCATGGAATCGCGCAAACCCGACTTGGCGGTCTTCATCGATTACCCCGGTCTCAATCTCAAGCTGGCCCTGCAGGCGAAGAAGCGGAACATCCCGGTCGTTTACTACGTCAGTCCGCAGGTCTGGGCCTGGGGAAGGGGCCGGGTTCCGAAAATCGCGGAACGCGTGGATAAAATGCTCGTGCTCTTCGATTTCGAGGAGCCGATTTACCGCGAGGCGGGCCTGGACGTTGTTTTCACCGGGCATCCGCTGAAGGACACGGTGAGGCCTTCGCAGTCCAGGACCGAATTTTTCCGGAACCTGGATCTGGATCCGGAGAAGCCCTTGCTCGCGCTTCTTCCGGGATCCAGAAAGCAGGAGGTTCAGCGCCTGCTCCCGGTCATGACCGGAGCGGTCCGCCTGCTGAAGCAGGACATCCCCGGGCTCCAGGCCGTGCTGGCGGCCGCGCCGACGCTTCCCGATCAAATCTATCATCCCTTTACGGACGGGGACGATTCCGTCCGGACCGTACGCGGCCGGACCTATGAGGTCATGTCCTATTCGAATGCGGCCCTGGTCGCATCCGGAACAGCCACGCTCGAAACCGCTTTGTCCGGAACGCCCATGGTCATCCTGTACCGCATGGCGCCTCTGTCGTATTGGATCGGCCGTCGGCTGGTGCGCATGCCTTATATCGGGCTCGCGAACATCGTGGCGGGAAAAAAGGTGGCTCCTGAACTGCTCCAGAACGACGCCGTGCCGGAGAAAATCCGGTCAGCGGTTCTGCCCTATTTCAGGGACAAGACTTTGGTGGAATCGGTACGCAAGGAATGGGTCGAAGTCGGCCGTAAACTCGGACCGGCCGGCGCTTCCGGCCGGGCGGCCGAGGAGATACTCAAGACACTGGATGAACGGGGAGGCGAATGAATCCCTGGGATTTCCCCGCATTGTCCGTTCTACTGCTCCGTCCGTTCTCATTCTTCTACGGTTCGGTCATGAGAGCCCGCAATCTCGCATACGACCGGGGCTGGCTGCCTTCATTTTCCGTCCCGGCCGCAGTTGTCAGCGTGGGCAACCTGACGGTCGGCGGCACAGGCAAGACGCCCCTGGTCGAAACGCTGGCGCGTTTCTTCATGGCTGAGGGCTGGCGGCCGGCCGTGGTGAGCCGCGGATACGGCCGCATCGGCAAGGCGGACGTGGCTGTGTCGGACGGATCCATGATCATGGCGGACGCCCTGATAGGCGGAGACGAACCCGTTCTTCTGGCCCTGCGGCTTCCGGGCGTGCCCGTGCTTGTGGGCGTGGACCGGGTCAGGGTCAGCCGAAGGGCCGTGCGGGACTTCGGATGCGACCTGATTCTGCTGGACGACGGTTTTCAGCACCGCAGGCTCAGGCGCGACGTGGACGTGGTGACGTTGAGGCGGAACGAGCCGTACGGAAACGGCCGGATTCTCCCGGCCGGTCCGCTCCGCGAACCGAAGGAAGGGCTGAAACGCGGCCACGTGGCCGTACTGACCGGCACGGGCCCGGTTCCCCGGGACACCCCCTGTCCCGTCCTGCTCGAAGCGGAGTACCGTGCCCTGCACTGGACGGAGCATCCCTCCCGCGTGAAGCACCCGCCCGAAGCGCTCAGCCAAAGGTTCGTATTCGCTTTTTCCGGCATCGGCAATCCGCGCTCATTCGAGCGGACCCTCGAGGAGCTGGGCGCCAAGCTCGTGGGTCACCGCGTTTTTCCGGACCATCGCCGGTACACGACCGACGATCTCCGGCAGGTGGGACAGCTCGCGGCCTCGCACGGCGCGGTGGCGGTCGTCACCACGGAAAAAGACGCCATGCGGATCGGCGGGTCCTGGTCCGGCGAAGTCCCGCTGTACGAACTGGCCATCCGGCTCGAAATCAAGGGAGGACAGGAAAGGCTGAAATCGGTTTTCCGTCCCCTGCTGGAGAAACGCAATGCCGACCGCGTTTCAGCGTCCGGCGCCGGCTTGAAACAGGAGGCGGAATGAGCGGGCAATCGGACTATCTCGTCGTCGGCAGCGGCATCGCCGGGCTGTCCTTCGCACTGCGCGCGGCTGAGACGGGAACGGTCCTCATCCTGACCAAGAAGGAAAGGGCCGACTCCAACACCAACCACGCCCAGGGCGGCATCGCCTCGGTCATGGACCGGTCGGACTCCTTTGACATGCATATCCGGGATACACTGGAGTCCGGCGTGGGGCTCAACCGTCCGGAGGCAGTCGCGCTCATCGTCCGGGAGGGGCCTCAAAGCGTCTCCGAACTGGAACAGTGGGGTGTCGCCTTCACGCGGGACGGATCCGGAGAATTCGATCTGGGCCGTGAAGGCGGGCATTCGAAAAACCGCATTGTCCATGCCCGGGACAGCACGGGACGCGCCGTTGAGGAGGCCCTGCTCGAGCGCGTCCGGAGCCACCCGAACATCCGGGTGCTCGAAGACCATGTGGCCGTGGAGATCATCACCGAACACCACCTGTCCGGCCGCAGGCGGAAGGCAGGCGAGCGGTCCCATTGCTGGGGCGTTTACGCGCTGGACATGAGGGCCGGCGCCGTGTCCGCTTACCGGGCCCGCGCCACGCTGATCTCGACGGGCGGCGTCGGCCGCGTCTATCTCCACACCACGAATCCGGCCATTGCCACGGGCGACGGCATTGCCATGGCTTTTCGCGCTGGCGCGCCGGTGGCCGGGCTCGAGTTTATGCAGTTCCATCCCACGGCCCTCTTCCATCCGGACGGGGATTCCTTCCTGATCTCGGAGGCGGTGCGGGGGTTCGGCGGCATCCTGAGGACGCGGGCCGGGGAACCCTTCATGAAGCGGGTGCACCCGATGGCCGACCTGGCGCCCCGTGACATCGTGGCGCGCGCAATCGACGCGGAATTGAAGAAAAGCGGCGACGAATGTGTTTTTCTCGATGTGACGCATCTCGACGCGGAAAAGGTCCGGAGCCACTTTCCGGCCATTCACGCGAAACTGCTCTCGCTGAATATCGACATGACGGCCGAGCCGATTCCGGTGGTGCCGGCCGCGCATTACATGTGCGGCGGCGTGCTCACGGACCTGGACGGCCGGAGCGCCATACGCGGGCTGTACGTCACCGGAGAAGCCGCGTGCACGGGAGTCCACGGCGCGAACCGGCTGGCCTCGAACTCCCTGCTGGAGGCCCTGGTCTTCTCGCGGCGCGCCTATCTCAATGCGGCGGAGTATATCCGCTCGGTGCCCGCCTCACTTCCCGAAATTCCGGCGTGGAACGACGATGGCACGTTCGACCAGGAGGAATGGGTCCTGATCTCGCACGACCAGCGGGAGATTCAGCGGCTCATGGGCGACTACGTGGGCATTGTCCGGTCGGACGAGCGTCTGGAGCGGGCGCACCGCAGGATCGCGCTCATCGCCGATGAAATCGAGTCGTTCTACAAGAAGACGAAAATCACCGCGGCCCTGCTCGAGCTCCGCAATATCTCCTGCCTGGCTTTGCTCATCATCCGCTGCGCCCTTTTCCGCAAGGAAAGCCGGGGCCTGCATTACAACACCGATTACCCGGATCGCGACGACATCCGCTGGCTCGGCGATTCCGTGATCGAGGACAACCGCACTTATTTCCGACCGCTGTCCCAGGAGCTGCGTTTCTAATCGAGAAAACGCTTGCCTTTTATGGATTAGAACCGTAAATTATTAATAACTGTTTCTGGTTGTCACTTTTCAGAAAGGGTTTTCCATGGAGAAGGGAACGGTCAAGTGGTTCAACCGAACCAAAGGATTCGGGTTCATCGCCCGTGAACAGGGAGAGGACGTGTTCGTCCACTTCAGCGCCATCGGCGGTGACGGCTTCAAAACCCTGGAACAGGGAGAGACGGTTGAGTTTGACGTGGTGCAGGGACCGAAAGGACTGCAGGCGGCCAACGTCAAAAAAGCGTAATCCCTTCTTCCCGGAAAATCCGGCCCCGTTCCGCGTCGCGGAGCGGGGTTTTTTTGTGGGGTCGTCCTGTTTGGGTCACCCGGTTGCGCTCCGTGAGGTGCGGGCCGTACCACTCTTCGCAACTATTATGAAAGGGCTCCCCGCGCCGGTACGGGTCCTCGGATGCCGCGTCCGAAACCTCCGGCCTGAAAGCGCTTGATCGATTTCCCTGAATTCCTTACATTTCCCGTAATCATGAAACATGCGCGATCCAAGACCGACGAAGCGGCCCGCTTCATCCGTAGCCGGTGGCCCGATTGCGACGCGCGAATCGCGGTCGTGCTGGGATCCGGGCTGGGCGGTTTCGCGGAATCACTCGAAGACGTCCGCTCGCTCGACGCGGCTGAAGTGCCGGGGTGGCCCGTGTCCACGGTGGAAGGCCACAACGGCAAACTCCATCTCGGCCGGGTCGAGGGCCGGCGGGTGATTGTTCTCCAGGGCCGCGTCCATTACTACGAAGGCCATCCCATCGATCAAGTCGTATTCCCGGTCCGCGTCCTCAGCCGCCTGGGCGTGGCTGTCCTCATCCTGACCAACGCGGCCGGCGGCATACGGCCGGACCTGCGGCCGGGCGGCTTCATGGTCATCACGGATCACATTAACTGGATGGGTGTCAACCCGCTGATCGGGCCCAATGACCCGGAATTCGGGCCGCGTTTCCCCGACCTTTCCGCGGCCTATGATCGGGAGCTCATCGAAACCGCAGAAACCTGCGCCGCGGAACTGGGCATCGAGCTCGCGAGGGGCGTTCTGGCCGCGACATCCGGACCGAGCTACGAAACAGCGGCCGAGGTCCGCATGCTAAGGACCTGCGGCGCGGACGCGGTGTGCATGTCCACGGTCCCGGAGACCATCGCCGCGGTTCACATGGGCATGCGCGTGCTCGGCATTTCCTGCATCTCCAATCCGGCCGCGGGACTGGGCTGCGCTCCATTGTCGCACGACGAAGTCCGCAGAAACGCGGACGCGGGCCGTGAACGCTTTTCGAAACTGATTCGCGCGGTCATCCGCCGCGCGGACGATTGATCCGGACGCCCTCTTTTTCATCACGCATCCCGCAACACCCGCCGAACGGGCGGTCTCCCCGGAGTCGAAACATGCGCATATGGGATCTCAAGGCTTTCGTTTACCATGGGGCCAGACGGCTTCCGGGCATACGCTGGATTCTGGATGCGGAGATCCGGAATCTCCGGAGTTTGATCGGCCGCATTCCGGATTTCCCGGAGCCCGCCGCGGACGCGGGCACGGGCGCGGGTTCGACGCTCTGCGTCTTTCCGGAGTCCGTGCGGCTCGTGTGCATGGATCGGTCCGTTCCGATGCTGGTCCGGGCGATGCGGCGCCGCTCTATTCAGGCGGTCGCGGGCGATCTGCGGCGGCTTCCCTTCAGGAAGAACGGATTGGGTTTTCTCTCGGCGATCGGGGTTTGCGAATACCTTCCGGAACCCCTCGATTTTCCGTCTGAAGCGGCCCTGGTTTTGAAGCCCGGCGCGGTTCTGCTGGTGACCGTGCCGCGGCCCGGTATCTGGACGCTTCCGAGAAACCTGCTCGGCCACAGACTGCACACCGTCCGGCAGGACGCCTGGGAGAGGGCCCTGACCGGAGCGGGGTTCACAATTACGGCAAAGGAATCATCCCTTTTTCAGATCCAGTACCTGGCGCAAAAATCAGAAAGGAGGATTTGAAGGACCCACCCGGATTCCGCCCGGCCTGAAGGTCCCGGGCCCGCATCAAAGGCAGAGACGCAGGACGGACCGGTCCACCATCCCCATTCCATTCAAACCAAGAGGTGCTCGATGCGCAGAACAGCACGGTCGTTTCTGTTGTGCGCGGGCATCACAGCTCTTGGGCAGGCATCTTCGGGACAGCCCGCGGATCATCCGGTGATCAGCGAAATCCGCTACCGCCAGCACAGCGGAAAGAACGAGGAATTCGTCGAACTGTACAACCCCATGCCCCGGAGCGTCGATCTCTCGGGGTGGTCTTTGGTCTACAAGAAGAAGACAGGCGGGAACTGGGATGTGAAAGTTGTGTTCCGGAGGGGACACGGCCTCAAGCCGGGCGGCTATTTTCTCTGGGGCGGCGCGGAAGTGACCTTACCCCCGGATTCCGCGGAAGCCGGGGCCTCAGGTGTCGGGCTCGGCAATTCAGGCGGCAATATCGCGCTCCGCGATCCGGAGGGAAACGATGCGGACCGGGTGGCCTGGGAGGGAGGGGATTCTCCGGAGGGAAGGCCGGCTGCCGGCAAAAACGTCGAGGGCGGTTCGCTCGAGCGCAAGGCCCATGCCGGTTCCACGGGCCTGTCCATGGGTCCGGGCGGGCAGGACGCATCCGCGGGAAACGGATTCGATACGGACGACAATGAGTCCGACTTTATCCTGCACAATCATTTCGATGAAACCAATCCCCAGAACTCGGCGTCGCGGGCCGAACCGGAAAGCGGATGGCCGAAGGGGACCGGAACGTGCGATGTGTCGCCGCTTCACGTTCAGATCCGCGATACGGTTTCGCTTTGCTTCACGTTCAGGCCCGACTCAGCGGCGATCGTGACCGGACTGGTCATGGCAGTACCCGAAGGCATGGGAGGGATGTTTCAGGCCGCGGAGATCCGGTATGAGGGGAAAGAGTCTGTGTACGCGGCCGCGGTCCTGTCCGCGGATACGATTCGGATCAGCGGGCTTTTTCTTCTGTACCCGGACTCGCTCTCCGTGACGTTTCCGCTTCTGGCCATGCCCGGTCAGCCGGATTCAGTGATATTTCCGGTCTGGTTCGAATCTCCGGAGGGACGGCGGTTCCCGGCTGTGCAGGCGCCCCGCGTGGAAGTCCGGCCTGCCGCTGTCCCGGGAATCCGGCTTCATGCCAATGACGCGGCTGGCGTGCCTGCCCAGCCTTTCAGCATCGGCAGTCGCGTCATGGTGTCCGGTGTGGTGACTGCCGGCATCGGGCCGTTTTCGGAAAATAGGATTTTCATGCAGGATGCGACAGCCGGTCTGTGCCTTCGCGCGGATTCTGTTTTTGCGCATCTGCTGTCCGGCGACTCCATCACGGTCACGGGCGTCCTTGACCAGAAACAGGGACTTACGGAAATCCTGCCTGACTGGAATACGCTGTGCGTGCACAGCAGGGGATGCCCGCTCCCGCAGACCGCGGACAGGACCTGCGCGGCCGTCAATGCCGCGTTTCACGATAATGGATCGGAACCGGACGAGAGCCGGCTTGTCCGCATTCCCGGTGTCCGGTATGATGCGGAAACCGGGACCGTTTCGGACGGCACAGGCAAGGTTCGTCTGTTCATCGGCGCGGATGCAGAGGCCGAAATCCCCCGGGGGCTCTTTGACGCGGTGGGACTGCTCGTTCAGGAGAAATCGGGAATCGATGAACCGCCGTACACGTCGGATTACGGAATCCTGCCGAGAGCCTGGTCCGACTTGATTTCTCCGCGGGACACCTCCGCCGTATCATGGACGGATGCGCTTTCAGTTCTTCCGCAAAGCGGCCGGGTACGGTTTGAGCCGAACAACCCGAATCCGTTCAACTGCCGAACTCTCATCCGGTTCAGCCTGCTCTCCGCGGGCCGGGTCAGGCTTTCCGTGCTCGATGTCAGGGGCCGTGAAACAGTCGTGCTCCTGTCGGGTTTTTGCGGGAAGGGGGCGCATGCGATCCTGTGGGACGGAGCGGATGGTTCGGGCCGTTCCGTGCCGAGCGGCGTGTATATCGTGCGGATTGAGGCCTTCGGGGAGGTCCGGGTGCGGAAAATAATGATGGTGAGGTGATTTTTTAAATTGACCTAAACGCTCCGGGAGGTTGGTACCCTCCCGGAGCGTCTGAGATGTGCGTCGCAGATGGCGGACACAACACGAAAGGACAACCATGACCCTGCGCGTGATCGGCTCCTGCATCGGATTGGGAGCGGCTGTTCTGACCGCTCAACTCCGCATTCCCGATCAAACCATTCAATACCGGAACGGGGACTGGACCACATGGCCCATGATGCGGGTTGTGGCTTCGGTTGATCTGGACGAACGCATGGTGTACGCGGCGACCACGGGCGGCATCAGCCGGTACGATTATTACGGGAACGAGTGGGCCGCGCCGATCACCGAGGCGGACGGCTTGACCGGGCATGCGGTAGGCGCCATCGCGTACGATCCCAATTCCGGGTATTTGTGGGCCGCAACGGAAGCGGGCGTGAACGGCCGCATGCCGGGGTCCGAAGCGTGGCGGTTTCTGGACAATGAGTTGGGCGCGGTTACGGAGATCGGCATCGGAAGCCGGTTTGTCTGGTTCCGGACGGCAAGAGGACTGGCGCGCACGGACAGAACCGGCGACTTCACCGGGCCCGCGGATGAGCAGGAGTCGCAGGAGGACCACGTTGTCTGGAAGGGCGGAAAGGGGAGGGGCGTTGACCTGCCCGCGCTCCTGATGGACCATCCTTTTCTGTTCACGCCTCCGGATGTAATACAGGATGCGGAATTCAGGCGCAGGACAGTCACGGCATCGGCGGACGACGGATTTCATTCGGACTGGATCGCCACGGACGGACTGGGGCTGGGCCGCGCGGACCGGCGCACATTCAGGCTCGACCTCCTGCCGTTCGGTCCTTTCATGCCGGACGTGAAGGCCATGGCCGCGGACGGGAACGGTCTGTGGATGGGCGGGCTTCATCCCGGCGAAGCCGAAGGCGGCATCACGTACTGGGACATGGCGAAAGACGAGTGGCGCTATTTCGAGGCGCGCTACACCAACGGACTGCGGTCCGACCAGGTGACGTCCGTATCACCGGACTCGGATTGCGTCTGGTTCGGAACCCTGGACGGTCTGGTGCGATACGACAGCCAAAAGGGTTATTGGAATGCCTTCACGGTTCAACGGAATCTGTGGAGCAATCAGATACACAGAATCACGCCGGGCGATTCCGTGCTCTGGGTGGGAACGGCCATGGGCCTGAACCGGGTCTCCCTGCCGGACCTGACCATTGACAAGGTGCGGGACAGCCGGATCGATCAGAGAGCGGTTTATGACCTTGTTGATGACGGGGAATCCGTTTGGATCGCAGCTGAGCGCGGCGCTTTCCGCCTGAATAAAAAGGAAGGATCCATTGAGTCGCTTCCGGGATATCCGGGATTGTCCGCGGTCGAGGCATGGGCGGTTTCCGTATGGAAGGACGAAGTGTGGTTCGCGACGGATGACGGCGTCGAGATGCTGAACCAATCGACCGGGGAATGGTCGGGTTTTTCCCGGCGGCTGTATCCCACGGGCGGTGTCTTAAACGCGATCTCGGCCGATTCGGACGTGGTGTGGGTGGGCACGGAGGAGGGGGTTCTCAAATATCTCAAATCAGAGAACCGCTGGCGCCGGTTCACGAAAGCGGACGGATTGCCGCATGATTCGGTGCGGTGGATCATACCGGACGGCGAGTACGTCTGGTTCGCGACAGGCGGCGGTCTGACCCGGTTTCTTTGGGATACGCCGTATCGGATCGATTAGGGGGGACCTCCTGAGGTCGGACCTTCAGCCTTCGAGAGGTCCGCTTCACGATAAAAAAGCCATTGCCGGGAACCCTGTTGTGGTATATATTGTTTAAGGATAAGTGAGTCGTGAATGGAACGATCGAGCTTGATGAGTTGGAATGTATTGAAAAAAAACACCTTAAATGGATTGATGGCTCTGTCCATATTCATTAATACGTCCCTGCAGGGTCTCGTATACTGTGTTGGATCGGACGGCCACAGGGCGCTGGAAGACGATGATATCGGCATGTGCCTACAATCAACAAAACCAACAAGTTGCGTGCCAGCCGAGACTCGGAATACTTCAATCGACGATACTTGTCCGGCCGGTTCTATATGCAAAGATATTCATTTCATGCTGGAGTCCTTTTTACGGATTGGCAATAACAGACCAGAGTATCACATTTTACAGAAAATTGTATTCGAATTCTCCCCAGCCACACCCTTCGTTTCGAGTGGTCGGTTGTTTGTGAACCGGATTTGCGCCGACCCTCCCGCACTGTCCTCCGCCGGAAATATCGCTTCGCCTCTGAGATGTTGATTCGTTCCTGATTCTCCCGCCGATTTGAGAAGAAAATAGAATTCATAGTTCCGTAGATCCGGAGATGTCCGGGTACGGATGGACTTTCATTTTTCCCCAACGAGGTGGAGATGGTCAAGTCGATTGTCCTGTTATCCGCGTTTTTTTTCTTCCTGAATGAGGCGTCATTGTCGGGTCAACAGCCGTTCTCCATGGAGGAAGCGATCCGTTTTGCGCTTGAACACAATCCCGCGGTGGCCCGGGCGAGGCTGGAAATCGAAGCAGCCGCAGGAAGGGTTCTGCAGGCCGGAGCCATCCCCTCGGCCGAACTGTCCTTCAGCTGGGGGGAAATCCCCCCGGATTTTTCTCTGTCCGGATACGGCGACAGGAGCCTGGGGATCTCACAATCCTTTGAATTTCCGGGAAAACGGCAGTTGCGTCAACGGGCCGCCAATCAGGATCTGATCATGCGGAAGGAGAACCTCCGGCGCGTTGAGCTTCTCGTGACGACGGAGGTGAAGCGGGCCTATCTTTCGGCGGCATTGCATGAAGAATTGATTTCGAATGAGGCCGAAGCGCTGAGCCTTCTGCGCGAATTCGGGCAAATGTCGAGATTCCGGTATGCATCCCAAACCGTGCCCTATCTGGATGTCCTGCGCGCCAACCTGGAAATATCCAGGGCTGAAAACCGTCTGAACGGATTGGAGACTGGCCTGCGGGAGCGCGGGATGGACCTGAACCGGGTTCTCGGAAGATCGGATACAGCCGGGGTGAAGATTGCGGAGAAAATGACGTATGTGCCCTTTACCGTCTCTTTGGAGGAAGTTGCCGGTGATTTCGAGATCGACCGCCCCTCTTCGAGAATCGCGGATGCTTTTGTGGCAGGCCGTCAATCGCTGACTTCGCTGGCCCGGAAATCTTATTTGCCGGACTTTTCCGTCGGCTTGTCCAGTTTGACGCTGAGGGAACAGCCTCCATTCAACGCAAACCGTTTTCAGGGAACGACGGTCAGCGGAAGCTGGCAGTTGGATGTCGGGATGTCGATTCCGATTTGGTTCTGGAAACAGCAGAAGGGAGAGGTGATGACCGCGAAGAGCAACGAACGGATCGCGGAAATCCACAGAGCCGCGGTGAAGAGACGGGTCGCCGCGTCCCTCCGAAGGGCATACGCATCATTGAAAACCGCCGAATCACAGGTTCAATCATACCAAAAGTCCATTCTTAAAGACAATCGCGACGCCCTGGAGTCGGGCATCAACCTCTATCAGAACGGCCGGTTGGACGCGATGAACCTTCTGGATGTTTACCGGACCTATCTGGACACCCAATCGGAATATGGAACCGCATTATTCAACTACAATATTGCGTTGGCCGAGCTCGAATCTTCAGGAGAAACCGATTTCTTTACAGGAGAATCAAATGAAGAGTAAAAAATATCGGGTTGTTCCGTTTCTCGTCCTTTCCGCGCTGATCACCGCGGGCTGCAGCCGGCAGAAACAGGAGGAGCCTATTTCGCCGGAGACTGAAAACATGGACGCAATCTTGTTGAATCAGGATGCCGTGCGTGCCGGCGGACTCCGGATGGAGACGGTCAGTCGTAAGCGGCTGTTGTTTCCCTTCGAAGCCACCGGCGTCGTCTCCTTCAACCAGAGAGTCCGGGTTCAAATTTCAGCCAGAACATCCGGCAGGATCGATAAAATCAACTGTTTTCCGGGCGATCGTGTTTCGGCAGGACAGGAATTGATCGTCCTGTACAGCCCCGAGTTTTTAATCGCACAGGCGGAATTACTGCAAATCCACGAACGCCTCCGGCTGGCCGGTGAGACTGAACAGAAGGATGCAGCGGACAAAATGTTCCGGTCTGCGATCCGCAGGTTGCGGGTCCTGGGTTTGATGCAGAGCGAGATCGATTCAGTGATCATAACAGGGGAACCTCTGCCCACTCTGGCCGTGCGTGCGCCATTCAGCGGAAGTATTCTGAAAAGCGCGGGCATTGCCGGAAGTCATGTGGAGTCCGGAGCGGAGCTCATGGAGATGGCGGATTTATCATCGCTCTGGGTGATGGCCGATATTTATGAAACCAGGTTGGCGGCGATGCAAAAAGGCGCTTCCGCTGAAATATGGACCGCTGCCTACCCGAATGAAATGTTTCGCGGCATGTTGACGAGCCTCGGAGATGTGGTGGAAGAATCGACCCGAACCGTCAAGGCCAGGGTTGAAATCCGCAATTCCTTTCGAAAACTGAAACCGGGCATGTTCGTGAATATCAAATTCATTCCGAGCGAAAAGGCGGTGACGCTTGCGGTGCCCGAAAACGCCGTCCGGATGATCGACAGCGGCGAGTTTGTTTTCGTCGAGGATCCGAAGGGATCATTTTCCAAACGGAAGATCAAGACGGGTGGAAAATCCGAAGGATGGGTGGAAGTTTTGAGCGGCATCAAGGAAGGGGAAAGAATCGTGTCGGACGGGAGTTTCATTGTGAAATCAGAATTTCTCAAGAGCAATATGGAAGGGGAATGACCATGCTTGAACGCGTCATTGCATTTACCCTTAAAAATAAAAATGCGGTGATTTTTGTCGCAATCCTGGCGGCCGTGTGGGGTGTATTTTCCTACACCCGGCTGCCAATCGACGCATTTCCCGATGTGACCAATGTGCAGGTTGAAATCGTGTGCAATGCCGAAGGACTGTCGGCCCAGGAAATAGAACGTTTCGTGACCCATCCGATAGAGATGTCCATGCGGGGATTGCCGGGGATCGATCAGATGCGGTCGGTGACCAAATTCGGCATCGCGGTCGTAACGGTGGTTTTCAAGGATGAAGTGGACATCTATTTCGCCAGGCAGTTGGTTTTCGAGAAACTGTCGGAAGCGTCCAAGAACGTGCCGGAGGGCGTGGAGGTGGCCCTGGGGCCCATCGCTACGGCAATGGGAGAAATATTTCAATATACGCTTCAGGGGAAAGGACCGGTGGAATGGGGAGAAGGAGCTCGGGTTTTAACCGAACTTCGAACGCTTCAGGACTGGGTCATCACGCCCATGCTGAAAAGCGTGCCTGGCGTCACGGAGATCAACTCGTTCGGCGGATTCATCAGGCAAATGAATGTGACCGTAAATCCCGAACGTCTGATTGCATACGGTTTGACGATCGAGGATGTCGAACGGGCTGTTCGGGACAACAACCGGAACGTGGGCGGAAATGTCGTGGAACGCTTCTCCGAGCAGTTGATCGTCCGGGGAATCGGCATGCTCCGGTCCGAGGAGGACATCCGGAAAATCGTTTTGAAGACGGAAAACGGCGTTCCCGTTTTCGTCCGGGATGTGGCGAACGTCGCCAGCGGTCAGTCGGTTCGCCAGGGAGCGGCCCTGGAAAACGGCCGGGAATGCGTCGGCGGCATTGTGATGATGCTTCGGGGGGAAAACAGCCGCGAAGTGGTTCGGAGCGTCCAGGCCAAAGTGAAGGAGATCAATCATAATCGAATCCTCCCGGAGGGGATTCGCATCGAGCCCTACTATCAGAGATCCGAAATCGTGGGCAAAAGCATTGAAACGGTGAGCCGGGCCCTTTTTGAAGGCGCGATTCTGGTTGTCGTTATTCTGTATGTGTTTTTGCGCAGCATTCGGGGCGCTGTCATCGTTCTGCTCGCTCTCCCGCTCTCCATCCTCCTGACTTTCATCGTGATGAAGAACGCCGGAATCGACGCCAATCTCATGTCCCTGGGCGGGCTCGCCATTTCGATAGGCATGATTGTGGATACGACCATCATCCAGGTGGAAAACGTGCAGCGGCATCTGTCGGAAAAGGGGAGAACCGGAAATGTGGTTTCGACGATTTTAAGGGCCGTTCTCGAAGTGCGAAAACCGAGTATTCTTGGTGAACTGATCATCTGCGTGACGTTTTTCCCCATTCTGTCGCTCCAGGGGCTGGAAGGAAAAATGTTCACGCCGCTGGCCCTGACCGTGATGATCGCGCTCCTCTCTTCGCTGGCCCTGTCGATTTTCGTCATTCCGGTTCTCTGTTTCGTGTTTCTGAAATCGGAGAAAGAAAAAGAAAGCCCGGCGATGAACGCGGCGAGACGAATCTATTTCCCCGCGCTTCGCTGGAGCCTGAAGAAAAAACAATGGGTGATCGGCGCCGCTCTCGTTCTCCTGGCCGCGGCCTGCGTGTTGATCCCCCGGCTGGGGACGGAATTCATCCCGATCATGGACGAGGGGGCGTTCGACATGGACGTTCAGATGCTGTCCGGCGTCTCCCTCGAACAGGCGCTTGTAACCGCGCGCGTGGTCCACGAAAGGCTCGGACAATTCCCTGAATTGAAAACCGTCGTGTCCCGGACCGGGCCCACAGGGATCGCCCTGGAAGCCCGCGGTACGGATAAAACGGGTTATGTGGGCGTTTTCGAACCGCGTTCCGAGTGGAAAAACGCAAAGGATCAGAAAGACATGACCGAAAAAATGAGGAAAGCCCTGTCGGACATCCCGGGGATGGTGTTCACGTTCAGTCAGCCCATTCAATGCCGGATCGACGAACTGGTGGCTGGGACCAAGTCGCAGTTGATCATCAAGCTTTTCGGCGAGGACATGGATTCGCTGAAGGTGAAAGGGGTTGAAATCGGGCACGTACTCTCGCAAATCGAAGGGACCACCGACCTGATCGTGGAACAGACTTCGGGCCAGCCGACCCTTTCCATCGAGGTGGACCGGAATCGGATCGCCAGGCACGGATTGAACGTCAACGACGTTCTCGAAGTCGTAAAAACGGCCGTCGGCGGAACGGTATCGACTCAGATGTACGAGTCCAACCGCTCCTTCAATGTCACGGTGCGTTTTCCTGAGGAAGACCGGAATTCGCCGGAAGTCATCGGGAATATCCTGTTGAAAAGCGGCGGTGGATACCTGGTCCCCCTCAATCAGCTTGTGGACATTTCGATCGGCGAGGGCCCGGCTCAGATCAGCCGGCAGGACGGCCAACGCCGGGTTGGAATCGAGCTCAATGTCCGGGGAAGGGATATCGGCGGATTCGTGTCCGAGGCGAAAAGCGCCTTACGGGAGAAGGTCCGTCTGCCGAGCGGGTATTATCTGACATGGGGGGGTCAGTTCGAGAATCAGCAGCGGGCCATGAAACGGCTCGCGTTCATCCTTCCCCTGGGGGTCACATTGATTTTCATGCTCCTGCTGGTCACCTTCAACTCCATTCGATTGGCCGGTCTGGTGATTTTAAACCTGCCGTTCGCCCTGATCGGAGGAGTATTGGCGCTCTTCCTGTCGGGTCAGTACCTGTCGGTTCCGGCCTCGGTGGGGTTCATCGTCCTTTTCGGAGTTGCCGTGTTGAACGGGATCGTCCTGGTATCGTATATCGCCCAGCTCCGCGCAAAGGGCGTTCCGACGGAGGAGGCGATTCTGCGGGGATGCAGGGACAGGCTGCGCCCGGTGCTCATGACAGCCGCGATTTCCATTTTCAGCCTCATCCCGATGCTGTTTTCGACCGGGCCCGGATCGGAGATTCAACGCCCGCTGGCCATCGTCGTGATCGGTGGGCTGGTGACGTCGACCCTGCTGACCCTGGTGATTCTCCCGGCGCTGTACGGATGGTTCGAGGGGAAAGCGAGACCTTCAGATTAGTTTCACCGACTGCATGTGCGACGCACATTGAAAATACGTAGACCCCGGGGTGCTTGGCGCCCCGGGGTCTTTTTTAATCGTGCCGCAGCGCCTCCACCGGGTTCACGGCGGCCGCGCGCATGGCCGGATACAGCCCTGCCGCGAGACTGACGGCTACGGAGAAAACAAGCGCGCCGAGAATCAGCCAGGGTGAAATATAGAACAGCTCCGCGTGGTTCCCGCCTTCGCGGGCGATATAGATGTTCGCGATGACGTTCGCGACGCGCGTGACGACCCAGCCGAGCAGGAGCCCGAAAACGCCGCCGGCGAAACCGATCACGCCCGCTTCCACGAAAAAGATCCCCTTGATGTCCCCTTCAGCCGCGCCCACGGCCTTCATGATGCCGATTTCCCGCCTGCGCTCGAGTATGGACATGACCATGGTGTTGATGATGCCGAGCGCGGCCACGACCAGCGCGATGGTGCCAACCGCGCCGAGAATGGCGTCGAACACGAGGAATCCCTTCTTGAAATCCTCCAGCTGGTCCGCGATCGAGAGTACGCCGAAGCCCATGTCCTCGAGGGATTTCTTCAGCGGCGCCAGGTCCTCCATCCGTTTCACCCGCACGTAGACCGATCCGTATGATTCGGTTCCGCCGGTCCGGTTCAGCAGGTCCCAGACGCTGGAGAAGCCGAGGCGGGGCAGGGATTCCGCGGTTTCCATCGGCAGAATCGCGCCGCTTTCGAACATCCCCTGGCCGAAGCCATCCGACTGCTTCGCCACGCCCGCGATCCGCAGACGGGTCGCGACCCGGGTGATGGGCAGATCCTCGCCGCCGGAAAGAGCCGCCATCGGATTCCGCATCAATTCGCCGAAATCCACGGACGACGTGACGATGTCGATCGGAGTTCCGATCAGTTCTTCGGGCCTGGCGGACCGAAAGCCTTTCAGGGTGTCCTCCACGGTCAGTTTCCGCGGACGGCCCGGCTCGATCAGAACGAATTTCATGTCGCGGAGCAGTCTCGGGCTGACAATCACGGAACGGGCCGTGTCCGATTTGAAGAAGGACCCGGCCCGCAGTTTGTCGAACGGCTTGAAGCCGCCCATCACCGCCGGCATGGCGCGGGCGTTCGTAGCCGCTTCGCGTCCGTCGATGGTCACCTTGACCGGAAAGCGCACTTCCGGAAAAGCCACGGTCACGCCGGGCATGCGCCGGATTTTTTCAAGGGCGGCCGCGTCCAGCGCAATCGAGTCCGGCTGAGAAATGGGCCGGCCGGCCGGCATACGTCCCTGCCCCCGCATCCGCTCCGCGTCCGCTTTTGCCGGGAGAACCTGGAGGCTGGTGAACAGGTCGTTTTCGAGAAACGTTTTCGTGACGTTCTTCTGCATGCCCGTGCCGAATGAGACCATGGACACCAGGGCGCCGATTCCGATCACGACTCCGAGCGTGGTCAGAAAGGTGCGGAGCCTGGATTTCCGCAGATTGTCCACGGCCATGCGGGCCATTTCGTCCATTTTCATGCGGGCCTCCTGAGGCGGATCTGCGCCTGTATGCGGCCGTCGAGCAGACGCACCAGGCGGTGCGACACGCGCCTGGCGGAGACCTCGTCGTGGCTGACCATGACGACGGTCAGGCCGCGTTCGCGGTTCAGGGTTTTCAGCAGGTCCAGAATCTCCCCCGCGGTCCGGCTGTCCAGATTTCCGGTCGGCTCGTCCGCGAGGAGCATAACCGGATCATTCACCAGGGCCCTGGCCACGGCCACGCGCTGGGCCTCGCCTCCGGACATCTCGGACGGGACGTGGTGCAGACGCGACTTCAAGCCCATTCCGGACAGGAGGCGCGCCGCTTTCGGAGGACGGTTTTTGCGCGGGACGCCCGAGAAGGCGAGCGGAAGCGCCACATTTTCCAGCGCGGTTCGGGACGGGATGAGGTTGAAGGACTGAAAAACCATGCCGACCGTGTTCCTGCGGTGGCCGGCAAGTTCCGACCGGCTCATGGCCGCGAGGTTCCGGCCGCGGATGACCACGGATCCGGACGACGGCACATCGAGTCCGCCGATGATGTTCAGAAGCGTGGATTTGCCGCATCCCGACCGGCCGACGATGGACACGAATTCGCCCTCCGCGATGTCGAATGAAACGCCGCTGAGGGCGCGAACGCGTTCGCGGCCCCGGTCATAGGTCTTTTGCAGATGACGGATCTGGAGTATGGGTTCCAAGGGCTCATTCCTTTCCGGGTGATGGCGCCTTTTTGATACGGACCCTGTTCCGGCCGGTTTCGTCGCGTGCCGGACAAGTCACGGTCAGTCCGGATGAAACATAAGTGAAAAAGCTTAAAAATTCAATATAAAATAATGTATAGATGGTGAACCCGTTTGGAGCCATGTCCACACCGAATAATTAGATTATCTCAATAATCTCAGCGGCTTAGCTTTGATTACCGCTTTAATCGGGCGGCCAGAAGCCAGGTTCTTCTGGTTCCAGCTTTCCAGATCATCGGAGCCTGGGCTTCTGGCCGATCCGACGGGTCTAATTCCCCGGTCCCGCGAAGCGGGCGGCGTGGTTCTTCATCCTTGACATTCAAGGCAAATAAATGTAAATTCTGCTATAATATATGGATCTCTTCTCGGAAACGGAAAAACCGGAACACGCGCCTGTGCCCCCTCTGGCCGAACGCATGCGGCCGTCCCGGCTGGACGGATTCGTCGGCCAGTCGCATCTGCTCGGACCGGACAAAGTGCTCCGGAAAACGATACTCTCCGGAAATCCGGTTTCCATGGTGCTCTGGGGGCCGCCCGGTGTGGGAAAAACCACGCTGGCGCGCATCATTGCCTCTGAAAGCGCGGCTGATTTCATCGCCCTGAGCGCGGTCACGGCCGGCGTGGGAGACCTCAGGAAAGTGATCGAGCGCGCCGGATCGAACCGCAGGCTGGCGGGACGCCGGACGATTCTGTTCATCGACGAAATTCACCGTTTCAACAAAGCCCAGCAGGACGCGCTCCTTCATTCCGTGGAGGACGGGACCGTGACGCTGGTCGGGGCCACAACCGAAAATCCGTCCTTCGAAGTCATCGCCCCCCTGCTGTCCCGCTGCCGTGTGTTCAAGCTTGAGCCGCTCATCGATTCAGACATCCGTCTGCTGATCGACCGGGCCCTTGAAGGGGACGAAGCGATCCGGCAGTCCGGCCTGGATGTGACCGGAGAGGCGAAGGAAACGCTGGTCCGGTATTCGGGCGGCGACGCCCGGATCGCGCTGAACGCGCTCGAACTGGTCGGCGCGCTCACCGAGCCGTCGGAGGGCGGGCGGATCGTCACGCCGCAGATCGCGCTCGAAGCCCTTCAGAAAAGGGCATCCGTTTACGACAAGAACGGGGACAGCCATTTCGACACGATTTCGGCTTTCATCAAGTCGATGCGCGGCTCCGATCCGGACGCGGCCGTGTACTGGCTCGCCCGGATGATCGACGCGGGCGAGGATCCCCTGTTTATCGCGAGGCGCATGGTGATACTCGCCTCTGAGGATGTCGGAAACGCGGATCCGCACGGACTGGTGCTGGCGACAGCGGCTTTCCAGGCCGTGCACGCCGTGGGCCCGCCCGAAGCCCGGATCATACTCAGCCAGGCGGCGACCTATCTCGCTTCCGCGCCGAAGAGCAATGCCGCATACGAGGCTGTCGAGTCCGCCCTGGAGGAAGTCCGGAAGGGCCCGCAGGATCCGGTGCCCCTGCATCTGCGGAACGCGGTGACGGGCCTGATGAAGGCCATGTCCTACGGCCAGGGTTACCGGTACGCGCATGATTACGAGGGCGGGTTCACGCAACAGACCCATCTGCCGGATCGACTCAAAGACCGTGTGTTTTACAAGCCGAAGGAAATCGGCGCGGAAAAAACCATCAAGGCAAGGCTCGATTTCTGGCGCGGCAGCAGGAAGGAAGCCGGTTCATAGCATCGCGGCAAGTGTCTGACGAAAAGCGTCCAGGCTTCCGGCACCTGCCGGCGGCCTGTAACACGGAAGCACCGGGAGGGTTTCGCATTATCAACGGATTCATGAAACAGAACGCGGCGGCCGGTTCGGTCTGGAACCGGGGCCATAGACAGGTCGAAATCAGGACCCGGGAAAGGCATCGAATGATTGGAAATGAGATGTTCATCGGCATCGATCTGGGGGGGACGAATATCAAGGGAGGGCTGGTCAACAGCGAGGGCATCATCCTGGAGGAAAAGGACATCCCCACCGAGGTGCAGGGCGGCGTGGACCATGTGCTTTCCAGAATGGCGGATGTCATCCGCAGTCTGGTGAAGTCCGCGGGGAAAATCCCGATCCGGGGCGCGGGCATCGGGTGCCCGGGCCAGATCAATGTCAAGCGGGGGATATACCACCAGGGTCCGAATTTTCCGGGTTGGGACGGCGTGCCGATCGTATTCGAGCTTGAAAAACGGGTGGGGATTCCGATCGTCATCGACAATGATGCCAATCTGGCGGCGCTCGGGGAATACGCCTACGGAGGCGGAAAAGGCGTGGCCGGCATGATTCTCGTCACGCTGGGCACGGGCGTCGGCGGCGGCATCATTCTGGACGGAGCGCTGTTTCATGGGATCTCGGACGCGGCCGGTGAAATCGGCCACACGTCGATTCACATGCAAGGCCCCGTCTGCGCCTGCGGCCGCAGGGGATGCCTGGAAGCCTATGTGGGAACGAAAGGCATTCTGAGCCGGATGAAGCAGAAGCTCGCGGATGGTTCGAAATCCGTCCTGTCCGGCAAGCCCTCGGATACAATCACGCCCAAGGACATCGGCATGGCCGCGGCCGGAGGCGACGCCCCGGCGGTCGAAGTGCTTCGGGAGACGGGCGACATCCTGGGATTCGGTCTCGCCAATCTCGCCAATCTGCTGAACGTCGAGAAAATCGTCGTGGGCGGCGGCATCGCGAACGCGGGCGACTTCATTCTGAAGCCGGCCCAGGCCGCTTTGGACCGCGAGGCGCTTCCGGTCGTGCGCGAAGTGTGCCGCGTTGTGAAAGCCGAACTCGGCAATTCCGCCGGTCTCGTGGGCGCGGCCCGCGCCGCGATGATCGCTTTTTCCAACACCTGATTTGACCGTCCAGTGGAAAGCCTGAGCGGAAATCGTCTTTTGCAGTTTCTGTTCCTGCTTCTCTGGCTTCCGGCTGTAACGTCCGGGCAGACGGCCGCCCCCGCAAACACCGACACCACGGTTCAGAAAGTCAAGCCCCTCCGGGAATCGAAGAGCCTGGAGGGGCCTGTTCATTATGAAGCCGGCCGCATCCTCCACCGGATGGATTCCAAGACCACGCTTTTAACCGGGAACGCCCGGGTCGCGTATCAGAGCATGAAGCTCCGCGCGGCCCGGATCACCGTGGACTGGGACCGGCGCACGCTGCTGGCCGAAGGCATGCCCGATTCGGTCTGGGTGAAGACGGAGTCGGGGGATTCCGTGAAGGCGCTCCGCCTGACCGGGTTCCCGGAATTCGAGGAGTCCGGGGACGTCATGCGGGGAGAGGTCATGACCTATGACTTCGAATCGCGGCGGGGCCGCGTGCTGAGGGGCCGGACGAATTTCGAGGACGGGTTCTATCACGGCGAAGCCCTGAAGATGATGAACGCGAAGAACATCAACGTCAGCGGCGGCAGTTTCACCACCTGCGACCGGGACACGGCTCCCCATTTCCGTTTCTGGTCGAAACAGATGAAAATTCTCGTGAACGACAAGGTCATTGCCAGGCCCGTCGTGCTCTATGCCGGCCGCATACCCGTGATGGCCCTGCCGTTCGCGCTCTTCCCGATCAAAAAGGGACGCCATTCGGGGTTTCTGATTCCGCGGTACGGGGAAAGCACGCTCGAGGGCCGGTACCTCAGGCGGATCGGATATTACTGGGCCCCGAACGAGTATCTGGACGTTTCGCCCACGTTCGATTTTTTCGAGAAGAGCGGCTTTCTGTTCGGCGCGGATTTGAATTACCAGGTCCGGTACAAGCTCAGCGGATCGGTTTCAGGCTCCTGGACGCGGAAGGATTTCGAGGCGTCGGGGACGACGGAAAGGCGCTGGGACCTCAGCATGCGGCACCGCCAGCAGATTTCGCAGTCGACCGAGCTGAACGTCAGCGGCAATCTGGTCAGTTCCGGCACCTTCTACAAGGAGATGAGCCTCAGCCGCGAGAGAAGGCTGCAGCAGGAGATACGGTCGAACGCCACGCTGACCCAGCGGCTGGGCGGAAAATGGAGCCTGGCCGTCAACCTGAACCAGACGAAAAACCTGAGCACGCAGAACGTCACGGAAAGTCTGCCGCAGATCACGCTCCGGAGCGGGCAGTCGTCTCTCTTTCCGGTTTCGAAGGACGGCAAGCGCCGCGGCGAGAGCGCCTGGTACAACCAGATTTACTGGTCGTATTCCTCCACGGGCCTGTCCCGCCGCATCAAGCGAAAGTCGGGCAACGAAGAGGGCGTATTCACGGACAGGCGCAGGAGCGGCTGGGACCACACCCTCCGGCTGTCGAGCGCCCAGAAACTGCTCGGCTGGATCAACTGGAATCCTTCCCTGAATTACCGCGAAACCTGGTACGACCGGAGCTTCACGATCGACGGGTTCGATGCGAACGGCAAAGCCGTGTCGTCCGCGGAGGCCGGATTTCATTCGAGACGTATTTTCGACGCGTCCGCCAATTTCGGGACCAAGGTGACCGGTATTTTCTATCCCAAGCTCTTCAAGTCCGTTTCGATCCGCCACGTGGCCCAGCCCAGCGTGGGCCTGTCGTATCAGCCCGATTTTTCCGACGCACAATACGGGTATTTCCAGAATGTCACGGATTCGACCGGAACCATCAAGTCCTACGACCGCTTTGAGAACACGGACTGGTTCGGGAGCTCGCTGTTTTCCGGGACGCCCCGCGAGGGCCGCAAGGGCCTCACCTACGGGCTCCAGAATCTGTTTCAGATGAAGGTGGGCGAAGGCGACAAGGCCAGAAAGCTGGATCTGTTCAACGCCGATTTTTCAGGCGCCTACAACTGGAAGGCGAAAGAATACAAGTTCAGCGACCTGTCGGCCGTTTTCCGCGCGAGTCCCGGATCCGCATTGAATATGAGCCTCTCTTCCAGGTACACGTTTTACCGGAACGATGAAACCGGCAACCGGGTGAGCGAACTCTACATGGACGGCATCGACTGGCGCGACTGGAAAAGCGTGTTCGGATCGCGGTGGCTTAGGCGGACCAACCTGTCCGCGGACATCGGGTTCCGCTTTTCCGGAAAGGCGGGATCCGGAGCCGCGGCCGCGGACTCGTCGTCTCCTTTCGGCGGGGACGGCTCCGGGTGGCAGCCCAGATCCGCGCCCAACAGCCGGCTCGACGACGAACCGGGCGGACCCATGGACATGGCCATCCCCTGGAGCCTGAACGCGTCCCTTGCCTACAGCGATAACCGGTCCAATCCGGTCAAACCGGACAGGACATTCTGGATACGCAATTCCGTGGACTTCAATCTCACCCGGAACTGGAAGGTGTCCTATTCCAATCAGGTGGATGTCGAGCTGAAAAAAGCGGTCAGCCAGGATATCAGCCTGTACCGCGACCTGCATTGCTGGGAAGCCCAGATTCTGTGGACGCCGACCGGATACAACAAGCGGCTGTATTTCCGCGTCAACATCAAGTCGCCCATGCTCAAGGAGCTGAAGATCGAGAAGGGAACCGGGAGCCGGGGGCTGTACGGATACTAAAAGTTCATGGTTCATAGTTCATTGTTCATAGAAAAAGCCGGTTTCGGGTTAAAAATTCATGTCGGATAGCAGGTAGCCGCAACCTTTAGGCTGCGCTTGAAGATAGTTCCGGGTTCCGGGTTGAAAAACGTTTGCACGTTTACACGTGCGAACGTTCTAACGTTTTCATGTTTCAGGGCATCCGCGAACAATATATATTATTATATGGTTTGATATCCTTTAACCCGGAACTCGGAACCCGGAACCCAGAACGATTATAACGCGCAGCCTGAAGGGCTGCGGCCACCTTGATTCCTTCGCAATGTGTTTCCATACTCCAGGGAGGTGTCCGATGAAACGCCTGCGATTCCTGCCCGTTCCAGCCGTCCTGATCCTCGTTCTTCTTCTTTCCGCCTGCGGAGACACAGGGCCGGCCATACCGGATTCCATGGCAATGCCGGAAGCAGCGGCGCGCGTGGTCGCCGAAGCCACGGCCGGCCTGGTCCCGGTGAACGGCGCAATCCGCGTCCGGTTCGCGGAGCCTGTTGCGGATCCGTCCATGATTTCCCCGGATCCGTCCAATCCCAGGCCTCTGGCCGGGGGACTCTTCAGATTCGAGCCGAAAATCAAGGGCGTTGCTTTCTGGCTGGACGATCGGACCCTGGTTTTCAGGCCGGCCAAAGATCTTGAGGCCGGGACAAAATACAGGGGGGGTCTGGACCTGTCACGCGTGATCGCACGCAAGGACGGAGATCCACTCCCGGTCCTGCCGCTTCAATTCACGGCCGCGGCCCTGGCCATGGCGGCATTCGACGGCGATTTCGAGCTGGTGGACGGAAATGATCCCAAAAAGCTGGTCTACAGCGGATCCGTGACATTCACCCAGCCCGTGCCGCTGAAGGATATCACCGAAGCTGTTTCCGTGCTGGTGAATGACCGGAAATGGGACGTATCCCTCGAATCCGACGGATCGGGAGCCAAATACCGGTTCCGGACCGCGGTCATTCCCAGGGACGACACGCAGAAAACGCTGTTGTTCCGGATACCGGCCGGGAAGCTCGGACTGGCCGAGGACATGCAGAAAAGCGCCTTTCTTCCGCCGCTCACGGACATGGAAGTGACGGAGGTGAGCGCGGCCGCAGGGTCGAAGGAAACCGCGATCACGATCCGGTTTTCCGACGAGCTTGATGCGCGACGGTCCATCGGCGACCGGATCGCCTTGGAGCCGGCCGGTGATTTCGTTTTCGCGGTCGAGGGCCGGGAGGTGACGGTAACGGGCCCGTTCGATTTCGGAAAGCCGTATGTCGTCATCGTAGCCAAGGGCATACGCGGCAAATGGGGCACATCCACCCGAGCCGAAACCCGGCATACGGTCACGGTCGAGGACCTGAAACCCGAAATCCGGTTTACGAGCGAAGGCGTATATGTCGCTTCATCCGCGGGCCGGAAAATCCGCTTTGAAACCGTGAATGTGAGGCGGGTCCGGCTGAAAATCGTCCGGGTGTTCGAGAACAATCTCGGGCAGTTCCTGCAGATGAAAAAGCTGGCCGGCCGCACGGGCTCGGAGGATTGGGATTATGAGGGCGGATACGTCCCCGGCGGCATGGAGCGCGTCGGCGTCGACGTTGCGAACGACACGCTGGAGATCGGGGACAGGCGGAATGCGAGGCTCCTGCACGAGCTTGATCTGAACCGGATCGTCAAGAAGGAGGACCGGGGCCTGTACCTGATCCGCCTGAGTTTCGAACGGAAAGACATGCTGTACAAGGATATCGGCGAATCACCCGAGCGCGGGGGTTATTATTCCGGAGAAGCCGAGGATCCGGGGTCCTGGTATTATCTCTACAATCACGGCACGATTGAAAAGCCGGTTGTTTTCAGCGACATCGGCCTGACCTGCAAGAAAGCCGGTGCGCGATACTGGGTCATGGCCACGAACCTATTGACCGCGGAACCGATGTCCGGCGTGGCTGTGACGTTACGCACCTATCAGAACCAGATCGCGGGACAGGCGGAAACGAACGGATCCGGAATCGCCGACCTGCCGGCTGTTCAGGGAGACATTTTCTACGTGGCGGCCGAGAAGGACGGGCACAGGAGCGCGGTCAAGCCGTCCGAGATGGGCTGGGCCCTGTCCGGTTTCGACACCGGCGGAGAGGAGGCCGCTCCGGACGGTATCCGCGCGTTCATCTATTCCGAGCGGGGCGTCCACCGGCCCGGCGATACGGTGTACCTCGGATGCATTTTGCGCAACCCGGACGGCACTTTTCCGGACCGGCATCCCGTGACGCTCAAAGTGTTCAATCCGCGGAATCAGCTCGCGGTTCAGGAAACATCCAAGGACGGAGTTGACGGATTTACGAGTTTCAGGTTCTCCACGAACGCAGACGATCCCACCGGCCGCTGGATCGCGCGGTTCCAGGCCGGAGGCCGTTCATTCGAATACGGTCTCAGAATCGAGACCGTGGTCCCGTACACCCTGAAGATCGGCCTGACTTCAGACAGAAAAAAGGCCGGCCCCGCGGACAAGACCTGTTCATTCTCTCTGTCCGCGGATTACCTGTTCGGCGCGCCAGCGGCCGGACTTGAAGCGTCCCTGGAAGTGCTTCTCAGAAAAAGAAATATGTCTTTCAAGTCCTTCCCCGCATTCCGTTTCGACAATCCTGTACTTGAAACCCGTTACGATGCGGAGAATGTGTACAGCGGAGCGACAGACGGCCAGGGCAAGACGCGGACCGTGTGGGAAATGCCTTCCCTGAGAGGCGCCGCCTCCGCGCTCGAGGCGGTCGTGACGGCGCGGGTGATCGAAAAGGGCGGCCGGCCGAACGGCGCGGTTCTGGTTCTGCCGGTCGATCCGTATCCGCGGTACGTCGGCATCCGGCCGGCGGACCAGGCAGATTGGACGAGGACCGGCGCGCCGCTCGAGCTCCCGGTTGTTCTGGTCGACTCGGAAGGCAATCCCGCGGCCGGCCGGACTTTGAACGTCCGGGTGTTCCTGAACCGCCAGCACTGGTGGTGGGAATACGAGGATGAATCCGATTCGAGGCTCCGCTTCAAGGCCGATCGTGAAACGCGCCTGGTCCATCAGACGGTTCTGGCTTCGGCTGAAAAGCCGGTCCCGCTGTCCTATACGCCGGACGCGCCGGGCCAGTATTTCGTCGAGATCCAGGACGGCCGGGACGGGCATACCGCTGGGTTTTTCTTTTCCGCGACCGCCTGGGGCGAGATTCCGGCGGGAGCGGAAGGGCCGGATCTGCTGACGCTGAAAACGGACAGGAACGAATACCAGCCGGGAGACAAGGCCGAGATCCGTTTCCCGTCGCCCCGCTCCGGAACGATACTGGTCACGGTGGAGAAGGGCAGGGACATTCTCTCCTTCCAGCGGGTGGACCCGCCGAAAAAAGGGGAATGGGCCAGCGTCACGGTGCCGGTCACCGAGCGCATGCTGCCGAACGCCTATGTTTCGGTTTCCGTCATTCAGCCGCTCGGGAAAACGGAGAACGACCGGCCGATCCGGATGTACGGAGTCGTTCCCATATCCGTGACCGATCCGAAAACGCGGCAGATGGTTTTACTCACCGTTCCTGAAAAATACGAACCTGAGAAAAAGGGATGGGCGGAACTGCGCACCGAAGACGGAAAGCCCGCGCAGTTCACCCTGGCCGTGGTGGACGAGGGACTGCTCGATCTCACGCGTTTTGAAACGCCGGACCCCTGGAAGGCTTTTCACCGCAAGGAGCGGCTCGGCGTCGGCACGTACGACCTGTTCGGCCGGGTCGCGGGCGCGAATCGCGGCGATGTGTTCCGGACCTTCGCGGTCGGAGGCGGGCTGGACGAAGAATACCGGCAGTCCCAGCTCGGAGACGTGAAAGCGAAGCGGTTCAAGCCAGTGGTGTTCTTCGCGGGTCCGTTGAAAACGGACAAGAAAGGATTCGCGAGGGTCGAATTCGACATGCCGAATTATGTGGGATCCGTGCGCGTGATGGCCGTGACCGCGGCCGGTCCGCGCTACGGCTCCGCGGAGAAGGCCGTAGCCGTGAAGAGCGGGCTCATGGCCGCGGTCTCCCTGCCGCGGGTTCTCTCGCCGAACGACCGGGTCCGGCTTCCGGTGACGGTGTTCGCCATGGAACCGGACGTCGCCGACGTGGAGGTGACCGTGAAAACCCAGGGACCGGTCCGGATCATCGGAGGCGGATCCAGACGGCTGTCCTTCAGCGGGGAGGGGGAGAAGGACGCGATGTTTGAGCTGGCCGTGGATCCGGCCGTGGGAAAGGCGGTTGTCACCGTTCAGGCGTCCGGCGGCCGGCACCGGGCTTCTTCCGAAACCGAAATCGCGGTGCGGTCGGCTTCGCCGAGAATTTACGAAACGCAGGTCCGCGAGATACAGCCGGGTGGAAGCGTTTCCCTTCCGGTTCCGGACCGCGGCGTGGCAGGCACCAACCGGGCGAAGGTGACGGTGTGGCGGCGCCAGCCCGTGCGGCTCGGCGAAAGACTGCAGTGGCTCCTCGATTATCCATACGGATGCCTGGAGCAGACGGTTTCAGCTGTTTTTCCCCAGCTCTATCTCAAGGACATTCTGGCCGAGGGCGCGGTCAATCCCGCGGAGATCGACCGGAACATCAATGACGCCATCACCCGCCTCGGCAAGTTTCAGCTTGCGTCCGGCGCCTTCACCTACTGGCCCGGGGCAGGCGAGCCCGCGGTCTGGGCCACGGATTACACGGGTCGTTTTCTGGTGGAGGCGAAGAAACTCGGATACGCGGTGCCGGACGACCTGTACCGTAAATGGCTGTCCTGGGAGAAGAAGCGGGCCCAGGTTCACGCGGAGCCGGCCTTTATTCAGATACACAGGCTGTATCTTCTCGCTCTGGCCGGAGAGCCGCAGATCGGGGCCATGAACGCGGTGCGCGAGGACAGCCTGGCGGTTCTGAACGACGCGGCCCGCTGGATGCTCGCGGCTGCCTATCAGCTCGGCGGCGCGGAAAAGACAGGGCAGGAGATACTCGGGACCGCGGCTACGCGGACGCCTGGGGCCAGCCGGTCCCGTTTCCACTGGGGTTTCACGTACGGGTCTGAATTGCGGGATCGGGCGCTGATTCTCGAGCAGGCTGTCGCCTTCGGTCGATGGAACGAGGCCAACGGCATCATCGACGAATTCACCCGGCTTCTGAACACGGACGAGTGGTTCTCAACCCAGACGCTCGGGACCATGCTGCTCGCCATGGGCAAGGCCTTCCGGAGCGACAAGTCCGGGGGCACGCCCGTGCTCGCCGGTTCGATCCGCCTGCCGGACGGCACGGTGCGGAAATTCAAGACCGAAAACTTCAGCTTTTCCGCCGAGGTGGAATCCGGTTTCGGAAAGACCGCCGAGGTCCGGCTGGACGCGTCATCGAAAGTGAATCGGGCTTTCGCGGAAATGTCCTGGAACGGCGTGCCGCTGGTTCCCGACATTTCGCCTCTTTCCCGCAATCTGACTCTGAACGTGGAGTGGCGCGGAGAAGACGGCGGGTTTCTGAACCCGTCCGATCTCAGACAGGGCACGGCGTTCTGGGGGGTTTTCCGCGTTCAGCCTTCGGAAACGCACTATCAGGTCATCGAGAACACGGCGCTCACCCAGGTGCTCCCGTCCGGATGGGAGATTGAAAACCTGCGGGTGACGGGTGAGGATCTTCCGGCCTGGGCTTCGGACCTGCCCTCCAATGAGGCCGCATTCACGGACATCCGGGACGACCGGATCATGTGGTTCTTCGATCTGCGGAACAAGCCCCAGGGTTTTCTCGTCAAGATCAACGCTGTATCGGCCGGCGCATACGATCTGGCGCCCGCGCTGTGCGAGGCCATGTACGACAGCCATTACCAGGCGCGCACGGGCGGCGGAAAGGTGCGTGTGGAGGCCCGGTGAACATGTTTCGTTGCGTCGTCCTTGAGGGAGGACCGGGCGCATGTTCTTTGTAGGGGCGACGCGCTGCGTCGTCCTTGCGAAAACGGGGAATTGAACATGAAAAATCCGATGTTATTTCTGTGTGTGATCGTTCTGTTCGCCGGCGTCACAGCAAGTCGGGCCGATTCCCCCAGGTTTGAATTCAACCGCCTGACCGACCGAGTTTGTATTTTAACCCACGGGCCATGGGCTGAGACCATGACCGTGGTGGATGCGGACACCTGCCTGGTCGTCGTGGACACATGGGGGTCCCTTTCCGCGGCCAGGGAAGCCGCCTCGTTCATCGACAGTCTGTACCGCAAGCCCGTGCGGTTCGTGATCAACACCCATCACCACTGGGACCACACCTTCGGCAATGCGGCTTTTCCTGCCGCCGAAGTCGTGGGTCACCGGTTCTGCGGACCGGACATGCTGGAGGATTACCGGGATCGGGATGTCCGGAAACATTATTTTATCGGCAACGCGGCAACGACTCCGCCCCTTTCGCTGAAAGACTATATCGCCGGGGTCGGCGTGGAGTCGGCCGACTCCGCTTTCGTCCTCGTTCCGCCTGTCCGTTCCTCCGGCGATCGGGACACGCTGTCCGCGGGGGATCTGACATTCATTCTTTACCATACACCTGGCATCCATACCCGGAGCAATCTGACGATATTTGTCCCTGAGCTGGGAATCGTTATCGGACGCAGTGAATTGATGGACCGTGTGAACATGAAGCTGGAACCCGGCGCGGACCCGGCTGTCATCGAACGCGTTCTGGAGGACATTCGTTTCTCCGGGAAACCAATCCGCTTTCTCATCCCCGGGCACGGCCAGGCGATTGCGGATCCGGCTCTATAACGCATTCAAATGAATTTTATCCGCTTTTATTCGAATGTACTTCGCCGGGCAGGCGCGTCGCGGCGCACCCGCGGAATAATTGCGTGTTCGGGCCTGTTTTTCCTGCTTTTCCTCCTCATCCCCACCCCCTCCTTCCCGCCGGACTACAGCATACGGGTGCTCGATTCGGACGGCGCCATTCTGCACGCGACGCTGAACCGGAAACAGCAATGGTGCCTTCCCCCGGATCCGGAGTTTCGAATCCCTCCGAAATTAAAAGCCTGCGTTCTGGAATACGAGGACAGGCATTTCAGGATCCATCCGGGCGTGAATCCGGTTTCGATATTCCGCGCGCTGAAGTCCAACGCCAGGTCCGGCGGTGTCCGAAGCGGGGCAAGCACCATCACCATGCAGGTGGCACGGCTCAGCCGGCCCAAACCCCGCACGCTCCCGAACAAGATGCTCGAAACGGCGCAGGCGCTGAAGCTCGAAATTCTGCGTTCCAAGACCGCGATACTCAGAACCTATCTGGACCATGCGCCCTACGGCCGCAACGTGGTCGGCGTTCGGGCCGCCTCGCTCCGGTATTTCGGCCGGGAACCGGAGCGGCTGTCCTGGGCCGAAGCCGCGACCCTGGCCGTGCTTCCCAATCAGCCGGGCCTCATCGCGCCCGGAATCCGGTCCGGTCTCCTGAGAGGTAAACGCGACCGACTTCTGCGCCGCCTGGAGCAACGGGGTCTTCTCGACGCTGAAACCCTGTCCCTGTCCCTGCTTGAGCCCGTGCCCTCTTCCTCCGAGCCGTTCCCGGCCGCGGCCCTGCATCTGGCCAGGCGGCTGGAAGCATCGGCATCCGGACGGTTTACGCTCCGCACCACCATCCGACGGGAAATTCAGCTCAGGGCTGAGGCGCTGACCGCGGCGCACGTGTCGGAACGGCTTCGGCCCCTGGGCATTCGGAACGCGGCCGTGCTGATCGCGGAAACGCGGTCCGGAAAGATCCGCGCCTATGTCGGGTCACAGGATTTTTTCGACTCGGAAAACAACGGACAGGTCGACGGCGTCGCCGCGTCGCGGTCTCCGGGGTCCCTGCTGAAACCTTTTCTCTACGGGCTGGCCATGGACGAGGGTCTGCTTCTGCCCGAAACCCGGATACGGGACATACCCACGTATTACGGCGCGTTTTCGCCTTCCAATGCGGCTGAATCGTACGACGGACTCGTGAGCGCGAAGGAAGCGCTCATCCGCTCCCTCAATGTGCCGGCCGTGCGCGTGCTGTACGGTTTCGGCGTGAGGCCCTTCTACCTGTTCCTGAAAAAAGCCGGACTGTCCACGCTTTTCAGGTCTCCGGACGAATATGGCCTGCCGCTCATTCTCGGCGGCGCCGAGGTGACGGCCTGGGACATGACCCGATTGTACCGCGGGCTCGCGTCCGGCGGCCGGTTCCGTCCGTTGACCGTACTGGAGGACGGGACCGCGGAGGAAAGCATCGCAGGGCCCGCGCTCATCAGCCCGGGCGCATGCTGGCTCACGCTCAACATGCTCCGGGAGTTGAAACGGCCCGAGGCGGAGGCTTACTGGCAATTGTACCGGGACCGGCGGCCCATTTCCTGGAAGACCGGCACCAGTTACGGATTCCGGGACGGGTGGGCCGCGGGCGTCAGCCCCGCATGGACCATTGTGGCGTGGGCCGGCAATTTCGACGGCGAGGGGAACGCGAACCTGGCAGGCGCGTCCTGCGCCGGGACTCTGATGTTCGCTCTTCACAATGCGCTCCCCCTGCCTGAAGAATCAGTCTGGTTCGAGCCTCCGGTGAATGATCTGGAACCCGTCTCGGTCTGTTCGGAAACCGGATTCACGGCCGGACCGGATTGTCCTTCAGTGAAGGTCCGCAGGGTCGAATCGCCGCGGTTCATGAAACCCCTGCCGGTCTGTCCGTATCACAAAAAGTTGTTCCTGTCAGCGGACGGCCGCATGCAGGTCTGTTCCGCATGCTGGGGCCGGGGACCGGTCCGCGAGGAAGTGCGGCTCGTGTATCCGCCGGATGTGGCGCAATTTCTCAGGGAGAGCGGAAAACCCGCGGGCGACGCCACACGGCACAATCCGGCATGCGCCGGTGACGCGGCCGATGACCCGATGGACATCCTGTACCCCCAGCCAGGCGCGCGGCTGTGGATTCCGCGGGATCTTGACGGCCGGTTCGAGAAGGTGATGTTCCGCGCCGCGCACCGTGAAGCCGGGAGCGTGCTCCACTGGTACCTGGACGGCGTTTATCTGGGCGCGACGCGGTCCAGGCATTCCATGGCCTGCAATACGGGCGCGGGAGACCACGAACTGGTCGTGGTGGATGGAAACGGCAACAGGGAAAAGGCGCAGTTCACGGCGGGCATCCGCCGTTCCGTCGATACCGGGGGGGGATGAATCAGAGTGATTAGTATATAAAAAAATCACCACGGAAAAAAACACGGAGACACTCGGGAAAAGATCGTTCGATGGGGTTGTTCATTCATCCCGATTCAGGGATGATCGATGATGTGGCGGATAGCGCTCGGTCGATGATCGTCCGTTTTTCGTCATATCGTATGGATTGTGCCGCTCTCCCAAAGGTCCTTCGAGGGTTCAGCAGGAGAGCCCGACTCAGGGCGACAGGCTGGCCGGCGGAAAGGGTTTGCATATGGGTGAGGGATTCGCTATTTTATCCGGTCACTGAAAAGGGAAAGCCACATGGGAAAAATGAGAGTGGCGGTGCTGTTCGGGGGCCGGTCCGCCGAGCATGAGGTTTCGCTCGCGTCCGCGCTCGGCATTCTGAAAAACATCGACTGCGCGAAATACGACATCCTTCCGATCAAGATCACGCGGGAGGGCCGCTGGGAGCTTCTTCCGGCAGGGTCGGTTTACGAAACGGCGGAGGATCTGGAGCGCGCCTCCGGTCCCGGCCTGACCGCGGGCGACCCCACCCTGCACGGATTTCATTGCATCGGGGGCGGCGGCATTCAGGCCGGCACGGTCGAGGCGGACGCTGTGTTTCCGGTTCTGCACGGCACGTTCGGGGAGGACGGCACGGTTCAGGGCCTGATCGCACTTTCCGGACTGCCCTGCGTCGGCGCGGGCGTGGCCGCGTCTTCCCTGGGCATGGACAAGGTTCTGATGAAGCAGATTTTTCTGCAGAACGAACTGCCCTGCGTGGATTTCATCTGGTTTCTGCGCTCAAAATGGAAAACGGACGCGGATGTGATCCGAAAAGGCGTTTCCAAGGAAATCGGTTATCCCTGTTTTGTCAAGCCCGCGAACGCGGGATCCAGCGTGGGCGTGGGAAAGGCGGCGGATGAAGCGGGCCTGGCCCGGTGCGTTGAAGAGGCGGTACGGTTTGATCGCAAGATTCTCGTGGAGAAGGCGGTCATCGGCCGCGAGCTGGAATGCGCGGTGCTGGGCAACGACGAACCCGAGGCCTCGGCCGTGGGCGAGATTCTGCCCTGTAATGAGTTCTACGACTACGCGGCCAAGTACGAGCTCGCCAGCGCGACCGTTGTACCCGCGGAACTGTCCGAACCGATCGCAAGGGCCGTTCGCGGGTTCGCGAAGGACGCGTTCAAGGCCGTGGATTGCGCGGGCATGGCCCGGGTGGACTTCCTGATGGAAAAGGACACCCACCGGATATTCGTGAACGAGATCAATACCATACCCGGATTCACGCCGATCAGCATGTACGGGAAGATGTGGGAGGCGTCCGGTGTTCCCTATCCTGAACTCATCGACCGGCTGATCCGTCTGGCCGTGGAACGGCATGAGGACCTGAACCGGTCCCTCTACAGCCGCGCCGGATCGCCTGCCGGAACGGAGGGCGCCGCATGACCCGTCCCGTAAAGCATGACCGCAGACTCACCCGGACCTGGTTCTGCCTGGCCGCCGCGGTCTGGTTTGTTGCGGCGCCCGGGGAGTTATTCCCGGAACTCCGGATCCGACCCAGGGTCTATGCGGGCGGCGGCTACGGCCGCACGCAGAACGCCCGGATGCCGGAGTTTGCCGTGGAGGACGCGGCGGATCGTAATTTCGTCGAAGCCAACATGTCGTCCCTGAAACGGAATTTCATCCGCGGCCAGATCCGCCTGGATCTCGTGCACGCGGGCGCCTTTTCGGCCGGGTATCTGTTCTGGGGGCATTACAACGAAATTCCCGCCGACTATCCCGAATTCTGGCTGAAGCCGGATAAATGGTACCCGGCCGCGGATCATGTCGCCCTGCACGCAGCCACGGTTCAGTGGAAACCGGCCTTTGCCGCCTCCCGCCGTGTCGCGCCGTTTCTGCTGGCCGGGGCCGGCGGGTATTACGGGAATGTCACCTCGGTCCGGTACCTGCCCGCGGATTCCACGGGTCTGTATTATTACGGGAGCCGCAGACAGACGGCATCGGACGCGGGCCGCGCCGTGCTGGCCGGAATCGGCGTGGTCGCGTTCCGTTACGCGTATCTTTACGCGGGCGCCGTGCACCTCATCGATTCCGCGCTTCCGGCAAAGACCTTTTTCGATGTGATTGTGGGGGTGACGTTTTAGGGGTGGAGGCGGGGGCCTACGGCATTTCGCAGCGCAGGCATTCAGGTTGGGGAAGCGGACCTCCCGAAGGCTTTCAGCCTTCGGGAGGTCCGCTTTTAGTCACGCGTATTGATTTCACAACCGCCTCCCGGCCGGATGTGATTTCCACGTCCGATCCGCCGCAAAAGGCGCATTCCAGAACCGGCCCGATGAATGGGTCGATTGCGCCGATTTCACTTTTCGGACAGGGGCCTTCTTTGCCGCATTCACGGCACCGGATACGGCCCGGCACAGTGCGGAACTCGAAGGTCGCGGCCGCGGCAGGCGTGTTCTCGAAGCCGATTCTCAGCCAGAATTCCACCTGCTCGGGCTGAAAGGCGCTCCATTCCCCGAATTCCAGCACCACGGTCTCGACTTTCCGCGCCTTCGCTTCAGCCGCGGCGCGGAGCACGGATCGGATAATGGTCTCCGCAATCGACGCCTCGTGCATCAGGCCCCCGGAATCTCCATCAGCCGCATCAGCTCGTCCACCCCTTCCCCTGTTTTCGCGGAGATCAGCGCTGTTTTCAGGCCCGGCTTCAGGGAAAGCGCGTCCTTTTTCAAGAGCTCCGGGTCCACTTCCATGACGCCGGCCAGGTCCGTCTTGTTCACGGCCACAACGTCCGCGTCCAGAAAAACGGCCGGATGCTTGACGATCATGTAGGGACCTTCGGTGACTGAGACCACGACTAGCCTGCGGTGCGCGCCCAGCCGGAATTCGCCCGGGCATATGAGATTCCCCACATTCTCGATGAGCAAAACGTCCAGGCCGTCCAGGTTCAGGCTGGACATCGCCCGGTTGACGATGGCCGCGTCCAGGTGGCAGAGGGATCCTGTGTTGACCTGAAGCACTTCACCGCCCGCGGTCCGTATCCGGTCCGCGTCTATGGTGGTCGCCAGGTCGCCGGCTATGGATGCGACTTTCTTTTGATCCTTCAGGCGGCGGACAAATTGCTGAACCAGAGTGGTTTTGCCGGATCCGACCGATCCCAGAATGTCGATTGCGAAAATGCCGCGGGAGTCGAAAAAACGCCGGTTTTCAGCGGCCAGCAGGTCATTGGCGGCCAGCATATTCTCGGACAATTCAATGTCAAAGGTTTCATTCGTGGAGGGGATGGAAATTTTCATTCACAACCTCTTGTTTATAAAGAAGCAATGGCAATCCCGAATCCCCATGGAAATCCTGCGTGAGCAAGGCCCGGGGCATATGGTAGTATGTTAAAGTGAAAAATGCAAACGGTTTGTTCCTGCCTTGGGTCAGGTTTTTCTTGACTTTTGCCTCATTTTGTGCGAAATTTATTGTTCATTAAAATTCCGGAGGTATATCCATGTCCAAGCAGGATTTTCAATTGTTCTCCATGGTCCCCCTGATGCGGGCGGCCGAACAGTCTTCGCTCAACGGCCGGCCGGCCGCGATCGGCGCATTTAACGTCAATTTTTACACGCAGGCGGAGGGCATTCTAGAAGGCCTGAAGCGCGCGGACGCGCCCGGCATCATCCAGGCCAGCAGGGGAGCGAACAAGTTCCAGGGCGGGCCCGACAAGATATCGGCCATGGTCCTCGCGGCCATGAAGGAAACCGGCCATGACCTGCCCGTGTCCCTCCACCTGGACCACGGCGACGACGAAAAAGGCCGGGAATGCGTGGACAACGGGTTCAGCTCGGTCATGATCGACGCTTCCAAGTTCGACCTCAAGGACAACATCGCCGCGACCAAGGCCATCCTGAACTATGCCCATCCCAGGGGCGTCAGCGTTGAAGGCGAATTCGGCAAGCTCGAGGGCGTGGAAGAGGATGTCATCCATGAGTCCACGACCTATGCCGATCCCTTCCTGGTCCCATATTTCTTCAATGAATCCAAGGCCGATGCCCTCGCCGTGGCCTACGGCACCGCGCACGGGCCCAACAAGGGCAAGGGAACGGACAAGCTCGCGATCCACATCGTCCAGTACTCGTACGCCGGCCTGAAGGCCTATGGTCTGAACGAAAACCACTTTCTCGTGGGACACGGCTCCTCCACGGTGCCGAAGGAACTGGTCGATGAGATCAACCGGTACGGCGGCGGCATCAAGGATTCCGCGGGCATTCCGATGCAGAAAATTCAGGAAGCCATAGCCGCGGGCATCCGCAAGGTGAATATCGACACGGACCTTCGCCTCGGCATCACCGCCACATTCCGTAAATTCTTCCACGACAATCCGGGAGTCGAGAAGAAGTCCCCGAACGTCCTGGCCCCCATCAAGCAGGCACTGGACAGCCACCCGGAATTCATCGACCCGCGCGATTACCTGAAGACCATCGACATCGGCCTGCTCCGGGTCCATCCCCGCGGCGGCGACCTGGAGCCTGTCATGGTCCTGATCAAGGAGCGCATCGCGGCCCATGTGGAAATGCTTGTGCGCAAGTTCGGGTCCTCGGGTCTGGCCGCCAGTGTCGAGCGCGTCACGCTCGCCGAGATGGCCAAACGGTACGGCCGGAACTGAATGCGTCTGTTACGCACTTGAATTTTCTGCTTTTCGACATCGACGGGACGCTTCTGCTCTCGGGCGGGGCGGGAAAAGTCGCGATGGAGCGGTCATTCGAGACGGTCTGGGGCATCCGGGACGCGCTTCGGACCATCCCGCTCATGGGACGGACCGATCCTGCCATTGTCCGGCAGGTCCTGCAGGAAAACAAACTCCCGCAGGACGATTCAAAAATAGAAAAGTTCAGGGAATATTATTTCTGGTACCTCGAGGAGGAAATCGGCAAGGACAGGCCGGGAAAGGCGCTCTGCCCGGGCGTGCTTCCCCTATTGAACACCCTGTCCGGAATGCCGAACGTCGAACTCGGACTGCTCACCGGGAACTGGAGATACGGCGGGCTTCTCAAACTGCGCCATTTCGGGATTGACGGGTTTTTCCGGATCGGCGCGTACGCGGATGACTCCATGATCCGGGACGCTCTCGTACCGGTTGCCATGGACCGGTTCCGGCAGGCCCACGGCATGAGTCCGGCGCCGGAAACGGTTTTCGTCATCGGCGACACGCCTTTCGACATCCGCTGCGGCAAGCCGCACGGGGTCCGGACGGTCGCGGTGGCCACGGGCGTGCACGCTGCGGATGAACTGCAGGCCGAATCCCCGGACTTTCTGTTCGCGGACCTGACGCACACGGATGAAGTGGTGAAGGCGCTGACCGGGTGATCTGTCCGGAGGGTCGGTCGTACTTTCAAATATGAATTTCATAAGCCGTCCCAGTTATGGGGACGGCTTTTTCATCCCTCCGACCTGGGATAGATTATTCTTTCCGCAAGGGCGACGCAGCGCGTCGCCCCTGCGGAGATCTGCGGCGCATGCCGGGATCCGGCTTTAGAATTAAATTCTCTTGAGGGCGACGCAGCGCGTCGCCCTTGCGGAGATCTGTGGCGCGGACACGGGCTTGACGGAACCATCCTGAACCTTTGAACGTGTAAACGTTCCAGAACGGCTACGCGTTGACGCGCAAATGTTTTTTCATTTGGTTTTTTCCATAAATTCCTATATTTTAAGCCATGAACGACCTTTTCCGTAAATTGCCGGTTTCCGCGACCGCGGTTCTCCTGGCTGTGGGGTTTCTGACGACCGGCAGGGCGCAGGATGTTCCGGTATTCCGGCTTTCCGGCAGTTCGGACCGGGGATGCACGGTTGAATTCAATCTATTCGATCTTGAGATGGATTCAATCCGCACCCCATCCGGGGAATTCATCCGTGTCGGTTTCCGGGGCGGCCGCGCCGAGGCGGAAACCGGAGAACCGATGATACCGGTAGCAATCGCAGTCATTGCGATTCCACGGGAAGGCGGCGTCCGGGTTTCGCTCCAGGGAACGGATCCGGGCCCGGCTTTTGAGAAGATCCGCCTGCTCCCGGGCCCGCGGCTTGAAACCGAGGATGGACTGCCGGTGGAAATATTCGAACCCGGTTCCGGATATGCGGCCGGCGGGAATGCATCGGAACCGCTTTTCGACGTTTCGGATCCGCAGGTATTCGGCTCCTATCGCGTGGTTCATGTCCGCTTCCATCCGGTCCGGTACGACGCCGGAAACGGGGCACTGACCGTATTTTCCGGAATCCGTGTATCCGCTGAGTTCGAAAAGCCGGCCGCGTCTTCCGGCGAGCGCGGTCCGTCCGCGGATGAAGCTGTTTACCGGAACGTTCTGCTGAATTATTCGGAAGCCGGGACATGGAGGAAGCCGGAAAGGCCCGCTCTCCGCAGAACCGGCCGTGTCCGGCGGACCGGGGAGTATTATAAAATACCAATTTCCTCCGACGCCGTGTACTCCATCAGCGGCGCCTACCTGAAAAACGCGGGCATTGACATCACGGCAATCGATCCCGCGACCTTGAAGATTTACAACAACGGGGGAATGGCGCTTCCCCTGCCGGTCCGCGACGCGAGGCCCGACAGCCTCGTCGAGAATCCCATCCGGGTCATCGGCGTCGAGGACGGACGATTCGACGCGTCCGATGTCCTGCTCTTCTACGGCCGCGGACCCTATGGATGGCAGACGCGAAACCGGGTTTTCGAGCACACCCTCAATACGTTCACCGAATCGAACGTCTACTGGCTCGTGTTCAATGACGGAAAACCCGGTCAGCGCATTCAGACGGCCCCGGCTCCTGCGACTGAATTAACGACGCAGACCGCGACTTTCACGGATTACCAGTTCCTGCAGAACGACAAGGCCAACCCCATTGAGTCCGGCACGTTCTGGTACACAACCCTTTTCCAGACCGGAAACCCGGAACCCGTGTCCGTCCCGATTCCGGCCTATGATCCGGCCGGCAATGACACGCCCTTTTACCGCATTCTGTTCAAGGGCGAAGACATGGACGACACCGTCACCCAGACCTTTTTCATTTCAGTGAACGGAAGGAGCATCGGCTCCCATCGCATCATCAACGCCGCCACCCAGCTCTACCAGTTCAGCGATCCCGCGGGGCTGAAAACAGCGGGCAATACGCTCGGCGTGCGGTTCAGCGCGACCCTTCAGTCCGCGAATGGCTATCTGGGCTGGCTCGAGGTCCGGTACCGCAGAAACCTGACCGCGAGGGACAACCAGCTGAAATTCTTCTCGCCCCAGGCGGGCGGCGCCTGGCGGTACCGGCTGACCGGCTTCACGGCCGAGCCCGCCGTGTGGGACGTGACCGATCCCGCGTCGATCCGGGCCCTTTCCGTCATCGCGGAGGACGGCGCATACTGGGTTTCGGATGACGCCGATTCCGGGGACGTCCGGACTTATTTCAGCCGGTCCGGCTCCTCCACTCCGGCGCCGCCGAGCATTGAAAAGGACGTCTTCGCGGACCTGCGGAACCCGGACCACGGATGCGACCTCCTGATCGTCGCGCCAGCGGCCTTCATGGACGCGGCGGAACGGTATGCCCGGTTCAAGCGCGACGCGGATTCGCTCGACGTGTTCACGGCCGACATCGCCGAGGTGTTCGACGAATTCGGCTGGGGCATACGCGATCCGGCCGCGCTCCGCGATTTCGTCCGGACCGCCTATGAAACCTGGAGAAAACAGCCGTCTTTTCTGCTTCTGTTCGGGGACGGGCATTACGACTACCGGAACCGGCTCCCCGGCTCCAAAACGAACTGGATCCCCCCCTTCGAGATCGGCGGCACACAGACGCTTTATTCTCCGGCCGTGGACGACTGGTTCGCGTGGGTGGCGGGCGACGACGCGCTGGCGGAACTGGCGGTCGGCAGGGCCACCGTGGAATCCGCGGAACAGGCGAACACCGTGGTCGACAAGTGGATCCGGTACCAATCCGAGCCGGACCGGGGCGACTGGCGCAGTCTGATCACCATCGTGGCGGACGACGAAATCAGCCCGGATTTTTCCTCGGAAATGGAGCATGTCCGGGATTCCGAAACCCTGGCCGCCCGCATCCTGCCTCCGGCTTTCAACCAGCGCAAGATTTACATGACCGAATACCCGGTCGAGATACAGACGCGGCGCCTCAAGCCGCAGGCGGAAGACGATCTCATCCGCCAGATCAACGCGGGCACGCTCATCGTCAATTACACGGGCCACGCCAACAAGACCGTCTGGGCGCATGAGTGGATTTTCCAGCAGGAAGCCTCCATGAAGCGGCTGGAGAACGGCGGCCGGCTTCCCCTGTTTTTCGCGGCCACATGCGAATTCGGGCTGTTCGACGATCCGAAGGAACAGTCGTTCTGCGAGGACCTGCTGGCCGCTCCGGGCGCGGGCGGCATCGCGGTCATCGGCGCGACGCGGTTCAGTTTTTCCACTGAAAATTCCGACCTGAACCGGGCCTTCATGGACCCGCTTCTCCGGAACCTGTCCGATCCGCTCCGCATCGGCGAAGCCATGCGCATCGCCAAGGTGATCACGATGAACCGGACGAACGACCAGAAGTACGTCATCATCGGCGATCCCACGCTCCGCCTGGCGGCGCCGAGGCAGGAAATGATTTTCACCTCGGTCGAGCCGGATACGCTCCGGGCGCTCGGACGGGTCCGCGTGGAAGGCGAGGTCCGGAGAGACGGCGTCCGCTGGGAGGACTTCAGCGGACGGGTAAAGATTCAGGCATCCGATTCGAAAAAATCCATCCGTTACACGGCCGGATCGGGCGCGTCCGTGAGCTATGTGCTCTCCGGGAACCCCATGTTCCGCGGCGAAAACGAAGTGACGGCCGGCCGCTTCGCATTTGAATTCATCGTGCCCAAGGACATCACCTACGGCGGCACGCTGGGCCGCCTCTCCGGTTACGCCTGGAACGAATCCACGGACGGATTCGGCGCCAGGGACGGCTTGATCACCGGCGGCAGCGCGTTCGTGGATGACGGGCAGGGGCCGGACATCCGGATCGGTTTCGATGGGCTTCCGAATTTCATGCCGGGCGACATGGTCGCAGGCGATCCGGTGCTCTCGGCCGAGATCGAAGACAGCCAGACGGGCATCAACCTGACCGGCGAGCTCGGTCACAAGATCACGCTCGCGCTCGACGACGGGATGCCGGTCGATGTCAGCGCCTATTTCAGCTACGACGCGGGCAGTTACCTCAAGGGCCGCGTCGTGTACCCGCTGACCGGCGTGGCGCCCGGCGTCCGCAGTCTCACGCTCAAAGCCTGGGACAATGCGAACAATTCCGCCTCCCGGACGGTGGAGTTTCGCGCCGTGGCGGAGGACGGGCTGATCCTGGAAAAACTGCTGAATTACCCGAATCCTTTCAGCGACGCCACCCAGTTCACATTCGAGGTCAGCCGGTCCGCGGAAGCCGAGATCCGGATCTACACGGTGGACGGCCGGCGGATCCGAAGGATCGAAGGCATAGCGGCACAGCCGGGCTTCAACTGGGTGGACTGGGACGGCCGGGATGAGCGGGGGGACGCGTTGTCGAACGGCGTCTATCTCTACACGGTCACGGCACGGGCCGGAATCGGCGGTCGTAAGGCCGAGGCCTCGGAAGTGGGCAAAATGATCAAGATGCGGTGACCGGCATGTACAGCGGCCTGGTCCTGGATCATTTCAAGAATCCCCGGTGCATCGGGGAAATCGAGAATCCCGACGCGGTCGGAGAGGCGAAGAACGAAGCCGACGGCGACCATGTCCGCCTGACACTCCGAATCAGAGACGGGCGCATCGAGGAGTGCCGGGTTCAGGTGATGGGATGCGTGGCCGCCATCGCGTCCGCCAGTTTTTTCGCGGAATGGATGCAGGGGAAAACCCCCGCCGAGGCCGTTGCCCTGACCGAGGCGCAGCTGGCCGAACGCATGGGCGGTCTTCCGGAGCACAAGATCCGGTGTTCGCTGACCTGCGTCGCGGCTCTGCGGGACGCGATCGCGAATCCCGAACCTGCGGCGGAAAGCCGTGGGTGAAACGGAACCACGCGCCGAGAGCGTTCCGCCGGACGATGTCACTTTCTCGATCGAGAAGCCCGGCCGGTTCGAACTGACGGTCAAGGGATCGCGTTTCATCGGATTCGCGGCGCGTGCCGCGTCCGCCGAAGCCGCTGAACAATGGGCCGGTTCGATTGCGGAAGAATACAGGGACGCCACGCATTGCTGTTGGGCCTGGCGCGTCGGAGCCGGGGACCGTTCCCGGTTCCGGACGAATGACGCAGGAGAGCCCTCCGGCACGGCGGGCCGGCCCATTCTGGAGGCCATCGACCGCAGGACGCTTTCGGACACGGTCTGCGCGGTGGTCCGGTATTTCGGCGGCCGGAAGCTGGGCACGGGCGGGTTGGCGAGGGCCTACGGCGAATGCGCGGGCGGCACGCTCGACGCCGGCGGCCGTATGGAGGCCGTCATCGAGGCCGCGTTCCGGGTGCGGTTCGGAGCCGAGCGGACGGGCCGGGTGATGGCCGTGATCCGGAGGCATCGGGCGCGTGTCGAAAACCGGGACTTTCAGTCCGAAACCGAAATGACCGTGCGGGTAAGGGCCGGCCGCGCCGAAGCGTTCACGGCCGACCTGACCGACGCCACGTCGGGAAAGGCCGTGATTCTGAGGCTGGAAGCCGCGGACGGGGATGGATAGGTTTCTGCCGCGCGGTTCCGTCCGCAGGCCGAGGAGAATGAAATGTCCGCATGCGACAACCTGAAAAGCAACTTGAGCCGGTGCAACTGCACCTATGAACCCTGCAGTCGGAAGGGGAAATGCTGCGAATGCCTGGCCTATCACCGACGGGCGGGCGAGCTTCCCGCCTGTTATTTCACGTCTGAGGTCGAAGCCACGTTCGACCGCTCCGTCGGCCGCTTCATCGCCATGCACAATCGCTGACGCGCGTCCGGCGCCGCGGAACCGCGGCCTGCAGGGAACTCCATCAACCAACGGGGAACGCCAATGGATCTCGGCTTGAAAGACAAAGTGGCGGTCGTGGCCGCGTCGAGCAGGGGGCTCGGCAAGGCGGTGGCCTGGCAGCTCGCGCGTGAAGGCGCGAAGCTGGTCCTCTGCGCCCGGAACAAGGAAAACCTCGAGGCGACGGCGGACGAGATTCTTCTCGACACCGGCGTGACGGTGTTCCCGCTGTCCATCGACCTGTCGGACGGCGATCAGGTCCGCTGGATGGTCGACGAGACCCTGGACCTCTTCGGCCGCGTGGACATTCTGGTCACCAATTCCGGCGGGCCGACGCCCGGCGATTTCGACGAGATCCAGGAGGAGGACTGGAAGAAGGCCACCGCTCTCACGTTGTACAGTGTCGTGCGGCTGATCCGAGCCGTGCTTCCGTCCATGCGCAAGCACAAATGGGGCCGCATCATCAACCTCACGTCGATCTCCGTGAAACAGCCCCTGCCCGGACTGCTCCTGTCGAACGCCCTGCGTCCGGCCGTGGTGGGACTGACCAAGAGCCTGGCGGAGGAGCTCGCGCCGGACAATATTCTCGTGAACGCGCTGTGCCCGGGATATTTCCTGACGGATCGCGTGAAGGCCCTGGTCGAGGACAAGGCGTCCCGTTCCAGAAAGCACATTGACAAGATCATCGACGAGATGGTGGGAGAGATTCCGCTCGGACGGATGGGGGATCCGAAGGAGCTCGCCGACCTGGTGGCGTTCCTCGCGTCCCCGAGGGCCGGGTACATCACCGGAGCCGTGATTCAGGTGGATGGGGGGATGGTCAAGAGCCTGCTGTAAATGAGTTCATAGTTCATGGTTCATTGTTCATAGTTGAAGAAAAGATGAAAAATCTTCCGCAAAAAAGAAGACGGTAACCTCCTTAAAGGTTACCGTTAATTTTTATGAACCATGAACCATGAACCATGAACTATGAACTTTACAGAAAAAGAGACGCCACCCCCGACACCGCGACCTGAACGGTCAGGTTGTCCAGCCCGTGGTGGCTGATTGCCTCCACGATCATGGCGCAGAAGCCGCAGGCCAGGGCCATGCGGAGCGCCGCGTCCCACCCGAGATGCATCACCCATCCGCACAGAAAAACAGCGACACACGCCGTCCACAGCACGGCCAGGGATCCCTCCAGGCTTCTTTCGGCCTTGATTCCGAAGAGGGAGGGTACGCGATAACGGTGCCTTCCCCAGGCCGCGCCGACCGGTTCCGCGGCCGCGTCCGCCCAGCCCGTCACGAGATATCCGATGAAGGCCGTCTGCGGGAACCAGAGATTGGCCGCCACGCCGCCGAGCACAGTGGAAGCGAGGGGTAACAGGATGAATAGCCCTTCATGCGGGCTGTCCTTGGCACGCGCCACAGCGTCAAATAGCCCATGGCCCGAGCCTTTCCAGACCGCGAAGGCTACGGCCGCGGCCACGACGATTCCGAAAACCACGGTCATTTTCAGTCCGAAGCGGAGCTGGAAGATGCAGGCCGCGGAGAATACAATGAAATGGAAAAGTTTCCGGGTATAGGGGACGGTCTCTGATTTTTTCGCCCTCAGCCAGGACACGGCGGCGGATGCGAAAGCGACCGTCAGCATGGCGAGCGGCAGGAACAGCAGAAGGTCCCGGAACGTGAGGCTGAGCAGGCCGCTCCGGAGAAATTCGTAAAATCGATCGGCCATAATTGATCGTAATATAAACGATTTTTCAGGGGAATGCAAAATCCGGTGTTTTATCGCGATTCAGTGAATCCCGCCTGAGGAAATTTCAACAAGATGGAATATTTTTAACTTCTTGATTATTGTACATTTAAAAACACGTGGATTTTAACGTTGGATTTGTTAAATTTAAGCCGGTCGATCACATACCGTTTCATGGACGGGGAAAACACATATGCAGATCGCTGGATTGAGGTACGGAGCGCCGCTCCTGAATCTGGTCGAATTTCCGGTGGCCGAACGCCTTGACGGCAATGCCACGCGGGACGAGATCCAGCGCATGCTGGATCAGTACGGCAGAATCGTGGTCAAACCGTTTTTTTACGGCGGCATCGGAAAAAAGGGGAAGGCCGGCCTGGTCCGCGTCGTGGACAATCTGACCGACGCCATGAAAGCCAAGGAGGAGCTGTACTTCGCCAAGCACCGGGTCGGCACGAAGACCGCGCGCGCGAACGGCGTCACCTTCGAGGAATTCGTCCAGTCGGAAATCGAGGTCTATTTCGCCATCGACGCCTCCACGATCGAGCGCAAGTCCGTATTCACGATTTCGCCGTTCGGGGGTGTTGACGTGGAAACGATCACGCCGGACAAAAAACGGACCGTCTGGATCGATCCCTTCATCGGCATCAAGTCGTTCGACCTCACCAACAACCTGACGGACATCGGCTGTCCCGAGAAGTTCATTTCCCCGCTCGTCCAGCAGCTTCCCAAACTGTGGGCCCTGTACGACGGGTACGGGCTCGAGACCATCGAGTGCAACCCCATTCTCATGAAGAAAATTGATAACACCTATGTCCCGACGGTGTGCGACATCAAGATCAAGTTCGACCAGGACAATCCCGCGTGGCGCCGGCTGGGCCTGCCGCCTCTCCTCTTCCAGTCGGAGGTCTCGCCGTTCGAATCGGAGATCAACCGCCTGCGCACCTATCAGGGCCAGAGCGACGTGCTGGAGCTCAACCCGCAGGGGACGATCATCCCCTTCATGTTCGGCGGCGGGGCCAACACGGCGGCCACCGAGACGCTGGGTGACCACGCGATTTTCTCGTCCGACTTCGGCGGGAACCCGCCGTACGGTAAAATGTACGAAATCGCCCGCATCGTGTTCAAGCACTGGTTCGACCGTGCCAATGTGATTCTCCTCATCGGCGGAAAGGCCAACAACACGGACATCTACGTGACGTTCAAGGGGATTTTCGACGCCCTGCGCGACCACGTCGCGGCCCACGGCAAGCGGCCGGTCACGGTCGTGATCGGACGGGGAGGACCGAACCTGATCAGCGGCATGATGTACGCCAAGGACATCCTCGACACCCTGAAGCTCCCGCACAAGATGTTCGGCTTCGATTCGTCCATGATCGAGGTGCTCGAGTACGCGAAGAAAATGGACGACTGGTGGGGCCGCGAAGGCGCCGACCGGTACCGGAAGGCGGTGGCCAAATGAGACCGCTCGTCACCAAGCCGTTTCCCTATTTCGTGGGCGTGTATTCGCTCGAGGAGCTCGTCACCCGCAAGTCGCGCGTATGCGTGATCAACATACTCGGCAACGAGAGCCGCAAGGTCACGCCCGTGTCCCATGAATACAGCGGCGGCAATGTCGTGGCCGGCGTTCAGTACGGACGCCACGGCGTCCTGGAAACCGGCGCCGGCGACATTCCCGTGTACCACAGCGTCCGCGACGTGATGAAGCACGGCCATGACTTCGACATCGGCGTCATATACCTGCCCCCCGCCGCGGTCAGTCAGGCCGTCTGGGAGCTGGTCCGGTTCAACAGCGCGCTCAAGCGCATCGTGATCGTCACGGAAAAAGTCTCGACGCGCGATTCGCGCAACATCCGCGACATCTGCCAGAGCGCGGGCGTGGACGTCATCGGCGCCAACTGCCTCGGCGTGGCCAATGCCTGGGACCACGTGCGCGTGGGCGGGGCCCTCGGCGGCGACCATCCGGAGGAAACCCTGCGGAAAGGCACCGTGGCCATCCATTCCAATTCCGGTAATTTCACCTCGACCATCGCCGAGTACCTGAAAGTCACGGGGTTCGGAATCACAACGGCGGTCAGCTCGGGCAAGGACGTGTACGTGCATTTCGCGCTTCCCGAATTCCTGTACGCCGCGCAGAACGACACGCGCACCAAGGCCGTCGCCCTGTACGTGGAACCGGGCGGATATTACGAGAAGATGGCGCTCGACTGGATCCAGGCCCGGCTGTTCGGATTCAGCAAGCCCATGGTGGTCTGCGTCACGGGGAGGTGGAAGAAGAACCTGGAGCGCGCCTGCGGACACGCGGGCGCCATGGCGGGTTTCGGGAGCGACGCCGAATCGAAGGAAAAATGGTTCGACGAGTATTTCGGCGTTCCGGTTTTCGACCCCGCCATTCCCAGGGTGAGCAAAAAGGGCGTTCGGATCTCCTCGCTCCAGCATTTCCCGGACGCCATGCGCGCCGTGTACGCGAAAATCGATGAAAAGCCCGATTTCGAGGCGTCCGGCGATCTGTCGCTCAAGCTCTGGATCTCCGACTCGTTTTTCCCGCTTCCGCCGGAACTGGACCTCCCCGTGGTGCGCGCCATTCCGCCCTATGACCAGCGCATTCAGGAGAGCAACCGTCTGGTCGGCGCGCATTTCCTGCGCCAGAACATGCGGCACAAGTCCGGCGCCTCGCGGCTCAACCCCGTGACCCAGGTCGCGGAACTCCACGGCGTGTCCGTGCTCGAACTGTCCCGGAACGCCTTCGAGGACAATGTCTTTTTCTCGCTGACCAAGGTCATGCCGTCCAACGCCGCGTCCCGGGTTCTGAACCGCGTCCTGTCCGCCCTGGTCCGGATGCAGACGGTCAGGCCCGAGGCGTTCGACGAGGCCCGGCGGGCCGACTGCGCGCCGAACGCCTTTCTCGCCTCGGTCGCCGCGTCCATCGGAGATCCGCCCCTGGTCCGCGGCGCACGGTCCATGACGGGTTTTCTCATCGACCTGATGCGCGAACACGGTATCACGGAACAGACTGAAAAACTGCCGGACGAAGCCGCCCGAAAGCTCGAAGCCGAATGCCTGGTCCGAACCGCTCCGGCCGAGATTCCGGAATGGGCCGGCCTGCTCGAGGCGGCGCTCGACGCGGAACTGCCGCCGTCTCCAGTGACCACGGTCGTCCGCCACATTTCCGCGGCCCGGGCTTCCGGGAAAGCGCATCTGAAACAGCCGGTCGAGTTCGCCTTTGCCGCGGTCCTGACCGCCCTGTTCTGGAAGCCCATGCTCGAAAAGCGGATTTCGCGAGACGTCACGGAAAACGCGATCGCCTTCTTGAATGTCATTGCCGCCCTCGTCCGGCACGCCGTGATCGATCCCGCATCCAACACTTTCTGGAAAGGGCTCGCAAAGCCGGGAGCGGTTTCCTCCGGATCCGTAAAATTGACGGATACCCTTTTCCGCATTCTCTTCAGCCGGAAACCCGCGGATGTCGAGTCCGCGGAACTCCAGACCCTGCTCGGCCTCACGGTGACGAACGGGCCCGGCACGCTTTCCGCGATGGGCGCCAAGGAATCGGTGAGCGCACGGAACGCGATTCCCACGGCCTTCGCCGGATTCCTGACGAATACGGGAATGTCGCACGGCGGAAACGGGTTCGAAGCCGTGGAATTCCTCATCGGGCATTTCATGGACAGCCCGCTCCGGGATCCGGGTGACCCGAAGGACCCGGCCGACCTGCGGGCCCTGGCGTCCTCGGCGGCCAAATCGTATTTCAAGTACAAGCAGGCGCAGAAAGCGCTCGAAAACCCGTTGTACAAACGGATCCCCTGCGTCAACCATCCGGTGTTCAAGGGCAAGGACGTGAACATCGATCCGCGCGAGGATTTCATCCGGAAGGAGATGGCGAGCCACGGCGGGCACAACGCCTTCCTCGAGTTCTACCACCATCTGGTCCGCGAACTTTTCAATGAGGGCGCGACGGAAAACGTGTTCTGCGTGAACGTGGACGCGGTGCTGGCCTGCGTGGCGCTGAAGCTCATGTGGACGGACCTGCGGGAAAAGCGCATGACGACCCGTCAGGCCCAGGACCTGGTTTTCATCCTGTTCCTGCTCGGCCGCGCGGTCGGGACCGCGGCGGAAATCGCGGATCACCGCGACCGCGGCGAGGACATGGACTGCCGGACGCCGCAGAATGAGGTTGCGTTTGTCCTCTGACGACCGGTCTCAGCCGCTCGTCGAATGCGTGCCCAATTTCAGCGAGGGCCGCGACTCAGCGGTGATCCGGGCGGTGGCGGATGCGGCCGCCGGCACTCCCGGCGTACGGATTCTGAACGTCGATTCCGGACCGGACGCCAACCGAACGGTGCTCACTTTCGCGGGTCCAGCCGAAGCCTGCCTGGAGGCCGGGTTCCGCACGTTCCGGGCCGCGGTTGAACGCATCGACATGCGGAAGCAGAGCGGCGTTCACCCGCGCATCGGGGCTTTGGATGTGTTTCCCTTTGTTCCGCTCCGGGGCATCGGTCCGGATGCATGCGCGGTTCTGGCCGTCCGTCTGGCGGAAAGGGTCGGGAACGAACTGGGCGTTCCCGCGTATCTGTATGAGAGGGACGCGGCCGGGGAAAACCCGAGAAGCCTTTCCGGCCTGAGGGCCGGCGGTTACGAGGGCCTCGAGGCGCGTATGGCTGATCCGGCCTGGGCCCCGGATTTCGGTCCGGCCCGGTTCAATTCCAGATCCGGCGCATGCGCAATCGGAAGCCGCGGCATTCTGATCGCCTACAACGTGAATCTCGCGGATCCGGACCCCTCCACGGCAAGGCGCATCGCGGGCGCCATACGCGAAAGCGGAACGGGCGGAAAGCCTGGGTTGTTCAAAGCCTGCAAGGCCATCGGATGGCGCATCGAGAGCCGGGGGTGTTCGCAGGTATCGACCAATCTGACGGATTTCCGTGTCACGGCCCCGCACAGGGTCCATGAAGCCTGCGTCCGGCTGGCCCGAGACGCGGGCACATCCGTGACCGGAAGCGAAATAGTCGGCCTGATGCCGCTCGAAGCCATGACCGCGGCAGGGCGTTTTTTTTCAGGGAGTGCGGACTCGAATACGGATTCCGCCCCTGCGGAAACGCAGGATGGATGGGTCAAAGATGCAATCCGCGGTCTCGGGCTTGATGACTGGTATCCGTTCGATCCGGACGAAAAAATACTGGAACGGTGTCTGATGCGGGCGGGGTTGATGTAAACAACGCATGGCGCGGAGCGCGCAGCGCAAAACAAGACGCATAGCGCACTGCGCACAGCGTAAAACAAGACGCCCGATGTATCAGTCCATTCATGAAATATGTGCTTTCAGACAATAAAGGAGAAACCCATGAAGCGCATGATTGTCACGACGCTGGTTCTCGCCTCAGCCCTGGCGGCCTCGGCGGATACCAAAATCCGGCAGAAACATCACAACGACGCGTTTACGGTCATGGGACAGACCCAGGCGGCACGGGATTACGAGGGGACTCTGTGGTTCGGCCAGGACAGGGCCAGGAATGACATGGACAAGCAATCGATCATCATGCGCATGGACAAGGGGATCGTACTGATCCTGAACCACGAGAACAAAACCTGGACGGAACTGCCGATGGACATATCCAAGGCAGTCGCGCAGGCGTCCCGGGAATCCGGGGAGGACGTCCCGGAGGGTCTTCCGGCCGAGATGCAGGAGATGATGAAGGGCATGTTCAAGAATGTCAAATTTACGGTGACCGAGACGGCTGAAAAAGCCGTGATTAACGGGTGGAACTGCCGCAAATTTATCCAGAAAGTCGAAGGGGGCATGGCGCCCTCGACATCCGAGGTCTGGGCTTCGATGGACGTGAAACTGGACTACAAAATGATGGCCAAAATGTCCGCATCCATGATGGCCATGCAGCCCGGGTTGAAAGAGATGGTCGCGGACATTCAGAAGGAAACCGAGAAAATCAAGGGGATGGCGGTGCGGACGGTCACGGTTTCGACGGTCATGAACTCCAAAATGAAATCGTCCATCGAGCTGATCGAGGCGAAGAACGACGTGACTCCTCCCGCGGGCATCTACGAGCCGCCGGCCGGGTACAAGAAAGCCAAGGGGATGCAGTAAGAGTTCAAAGTTCAAAGGACACAGGCACTTCTTTCTTTTTGAACTTTGAACTTTAACTTTGAACTTAAAAAAGTATGTAGGTCCGAAATGCCGAGCCCGAAGCCTTCATTAAAAATAATCTGTTGTTTGGTCCCGCACAGCGGGAGGCGAGGCTTTCGGACACCTCCATTAAAATGTCCGATAGCCTCGCGAAAAAATGCGAGTGCCCCGAAGGGTGCCGCAAAGCGGCATATCGGACCTACTTGACAGAGGCTCAATGGATCGAAAATCATTTCTCCAGCGCACGTTTGGCGCGGGCGCGCTGGCCGCGTGCGGCCTGGCGATGCCGGCCCGGGCCGGTGAGACTGAAAAAACCGGCGATCCTGACGCGGCGTTCCGTGAAAGCTGGGTCAAAAATTTCCTGAAGAATCTGGACGCGTCCATGAATCCCATGGAACGCGACGCATTCATGGCGGCCAATGGACGGGACTGCGCCCGCAGATCCGCGATCCGGCTGGCGGAGTCCTGCAAAGGCGACATGGCGGGATTCGCCGAAAAACTCGGCGGATGGGTCGGTAAAGAGAACGTTCAGCTCGATGATGGAAAAGTCATCCTCATCTACAAGGAATGCTATTGCCCGATGGTATCGAAGATACAGGAGCGGCTCTCAGACACCTGGTGCGAATGTTCCAGGGGCTGGGTGGTGCAGATGTTCGAAACCGTCGCGGGCCGGCCGCTGAACGTGACCATCCTATCCTCCATCAAGAGGGGCGATCCGGTCTGCCGATTTGAAGTGGAAGTCTAACAGACCACGGTTTTAACCGTGGGGCCCACGGCGACAGCCGTGGTGTCCAAAACAAACAAAGAACCTCCCGCAGGCATTGAACAGCCCGCGGGAGGTTTTTTGATGCCTCGATGCCGCGGCCCCGGGGCCAAAGGTTTTGCGACCTGCGGCCCCGGGGTCGGCTGTTCACCGGGCGGAGAGTATCATGCACAGCATGCCCGCGAGCACGCCGATCAGGGCGAGCGATTTGAGCCGCACATTGCTGTCGCGGAACAGCAGGCTCCCGACCGTGAAAGACACCAGCACGTCGCTCCTGCGTATGGCCGAGAGAATCACGATGAGCGCATCCTTCCGGTCGAGGGCGCGGAAATACAGGAAATCCGCGGCAAAGAGAAAAGCGCCGATGGCCGCGACGCTCCAGCGCCATTGGAACGGCGTATAACGCCGCCGTCCGGGCACCCAGAAAATGGCCCAGACCGCAGCCAGAATGACGGCCAGGTACACGAAAAACCAGAACTGAACGGCCATGGGCGAGAGTCCGCGGTTCTGGATGAGATGCTTGTCGTACAGCGTACTGCACGTGCCGATCAGCGTGGAGAGAAACACGAATCCCACCCATTTGTTCCTGTGCAGGCGCAATCCTTCCCTTCCGCCGATCAGGGAAAACGCGTAATACGATCCGATGACGAGGAAGAATCCGATCCACTGGAGCCGGGACGGCGCCTCGCGGAAGAGGATGAGCGCGCCCAGCAGAGTCCAGACCGGGGCCGAGGCGCGCACGGGCGAGATCAGCGAAATGGGCAGGTGCTTGAAGGCGAAATAAGCGAAGATCCACGACAGGGACACGATCGCGGATTTGAGGAAGATCGACGCCTGGTCCGCGGGCCCGAGCAGGGGCACATACAGGCCGTGCGCCTGCATCCATTCCGGTTTCCAGACGGAGAGCAGGCCCGGCGGGATCATCCAGGCCAGGGCGGACAGAGTGGAGAAAAAGAGAACCGGAATGACCGCATTGCCCGAGAGCGCGTGCTTCTTGCTGACGTCGTAAAGGCCCAGGAAGAAGGAGGAGAGGACGCCGAGATAAATCCACATGTCAGGAAGCGCCGCCTCCGGAAGAGCGATGCGGGGGACGGACCCCGGCGGCCCTGTTCCGCTCCGGCGGTCCGTCGACAGCGGTTCCGGTTTCCATCGTGGAACCGCAAGGCCACTGCGGGTCCGCTTTCCTTGGAATGCTCGGCGGTTCTCCCTCAACCGACAGGGGGTCCACACGGTCCGGCCCGGAGCCCGCGAGCTGTCCGCAGGCCGCGCCGATGTCCGCGCCGCGGCTCCAGCGCACGATCACGGGTGACTGGAGCGGCTTGATCCATTCCAGAAATCGCTCCACAGCCTCTTCGTCCGGCCTTTCAAAGCCGCCGACAGCCGGATTGTACGGAATGAGGTTCACCTTGCAGGGCAGGCCCCGCAGAAGGGCCAGGAGCCGGGTGGCGTCCTCCCGGGAATCGTTCAGCCCCGCGAAGAGCACGTATTCAAAGGTGACCCTGCGGCCCGGAACGCGGCTGTAGGCCCGGACCGCTTCCATGAGCGCGGCGATCGGGTATTTCCGGTTGACCGGCATGATCCGGGTCCGCAGGCCGTCCGTCACCGCGTTCAGGGAAACGGCCAGCTTGTACGGCCTGTTCTCCGCCGTGTACCGGAGCAGGCCGGGTATCACGCCCGCGGTGGAAACCGTGATTTTCCTGTGCCCGATCGCGAGCCCCTCCGGATCGTTCATTACGGCGAGGGCGCCCATCACGGCGTCGTAATTGAGAAAAGGCTCGCCCATGCCCATGACCACGATATTGGTCGGGGCCGCGCCTGTTTCGCGCCGGACTCCGATCACCTGATCCAGAATTTCCCATGATTCCAGATTCCGGATGAAACCCAGCCGGCCCGTGGCGCAGAACACGCACCCGAGTCCGCATCCCGCCTGGGACGAGACGCAGACGGTGCGGCGATCGCCTTCCGGAATATAGACCGATTCAATGCGGTTCCCGTCCGGGCATTCCCAGAGGAACTTGACCGCGCCCGTGTCCCCGGACCGGTCCGCGGACACCCGCCGGAGGGACCGGATCTCCGCGGTTGCTTCGAGCCTGGAGCGGAACGCCTTGGAGAGATCAGTCATTTCGGAGAAGGAGGCCGCGCCCCGCTGGATCAGCCATTTCCAAAGCTGGCGGGCCCGGTAGGGCTTCTCTCCGAGCGCGCTTACCCATTCCTCGAGACCGGCTTGGCCCAGGGCCTTGATGTGCGTCTTTTCCGAGGGCCCGTTCATTTCATCTTCATGACCACGAGGGTCAGGTCATCCGACTGCGATTCCGTTCCGGAGAAACGGACGACCGAATCGAGTATGGATTGCAGTATCGACTCAGCCGGCCGGTCCACGCAGGCATCCACGGTTTCGAGCAGGCGGGCTTCGCCGTATTCCTCCTCTTCCCGGTTTCTCGCCTCGGTCACGCCGTCCGTGTAGAAAACCAGGATGTCGCCCGGCCCCAGCGTGGTCGAGGCCGACCGGTAAGCCGCGTCCTTCACCACGCCGACCACCAGGCCGCCTTCCCGCAGGGGCGAAGGCTTTTTTTCGCGCTTCCAGTGGTAGGGAAAATTGTGGCCCGCGTTCGTGTACTCGAACGCGTTCGTCTCCGGGTCGAAGACGCCGTAGAATAGAGTGGCGAATTTCTCGACCGCTGTGGTCTGCACGATCTGGTTGTTCACCACATGCACCGCCTCGGCCGTGGTGCGGGCGTGCATGGCCGAGATCCGGAAAGCGGCCTGAAGATTGGACATGAGGATGGCGGCCGGCACACCCTTGCCGGAAATGTCGCCGATCACAATGCCCATCCGGTTCCCTTCGAGCGGGATGAAATCGTAGTAATCGCCCCCCACTTCACGGGAAGGCAGATTGAGCCCGGCCAGCTCGAAATGCCGGCTGTGAGGCCGGGTTTTCGGAAGCAGGTTGCGCTGAATCTCCCGGGCGAGCTGAAGGTCCTCTTCGATACGCTGTTTCTCCAGCGTCTCGTTGTACAGCCGGGCGTTTTCAACCGCAATGGCGGTCTGGTTCCCCAGCACGGACAGCAGGCTCAGGTCCTCGGACGTGAACCGGGTACGGGCGACCTTGCGGCCGAGGACCAGGAGACCGACCAGGCGGTCGCGGGCCACCAGGGGAATCAGGAGCGAGGCGTCCGAGCGCCGCAGGACATCAAGCGCCCGTTCGTCCCGCACCGACTGGGCGAGAAAGTCGAATTCGATCGGGCCGCCGGCCTCCTTGAGACGGTCGATCACCTCGGCCTTCGGCTTGAACGAGGGCCCTTCGGCCGCGCCGAAGGGCACGAAGCGGCCGTCGGCCGCGGCATGGAACAGCTCGACGGATTCGACGGACTGTGATTCCATCAGCGTCCGCGCGACCTTGGCGCGGAGCGCGGCCGGGTCGATGGTGGTGAGGATATCGTGGCTCAGGTCCTTGAGCACGTTGCGGTAGTCCATGCGGTCGCGCATGAACAGTTTCTCGATCAGCCGCTCGAACAGGCCCAGCACCGGCTGAAAGAGGAACATGGCGACGAGAATGAACAGAATCTCGAACACGGGGATCTCCGCGCCGAAGGCCCGGGCAATCATCGCCTTTCCGACGCGGTAGATCTGCAGGTAGACGCCGACCAGGACGGCGGACGCGAGCGAGAAGACCAGGCCGCGCCGGATAATGAGCCGGATGTCGAGGAACTGGTAGCGGACGATGGCCCATCCGATGGAACCGCACCCGATGAGCAGGGCCGCGGTGATGAGCGAGAACTGGGCCGTCCGGGACGTGGCGAAGAGATGCATGGCGGGGAAGAGAATGGCCACCGCGTAGAGCCCCACGCTGGCGCGTATGCCCCAGAGCACGATGGCCACCTGGCGCTTGAAGCGGCCTTGCTTCAAGCCGCTGTATCCCAGGGTCAGGAGGATGTTGGCGCCGACGATGTAGAGCAGGTTGATCAGGGCGAAGAAATTCGCGTGGAACTGGTAAATCAGGCTGAGCAGGTTCAGGAACAGCCCGACCAGGATGACCAGCGGCTGGACCAGGAGGCCGAACCGCTCCGTCAGGCTGTGCAGGGGCAGGAGGTTCTGGATCTGCTGGGGGCTGGAAAACGCCATGACGAGGCCGAAGTGCACGACATGGGGCAAAAAAATCGCGAACCGGAGGAACGGGTGGCGCCGGAACCAGTCCACGGGACGCGGGTACATGGTGGTAAACAGGAACATCTGGGGAAAGAAGAACTCCCAGATGAGGAAGAGCTTGCGGAACCAGTTCAAATTGATCTGGACGGCCGACAGGTTCTGGAGCATGAGGCCGAACGCCGCGAACACAGGCGCGGTTCCGGCGAGCATGATCATGATGCCCGTGACGCGGTTGAGATGCTGGCGCGGATTCTCCCGGAGAATCACGAGGCCGAACAGCAGAAGGATCACGCCGAGCGTCAGGTAGAACAGGGATGTGACGAGAGCGAGGGTCATGTCGGCCGGTTTTTCAGCCGGAGTGCCATGCGCACCACGGTCCCCTCCGGCGTGAACTGAAAGTCCACGCGGTCCATGAGGCTCTTCAGGATGAAGATGCCCCGGCCGCTTTCCTTCATCAGATTTTCAGGGAGCAGGGGGTCGGACAAGACGGCCGGATCGAAGCCCCGGCCCTCGTCCGACACTTCGATGGTCAGGAATCCGGCCGCGACACTGAATGCGATGCGGACGCGCTTTTCGGGGTCGCTTCCGTTGCCGTGGATGATGGCGTTACCGACCGCTTCGGTCACCGCGATGGCGAGGTTGTCGAGCTCCTCCTGGGAGAGGCAGTACACCGCCGCGACTTTTTCGGCCATGCGCTCGATCCGGCCCAGCTGTTCCAGCCGGCTGGGGATTTCGACGGCAAATCCCTTGCCGTCCGGGCTTTTCCATTTTTCCCTGAGGCTGCTCATGGCCTCCAGCTCATATTGAGTTCCAATCGGGTCAGGCGCTGGGTTTTCGCGCCCAGATTGCGGGTCCGTGTCAGGCCCGCGAATGCGGATACGGCCAGCCGGCCGCCGGCATAAGCCACTTTCAAGACCGGTCCGTCGTTACGAAAATGGAGATTCAGCTCCCTTCCGGCCGCCGCGGGCGCGGCCGAGCCGGTTGCCGGCTTGAACCGCCATCCCTTTCTGCGGTATACGGAATAACCCGGCATGAGATGCCATCCCTCGGCCGGCCGGTGGTCCAGTACCACGGATCCCGTCCAGCTCTGACGGTCCGCGAGGCGCTGTTCCATCCAGCGTTTCCAAAGCAGTTTTCCGTTTTCGTCCAGATCCAGCCGGACATTGGCGAAGATGCCGGTCCGCTCCGAGGCTTCCACCCGAATCGAATCGTCCAGCCGGAAAGCGCGGTACAGGTAGCTTCGGATGCCGGTGGACGGCTCCTCGAAATCATAGGCCATGGTGTTGATCAGCACTTCCGCGGACTGGCTGGCCCGGAAGCGGGGCGACGGCCGCCAGCGCAGTTCGGGATTCAGCCTGAGGATGCGGATGCGGCTGTTGTCCGCGCTGCGTTTCGCCCGGATATACACCTGGTGCAGGCTGTGAAACGAGAGCGACGTCCGGAGGGACAGATCCCCGGTGAAATTGTGCAGGACCAGCAGATCCGAACCGAACCGGAGTTCGTCCCGGTCATCCGCGTTGGCCGCGTCCGGCGTGTCGTACTGAAGCCGTTCCAGGCTCGAGCGGAAAGAGACGGAATCGGACGCGGAAACCCGGGCGGCCAGCCGGAGCCAGGCCGCATTCACGCGGCTCCGGTTGTCCGGCGCGTCGGTCAGGCCGGAGAACGGGGAGCCCGGCCGGCCCTGGGCGATCCAGTAGTCCTGGTCGTTCTGCGCCGACCGGTATCCGGTTTCGGCCCTGAACACGCGGCCGGTCCAGAGAAATTCAGCCGAACCCGACGCGCCGAAATCATTCCGCTCGCGTTCCCGCACCGACCGGCCGCCGGTGCGGTCCCGTATGGTCAGGACGCGGTCCCGAACCTCGCCTTCGACGCGGACTTGGGCCCGGCGCGACAGCCGGTAGGTCAGCACATTGGCCGCCTCGCGCGCCGTTTCTCCGCGGCTTTCCACGTCGCCCGTGGCGGACACGTAGTAATCCCTTCTCTGGGACCGGACGGACACGCGGAGGGAATCGGCCGTGCCCGGATCGAATGTCCTGCTGATTCCGGCCGTCCAGTTCAGATCGCCGTTCCTGCGGGGCCCGAGATCGTCCGAACGGAAACGGACCGAACCATCGCCGGAATAATCCGCGAAGCCGAAGCGCGAAAGGCCACATCCGGCCGCGGCCGTGAGCCCGCGGTCCGTGCGGCCGAACCGTTCATCTTCCATGACGCCGATCGAGGCCGGCAGGGACAGAATGCCCGCGGACGCGTCGAGTCCGACGGACATCTGCCGGGTGCGCATGTCGTTCATGTAGCCCGACTGCTTGTCCGAAATGAGCCGGCTGTCGCCCCGCACCTGCATCCGCAGAAAGGGGAAAAACAGACGGCCGGCTCCGAACGACAGTTCGTGCCTGTCCTTCCACTTGTCGTTCTTCGAATCGACGGCGAGCCGCGAGGACGACCAGACATCGGACAGCCAGACCGTGTTCCGGCCGGATGTCCGGCCCACGTTCAGGACGGTCTGCCAGTCGTCGGTGTTCAGGCCCTTCTGGTAGCGGGTGAATAGGGAATCGTCGCGTACGGACGGGCCGGGGCCGAGAACTGCGGCCGCGGAAGACGTGTCCGGGGCAATGCCGCAGCGGGCTTCGGAGGGCAAAATTCCCGCGGACAGAACCGCGAGAACGGCCGCACATGCGGACCGGAGCCCGGTTTTCAAGCCGGCGGAAGGACCGCAAGCACGGCGGTGTCGGAGAAGGACCGAAAAGCGGGATTGCGGCTTCATGCGCATACCGGTCCGGCGGGTTCCGGACTCGCCTAGCGGCTCGCCCGGAGGCTCGCCCTCAGGCGCGTCCGCCGCTGCGGGGTCAGTTCTTCTGATCCTTGGGAACCACGCGGTAGACCTTCTCGTCCTTTTTCGACATGCCGTACTCTTCCCGCGCGATTTTTTCTACAACGGCCGGATCGTCGAGCGATTTTTTCTCCGCCTCCAGCCGCTTTTTCTCCTCCTCCAGAGCCCGGATCTCCGCCTCAATGGCGCGGCGTTCCATCCGGACCCGCGCCTGCCGCCAGCAGCCGCGTTGTCCCGAGAAGAGAAATATGAGGAGGGCCAGCGAGCCGATGACGACCCACGTGACCCTCCTCTTCTGTTTCACGTTCAACTGAGTTCCGCCCGTGTCACTTGCGCTTCGATGTCGACTTGCCGGGGAAGAGCGCGGTGCCGCCGAGCTCCTCCTCGATGCGAATGAGCTGGTTGTACTTGCAGATGCGGTCGGTGCGGCTCGCGGAACCGGTCTTGATCTGTCCGGCGTTCGTCGCCACTACGACGTCCGCGATGGTGGTGTCCTCGGTCTCGCCCGAGCGGTGCGAAACCACGGCCGTCCATCCGGCCTTGTGGGCCATCTCGATGGCATTGAGGGTTTCGGTGAGGGTGCCGATCTGGTTCAGCTTGATGAGGATCGAGTTGGAGGCGCCCATGCCGATGCCCTTTTTCAGGTATTCCACGTTGGTGACGTAGAGGTCGTCGCCGACGATCTGGCATTTCGATCCGACTTTTTCGGTCAGGAGCTTGAATCCTTCCCAGTCGGTTTCGGCCATGCCGTCTTCGATGGAGTCGATGGGGTATTTCTGGATCAATCCGGCGAGGTATTCGACCTGCTGGGGGGTGGTCCGCTTCTGGGCCTTGTCGCCTTCGAAAACAGTGTAATCGTATACGCCGTTTTTATGGAAGGCGGAGGCGGCCGGATCGAGGGCCAGCGTGATGTCGTCGCCCGGCTTGTATCCGGCTTTTTCAATGGCCTTGAGAATGGAATCGAGAACATCCTCGGTGCCCTTGAAGGTCGGAGCGAATCCGCCCTCGTCGCCGACCGCGGTGGAGAGACCGCGGTCCTTCAGCACCTTCTTCAGGCTGTGGAACACTTCGGCGCCCATGCGGATCGCTTCCCTGAAATTCGGGGCGCCCACGGGGCGGATCATGAACTCCTGGAATGCCACGGGCGCGTCCGAGTGGGAACCGCCGTTGACGATGTTCATCATGGGAACCGGCAGGGTGCGGCCGTTGACGCCGCCGACGTACCGGTAGAGCGGAAGGCCGGTGAATTCAGCGGCCGCCTTGGCCGCGGCCAGGGAGACGCCGAGAATGGCGTTGGCGCCGAGCTTGGCCTTGGTCGGCGTGCCGTCCAGTTCGATCATCAGCTGGTCGAGTCCGGCCTGGTCCAGGGCATCCTCGCCGATGACTTCGTTCGCGATGGTTTCATTCACGTTCTGCACGGCCTTGGTCACGCCCTTGCCCAGGTACCGGGCCTTGTCGCCGTCGCGCAGTTCAACGGCCTCGTTTTCGCCGGTCGAGGCGCCGGACGGCACGGCCGCGCGACCCATGATTCCGCTGTCAAGCACCACATCCACTTCCACGGTCGGATTGCCGCGGGAGTCCAGTATTTCACGGCCGATCACATCAACAATGGTAGACATGCACAACCTCCTGTTTATGAAATCACATTTAAATTCGGATCCCGCCGCCAGGGCGTAAAAATCCAAAGTAACTGTATAGTATAAAAAAAGTTAGGGAGAATTGCAACAGAAAAGCGGAGGGGAAAGGGGTAAAATACGGGGCAGGAGACGCTCCGGGAGGTTGACAACCTCCCGGAGCGTGGTGCGGTAGCCATGTAGGTCCGATATGCCCCGGCCGCACGGCCGGGGCTATCGGACAACCTGCCGCTGATGTCCGAAAGGTCCCGCAAGGCGGGACCATTTCGGACCTACACCCTATTCAAGAATGCCAACATTACCGCCGCCCCCACGACCGAGCAGGCGAAATTCACGACATCATTGTTGATCCACTCCCTGCCGGAAGAAAGGCGGGTGGGCTTGCCGCAATGGTTCCGTCTTTCCGTGGTTTTTCCGCATCCTGAGCAGACGTACTGCGCCTGAACCGTGGCGCCGAAAACACTGTCCGCGACGGACGCCAGAAATCCGGCGGCCGTGATTGCGGCCAGGGCCGGCGCCATGCCCAATGCATGAAAGAAAGACGGAGCGGCAAGCCGGCCGGACAGACCGATGAGCAACGCGCCGAGACCCGCGCCGAGAAATCCCAAAGGCGTCACTGCGCCGGATACGCCGTGACTGACGGTGCGGAGCCGGGTGATCAGAACCGGCTTGGAGGGCGAAAACACGCCCAGTTCCGTGGCCCAGGTGTCCGCATTTACCGCTGCCACGGCCCCGAGGTAAAGTCCGTACCAAATGGGATCCGGCCGTAGTCCGTTCGCGATCACCAGGAGCCCGGCGACTCCGCCGTTGGCGAACACCTGGCCCGCGTCCCGGGTGGATGATTTCTCGTACAGGCTCTCGACTGTTTTCTTGCGCACGCGCCCGGTTTTGGAGAGCAGGCTGGAAGACAGGAAAAAGACCAGTATGGGAACCGCCCAGGCCCATCCGCCCGCGCCGAACAGAAAGGACGCGAGAATAAAAGTCCCGACGCTTCCGGAGGCATTGAGAAAGCGGAGCCTTACTGAGAGCAGGGCGACAACGGCCGCGAGTCCCATTCCGATCGTGAAGCGCAGGGATGCGTCCGTGCCTCCGGTCATCATGAAAAACAGGACAAAGGCGGCGCCGAGCGGAGCAGTGAGATTGTCCGAACCCCCGGACGAAACGGCCTCGAGGCCGGTGGCGAGCACCGCGGCCACGGCCGCGATCCAGAGGGCCGTTCCCGCGGAAACGACCAGGCCGTCCCGGGCCGCCAGCGGCGGAAGGAACAGGGCGATGAGCAGAAAACTCGACGCGAACATGGCCGCGGATCCTTCCAAAGATTTCTTATCCGCTCCGAGCCTGTATTCATGGGCCTTCCGGGACAGTTCACCGACCACGGCCGCGGCCGCGTCCGAGAATGCGAGCACCATCATGGAAACGATCAGGACCGAGCGGTATCCGTTCCAGCAGAGCGCCGTGAGAATGAGAAAAGTGAGGGGATAGTAAACGGTTCCGTAGCTCCGCCGGGTGGTGTCGTGCATGCCCTTGAGTTTTCCGCTCCGGCACGCCCGCGAAATTCACGGCAATGAACAGCACGGCCATCCAGAGCAGGGGCTTGACGGATGTGAAGAACAGGGGGCTGAACACGATGAGCACGCCCGTGCCGACATGCACGAGCTTGCGCGTCACTTCGGGGCTCCAGCCGAGCGCGGACCGGGCTTTTTCGGATATGCCGATGAAGGCCGTGATTCCGGCGGTGAAGAGAAAAAACCGGATCCAGTCCAAGGCCGGGGCGTCGAACAGGATTTTCAGGAGGGTCATGCAGGTCCTTTTTATAAGCTATGTCAATCGTGGGGAATGTAGTATCTCAAGTTCCGGGTTCCGCGTTCCGAGTTCCGGGAATAAAAAGCAGTTCCGGGTTCCGCGTTCCGGGTTCAATCGGAAACAGGGTTTCATCCGATCTTCTGGAATATCTCGCCCGTGGAAGGGTTGCGGAGGATGCGCTTGACCGTCCCGTCCGGCATGCGTTCGGCCTTGAGGAGCACGCATCCGTCTTCCTGAGGGGCCGCGGTCGGTTCCTTCGCATCGGTTTCGGATTTCGGTCCGGATCCGGGACCGGCCTGCTCGCGCCACTCGAACAGGTCCACGGGCTCCCACCGCTTCGAAGCCGCGGATCGGTAACAGGCGTCCATCACCGCGTTCACCACGTATCCGTCGAAGAATGTTTCCAGGGGCGGGCGGCCTTTTTCCATGGCATCGAGCATGTCTGCGAACATGTCCACGTACCCGAGTTCCGTCAATTCGTCGCCGGACGGGAAAATCCAGCCCTTCTCGGCGTCCGCTTTTTCCGCGACGTAGCCGCCGAGTCCGGCCGCCGTGAACATCTCGAATCCCGTGCGCAGAAAGTGGTTCAGCCAGATCGTGCCCCCGGTGCCGGCGACTTCGTCCCGGATATCCAGACCGCCGCGGAACGTCCAGGCCACCTCGAACTGGCCGATGGCCCGGTTCTCGAAACGAATGAGGCCGATGCCCGAATCCTCGGCTTCGATGGGGTGCACCAGAGTGTCGGATACGGCCATGACTTCGATGGGGCGGACGTCCTTGCCGATGAAGGACCGGATCACCTCGATGCAGTGGCAGCCGAGATCCACGATGGCGCCGCCCCCGGCACGCTTCACGTCCCAGAACCAGGCGCTGTGCGGACCGCCGTGCGTTTCCCGTGACCTGGCCCAGAGCACCCGGCCTACGGCTCCGGCCCGGATGGAGGCCGCGGCCTTGAGTGTTTTCGGGGTGTAGCACAGGTCCTCCAGGTACCCGGCAAACACGCCGGCCTTTTCGACCGCTTCGAGCATGGACCGGGCCTCCGTGGCGCTGCGGCCCAGGGGTTTGGTGCAGAGCACGGCCTTTCCCGCATCCGCGGCCAGCCGGACCGCTTTTTCGTGAAGGTCGTTGGGCAGACCCACGATCACCGTGTCCGTTTCCGGGTCCAGAACCGCCTCGGCCATGTCCGTCGTCCACTTCGGTATCCCGAAGGCGCGGCTGAAATCGGCCGCGGATTCAGCCGGAACCCCGCAGACCACGTGCACGCGGTCCCGGCTGCGGCGGCTGTGCAGGGCCTGGCAGTAGAACCGGCCGATGAGGCCGGTTCCCAGCAATGTGATGCGATGGCTTTTCGGAGAGTTCATGGCTGAAGGTTCCGGGTTGAAAAGGCACAGCGCATAGCGCACAGCGTGTTTCAGTAGCCCACGACTTCAGTCGTGGGTGAGGGTTCCGAGTTCCGCGTTCCGCATTGGGATAATTTATCCAAATTTAAGAAAATAAAAAGGAAATTTTTATTCGGTTTAATATCAGAGAATTATGTGGATATAAAAATGTCCGAAAGGTCCCGCAAAGCGGGACCATTTCGGACCTACAACCTGAATGGGTTATGCGGCTGTCCCGGATCCCCGACAGAAAAATTCGGGGATGACACCCCGCCCGGAACGCGGAACGCGGAACTCGGAACAGTTTTTACGCCGCCTTGGTCTCCAGCAGTTTCACCGCACTCTGGGGGTCTGAGGAGTATCCGTCCGCGCCGATCTGATCCGCGAACGCCTGGGTGACCGGAGCGCCGCCCACCAGCACGGTCGTTGCCGGATGACCGGCCTTGATCAATTGCACGGTCTTTTCCATGTTCACCATGGTCGTGGTGAGCAGGGCCGACAGCCCCACGACGCATCCGGGATTGTCCTTGACCGCGTCGACGAATTTCTCGGGCGGCACGTCCACGCCCAGGTCCATGACCTCCCATCCGCCGCCCTCGACGACCATGGCCACGAGATTCTTGCCGATATCGTGCAGATCGCCGGCCACGGTGCCGATGACGAAACGGCCCTTGTGCTTGACCGCGCCGCTCTTGAAATACGGCTTCAGGTGGGCCATGGCCGCGTTCATGGCCTTGGCGGCCATGAGCAGGTCCGGCACGAACACCTTGTTCTGCCCGAATTTCTCACCGATGCGCGACATGCCGGTCATGCAGCCTTCGAGTATGGCGTCCGCGGTCTCGCCAGCGGCCAGGGCGTTCCGCGCGATCTCGTCCGCGCCTTCCTTGCCGCGGAGATCCGGGGGATAGGAGGCCGCCTGATTGATTTTGCCGCGCTCGATGCACACGGCGAGATTTTCGGTCAATTCGTTCATGTCAGCTCCCGTGATGGTTTTTTTATTGTGCAATTTGAAAAAATTCCAAGGTATCTCCCCCGGACTGAAGTCCGGGGCTACCGAGAACAGTCCGGGGCCACAGGAAACAGTCCGGGCCCACCGAGAACAGTCCGGGGCTACCGGAAACAGTCCGAACCACAGAAAACAGCCCGGTCCCGGTCAGGTCTCCCGGACGACGAGCTCCGGCTGAATAACGTACTGGCCGAAGCGGGTGCTCCGGCCTTCGCCGTGATCGCGTATCAGGCCTGCGATCCGCTTCGCCATTTCCCCGGCGTGCGGATCGATGGAAGTGATTTTGGGCGTGAAAAACTGCGCGAGGTCGGTGTTGCCGTAGCTGATCACGGACACGTCGCCCGGTATGGACAGGCCCCATTCCTTCATCCGGCCGATCACCCGCACCGCGTCCGTGTCGTCACAGCAGAAGACGCCGCCGATCGATTCGTTTCGGATCAGGTCCAAATCGAAACGCGACAGCCGGTCGAGCATTACGGCTTTCTGTTCGCCCGGGTCTTCCTGCACGAAAGTGATGAAGGTCTGCTCCATGACCTCCTGAATCATGTTCCGGCCCTGCCAGAGGCTGTTCTTGACGAAAGCCAGGTTCCGGCCCGTCCTGGACTGCAGGTACCGCACCGCGCGTTTGACGCCGAGGTCATAGCTCTGTATGGCATAGGTAAAGTAGGAGCCGGCCATGGTGTGATCGACGAGCGCGACCAGAGTGCCGCCGGATTTCAGGTGGCGGTAGAACTCGGCCGTTTTGCTCTCATCCAGAGTCGGCGCCACGATCACGGCCTCATACTGTTCGCGTATCATGCGGCCCACCAGCCGTATTTCCTCTTCCCACTGGTTGTGATCGATGTAGTATTCGGTTGTGCGGCCGGCCGCCTCAGCCTCCATACCGAAGTGCTGAATGAGTTTCTCGTGGTGGTCTGAAAAGAACGGAATGACAATGCCCCAGACCGGGCGTTTGGGACCGAGTGGCGCGACAAAGGAGCCTTTGCCGGCCTTTTGTATGATCATGCCTTCTTCGGAAAGCTTCTTTAAAACCAGCTTGGCGGTTTCGCGTGAAACCCCATGTTTTTTCATGATTTCCGTGATGGAGTCAATGCGGGTCCCGGGCGGGAATTCCTGGGTGAGAATGGCCTCGCAATAGAAATTGAAGAGTTTCTGATAGAGAGGCTGTATGTCTTCAGATGGGATGTCGGTGGTTTCTTTCATCGGCATTTCTTAAATTAAACCCGAACAAGGTAGAAATAAAAACAAGAAAAAGCAAGATAAAAATCACATTCCATCACATCACATCATAGATCTGATTCCCGTCCATTTCCAGACCCCGGGGTCAACTCCGGGTAAACCCCGGGGCAAGCCCCGGGGTCGAACATTCTTGCATTGACAAGTCTTATTCATTATATTCATTCAGAGCACTTATATGAGACTTTCCCCATCCAAAATTTTCTCCGCGTTTGTTCTTGCCGCGGGCCTGACGGCGGGAATTGCGCATGGACAGATCACGGTCGCGGTCGGAGACTTCGAGAACCGGACCGACCGGATGTATCTGGATTCATGGGCACTCCTCATCCCCGAATACCTCTCGGGTGAATTGTCCCGGAGCAGGGACATCACGGTTGTGGACCGGGAGCGTCTCGACGCGGTGCTGGACGAACGCAAACTGCAGATGGCCGGCCTGACGGATTCATCCGCCGCTTTGGAAGTCGGCCGCATGCTCAGCGCCCAGTACATTGTCACGGGCACGGTGAGCGAGATCGGGGGATGGATACGCATCGACAGCCGCATCACCAGTGTGGCCACGGGCCGCATGGTCGCGGAGAACGTGTCCGCCCGTTCCGCGAAGCATCTTGAGAAGATGATCGGTCTGCTTGCGGGAAACCTCAAACTCCAGATGACCGGACAGGGCGAATTCCGCGAAAGCCTCACACTCAGGCGCCAACCCACACGGCCTTTTCTGGCCGCGGCCCTGTTTTCGGGAGCGGCCGCTTCCTTTATTCACAGCCAGGCTGTGCGCAAACGCGACGAATACCGCGACGCACGCAGTCTCGCGTCCTTCAACCCGGCCTGGCGCTCGGCCAACCGTTGGAACAATGCCAGGACAGCGGCTCTGGCCGTGACCGGAGCAGCCGCGGCCGGCACCCTGACCTGCTGGATAAGGGACCTTTCGCCGGACCGCATTCTCGCCAATTCACAGCCCATACTGGGTTTTCAGACCGGAGGCGTCACTTTTGGACTGGCCTTCCATCTGCCGTAAGCGGCTTCGGGCCGGGCGTGGGCTTGCGGCGCTTCTGCTCCTTTGCGCCTCCTGCGACCTCCCGAGGGACAATCCCCTGGATCCGCGGAACCCGGACAGCCGCAGGCCGAAGCGCATCCTGATCGAGGCATTCGTCAATATGCGGACCGGCGAGCCTTTCGACCGGTACGCGATCGAGGCCCTGGATTCGCTCGAAACGGTTTACGGCGACCGCATTGCGGTCATCGAGTATCACAGAAACGCGGGCGGATTCGTCACGCCCCTGCACCGATCCGAAAACGACATCCTGTACGGCCGGTATCTCGCGGCCGCGGGGGCGGACAATCGCGGCGTGCCGGATGTGTTTGTCGACGGGTCCGCGGGCCGCAGTCAGGGCGCCTCGAGCGCGGCTTCGGTTTTCATCCGCGTCCAGAGAATGCTCCTGCCGGAACTGACCGAGCCCGGTTTGTTTTCCATCGAGGCCAGGCTCCGGCCGTCCGGAGGGGAGATACGGCCTTCCGTCACCATCGCGAGGCTCGGATCAACGGACAGCCACGGCATCCGGATACGCGCCGTGCTGTTGTCCGAGGCGGAAGCGGCCCCGGCTGGACGGGTCGCTTCCGGATTCTCGGAAAGCGCGGTGATCGGCACGCTCGGCGCAGGCGAAACCCGCACGGTCGCTTTGCCCGCCATGGCCTATGCCCCGGCATCCGTCCATGCGTGCGTGATCCTTGTCTTCAACGACGCGGACTGCAGGGTGATGCAGTGTGAAAAGTTTATAGTTCATGGTTCATAGTTCATTGTTAAGAGAAAAGAAAAAAGGCAAAAATAAAAAACATGATAATATAATAATGCCTTTTTTAACTATGAACCATGAACTATGAATTATGAACTGAAAGAACAAAATCAATGACTATCCACAAAACTCATATTTGGATCCCGACGGTAACGCTGTTTGTGGCGGCAGTCCTCTCCTGCTCCACCGACCTCTTCAACCCGGAGAAGCCGCCGCAGATCACCGGGCTCACGCTCGATCGGTACGAGGTGGATCCGGGCGACACGGTCACGGCCGCGGTCACGGTGCGGGACGCGAAGGACAAGGCCCTGGCATACGGGTGGACTGCCACGGCCGGCCTCTTCCTTCTGCCTTCGGATCAGTCGACCGTGCGGTGGAAGGCCCCGTCCACGGGCGGGCCGCACCGCATCACGGTCACGGTCACCGGCGAGGAGAAGTCCGCGTCGCGCTCCACGGATGTCACGGTCCGGTCCCTGGTTCTGCCGGACGTCCTCATTCTCTCCCCGCAAGCCGGATCGTACGCGGTCCAGCATGATTCCATGGAAGTCCGTGTCCGGGCGCGTCATGACAACGGCATTGACCGGGTGAGGCTTTTCGTCAACAGCAGTCTCAAGAAAACCGCGGACGGCGGAGCCGGAGAGGTTTACACATTCGTCTGCCCGGTGGATGAACCCGCGGGCGAAGCATCCGTCCGGGTCGAGGCCGTGGCCCGGGTCAGCTTGCTGACCAAAAGCGATTCTGTGAGCATCTATATAGAAGGCGTGGTCCCGGGAAAAGCCGGCCGGAACTGAACCGGAATCCGGACCCGGATTCGACAGCAAGCATCCAGGAAAACCTATTTCCCTCCTCTCTGGCACTTTGTTTGCTTTTTTTGAATAAGGCTCGTCATCACACATCCGAAAAGCGGTGAAACAGGACCGAATGCGTCTACATTCGAGCGGAAAAATTATTGTTTTTACTGTGCTTGCGTTTTGCCTCGCGGCCGCGGCGCCACCTGTCCGGGCCCAGGAGACCTTTACATCCGAATATGAAATAAAAGCCGCCTTCCTTTTCAATTTCGCCAAATTCATCGACTGGCCGGTCAAGCCCTATGTCGCAGCCGAAACCCATTTTGCCATAGGCGTCCTGGGACGCGACCCCTTCGGCGACGCGCTCGAACAGACCATCGGCGACAAGACCGTCAAGGGCCGGAACATCGTTATCAGGCGCTTCCGTCACATCTCCGAATACAAACCCTGCGACATTCTCTTTGTCTCCGAATCCGAAAGGCCCGGCCTTCCTGAAATCGTCCAGCGCTTGCGCAGAGAAAGCGTGCTGACGGTCAGCGACATGCCGGAGTTCGGAAGACGGGGCGGCATGATTTATCTGTTCACCGAGGACAACAAGGTCCGGTTTTCCATCCGCACGGACCTGACCGACAGGGCCGGCCTCAGGCTGGGTTCGCGGCTTCTGAACCTGTCCAGGCCCCAGCCGGATTGAAGAACCCCGTCGCAAGCAGCGGGGTATCGCAAGAAACTTGGATGATGGATGCCGAAATCGGCTGTCCTTCAATAATGAACAAATCTCATTGCTTGGTCCGGCGAAGCCGGGGAATCAGACTTGTCGGAGCGGCCAGAAGCCCGATTGCCGATCATCCAGAAAAACTGAAACCAAAAGGACCAGGCATCTGGCCGCCCGATTGAACCGAAACGCCATGCGACACACGCGAATTAAAATGAAAAACCGCTCCCTCCTGTCCCTGCCCGCGCTCCTGATCGCGCTGACCGGACTGGCAGGAAGCTTTCCGTCCGCTGGTCAGAGCAAACCCCAGGATCTCACGGCGCTGAGTCTCGAGGAACTGATGAACGTCGAGGTCCTGACGGCCACGCGCAAGCCGGGCGTGCTGTCCGAGATTCCGGCCGCGATCGACGTGATGACGGCTGAAGACATACGCCGCTCCGGCGCGATGAACATTCCGGACGCCCTGCGCGGCGTTCCGGGCATGGAAGTGGCCCGCGTGGACGCGAACAAATGGGCGGTGTCGGCCCGCGGGTTCAACGGCATTTACTCGAACAAACTGCTCGTCCTGCTCGACGGACGGAGCCTGTATTCCCCGATTTTCTCCGGCGTTTTCTGGGAGTCGCACGATCTTCTCATGGAGGACGTCAGCCGCATCGAAGTCATACGCGGCCCGGGCGCCACGCTGTGGGGCGCCGGCGCCATGAACGGAATCGTCAACATCGTCAGCCGCGACGCGGGCAGTACGCCGGGCCTTTATCTGGACGCGGGCGGCGGCACGGAGGAATTGCGGTGGTTCAGCGGCCGGTTCGGCGGTTTCGCCGGAAAGCGCGCGGCCTACCGGGTCTATGCGAGGCACTCGGCCCGGGGCGGGTTTGAAAACGCGGAAGGCGGCGAGGGCCGGGACGACTGGCGCGGCACGAACGCGGGATTCCGCGTGGACGCGTCCCCGGCCGGGCGCGACCATGTGACCGTGCAGGCCGAAGTGAACTGGGGCAATGTCGGGCAGGAGGGCGCTCCGACTCTGGTGCCGGGGTTCGTACTGAACTTTCCGGATTACCGCACCCGAACGCAGTCGCAGTACGGCCTGGTGCGATGGCAGAGAACGGTTTCGGACCGCAGTGACTTCGCCCTCCGGGTTTCTGTGGACCGGACGCAGAGGCGCGACACCCTGATCATCGGGGGCCGCTACACCACGCTGGACATGGACGGCCAGCATCATTTCCGCATCGGCCGTCATGACGCGGTCTGGGGTTTCGGTTTCCGCGTCACACGGAACCGGATGGACGCCGACCTGATGGCGGCCATGAATCCGCGGAACCGCACCTTCCAGACCTCCAGCGCGTTCATTCAAGACGAGATCGACCTGGTGAGGCGCCGCCTTCGGCTGACCGCCGGCACCAAGGTGGAGCACAATGATTTCACCGGTTTCGAGGTGCAGCCCAATGCGCGGCTGATGTGGATGCCTTTGGACCGCCATTCCTTCTGGGCCGCGGCGTCGCGTGCGGTCCGTCTGCCGGATCCGGCGGACTACGATATGTCCATTCACTACGACATGCCGATGCTGCGCATGACCATCAACGGCAATCCGGACCTGGCGCCCGAGGAATTGACGGCCTTTGAATGCGGATGGCAGGTCCGACCGGCCACCGGATTCAAAGCCGGGGTCAATGCCTATCACAACCTGTATCGGAACGTGCACGCCTACAATATCGGCGAAATCCGGGTGATCGAAAACCCGGTCGCAGTGGAGATCCCCTTTTATCTGGATAATGCCATGAGCGGAACCGTGACCGGAGCGGAATTCAGCGCGGAAGGCCGCATCGGAACCGTTTTCCGATGCCGGATGTCCGTGTCCTGCCTCGACATGCGGCTCGATCCGAGCCGGGACATGCTCGGCCGGTTCAGGTATTTTCAGGAGACCCTCAGCCTGGACAAGGACATCGTGGATGCCTGGCTGAAGAGCAAGGAAGGGAAGAGTCCGGACTGGATGGCGTCCCTGCGGTGTTCGTGGAATCCCTCGCGGAGCGTGGATGTGGATGTCATGGCCCGGGTCGTGGATGAACTGCCCGGAATGGCGATTCCGGGATACACCGGCGTCGACGTCCGGGTGGCGTACCGTCCCGCCGGATTCCTGGAGCTGTACGTGACCGGGCAGAATCTCGTGCGCAGAACGCACCGGGAATTCGACGAGTCGCCCGCGGCATTCGGGGCCACGGCCGTGGAGCGCGGGGTGTACGGCGGCGCGAGCTTCCGCCTGGTGCCGAGGTGATGGGTCTACGGGTCTGTTTTCGTCGCGTTCTTTGAAGCAGTTCTTCGAAGTGAAAAATTCCTCACACATGGTTTTTATGACGACTGATCGTTTGAAAATATTCCGTATTTCCGCGGTCGGGCTCGGACTGGCCCTGGCTTTTTCCGCGACCGCGGCCGGACAGACCGGAGGCCGCGACCTCACGGATCTGAGCCTCGAAGAACTGATGGCCGTGCGCGTTTCCCTGGCCACGCGCAAGCCCGGCCGGCTGTCCGAAATCGCGGCGGCCGTGGATGTGGTGACCGCGGATGATATGCGCCGGACCGGAGCTGAAAACGTCCCGGACGCGCTCCGGCAGGTGCCGGGCATGGAAGTGGGACGGCTGGACGCGAGCAAATGGGCATTGTCGAGCCGAGGATTCAACGGCTTGTATTCGAACAAGGTGCTGGTTCTGCTCGACGGCATGAGCCTGTATTCGCCGGTCTTTTCGGGCGTGCTCTGGGAGTCCATGGACCTCGCTCCCGACGAAGTGAGCCGCATCGAAGTCATCCGCGGACCGGGCGCCACGCTCTGGGGCGCGGGCGCCATGAACGGCGTGATCAGCATCGCCACGCGGGAGGCGTCCGAAACCCAGGGCCTTTCTCTCGGCGCGGGAACGGGCACGGAGCAGAGAGCCGTGCTGTCCGGCCGCTGGGGCGGAGCGATCGGTCAAAACGCATTCTACCGGGTGTACGGAAGGGCGATCCGGCACGACGGATTCATCAATTCGGCCGGTGCGCCCGCGGGCGACCATTGGAAACGGCGGACCGGGGGATTCCGCGCGGACTGGAAAGCCTCGCGGAAGAACAGCCTGACCCTGCAGGGCGAAGTGAGCGATGCGGACATCGGCCAGGAGGGGAATCCGACTCTGGTGCCGGGCATCCCCATCGAGGGACCGGACTACCGGATCGGCACGCAGGCCGGGTATGTGTCCGGCCGCTGGCGCCGCGTCTTCTCGCCCAAATCGGATTTCGATCTGAGGGTTTCGTTCAACGGAACCCGCAGGAAGGACCCCTTTTTCTTCGGAGGGCATTCCCGGACTTTGGACGTGGACGCCCAGCATCATGTGCGCATGGCCGGCAGGCACGACATCGTGTGGGGCGCCGGATTCCGCCAGACTTTCCACCGAATCCAGGCTGAACGCATCATGACCATGGATCCCGCGTCCCGGACCTTCCGGACGGTCAGCGCTTTTATTCAGGACGACATTGATCTTGTGCTCCGGAGGCTCAGGTTGACCGCGGGCTCGAAGTTCGAGGACAACAGCCTGACGGGTTTCGAGATTCAGCCCAATGTGCGGCTCGCCTGGATGCCGTCGTCCAGGCACACGTTCTGGACGGCCGTGTCGCGCGCGGTACGGCTTCCGGACCCGTCCGACTTCGACCTGAAAATTCTGTACGACATTCCGCCCGTGCGTTTCCGGATGGACGGCAACGCGGCACTTCAGCCGGAGGAACTCACCGCGTTCGAGTGCGGATGGAAAACAACGCCGTCGGTGAGGTTCCACGCGGAGGTGAGCGGATTCATCAACCGATACGGGTCCCTTCAGAATTACAGCCTCGGCGAAATCCGGGTCCTCCAGAATCCGCTGGTTCTCGAGATCCCGTTCACCCTGGACAATGTGATGACCGGCACCGTGAAAGGCGTGGAATGCGTCGCGGACGCGGGCCTGCGGCGGAACCTGCGGATACGGGCTTCGGCCGCGTTTCTGTCGGTGCGTCAGCGCTGGTCCGACGAGGTGATCCGCAGGGCCGAGGAAATCGGCCGCACGCTGGGCCTGGAAAGCGGAATGGTGCGCGAATTCGTCGGCAATGAAAACGGGAAAAGCCCGGAGTGGACCGGATCCGTGCGTCTATCCTGGAACCCGGCTCAATCCGTGGATGCGGACCTGATGGCGCGCTATGTGGACGATCTGCCGCAGATGGCGGTGCCGGGTTACACCGGGTTGGACGCGAGGCTCGCCTGGCGGCCGAATGGTTTCTGCGAAGTGTTCGTGCTCGGCAAGAACCTGGCCGGCCGGAAACATCTGGAATTCGATGAAACGCCCGCGTCTTTCGGCACCACGAACGTGGAACGTGCGGTGTACGGCGGGCTGAACGTCAGGCTGCGGTAAAAAAAGGTTCCGGGTTTCGAGTTTCGAGTTGAAAAACGTTTGAACTTTCAAACGTTCGAATGTGTTCACGCTCAAACGCGTTAAAAATCCCTAATAAGGAGCGGGGTTTTGCGGATCATCGCAGAATATAAAAATCTGATTCTCGCGGCTGCGATCGCGGCCGCAACGATCCTATCATCCGCGGCCATGGCCCAGGATCAGCCCCGGGATCTCACGGAGATGGATCTCGAGGAGCTGATGGCCATCGACATCACTCTGGCCTCGCGCAGGGCGGAGACCATGCTCGAAACGGCCGCGGCCGTCGAAGTGATAACGGCTGACGACCTGCACCGGTCCGGCGCGACCACGATCGCGGAAGCCCTCCGCCTGGTGCCGGGCCTGGTCGTGGCGCGGGTCGATGCCAACAAATGGGCCATCAACTCCCGAGGGTTCAACAATCTGTTCGCCAACAAACTGCTCGTCATGGTCGACGGCAGAAGCGCCTATTCGCCGATATTTTCCGGCACTTTCTGGGAGGCCCAGGACTGCCTGCTCGAGGACATAGACCGCATCGAAGTGATACGGGGCCCGGGAGCGGCCCTGTGGGGCGCGAACGCGGTCAACGGCATCATCCACATCATCACGCGCAAGGCGGATGAAACGACCGGCCTGATGGTGCGGCTGGACAAGGGCACTCTCGAGAAATCCGGTATCGGCATCCGGGCGGGGTTCCGTCCGGCGAAGGCCGTCTCGGCCCGGGTCTGGGGCAAGTCCTTCGACCGGAACCCGTTTCAATACCGGTCCATCGATCCGTCCGCGGGCCGGTGGATCGACGCGGCCGACGGGTGGAACGTGAACCGGGGCGGATTCCGCGTCGATGCGGCTGTCGGCAGGGGATACGACGTCACGGTGCAGGGCCAGATGTACCGGGGGGACGTCGGCCAGACCCTGACCATCCCTCGCATCCGGTTCAGGCTCCTGGACTACGAGACCGGCATCAACGGCGGCAACCTGCAGGGCCGTTTCCACCGCATGCTCTCTCCGACCTCGGACATGACGCTTCAGATCACGTATGACCGGGTCAAGCGCACGGAAAACGTCATTCTGGGCGGCGGGTACCACATGACGGATGTGGATTTTCAGCACCGGCTTTCCGCGGGGAAGCGGCATACGGTCGTGTGGGGCGCCGGTTACCGGGTCACGAGCGACCGCATCGACACCACCCAGCTCATCGCATTCAGGCCGCCGGCGCGAACGTTCGACATGTGGAGCGCGTTCGCGCAGGATGAGATCGGCCTGGCATCAGACCGTATCCGGCTGACCGTCGGCTCCAAGTTCGAGCGCAATGATTTCACGGGATTCGAATTCCAGCCGAACGTGCGCATGCTGTTCCGGCTCGGGCCGTCGCAGACCGCCTGGTGGGCGGTGTCGCGCGCGGTGCGCACGCCGTCGCGCGCGGACGAGGACATCCGGGTGCCCATGGTGGGCATGACCGGGAACCACGCCTACGGCTCGGAGCATGTAACCGCGTATGAGGCCGGGTTTCACAGGCATCTCGCGGACCGGTGGATGATCGATGCGGCCGTTTTCTTCAACCGCTTCGGCGATTTGCAGTCCTTCGAGAAAGATTCGGTCGCCAACAACCGGGCCGCGGAAACCTACGGCACGGAACTGTCGGTGAAGTGGCGGCCCCTGCGCCGGTGGCAGTGGCGGGCCGGTTATTCCTGGCTCCATGTCAATGAATGGCGCACGGCCGGAAGCGTCGACGTTCAGGCCGGCAAGGACGACTGCCCGGAGCACCAGGGTTTTCTGCGCACATCGATCGATCTGCCGGCCCGTGTCCAGATCGACGTCATGGCCAGGGCCGTGGGCCGCCTGCCCAGCCTGGAGATTCCGGCTTACCAGGCCGTGGATGCCAGAATCGGATGGAAGCCGGACCGCCGCGTCGAACTCTCGGTCACCGGGCAGAACCTCAACATCCGGCGGCACGTGGAATTCCGCGGCTGGTGGATCCCGTTCGAGGAAACCTATGTTCCGAGAAGCGTGTACGGGACTGTGACGGTCTCCTTGTAAGTTCAAAGTTCAAGGTTCAAAGTTCAAAGAAAAAGTTGTAGGTCCGAAATGGCACGCTTCTCTTCGCGTGCCTTTCGGACTTTATCTCCTTTAAAAAAAATGTCCGATAGCCTCGTCCCGCAAAGCTTGCCCCGGACTTGATCCGGGGGCGGGACTCGGCATATCGGACCTACAACAGGCATCCTCGGGCATCCGCCCGCGTTTTTTATCCGCAAACCACTTGCACTTTACCCTACCACGCAGTAAATTAAACCAATCCCACCGAAGCATGCGGATAACGACCGTCACAGCGAACGAGATTGTCCCGAAACAAAGGGCCGGAACGCCATGCAGAAAAAACCAGAAATCAGCGTCGTGATACCCGTGTACGGCTGTTCCGCTTGCCTGGGCGAATTAACCACGCGTATCCGAGACAGTCTCAAGACGGTCACGAACCGCTTCGAAATCATACTGGTCAATGACGCGAGCCCGGATGATTCATGGAATGCGATCAAAGCCCTATGCAAAAAAGACAAGCGGGTGATAGGCGTGAGTCTGTCCAGAAATTTCGGCCAGCATCATGCGATCACCGCGGGCCTGGACCTGTGCAAGGGAGAATGGGCCGTTGTCATGGACTGCGACCTTCAGGACAGGCCTGAGGAAATCCCGAACCTGTATCAAAAAGCGCGGGAAGGGTATGACATCGTGCTCGCGAGACGGTCGTCGCGCAGGGACAATTGGATCAAGAAAACCGCTTCGAAAGCATTCTACCGCACTTTGGCTTTCCTGACCGGCTCGGAACAGGACGAGACGGTAGCCAATTTCGGAATATACAGCAATCAAGTGATACGCGAAGTGGTCCGCCTGCGCGAAAGTGTGCGGTATTTCCCCACCATGGTGAAATGGGTCGGGTTTAGAACAGCGACGCTCGACGTGCGCCACTCGCCGCGCACGCACGGAAAAACCTCGTATAATTTCCATAAGATGCTCAAACTCAGCCAGGACATCATTCTGGCATACAGCGACAAGCCCCTGCGCATCATTGTCACCGCGGGCGTGACTATCGCGGCACTGTCCTTCCTGCTTGGAATTTTCATCATGATCAAGTGGTTCAGGGGCGAGATCGAGGTCATGGGCTATGCCAGCCTCATCACGAGCCTCTGGTTCCTGGCAGGCGTCATCCTCGCCACTCTGGGCATGACCGGCCTGTATATCGGAAAAATATTCGAGACCGTCAAGAACCGGCCGCTGTACATCATCGGCGAGAGAATCAACGTTTGAACCTTAGCGCGTTTTGAACAGGATGTCGTCCTGAGGCTGGCTCCCCTGCTATGCCCCTAAAGGACCCCGGGGATGGTTGTTTAAAACAATGCTGCGTGAACGGAACCGCATGATCCAAAAGCTCAAATGGGATTCCGAATTTTTCGGGTACCCGGTCGGTATCCTGAAAACGAAGGAATACGATCCGACGCAGCACCGGACATTTCTCCGCGAGGCGAAGGATTACAGGCTGGTTTATATGTTTCTCGACCGTCCAATTACCCGCAAGCCGAAAGGCTTCAGGCTTGTGGACAAGAAAGCCGTATTCGTCCGGAAAACGGAAAAAGTTGAAATCCCATCAGGCCCGGGCCGCATTCTCCGTTTCCGGGGTAAACCCAACAGGACCCTGATCCGCCTGGCCATGGAAAGCGGAAAACATTCGAGATATAAAACAGACCCCGGCTTCAGCAACGGCGAGTTCAGAAAACTGTACAAAAAATGGATTGAAAACAGCGTCAGCGGCGCTTCCGCGAAAGCGACATATGTTTACCGGGTCCAAGAAAAAACAGCCGGGTTCGTCACTGTGCAGGTCGAGGGCAAGACCGCAAGCATCGGCCTTATTGCCGTATCCGGAAAATTCCGCGGCAAGGGCATAGGTACGGCTTTGGTCCTTCATGCGGTCCGGAAAGCCTCTGATTTCGGGTGCAAAACCATCACGGTCGCGACCCAGCTCGACAATGACCCGGCAGTCCGGCTGTACCTGAGCAACTGCTTCCGGCTCCGGAGCGTCACAATGATCTATCATTATTGGGCCCATCGATGATTCCTTTCAACAAGCCGACGCTCACGGGCGAGGAGGCCAAGTTCATCCGGCAGGCCTGCGGGTCCGGCAAGATTTCCGGCAACGGCGATTTTACGCAAAAATGCCAGCGTTTTTTCGAGGAGCGTTTCGGTTTTCAGAAATGTCTGCTCACAAGCTCCTGCACGGACGGCCTTGAGATGTCCGCGTTGCTGTGCGGTGTTGAGCCCGGAGACGAGGTCATTATGCCCTCGTACACGTTCGTCAGCACGGCCAATGCCTTTGTGCTGAGGGGCGCGAAAATCGTTTTCTGCGACAGCCGGCCGGACCATCCCGGCATGGATGAAAACAGCCTCGACGCGCTGATCACGCCGAAAACCAAAGTCGTCGTGCCAGTGCATTACGCCGGAGTCGCATGCGACATGGACAAAATCATGCGGCTCGCGAAAAAGCGCGGCTTGTTTGTGGTCGAGGACGCGGCCCAGGCCGTGGACAGCCTCTATGTCGGTCCGGACGGAAGGCCGAAGCCGCTCGGGTCCATCGGTCATTTCGCGGCTTTCTCCTTTCACGAGACCAAGAACCTGATTTCCGGAGAAGGCGGCATGCTCGTGGTCAATGACAGGCGGCACGAGAAGCGCGCGGAAATCATATGGGAGAAGGGCACGAACCGGGCGCAGTTCTATAGGGGCGAGGTGAACAAATACGGATGGGTGGATGTCGGGTCGTCATTTCTACCGTCCGAAATCACGGCGGCCTTTCTGTGGGCACAGACCCAGAAACTGGAAAAAATCCAGAACAGGCGGCTGGCCATATGGAACGATTACCACAAACGGCTGGAGCCCTTGTTCCGCGACGGTCTGGTGCGCGGACCCTTCATTCCCGATTATGCCACGAACAACGGCCACATGTTCTACCTGGTGTGCGATTCCCTGTCGCAGAGGGACGGCCTGATCAGCTATCTGCGAAAGAACGGCATCATGGCCATATTCCATTATCTGTCATTGCATCGTTCGCCGTATTTCAAAAAACAGTATGAAGGCGGAAGACTGAAATACGCGGATCTGTATTCGGACCGCCTGGTCCGGCTCCCGTTTTTCTACTCCCTGAAGCCCGCTGAAGTGAAGTTCATATGCGAGAAGGTGACCGCGTTTTTCAGGGGCAGGACAATTGACTCCGGGGTCTGATTGCGCAAGCCACGCAATGCGGGTGGACGGACTGTCCCGGACTTGATCAGGGTGACGGACGGGGTTCTCGCGAAATGACAGATACCTTGTGCTGGTTTTAATATGATCCCCATCCCCTCCATAGCCCCCAAGCTCCGTAAAAACCGCGAAGGCATATGGACAAGCGAGGCAGACACCCGCGTGTCCTATCCGGCGGAAGGCCATGACGCCTGCTACGCGGTTGAAGAGAAGTCATTCTGGTTCAACATCGGAATCAATGCATCCTCTCCGTGATGAAAGCCTTCCCGCCGGCGGGCGCGCTTTTCGACATCGGAGGCGGAAACGGTTTCGTATCCCTGGCTCTGGAACGGGCGGGTTTCGAGACGGTTCTCGTGGAGCCCGGGCCGCAGGGCGCGAGCCACGCAAAGCGCGAGGGGCTGAAAACCGTGATCCGCGCCACAACCGAATCCGCGGGGTTCAGGCCCGCATCCCTTCCAGCTGTAGGGCTGTTCGACGTGATCGAGCATATCGCGGACGACACGGCTTTTCTGAAATCAATCGGCAACCTGATGGTCAAAGGCGGCCGCATCTACATGACAGCTCCCGCGTATCCCGTACTCTGGTCGGACGAGGACGAGGCGGCCGGGCATTTCAGGCGATACAGACTGAAGGGTCTGGAAGCAACCGCGGTCAAAGCAGGGTTTGAAATCGAGTTTTCATCCCATATTTTCCGTTTTCTCCCTATTCCAATCGTTCTTTTCCGAAGCCTGCCGTATAGGCTGGGTCTGCACGGACACGGAAAAAAGAACCTGAACCAGGCCGACGTCCAGCGCGACCATGAGGCAGGAGGAAGCATTCTGAAGAGAACAACGGAATCCCTGCTCCGTTCCGAGCCGGCCAGAACTCGAGGCAAAAAAGCCCATGGGTTTCGGGGGTAGCTGTCTGGTGGTGGGGAGAAACACGGCAAGTTAGCAGAGAGGCGTTCCGAGTCAGAAAAACACGCTGGCTTTCAACCCGGAACTCTGAACACGGAACTCGGAACCTTTTTCCCTTCCCTCCGGTTTCCCTTGCATCCCTCCCTTTTATTCATTAACATTCAACCTCATTGGCACAGAGTTTGAACCTAATTTACCGGATAACCCGTACACCTGAAATAAAGAAGTTAGCAACCATGAACCGCAGCACACGGAAATTTTTGAAATTCCTGCTCCGCCTGGACCGCGATCTGGCTATTTTCATCTCAGGCCTGAACGGCAGAAAATTGCTCGACCGCGTCATGGTCGGATTTTCCAGGTTCGGGAACGGGTATGTGTATCCGTTTGTGGTCCTGGGAGTCACAGCTTTCGACACCCAGATCATGCGGCCTTTCTTCTCAGCCGGACTCGCGTCATTCGTGGTTCAGCATTCCGCGTACAAGTTCGTGAAATCCAGAACCCGCAGGCTGAGGCCTTTCGAGGCCATTCCCCAGATCCGAAAAATCATTTCATTTCCCGACCGGTTCTCCTTCCCTTCGGGACATGCGGCAGGCGCTTTTATGGCGGCCACGCTGTTCGGTTATTTCTACCCCGGATCAGGAATGGCCTGTTACAGCGTCGCCTCCCTGGTCGGATTCTCGCGCGTTTACAACGGCATTCACTACCCCTCTGATGTCCTCGCTGGAAGCCTGCTGGGCGTCATCAGCGCCCGTCTCGGCCTCATGATCGTGATCTGACGTAAATGCGCAGGTTGCGGCCGCATTCCATTACGATTTGATTTGACATTTTCGTCACGATTTTTTATATTATTATATCAAACAAGGAGTTAAGCGGAGCCGAGCGCTTATCGTGGATATATACTTACATCACTGCGGGCATAAGACATTGAACTCGACCTGACAGGCATGGGCACAGGGGCATCCTCTGTGCCTTTCTTATTTGGCATGGGAATCGCTCTTTTGAACAGGTTGACTCGTTTCTGTCTTTGAAAATCAACGGTTTACGACCGGCGACTCACGACCGCCGGCCGATTGTCATTGTCGATTTCGATCCGATCGGTCAATCCCCGCCATGGGAGTGACGGGGCGGAGCTTTGGATTCAGGATCTTGTTTGAGCATAGAGCAGCTAACAATATTATATCTTGACATGTTGACAATGTCACCCTGAGGCCGACTCTCCTGCTTTGCCCCCGAAGGGCCTTTTAAAGGCAAGCAACTCACCCCAATGACAGCACAAGAAGAAAAACAGGCGATTCGTGATTATGCCGAGAGATGGCGGCGTTTGGCCCCCATACTTGAAGAGGAGCGGAAGAACCGCGTCCGCAGCATGAACACAATGGAGTTCATCGAAGCGACATCCGATCTGTACGACTTCTGCCTCCGGACCCAGGAGCCGCGCCTGACTTCAGGCCTGATCATCCAGCAGGCGCTTTTCAGAAAGATCGCCGGAAAATGACGAGTCTGATTCTCGAAGCCAGATCGATTCAGGATTTTTTTGAAGAAAGGGGATGGCGCTTCTGTTTCATCGGGGGCCTGGCCGTGCTCCGCTGGGGAGAGCCGAGAATGACCGTGGATGCGGACCTGACGCTGTTCACGGGTTTCGGCGGAGAGGAACCCTTTATCGACGCGCTCGCTGAAAGGTTCAGGCCCCGTGTGTCCGAAATGAGGCGTTTTGCGATCAAAAACCTGGTTGTTCTCCTGTGGTCTGACTTGGGCATACCGTTCGACGTGGCTTTGGCCGGGCTTCCGTTCGAAGAAACGGCCGTGACGAACGCCACTCCATTCGAGTTTGCGAAGGACGTTTTCCTGAAAACCTGCACAGCCGAGGATCTGATCGTGATGAAGGCCTTCTCGGGACGTGAGAAGGACTGGTCCGATATCGAGGGCGTTCTGGCAAAACAGCGCGGTCGGTTGAACTGGCCCCGCATCTGGGAGTCGCTCGAACCCCTGGCCGCGGCAACGGATAAAAGAGAAATGATTCTAAGACTGAAGAGACTGGCGGAATGAGCGATCTGTCTGCAAATCGCAAGTACGTCGCCCTGAGACCTACCCTCCTGCTCTTCTCCCGAAGGGCCTTCAAACGGCAAAAAACGGACCTGAAGCCCGGAACCCGGAACAGTTAAAGATTGTCTGACCAACCCCCCAAAGTCTTCGTCTCCGGCTGTTTCGACATGCTGCACAGCGGGCATGTGGCTTTTCTGAAGGAAGCGGCCACGTACGGCGATCTCTACGTGGGCATCGGGTCGGATGACACCATACGCGAGCTCAAGGGCCGGTACACGGTGAACACGCAGGACGAGCGCAAGTACATGATCTCTGCCCTGTCCTGCGTGAAAGAATGCCGCGTCGACCGGGGGTCGGGCATTCTCGATTTTCTGCCTGAACTCGACGACATCAAGCCGGACATTTTCATCGTGAACGAGGACGGCGCCACGCCTGAAAAGGAAGCGCTGTGCAAAGTGCGGGACATCCGGTACGTGATTCTGAAGCGCGTGCCGCACCCCGGACTGCCGCGCCGGTCGACCACGGATCTGCGGACCCTAAACGTGATTCCGTACCGCGTGGACATAGCAGGCACGTGGATAGACCAGCCGTACGTGTCAAAGCACCACCCGGGCGCCGCTGTGCTGGCCTCCATAGAGCCCACGGTGGAATTCAACGAGCGCAGCGGCATGGCGTCGAGCACGCGCAAGGTGGCCCTGAAACAGTGGCCTGCCGGCCTGCCCGACGGCAAGGCGGAGGAAACGGCCCGCATGCTGTTTTACTGCGACAATCCCCCGGGCAAGCAGGAAATTTCCGGTTCACAGGACTCCCTTGGCATCGCGCTCCCGGGCCTGAACCGCGTTTTTTATGACGGCAACGGGTACTGGCCCGCGGCCATTGATTCGGTGCACGACGAGGATGTTCTTTCCTGGCTTGAGCAGAGGCTTTGCCTTGTCACGCTCTGGCCCAGGCCGGACGGGTTCAATGTGCTCGAGGGATCGGACATCTGCAAACCCAAGGTGGCCCGTCTGGCAGCGGCAGCGGACGGATGCTGGCAGGCCATTTTGCGCATGGATACAACCGCGTTCGGCAAGCACTTTCTGGAGTCATTCGAAGCCCAGGTTTCCATGTTCCCGAAAATGCTGAATGAGCGGATACAAACCGTGATCGATCAATACCGGAACAAAGCCATCGGCTGGAAGCTTTCCGGCGCAGGCGGCGGCGGCTACCTCATCCTCGCCGTCCGCGAACCCTGGAGAATGCAATCCGCATTAAAATTCGGCGGAGAAGTTTTTAGTTTTCATCCTGAATTGTCGGTAATGTCATCCCCGCGGACGTGTCTTTTCATCCGCGTCAGCGCGGGGATCCAGGGGAGGGGCGGTGGGTGTGTTCTCGATCGCGGCAACCAAAACGTAATCGGCGGTAACATGAAAAAAGCACTCATCAGGCTGGAATAACCGGTCAAGACGGATCATATTTAACCGAGCAACTCCTCGAAAAAGGCTACGAAGTCCACGGCATCATGCGGCGATCCAGTTCTTTCAATACCGGAAGAATCGACCATCTCTTCAACGATCCCAAAGTCCACGGCAAAACCTTTCACCTGCATCACGGCGACCTGACCGACTCCAGCAACCTCAACCGCCTGATCGAGAAAATCCGTCCGGACGAAGATATCACAATCTCGGCGCGCAGAGCCACGTGAAAGTGTCCTTCGAAATGCCGGAATACACGGCTGAAGTCGACGCCATCGGCACGCTCCGTTTTCTGGACGCGATCAAGGAAACAGGCGTGAAGAGCCGGCTTCTACCAGGCATCGACAAGCGAACTCTACGGCCTGGCGCAGGAGAGTGCCCCAGACCGAGAAAACGCCGTTCTACCCGCGGTCCCCGTACGCCGCGGCCAAGCTCTACGCCTACTGGGTCGTGGTCAATTACCGCGAGGCGTACGGCCTGTTCGCGTGCAACGGCATTCTGTTGCAACCACGAGTCTCCCCGCAGGGGCGAGACCTTTGTCACGCGCAAGATCACGCTCGCGGCGGCCCGCATCCTGCACGGCCTGCAGGAGAAGGCTCCGCATCGGCAACCTCGAGGCCAAGCGCGACTGGGGTTACGCGCCTGAATTCACCGAGGCGATGCGCCTCATGCTGAACCATACCGAACCCGGAGACTTCGTCGTGGCCACCGGCGAGACGCACACGGTGCGCGAATTTGCGGAGGCGGCATTCAGGGAAGCGGGCATGGAACTGGCTTGGGAGAAGAAGGCAGGTGTCGAAGTCGGGGTCGAGAAGAAAACCGGAAAAGTCCGCGTCGAACAGGATTCGTCGTACTACCGCCCCACCGAAGTGGACCTGCTCATCGGCGATGCCTCGAAAGCAAAGAAAATCCTCGGCTGGTCTCCCAAAACCAAATTCGCCGACCTGGTGAAACTGATGGTCAAAGCCGACATCGAAAAAGTGGGAAAAGAGGGTATTGAGTACCTTTCCCGAAATTATAATGTATGTCATTCCCGCATTCTTCTAGCGGGAATCCAGGGGCGGGGCGGCGTGGAGAAAAGAGCTGAAAGCCTATTGGAATAACCGTGACCCGCGAAGAAGAGATTTTACAGTTGATCCGGGAATGCCTGTCCAACTTCAAGGAGCACTTGGCCGGCTACAGGATAATCCTGTTCGGTTCGAGGGCCACCGGAACAGCCCCGGGACAGATCCGATTTCGACCTTGGCGTTGTCGGAGCGACGATGCTCCCGCTGAAGCGGTTCTATGAGATCCAGGGCGCGCTCGAAGATCTGCCCACACTTTACCGAATCGACTGGGTGGATCTGAACCGCGCATCGGAGCGGTTCCGCGAGACCGCGCTTTCCAAAGGGAAGGTGTTGTATGGATAAGCTGGACATCATGAAGGTGGACCTCAAAAGCGCGATCGCACAGCTGGAATCGGCCCTGTCCCGAAAAAGCATGGACCCCGTTGTCCAGGCCGGCTGCATTCAGTATTTCGAGTTCTGTTTCGAGCTGGCCTGGAAATCGATCAAGGAGGCCGATTCTCCGCGAAGGGTTGCCGGATTGTTATTCTGCCGGTCCTGCCTTCAGAAGGCTTTTGAACTGGAGTGGATTCAAAACGAGAAGGTCTGGCTGGAAATGCTGGAAGCCAGAAACCGGATAAGACACACACCTACAGCCAGGCCGATGCGCTCAAGATCTACGAACACCTGCAAGTCTTATCTGAATGAGCTTCAATCTCTCTCGAAGCGATTGAGTTAAGATGGAGATGCCACGGTATGTCATCCCGAGTTCAGCCCCCTTGCTCCGGTGGTCGCGAAGTCGGAGGCCGTCAGGCCGGAGATCTCGAGGTTGGGCAATTTGATGTTAAAGAAACATGAATAAGCAATCCAAAATCTACATCGCCGGCGAATCGGCCTTGTCGGCTCCGCAATCATCCGAAAACTCAAGTCGGACGGTTACACGAACCTGGTTTTCACCCCTTACCCCGAATACGACCTCCGCAACCAGGAACAGGTGAACCAGTTCTTCGAAACAGAAAAGCCCGACTACGTCTTCCTCGCAGCCGCCAAAGTCGGCGGCATTCTCGCCAACAGCACGTACCCGGCGGAGTTCATCTACGACAACCTGATGATCGCGGCAAACGTCATACACGCATCCTATCAAAACAAAGTCAAAAAGCTTTTAAATTTGGGCTCCTCCTGCATCTACCCCAAACTCGCTCCCCAGCCCCTGAAAGAAGAGTCCCTTCTGTCTGGCCCGCTGGAGCCCACGAATGAGCCCTATGCCATAGCCAAGATCACTGCCATCAAGCTGTGCGCGTATTACAACAAACAGTACGGAACAGATTTCATATCCGTGATGCCGACCAACCTGTACGGTCCCGGCGACAATTTCGACCTCAAGGGTTCCCACGTACTGCCCGCCCTGATCCGCAAGTTCCACGAGGCGGAAAACTGCCGGAGCGAAAGAGGCAGTGGTTTGGGGTACAGGAAAGGTCCGAAGGGAATTTCTGTATTCAGACGACCTGGCGGACGCTGTGGTGTACCTGATGCGGAACAAGTCCGCGACCGAAATCGGCGAATTTGTGAACATAGGGGTCGGCAAAGACCTGACCATATCCGAACTGGCTGAGACAGTCAAAAAGGTCGTCGGATTCGAAGGAAAGATCGTCTACGACACGACCAAGCCCGACGGCACGCCCCAGAAGCTTCTGGACCTCACGCGGCTGAAACAACTGGGCTGGGAGGCCGAAAACCGGGCTGGAGGAGGGGATCGGGAAGGCGTATCAGTGGTATTTGGAGAAGCAGGGCGCATAGCGCAATGGGCATGGCGCACAGCGCACAGCGGAAATGATATAAAAGAACCTCTTTTTCGCTATGCGCTTTGCGCTATGCGCTATGCATCCAGCCTATGGATATGTACCCTTGTCAGGAAGGTAGCTTCCCCCGCAGGCTTAGATGCCTCGCGGCTATCGGAGGTTTGAATAAATGAACCCTGAAGAAACCAGCAAACCGAACCCCTGCGTCGCTCCGCCGCGATTTCACCTTGATCCAATACTGGGAACTCGCGCTCCGCAGAAAGTGGTTCATTCTGGCCGCGACAGGGGCCTCCCTGATCGCCACCATTGTCTGGACTTTGCTCCGGCCGCCCGTGTATGTGTCCAGCTCGGCTTTCATGCTCGAGGCGGACAAGAACGATCTCGACCCAAGGGCGTACTGGGTCGAGAAGGAGGCGGCCGGCCCCTTCCTATTACCAGTCCATCCTCCGAAGCGAATGGCTCGGCCAGCGCCTGGCCGACAGCCTGTCCCGCTCCCTGCCCGCGCTGAACGGCAAGGGAAAGCCGTACAATCCCGGAAAAGTGCTGAAAATGGCGTACCAGGGCGTGAACCTGGGCGCGGGCGGATACGAGAACATGATCCGGCTTACGGCGCGCGCCAATGACCGCGTTCTGGCATACACCGCGGCCCGTATCGCGACCGATCTGCTCAAGACCCGGTCGCAGACAGTGGACCGGGAGGAGCTTCTGAACGCGGTGAACTTCATCGAACAGCAGAAAGTCGTGGCCATCGAACAGCTCGAGGAAGTCGAGCGTTCCCTCCAGTCGTTCCGCGACCAATCCTCGGTGAACGTGATCCGCGACGGCGTGACCGGCGAACTCGAACGGCTCGAGGATCAGCTCGCCGGGGTTCAGGTGCAGAAACAGCTTTCCACAGCCAACCTGCGCGCGTTCGAGAACCGCATCCGCAATCTCGGGGGAGCTGTCCGCCTGCAGGATTCTCCTGAGCCGCCAGAAGCCGCGGCCCTCAGGCGCGAGATCTCGGACCTCGAGGCCAGGCGCGCAAGCCTCGCCGAAGGTTCCGGCGATAGAGCCCGTATCGAACGCCAGATCGAAGAGAAGAAACGCACTCTCGTCAACCTGCTTCTTGAAAACGATCCCGCGCTTCGCGACAACCGGTCTTCCAATGATTACCAGGCGCTCAAGGCCGCGCAGGAGGGAAAGGTCTCGGAGGAGCTGAACGTCTATGTGCTCGACAACCGGGAAAACTACATCAGGCGCAAAATCGCGGAATTCAGGGCCAGAAACCCGAACCTCGCGGACAAGACCATCGAATACATACGGCTGATGCGCACCAAGCAGGTCACCGAGAATCTCTTTAATTTCCTGCTCGAAAAAGGCGAGGAAAACAAAATCAAGGCGGCCACCGGAACCGGCGGTCTGCATCTGGTGGACGAACCCGTCCTGCCGGCCCGGCCCGTTCCGGTCAACCTGATGCGCAACCTTCTGCTCGGGCTCCTGTACGGCCTGGGACTGGGCGCAGGGCTGGCGCTTCTGATGGAATACATCGACGACTCGATCAAGTCGGGACACGACATCACCCGCGCCCTGAATCTGCCGGTCATGGGCAAGATTCCGGTGTTCAACGATGAAATGCGGGGAAAGGTAAAGCCCCTGCCCAAAAAACTTCAAAAGGTGGCACACGCCGCGGACAGTCCGGAGAAGGAAAAATTCAGGCCGGAGTCGAGAAAAAAGTCGCCCCTCATCATCTCCATGTCCGCGAAGAGCCCGGTCATGGAAACGTACCGGACCCTGCGCGCGAACCTGCAGTTCGCGAACGTCGATTCCACCGTAACCACCTTGACCGTGTCGAGCCCGGCCCCGTCCGAGGGCAAGAGCGTGACCGCTGCCAACCTCGCGCTTTCGTTCGCATTGCTCAACGAGCCGGTGATTCTCATTGACGCGGACATGCGCAAGCCGTGCCAGCACAAGCTGTTCAAGACGACCATGGTGCCCGGCCTCTCCGACCTGCTCGTGCACGATCTGCCCCTCGAGCGTGTGCTGAGAGACACGACCGTTCCCAGCCTGAAAGTCCTGCCCGCGGGCCGCATTCCGCCCAATCCCACCGAGCTTCTCGCATCGCAGAAAATGACGGAGTTGTGCGAGCAGATCAAGAGCCGGGCAAAGGTGGTGATTCTCGACACGCCGCCCATTCTGCCCATTTCAGACGCCGTCCTGCTCGGCGCCCGCACGCAGGGCGTGTTGCTCGTGGTTTGGCATCAGAAGACGACTCTGTCCGCCGCGACTGAGGCCATCGACCTTCTGCGGAGCGGCGGCGCGCGCATCATCGGCGCGGTTCTGAATGGAGTGGATTTCAGCAGAATGTACGGCCAGTACTCGAGTTACGGCAAGTATTACCAGATGTATTACGGGGACGAGGGGAAGAAAAAGGACAAAGGGGAGGAGTGAACGGTTCTTTTTCGGCCGAGCGCGCTTTGTGGTCATCCTGAGTACAGCCCACTTGCTTCACCCTCGAAGGATCTTTTAACGGGAGAGAAGAAATTATGGCCTTTTATCTGATTACCGGTGGAGCAGGATTCATCGGGTCGAACATCGTGGAAGCATTGATCAAGCGTGGAGACAAGGTCCGCGTGCTGGACAACTTCGCGACCGGCAAGCGGGACAACCTGACCGACTGGGCGGACAAGATCGAGGTGGTTGAAGGCGACATTCGCAGTTATCACCTGGTGCGCGAAGCGGTCGAAGGCGTTGACTTTGTTCTGCATCAGGCGGCCCTGCCGTGCCGTTCCCAGGTCGGTGCGTGACCCGATCACGAGCAATGAAGTGAACGTGTCCGGAACCCTGAATGTCCTGACTGCGGCCAGGGATGAAAAGGTCGAACGGGTCGTGTATGCTTCGTCCTCTTCCATTTACGGTGACCTTGAAACCCTCCCGAAAACCGAGGACATGTTCCCCAAGCCGCTGTCACCGTACGCCGTGTCGAAGCTGGCGGGCGAGAAATACTGCAATGTTTTTTCCAGGCTGTACGGCCTGAAAACGATTTCTCTGCGCTATTTCAATGTGTTCGGCCCTCGCCAGGACCCGAACTCTCAGTACGCTGCCGTGATCCCGCGATTCATCCGGGCCATACGGGTCGGAGATCCGATTACGGTATTCGGGGATGGGGAGCAGACTCGCGATTTCACGTATATCGAAAACGTGGTGCACGCGAACCTGCTGGCCTGCGAAGACCGGGCCGCTGAGTTTTCCGGAGAAACGTTGAATGTCGCGTGCGGCAAAAGGGTTTCGGTCGAACCGGATGATCGAGATCATCGCGACGGGCCTGAAAAAGGAAGTGAAGCCGAATTACGCGCCTGTCCGTGCCGGAGACGTCAAGCATTCGCTGGCGAATATCGGCAAGGCCCAGCAATTACTGGGTTATGAGGTGCGCAAGCAGTTCGAACAAGGGCTGACCGGGATGCTGAAAACTTCCGATGGAAAATTTTTCTCATTTCTATTGACAAGTACAATCCCATTTTGTATAATATAGAACTTCAACATCACCCGCTGCGAATGCCGTCTGCGGAGTCTGGTTTTTCGGGTTTTAGGGGGGAGGGGAAAACTCAGTTCCCTTCGATGCATGCTGGCGGCTGCATCTCCCTGAAGTCATTGTCCCAACACAAAGCCCAGGCCACAGCCGGGCCTTGATGCGTTTTACAGGCATCGGAATACCCTGTATCAGACGTAAAAATAAGGGTTTCCGTTTTCTGCGGAACGCATTGACTGCTGTTATATCCATAGACACCTTGTTTTTAAAAAGGGAGGGGGCCTCAGCATGAGCCACAGCGCCACAAAAGCCCCGAAAGCCGACAAAATACCAATAAAACCCCGGCGAAGAACGAGCCTTCAACAGGCCGCGATTCTCGTCTGCCTCCTCCTTCCGGTCATCACACAGGCCCAGACCGACCGCATCCAGAAAGGCGATCTTCTTGAAATCAGCGTGTACGGTCATGCCGACCTGTCCAAGGTCGTGATGGTTCAGCAGGACGGAAGCGTCGATTATCCCCTGATTTCGAACATCCCGATCGACGGCATGCGGCTCGAGGAATTCCAGTCCGTGGTCACGACCCAGGTGGCGCGCTACCTCGGCGAAAGGCCGATTGTGTCGGTCTGGTTCGCGCAGACCCTGAACATCACGGTCACTGTGCTCGGACAGGTGACCCAGCCGGGCCAGTATCCGATTTCGAAGCAGGCCACTCTTGCAGGGCGCCATCACGCGCGCGGGCGGGTTCACCCCGCGCGCGGAGCTGGACAATGTCCAGATTCTCCGCAAGATCAATGGTGTCGTGACCCGCGACACGGTCGACCTGGCCTCGTTTTTCCTGGGCGGGGATCTGGCCCAGCTCCCAGATCTTGAAAGCGGGGATGTGATTCTCGTGCCGGGCATGCCCGGGTCGTATGACGTGAAAGTGCTCGGAGCCGTGCGTCTGCCCGGCGGGTATCCGGTTCAGTTCAAGACCAGTCTGCTCGACGTGCTGTTCATGGCAGGCGGGCCTGTTGAAAAGGCAGATTTGAAGCATGTGCGCGTGTCCTCCGCGTCCCGCAAGAAGGCGATCGAGTATTCCCTGAACCCCAATGACCTGTTCCAGGGAAAGTCGAAAGGCAAAGATATTCCGGATGTGCTTCCCGGAGATGTGGTGTACGTGCCCCAGAAAGGGAAATCGATTTTTTCGGTTTTCCGTGATTTGGTGACCGTCGCCTCGCCCATTGTGATGATTCTCTACTACACCGGCGTCATAGACATTCAGAGATAGACAGAAAACCGCATGGCCGCGACCGAGAGAGCAGACATCTTGCACGCAAAAGCCCCTTCCGCGGATACCGGGTTGAAAATGGTGGCCGTGGGAGGGGGAAAAGGCGGTGTCGGCAAGACCGTCATGGCCGCGTCCATGGCCGTGGGCCTGGCCAGGCTCCACAAGAAAGTGGTGGCTGTGGATGCCGATTTCGGGGGCGCCAATCTCAATGCGGTGTTCGGATGCCCCCAGCCCGAGGCCACGATCAAGGATTATCTCGAATCGAAAACCGTTTCCCTCAACGACCTTCTCCACCAACCCACATCCATCGAAAACCTCTCCCTGATCAGCGGCGCTCCGGGATCGTACGGCCAGGCCAATCTGCATTACGGCCAGAAGCTCAGGCTCATGCGCGAGCTGAGAAAACTCGACGCCGATTTCGTGGTGCTCGATCTCGGCGCCGGGTCGCATTTCAACGTGCTCGATCTTTTCACCGGCGCCGATCTGGCCGTGGTCGTGGTCAACCCAGACCCCCTGAGCATTCTCGAGGGGTTCGATTTCGTGCGCCACGGCCTGTTCCGCAAGATGGCCTTCGGCCTGCGCAAGCACAAGCAGGCGGCAGAGGCTTTTGCCGCTTTGGGACGCGAAGAGACCTACCGGTCGAACGAACCGTTCGAAGCGCGGATCAAGGGCATCATTGCCGAAGCGCCTGAAGCCGCGCCCGGAATCGAGGCTCTGAGAAAGGCCTTCGCCCCGGCCCTGCTCATCAACAAGCTGAGAGACCCGGCCGAAGTGCCGGAGTGCCTGGCCGTGCAGATCGCTGCGCAGGAACTGCTCGGAATCGACATGGATTATGCCGGGTGTGTGCATTACGACGAGACCGTGATGCGCTCCGTGCGCGAAGGCATGCCGTTTCTGGCCCTCGACGCCAAATCCCAGGCGTCCAGAGATCTCGCCGAGCTGGTCATCACCAAGATCGTGTACCGCAGGCGCATTGCCGCGCTTCTCGACAGGCAGACCCTGAGGTCCAGGCTGAAGGACAAGTGGGGCGACACGCGGCGCACGGTCATGTGCACCGTGCAATGCCTGTACTGGGAAGAGTGCCCCTACAAAGAAGGCGGCTTTCCCTGTAAACTCCAGCACCTGGCGGGAATCGGAGGGTTTCAGACATGACCCCGAACAGAAACCAGGCCCAGCCTGTGCATGATCCGTCAGGCCGCGGCACCCGCCGCGAGTTCACTCTGCTGAATTACTGGGAACTCGTCATCCGCAGGCTGTGGACCATAGTGCCGATCGCGGTCGCGGTGTTTGTCGTCACCGCGTTGTGGACCTTCCTTCAGCCCAGGGTGTATGTTTCGAATGCCTCTTTCATGCTCGAGCCCAAGGAAACGTCCTTCGATGAACGCGCGTTCTTCGGCCAGGACCAGACAAGGCCCCTGGCCTATTATCAGTCCATTATCCGAAGCGTGCAGTTCCGGCAACAGCTCGAAGATTCGCTCCGTAAAAATCTTCCGGGCCGAAACGAGAAGGGCCAGCCCTATATCCTGAAGGACATCCGGGCCATGGCCAAAGAGGGTCTCAGCCTGAGAATCGGAGATTACGAGAACATGGTTCGCCTCACTGCGCGGGCGAACGACCCCCTTCTCGCTTTCAAGGCCGCCGTGTTCAGCGCCGACCTTCTGAAGAACCGGGCGCAGGAACTCGACCGGGAGGAGCTTTCGAACGCGGTGAACTTCATCGAGCAGCAGAAGGCCATGGCCATCGAACAGCTCGAGGCCGCGGAAAAGGCATTGCAGGAGTTCAAGGAGAAATCATCAGTCGTGGTGCTCGAAGCAGGGCGGCGTGGTGGGAGAACTGCAGAGGCTCGAGAATCAGCTGGTCGAGGTGCAGACCCAGAAACAGCTCGCCATGGCCAATCTCAGGGCATTCGAGAACCGGCTCAGCCAGTTCGGCAGGGGTGTGCGCCTGCCTTCCGCCTCCGAGCCGTCCGAGGCCGCGGGTCTCAGGCACGAAGTGGCTGATCTCGAGACCAAGGCGCGCGGCCTCAGAAGAGGGGTCTGAAGAGAGAGCCCGGCTTGACAGGCTTGTCGAGGATAAAAAGCGGGCTCTGGTCAATATTCTGCTGGCCAATGACCCGGGCGTGCGCGACGAGAAGTCGTCGAACGATTACCAGGCGCTCAAGGCCGCGCAGGAAGGCAAGGTCTCGGAAGAGCTGAACGTCTACGTGCTGGAAAACCGCGAGCGTTACTACAAGACGAAAATAGCGGAGTTCAAGACCCGGCACCCCGATCTCGCGGACAACACGGTCGAATACATGCGCCTGATGCGGTCGAAAACCGTGTCCGAGAACCTCTATAACTTTCTTCTCGAGCACGGCGAAGAGTCGAAGATCAAGGCGGCCACGGGTTCAGGCGGCCTGCGCATCATGGACAGGGCGGTCGAGCCGGACGGCCCTGTGCCGGTCGAAGTGATTCGCAACCTGCTCATGGGGTTGATGTTCGGTCTGGGCATGGGTTTCGGCGTGGCCCTGGTGCAGGAATACCTGGATCATTCGATCAAGTCAAGCAATGACATCGCGCAGTCCATCGGTCTTTCAGTCATGGGTCAGATTCCTGAATTTGACGAGGATATGACCGGTAAGAAAAAAACCTTCTCAGCGAAAATCAAGGAACTGACTGAAAAGAGCAAGTCTAAGGACGAGTCAAAGTCCAAATCCGCAACCAGAAAGCCCCTTCAGCTCATCACAGGCATGTCCGCCAAAAGCCCGGCCATGGAAGCTTACCGAACGCTCAGGGCCAATCTTCAGTTCGCGAATGTAGACACGAAAGTGCACACGCTCACCATCTCGAGCCCAGCGCCCGGAGAGGGAAAGAGCGTGACTTCAGCCAATCTGGCCATCGCTTTCGCCCTTCTCGGCGAGCCTGTGATTCTCGTGGACGCGGACATGCGCAAGCCCAGACAGCACAAGCTGTTCAGGACATCCGCGTCTCCGGGGCTTTCCGACATGCTGGTCGAAGATTTACCGCTGTCCAAGGTCTTGCGCGACACATCAGTGCCGAATCTGAAATTGATTCCCGCGGGCCGCATTCCCCCGAATCCTTCCGAGATCCTGGCCTCTCAAAGAATGACGGATCTGTGCAATAAGTTGAAGAACGAAGCGAAGGTCGTCATTTGCGA
>CAVTNR010000031.1:0-22684 GCA_963736115.1 uncultured bacterium
AGAGCGTGTTCATCCGCCCGGCGGACTCGACCGTCGGACGCGTCGGAACGGGACATGGTCCTGGAATTGAAGGAAAAGAAATCCGGAGAGTTCAATGTTTCCGTTGGATACGGATACTGGGAAAAGTCAGGGGCGGCATGGAGTGTTCAACACCAATGCGGCCGGAACCGCGAGAAAGTTCGGCGTTTCGCTGAAGGGGAGCTTCAAGATCTGGGGCTCCGAGCGTCCATCCTCCGAACCTGGACATTCGGGAAGGCCGTGGCGCACGGCATCATCGTCCCGGCGGACCGGACGGAGGCTCGGCGACGGCGTCGAACGCTTCGGCGGCTGCGTGACTGTCGACAGTGGCGGGAATGGAATCGGTCGTCTGGCCACAGATCAACGAAGCCTTGGCGGTCGGCGTCCGCATCCATCCTGCTCGACGGCGACCAGCGAGCATCCACAGCATCGGCCGACGGGCGGCTGTGACACTGGTGGAATGGGGTTCAACGAGGCTCGGGTTCGACTGCTAAACCGGCGATGAACTGGCGGGCGGGCTCGTCGAAGGAACTGTGTCTCTGCTGTTCGAATCGATCGGCGCGAAAGTTCATGAAGCTGTCGACGGTCGGCTGAATCTACCTGCTTCCGCCGTGGAGATTCGGTGGATCGGGTGCTTCAAAGTCTGGATGGAAGGATCCATCTGAACGAATGCTTCTACGCTGGAGATGTGTCGTAGCTCAGGGGGTTCTGTAGAGAACTGCTGGGGCCCTGGACCGCAATCGCTTCCTGCTGGAGGAAAATTCAAATTCGTCTGGAATGTCGCGGAATGGCGTGTGCCTGTTTACCGGATGGTTTGCCGCGCTATTCTGGGATATCGGCAATGTCTGGACCGATGCGTGCTCGCCAGCCTGGACGAGATCCGGCATACAGCGGGTTCGGCGCTAGGGCATCGACACCGTGGGTGTGCTCCGGCTGGATCTGGGCTTTATTGTGTACTGCAGGGACACGAGCCTGGCATGCAGGTGATTTTCAACATGGGACAGGCGTTCTGAGAGGCCGGATCCGTACCTACGGTTGTACGGCGACGGACCGGGGCGATTCGATCGGGATCCTGATCACCCGAGGTCTCGCCTCGGGGCACATCTTCATCGGGGTTCTGCTCGATGAAAAAAAAAGCCTGAAGATTGCTTATCCCTTCAGGCTGTTCTGGCTGGAGTCCACAGACTCCGACCCGCATGATTCGCTTGCCGGGATCAGCCGGATGCTTTTGCGGATTCCATCAGATTCTCCGGCATCCCTCCACAAATGCCCGGATTTCATCCCGGACCCGCCTGTAATGGCTGAACGCCTCCTCTTCCGTTGCAGCGGATTTCGCGAGCCTGGGCGGATCATCGAACCCCTTGTGGATCCGAACAGTCTTTCCGGGGAAGAACGGGCAGGACTCGTTCGCCGCGTCACACACGGTGATCACATAATCGAACGTTTGATCCTTCAGCTCATTCAGGTGCTTGGACCTGTGACCTGAGAGGTCCACGCCCGCCTCTGCCATCACCTTGACGGCAGACGGATTCAATCCATGTATCTCGATGCCCGCCGAATATGACTCTATTTGATCCCCCTTGAGATGCCTCGCCCATCCTTCGGCCATCTGGCTTCTGCAGGAATTTCCGGTGCAGAGAAAGAGAATCTTCAGTTTTTCCATGATTCGGATTCCCTCCGGATTTCATTGACGCTTCGGAGATTGGACCATCGGTGTCCCGGAAATTCACCAGACAAACTTCTTCTTCAGCCTGAGCGCCACGTTCACCAGCCCGATCATCACTGGAACCTCGACCAAAGGCCCGATCACTGCGGCAAACGCCTGACCCGAATGGATCCCGAAAACCGCTATCGCCACGGCGATTGCCAGTTCGAAATTGTTGCTGGCCGCGGTAAACGCCAGAGTCGCTGACCGGCCGTACCCCGCTTTGATTCTCCTGCCCATGAAAAAGCTCACCAGAAACATCAACACAAAATAGATGAGCAACGGAATGGCGATCCGTATCACATCCATGGGGATTTTCAGAATCACCTCGCCCTTCAGACTGAACATGACCATGATGGTAAAAAGCAGGGCGATTATGGTGATCGGACTGATCGCCGGGATGAACCTGGAATGATACCAGTCCCGGCCTTTGGCTTTCACCAGAAACAGCCGCATGAGTATTCCCGCGATGAATGGAATGCCGAGATAGATGAATACGCTGACGGCAATCTGGCTGATGGTGACATTCACGGCGACGCCCTTCATCCCGAACACCGGCGGAAGGAGCGTGATGAAAATCCACGCGTAAACGGAATAGAACAGAACCTGAAAGACGCTGTTGAACGCAACCAGTCCGGCCGCATATTCCGTATCCCCCCGGCCAATTCGTTCCATACGATGACCATGGCAATGCAACGGGCCAGGCCGATTAAAATCAGTCCTGTCATGTACTCGGGAGTCGCCGGTAAAAAGACGATCGCCAGCAGAAACATTAAAATAGGCCCGATCACCCAGTTTTGAACCATGGACAGGCCCAGTATTTTCCAGTTTTTAAACACATCACCGAGTTCTTCGTACTTGACCTTGGCCAGGGGCGGAATCATCATCAATATCAAACCCGCCGCGATGGGAATTGACGTGGTTCCAACCTGCAGGCGGGTGATCCACTGCGTCACGGACGGAAACGCGGTGCCGAGAAAAATGCCGAAACCCATCGCCAGAAAGATCCAAAGTGTCAGGAAACGGTCGATAAAAGACAGTTTTTACCGGTTTCCGAACCCATATCCACTCCTAGTCAAGGGTCCAAATTGATTATAAAATCAGATACAGCCCGGCCAGAATCACCAGCACCCCGCAGATTTTTTTAAGGATCACCGCCCCCTTCGAGCGTTCGTTCCAATGCAGGTATTTCTGAACCATGCTGGTGAAAGTTCCGGCCAGCACGATAACCGAGCAGTGCCCGATCGCGTAGAGCAGCACCAGAGAAACGGCAAAGGGCAGGTTTGTGGAAGCGGCCTGGAACGCGATCCCCAGCATGGGCGCCATGAAGGCGAACGTGCAGGGCCCCAGGGCTACACCGAACAACAGACCGATGATGAAGGCGGCCCAAGCGCCTTTTTTTTTCATTTTCGGCTGACCGGTGACCCCAAGAAACGGGATGCGAATGACGTCCAAAAGATGCAGGCCGATGACGAAGAAGATCACGGCTACGAAGTAATTGCCGGTTTTCCCCACGTCGCCCATGATGCGTCCCATCAGGCCCGTGATCAGTCCGATGACACCGATGGTGATAAGGATGCCGACCGAGAACAGTCCGGCCAGAACGAAGGCGCGTTTTTTCGTGACAATCCCCTGGCCGCCGATGAAGCCGACGATCAGGGGTATGGAGGACAGGTGGCACGGGCTGAGCAGAATGCTCAGAATGCCCCACGCGAAAGAAGCGGCCAGGGCCAGCCAGGCCGAGCCGGTCAGGCTCTGGGTGAGCCAGACGAACAGGTTTTCCATTCAGAAGCTCCGGATTGACCTATGGGTTTCGTACTTTATTCACGGACGCCTCGCCCCCTTTCAGTTCGGGGACGCGGCAAGCGAATGGTCCGTGTGGACGGTGATTACTGCACGCCCTTCATCTTGAGGATCTTGACCAGTTCTTCCTTCGGGAAAAATCCCTGGTGGCGGTGGTATTCCGCTCCGTTCTCGTCCAGGAAGACCTGGGTCGGGATGGCGCGTATGCCGTACTTTTCCGCGTACGGCCGGCCCGCGTCGGTCCAGACATCGTAAAAGACCACATCCACCTGATCGCCGTACTCCTTCTCAATATCCTCCATGATCGGCTGCATCATTTTGCATGGAATGCACTTGACTGATCCGAGTTCGACGAACGTGACTTTCTTTTTCGAGACCTGCGCGGAGACCGGCTTCGGGCCTCCAGTGTTTTGTTTCCGATCGTCGCCTGAACAACCGTTCGCCGCCACAACCAACAGTCCGATGATCAGAATCGCGCGAATGATCTTCATCATTGTATCCTCCTGTTCATTCCTCCGGACCGGATGATCCCGGCGATCCAACCCGGCCATTCTTTCTGTTCTCAAATAAACCTTTTCGTCTTGCACTTGTCACATTCGAACTGAAGCGTTGTATGCGTGACGCCGAACCGGCTCCGAAGCATTTTCTCGATTCGCTTCTGTATTCGTTCCGTCCGGCTCACCGGCATGTCGTCCACGTCGAGATGAGCCTCGAAATGGACGTCCGCGTCACTCAGCTTCCACAGATGGCCGTGGTGAACGTTCTTCACGCCCGGTACGGATTCGATGGAACGCTGAACCTCCCCCAGGTCGATCTCAGCGGGAGAAGTCATGAGGACCATGTCCGCGGATTCCTTCAGGATTCCGACGGTTTCCTTCAAAATGTACAGGGAGATGAGAATAGTGAGAACCGGATCGATCCATGCGAACTTAAAGAGCACGATGGCAACCGCGCCTGCTATGACGGCCAGGCTGGAAACCGCGTCGCCCATCAGATGGACATAAGCGGACCGGACGTTGATGTTTTTCCTGGAATCGCGTTTCAGCAGGGCCATCCCGGCGAAATTCGCGAGAAAACCCGCGGCCGCGACAACCAGCATCAATGCTCCCGAGATCGGGTTCGGGTGCGAGAATCGGCCGATCGCTTCCCGGATCAGAAAAACGCAGATCACGACCAGAACGCTCGCATTGATGAGAGCCGCCAGCAGTTCCGCGCGCTTCCATCCGAATGTGTGTTTCGGCGTCTTGGGTCTCCGGCTCATCCGCACCGCGACCGTACTGAGGACCAGCGCGAGGCTGTCTCCCAGATTGTGCGCCGCGTCGGAAAGAAGGGCCAGGCTTCCTGAAATGATTCCGCCTGCGATCTGAACCAGCGTGATGAACAGGTTCAGGATGATCGTCAGAATCAGCTTCTTCTCCAGACGGCCGTCCGCGGCAGTTTTTGAATGCGTGTGCGCCATATCCGTTTCGATTCTCCCGGTCAGGACGTTTCGCGAAGAAACGGCTTCAGAACGGACAGCGGCGGAAAGGAAATCGCCTCGGTTCCGCACTGGTTTTTACACGAACTGCAACCGACCACACACTGGAACGGTTCGGCTACGACGGGTTTGTTTGTTTCATCATTCCACGCATAGACACTGTGACCGCAGAATTCGTAACAGGCCCTGCAACCGACGCATTTGTCCTCTTCCACGGTCGGGTTCCAGGGGATTTTCTCCCTGGCCGTGCCTTTCCAGAATCCGTATTCCTTCTGCATGGTTCAGGCGCCTTTTTCGATCCATTCCTTGATCTGACCGACATTGGGCATTTTGCCCTGAACCATGAGCTGTCCGTCCAATATCAGTGCGGGCGTGGACATGACGCCGCGCTCGATCATGGCATTGATGTCCGTCACCTTTACGATTTCAGCCGTGCGGCCGAGCTCTTCCAGCGCTTTTTTTACGTTTTCAACGGTGGCATTGCATTTCGGGCATCCCGAGCCCAGAACTTCAATTTTCATTTTGATTCCTCCTGCTATGGATGCGCGGGCTGAACCCGCGGCTACCGTGAGCTCCACCTATCAGAAAAGCCATCCATAAATCAACCCGGTGACCGTCGCCATGACAACGACCAAAGACACGAAAACGGCCGTTTTCTTCGTGCCCATGATGCTGCGTATCACCAGCATGCTGGGCAGGGAGAGCGCGGGCCCGGCCAGAAGCAGGGCGAGCGCAGGGCCCTTGCCCATGCCGTTCGCCATCAGACCCTGAAGAATGGGCACCTCGGTCAGGGTGGCGAAATACATGAACGCGCCGGCTATGGACGCGAATAAATTCGCGAACAGGGAATTCCCGCCCACAGCCGAGTTGATCCATTGGGACGGAATAAGGCCCTCGTGTCCCACACGGCCGAGTAGAACACCCGCCACCAGAACGCCACCCAGCAGGAGCGGGAGAATCTGCTTCAGAAATCCCCAGGTGGCGACAAACCAGTCTCCGGATTCACCCTTGTCCGTTGCTGTGATCACGCCGAGACCGATGGCGCCCGCAGCGAATGCGAGTATGGGGCTTCCGGGGATCAGGACGGCCAACAATACAGCAGGAATTGCAGCGGCCGTCACCTTCCACCAGGCCAGGCGGAACCAGAAAACCAGGATGAGGCCGAGCACCGGCCGCGAACAGGGACGTGATCAGCCACTTGACCGAATAGACGGCATGCCATACCCCGGATGCATTCAGCGGCTTTCCCCAGTTGGCGAACACCAGAATGCCGACCATGGACGCGAAGTACAGCGCCGTCTTCCAAAGCGGTCTGGACTCCTTTGACTGTGGAACCGCCTGAGCGTTCACCTGACGATTCGCTTCTTCCTTTCGGAAAATGAGATGCATAAGCAATCCAATGACCACGCTGAACACAATCGCGCCGACGGCACGGGCGATTCCCATCTCCATGCCCAGAATCCTGGCCGTCAGAATGATGGCCAGCACGTTGATGGCGGGCCCTGAGTACAGGAAGGCGGAGGCCGGTCCAAGGCCCGCGCCCATCCGGTAAATGCCCGCGAACAGCGGGAGCACGGTGCAGGAGCACACGGCCAGAATCGTTCCGGACACGGAAGCCACACCGTACGCGAGAACCTTATTCGCACCCGCGCCCAGGTATTTCATCACCGATTCCTGGCGGATGAACACCCCGATGGCGCCCGCGATAAAAAACGCGGGTATCAGGCAGAGCACCACATGCTCGCGCGCGTACCATTTGACCAGGTGGAGCGCCTCCATGACCGCGTTGTCAAAACGGGGCACGCCGACGGGCAGATGATAAACGCCGATAAACGCGGCCAGTATAAAGAGAAGCGTTTTCCACTCATTTTTCCAGTTCATGCCATTCTCCAGGTGCCTGTTTCATTGTTTCCGGATGGCTTTGATTTGTTCGGCCAGACTGGCCTCCATCACATCTCTCGAGCATCTCAGAAAATTCAAGGCGCACGGGATCTTCAGGGTGTAATAGACATTCGTCCCCCGCTTCTCGATTCCGACGATTCCCGCATTTTTCAGGAGGGACAGATGCTTGGAAACCGTGGATGTATCGGCCCCGATCATTTCGGTCAATTCGCAGACACAATGCTCTTTCCTGCCCAGCGCGTCCACAATGAACAGCCGGGTAGGATGCGCCAGGGCCTTCAGTATTTTCGCATGTAAAGCGTATTTATTCGAATCTGGTTTTCCCAAAGGAATGCCTCTTTTATCTTGGTTATTTGGCAATATAGCCAAAGATAGATGTGAAGTCAACAATTTTCTACCCAAAAAAACCTCCAGCGGGTTGCTCAAAACCCGCGGGAGGTTGTCCTGAAAAAAAACAGACCTGAAAGGTCTTCGGGACCTTTCAGGTCTGCGACTGCGACGCGCCTGCCAGGTGAGTCGCATTTCAGTCATCCTTCACCTCTCGTAGGTCACCGCGTTCCCCGTAAACCGCCAGGGGGGGCCGGCGGAAGGATCCTGCTTCTCGATCTTCAAGTGGGACGGGTCCGCCATCTGCGCCAGAAGAACGTCCCGCACGAAACCCGGGCCGTCGCACAGGTTTCGTATGCCGAATCTGTACATCCGGCCGTCCGGCAGCACGCGATGAAACAGCCTGTCCACGGTGCCCGTGTCCGCGGGTGTGAATGTATAGGAACCGGGGCTCAGCCCGACCAGCGAAATCCCCACGGAAAATACCGGTATATCCGGATCCGCGTTGTGATACACAAGCGCGATGTGAGGATCTTCCGGAAAGGTCGGAGCCCCTGTCCTGAACCAGATGCCCTGGGCCGTGCCTGCGCTGTCATATCCAACGGTTCCGCCTATGGGCGGCTTGGTCCTGAAGCCCAGCCTGCCGCAGAGGAATTCACCGCAGACCGGCGTCAGGATGGCGCAGATTTCGTCCGTGAAATAGTCCAGCGGCGAAACCGAATGCGGGTACAGATAATCGTCGAAACGGCTGCTGGCGAACGTGACGCTCCGGGTCTCGTCGTAGACGCCGAAGTCCATGCCCAGCTGGCCGGGATTTCCGCCTATCACGGCGATCGTATCGCCCGCTGAAACGGGAATGTCCGTCCAGTAGAGGCATTGGCGGTACGTGTCCCCGCCCGTGCTGTATTCATCGCAATCAGGCGAACCCGTCGCCCGGGCGCGGGTCATGAGGTCCTCGCGGATGAGGGACAGGTGCCCCATCACGATCTGGAAACGGCCGCTGTTCGCGGAAAGCGTTATGGCGTAATCCGTGTAGCCCTTGTTCACATGCTCCGTCGCCGTGATACGGCTGATCGTCATGTCCGCCGGGCTGAACACGAACGTCTGCGCCATGTGATCATTCAGATAGAATCCGCCATGGTCGGACGGGAACACGTGCCCGGGCTGGTTCATGTGCCCGAGGTTCACCATGATGTAAAAAGTCTCCCTGTGGATCGGCAGTGCGGTCAGGAATCCCTTCCCGATATCTATTCCCGGATCCGTCGAGTTCTTTCCTGATTTGCAGGATAAAAGCGAAACCATGAGAATGATAAATACCAGGCACCTGGATTGATGGGACATTCGGATATGGATTTCCATGATGTGCCTCCGTTCATCCGTTAAGACCAGCGGATCGTTCACTCGTCAGCGCATGAGATCATGCAAATCGTCCCGGGTCCACTTTTGATTCCCGACCACAGCTTCTGAGCGATCCAGCAGAGCGGACAATTCCGAAATAATTTCTTTCTTGGTCGATTCTTCCCTCAGAACGAGCGTTTCCAGATATTCGCGGATCAGGCCGGTCACGGTTGTATCCTTGTCCACTGCTATTTTTCGGACCTTTTTCAGAAGCTTGTCATCAAGAGCCATGGTGATGTGTCTTGTCATATTTTCTCCAAAATTTCCAGATAATAAGTATAATACATATTTCGTGGAAAATCGAGCATTTTTATCAAGTTTGAGTCGGTAACCCCAAACGGGTTGGTAAAAACCCGTGGTAGGGTTTTCTGGAACCGTGGGCAGTCATGAAAAATCAGACCTAAAAGGTCTGCAAGACCTTTCCGGGCTGATGTTGACAGCTTGCAATCCCCCTTGCATTCCCCGTCCACAAGTGTTAACTTTTACTGTTTCTTATGAATGCAATTCAAATGACATTCCCCATAGAACCCTGCATCCCGGCATTGTCCGAAGCCCTGGAAATGAATGGGTGTGCCGTTCTGGCCGCCCCTACGGGAGCGGGCAAAACCGTACGCGTTCCCCTCGCGCTGGACGGACTCCCCATGGCTCGAAAAGAGAAAAATCGTCATGCTCGAGCCACGCAGGCTCGCGGCCAGACGCGCGGCTGAATTCATGTCCGCTTTGATCGGACAGAAAACCGGCGGCACCGTCGGCTACCGGATACGCGGACAGAGCGCCATCGGCAAAGAGACCAGAATCGAAGTCGTGACCGAGGGAATACTCACCCGCATGCTGCACGACAGGCCCGGACTGGAGGACATCGGGCTTCTCATATTCGACGAATTTCACGAACGCAGTTTGCACGCGGACCTCGGGCTGGCCTTCGCGCTCGACAGCCGGCGCCACCTCAGGGCCGATTTGCGCATCCTGGTCATGTCCGCAACGCTCGATTGCGCGGCCGTTTCCACCTTGCTCGGCGGCGCGCCTATCATCACCGGGGAGACGCCCTCCTTCCCGGTGGAAACCCGCTACAGTCAATTCCAAGCTGATAAACCCCTGCCGCTTCGCGTCGCGGACGCGGCGCGCCGCGGCCTGTCTCTGTCGGACGGCGATGTGCTGGTGTTCCTTCCGGGAATGAGCGAAATGCGGGCAGTGGAAAATCTTCTGGCGGCAAAGCCGGAGCCCACGGTTTCCGTGCTTCTTCTGCACGGCGATCTGTCTCCCGCAATTCAGGAAGCCGCGTTTTCGCCCGCGGCTGAAGGAACCCGGAAGGTGATCCTCTCCACCAGCATCGCGGAAACCAGTCTGACCATAGACGGCATACGCGTTGTGGTGGACTCCGGACTCAGCCGCGTCTCGCGTTTTGACTCCAGGCGCGGCATGCCCGGCCTGGTCACGGTGCCGGTCTCCAAAGCAGTCGCGGATCAACGCAGGGGACGCGCGGGCCGCACGGCTCCCGGACTATGCCTGAGGTTGTGGACCGAAGCGGAACACGACCGCCTTCCTGAAAGACCGCTTCCGGAAATCCGGACCGCCGATTTGGCGCACTTGGCTCTGGATCTCGCGGTATGGGGCGAGCCCTTTGCCGCGAACCTGTCTTTTCTGGATCCTCCGGATTCCGGCCGGCTCGGTCAGTCGAGGGAATTGCTCATCGGTCTTGGCGGCCTGAAACCGGACGGATCCCTGAGCCCGCATGGAAGGCGGATGGCCGGTCTTCCGATCCATCCGCGTTTCAGCCACATGATACTCAAAGCTGTGGAAAGGGACTGGGGCCAGTCTGCGTGTGAATTGGCCGCGCTGCTGGATGCGGGAGACTCGACGATCGGCGGGCGGAAAAACGATACGGATATACGCTCCGGAATGGAAAGCCTGAAATCCGGTCGTGGTCCGGCCGTTGAAAGGATTCTGGCCCAGAAGCGACGGCTCATGGAAAACGCCGGTATTACCGGAAAGGACAAAGGCGAAGCTTCGGTCGGCCTGCTCCTGGCTTGGGCTTATCCGGATCGCATCGGCCGCAGGCTTGCGGACCGGCCCGGCGTGGTTCAACTCGCGGCCGGATTTCCGGCTTCCCTACCGTCGGGTCCGCTGTCATCCGAGGAATTCATCGCGGTCGCGGATGCGGATGCGGGCGGTTCGAACGCAAAAATTTACCTGGCCGCTCCGCTTTCGCGGAAGGAATTCGAGGATGAATTCGAAAACCGGATCACCGTGTCCGAATCCGTGGAATGGGATGACCGCGCGGCAAGGGTGCTTTCGCGAAGACAGCGCTGGTTCGGAAAATTGCTTCTGGAAGAAGCGGAAGTGCCTGGGGATCCGGGAAAAGTCAGCCAAGCCCTGATCACGGGCATCCGGCGGCTGGGTTTTCATGTTCTGCCGTGGGATTCTGAGGCGGAACGTTTTAGGAATCGGGTACGCTGGGCCGGAAGCGTTCTGGCGGACATGCCGGATTTTTCGGATCCGGCCCTATTGGAGAAACTGGAGACCTGGCTGTTGCCCCATCTCAGCGGCATGTCCCGCATCGACCAGATGAGCCGCCTCGATCTCACGGAAATTCTGAAAGCGGAACTGAGTCATGAACAGCGGAGGAACCTGGATCGTCTGGCCCCTTCTCACATACAGGTGCCGAGCGGCTCCCGCATCACGATCGATTACAGTTCCCCCGCGGGTCCCGTACTGGCCGTGCGTTTGCAGGAAATGTTCGGCCTGGCGGAGACTCCGGCCGTGGCTTCGGGACGTGTGCCCCTCACCTTGCACCTTCTCTCTCCCGCCTCCAGGCCCCTGGCCGTGACCGCCGACCTTTCAAGCTTCTGGAAGAACACGTACGCCTCCATACGCAGGCAGATGCAGGCCCGCTATCCCCGCCACCACTGGCCCGAGGACCCCATGGCCGCGCCACCCACCAGGCGGGTTAAAAAGAGAAAGATTTGAAAGGTCCTGCATCCTCCGGGAGGCTTCAAGCCTCCCGGAGGATCAATCCCCGGAAGGATGCCCAGGACCCTCGGGAGGTGGTTTCTCAGGAATCCTGCTGGTCCGGCCCAGGCCTGAACGTTTTGATTTTCAGAAGATGAATCGTCACGCCAACCGCGACCGCCAGCAGCAGAAGCCGGATCCAGAACGACGTGACCGCGAACACAGCCGTGCCGCCTATGGTCAGCCACAACAGCAGGAGCGTGGTGATTTTCTGCTTCAGCGGAAGGCCTCTCCCTTCCCTGTAATTCCGCAACATGGTCCCGAACCAGCGATTGTTCATGAGCCAGTTGTAAAACCGCCGGGAACTCCTGGCGTAACAGGCCGCCGCGAGAAGCAGAAAAGGCGTGGTCGGCAGAACCGGTAGAAACATGCCGACAAAGCCCAGGCCCACGCATGCCGTGCCGCCGGCCACAAGCAGTATGCGTACCGGACGTCTCAACCGGCGCTCCGGACGCACGGCATTTCACCGGCGCGCGGAATCCGTCTCACAGCATCACCGCCAATCCCCACATGTGGTACAGGTCCGTGCCTTTCGGAAGCTCCAGGTATTTGAACCTGTAGGACAGGGCGCACCTGCGCGTGAGGAACAGGTTGGCCATGGCTGAAACGGACGTGTAATCCGTGTCTCCGTTGAATGCGCCGTATATTTTCCCTTCAATCTCCAGCAGGTGGAACAGATGGCCGTTCAGGTTCAAACCGGCCAGGCCGAAGAAATCATCCTGGTCGATGCTTTCCGCAACCCGGGTGAGCGGCGCGGGTCCGGGCGGATCCACAGACAGATTCAGATCTCCCCGGACGCCCTGGTATTGCGCCCCGGCCCAGGGCATGACCCCGACCACCAGCAATTTCGGACGGAATTCAAACCGGTACCCGAAGCGGCCGTACGGGATGAACAGGTTATTGATAAGGCTGAAACCGCTTAAGGCCGGCATAATCTGCGGCGCGATCCGCGGTCCCGCGTCCATGTCGATGCGCAGAACTTCGGCGCCGGCTCCCGCCACCCATTTACCCCTTCCGCCTGCGCTGAAATAACGGTCATAGATGAAATGCCCGCCCCAGAGCGTGCTGAAGTTCACGTCGGAAGACTGGTAGACAAAAGCGTTCCACTGGTAACGATCCGGGTTGACCCACTGCAAGAAGATGCCCTTGAGAAACCCCGTATCCTTCAGGTCGAGGTTACGGCCCTCATTCCGGTAGGCATCGGCAATGGTTCCGGCGTACGGGCAGATCAGCCGTATGGTCCGGGATTGAAGGGAGGAGGCTGCGGAAAGGACCAATACCCAGGCGATCACAAGCACGCGTGATTGTTTCATCAATCCTCCGAAAAGACGGACCGCTTTTACGGACTCGTTGCCGGAACAGAATCCGGGACGGTTCCCGGAATTCCCATTTATCTTAAGATCAACAGAGAGAGTCAAGCTGAAAGTATAAATTAGCAAATATTCACATCAATGTCAACCGGAAGCGTTCCGCTCGCCGATGCCCATCCATACACCCAAAGGATCACACGCGAAACAGCCTCGCCCGCGGAGCCTGCCGGATGGATCGCCGAATACGATCATCCCTGGGCTGAAACAGCCGTACGTCCACTCAAGAAAAATCGCCCCGGGTTTTCAGCCCGGGGCGATCATACCGCGATGCTTCATGTCCGTTCAGACGGATGATCCGGAGAAGAAAGCGACCGATAACCGCCTCTTCCCCGATTCCGCCCGAACCCCTTATTTCTGGAAAGTCATCCTTTCCGCCGAGAAATGATTTCCCGATCGAACGACATAGAAGTAAACGCCGCTCGAGAGTTGTGACGCATCGAATGTGACGGTGTGCCGCCCCGCCGGCAGTTCCCGGCCGACCAGTTCGCCGATCTCCCCGCCGACCGTATTGTACACCTTCAAAGACACGAAACCATCCTCCGGTATCCCGAACGTGATGGCGGTCGTGTGATTGAAGGGATTCGGATAGTTCTGCGACACAAAGAAATCATCCGGCACCGGGAGCCGTTCCTCATCCGGCCCGGAAGCCTTCCCGACCACGTTCCCGAATCCGATATACCCGTTGCAGTGCATCCACTCGCTGTAGGAGCCTCCGCATTTACTGTTCTGCCAGACCGCGGTATTGGTGGCCTGACTTTCAGCCTGGCGGGTCGCTCCATTGACCTGGATGTAGTCCACCTGCACATCGCGGCCGCTGGCGTCGTTCGTGAAATGCAGCGTGATGCCGCCGGTCTGGGTCGTGGTCGCGGTATAGTTGGCCATGCTGGTGCCGAGCGTCCAGGTGCCGAGCGTCACAGAGCCGTTGTTCACCTTCAATTGAATGCTCTCACTGCCGCTGGTACCGCGCGCCCGGACGACAATGGTGTAGGTCCCGCTGCTGCCGGTTCCGCTTTGCATGACGGCGATGGTCCGGGTGATGCCGCCGCCGGACACGGTCACCGTCCCGCTGCGGCTCGAAGTCGACGTGTTCGCCGTATAGGAAATATTGAAACTGCCGTTGTTCGATCCGCTGGTCGGCGACACGCTCAGCCAGCTCTGGTTGTCCGTGACCGTCCAGCTGACGTTCGATGTGACCGAGACCGGACTGCTTCCAGATGCCGCTCCGACGCTGAGAGAGGTCGGGGAAACGGTCAGGCTGCTGGTGCTGGTGGAGCCGACTGTCACGTTGGAATTGCCGCTGCTCTGATATCCCTCTGTGGCGACGATCTGGTAATTATGCGTCCCCAGATTCCAACCTTTGCCTGCCCACGCATTGAAGTGATTGCCGGTCGTAACGGTTCCGCCCGCCCGTTTTGACGTGCGGACGCTCCAGTACTGATAAAATGTGGCCGTTCCGATGATGGAAGGCTGGTTGACCCGCTGGGTACGGTACAGATCGTATGTGCCGCCGTCCGTGGTGACGGTCCCCACGGATGTCGCACCCGGCGGCCGCCATGTGCCCCAGCTGTCGACGATGTAGTATTCCACCAGCGGATTGGTCGTCCATCCATAGACGCACAGATACGCGTTGCCGCTCGGGTTGAAACTGGCCGAGTAGGTGATCGTTCTGGCCGCTCCCGGATTCCACCCTTTGCCGCACACAAAATTTCCGCAATTGCTCCACTGCGTGCTGTAATTGCCGCCGGATCCCAATGTCATGGATACGGATCCGCCCCCGTCCGTCCAGAAAGAATAGTAGTAGCCGTTGTTCGTGCCGGTCTGATTGGTGGTGATCGTCTGGGCGCTGATGGTGGCCACGCAGAAAAAGCCGATCAGAACCGCGGACACGAAAATGCTTCTGTGTTGATCAGAGGACAAACGAAACATAGGTTGCTCCTTTCCTCTCCCTCACGCCAGAAAGAACTGCACGGTTTGTTCATGCAGATCCAGACACGGAAGTGACGGGCAAATGGAAGAAAAAGGCGGGCTCAGACAATGGAGCGTGAAAATTTGAGGGTGTCGATAGCCTTCTGCGCTGAAAATCCAGCCTGCAAACAAAGCTGCTTGCATCAAAACCATCCTTTCGCTGCACCGTGAAACGCAACTGCCGCTTGAACCTGGATGGTCGGAAATGGATCACAGCATCGGATTAAAAAATACCGATGGACAACCGCTCATTGTTTGTGTTGGTAAATATCTTTAAATATTCAGGAGTGGACTGAGAGAACCGAAGCTTTCACCTGCGTTCCAGGAAGAATGCGCCGGGTTAACGTTCACGCAGGACATTGGAACGTATGCCCGCCTGTTTCGAAAAATGCAGTATCCCCTTGATTCTGTATGAATTATATGATCAGAAAAACAGTTCACTGACAGTTAAAATATAGATAGGATTACAGTAATTGTCAATGACTTTCGGTCAATGAGGAGCGATCACTCCGCAGTGCCATATGCGGATTGGAACTGAGCGTGGGACACACACACCATTACTGGAATGAGCTTCGCCATCAGGCCGCCGGAGCCCCGACGGCCTGATGGCACTGATCCGCAAGTCCTCTTATTACACCAGCCAGTCCTTCGCCTCATCCAGGGTGTCGAAAGACCTGATCTCCTGCCCGATGAATGCAATAACCGCCCTGAGCAGGATTCTTCTATACCCCGGGACGCCCACAACAGCCATTTTTCGGATATAGGGCTTGGTCCGGACGGCCGCGTTCTTGAGATATTCGACGATCTCCTGGGTTCCACTCGTGTCGGTTACATTCACGAGAGACAACACGGAATCGAGCGGTTCCTTGAGGGTTTGCCCGCTGGCATATTCCACTTCCGCTTTCAGGCTTTCCAGATCCGCGTGGAATCCCGAATAATCGGCATACTGAATGCGAGCGCCCTTGTGAACCAGCCATGTTGATTTCATCGTCCCTCCTGGAATCGGATTTATACGCAACCGTGCGACGCGCCTCACAGGTGCGTCGCACATATCAACCGTCACCCCTGCTTTCCCTCCGCCGCCTCCCCCAATCTGCGAACCGCCTCCCGGTTCAGGCCGTTGAAAGGATCCTTGCCCTCGGGCGTGTAGATGATCGATCCGCTTATGGTAATGCTGATCGATTTTCCACCGCACCATCTTCATCGTTGAATTGATGAATCCATTCGCCTCCGTGAAGGGCTCGTCCAGAAGCGCGAAGGTCGTGGGCAGCCAGACACCGGGGTACAGGTCCTTCAGGTCCGGATGAACAGAAAATTGTCTGATCGCCTCAGTGAACAGACCGATCGCGGCCGCCTGACCCTCGGCCGAATCCGGGGACAGACTGCACTCCTTGAGCCTCTGAAGGACTGCCGCGGTGTCGGGAACAATGAACGCCGTGGTGTAGGGTTTTTGGCTGTTGAACAGCATGATCTGCCGAATAAAAGGACAGCTCGTCTTCAGACTCTCCTCGATGCCTTCCGGACTGAATTTCTCCCCGATATCCGAAATCAGCAGGCTCTTGAAACGGCCGAGAACGACAAGGTATCCGTCCTCGTCCACAAATCCCATGTCTCCCGTATAGAGCCACCCGTCCCTGACCGTCGAGGCCGTGGACTCCGGATTCCGCCAGTATCCCCCGCATGACATTCTCGCCCCTGACGACAATCTCTCCCTTCTGACCCGGCGGGAGATTTTTTCCGTCATCATCGCAGATCCGGACTTCAAGGTTCGGCAGGATTTGGCCGGATGTTCCCATTTTCATGTGACCGGGCCGGTTGGCCGAAATCACGGGCGCGGCTTCCGCGAGCCCGTATCCCTGGTATACGGGAATCCCGATTGCCGCGAAAAACCGCTGGTACTCGATGTCGAGCAGGGCGCCGCCGCCCACGAAATACATCAAGCGGCCTCCGAATCCCTCGCGGATTTTCGAAAAAAGAATTCGGTCGTAGAATGCGTGCAGCGGCTTTCGCAGGGAATTCCCCAGCCAGCGGCCGTTGACACAGCCGTCTCCGTGATAGGCATAGGCATTCCGCAGACCCCGCTTCACAAGGCCTGAGGCGAATTTTCCCTTGGCCGCGATCTGGCGCTCGATGTTGCTCTTGAAATTGTCGGACAGAGCGGGAACGCTCAACAGGAGCGTGGGTCGTATCTCCTTGATGTTCTTTCCGATGTTCCGCATGGTCGCGATCGCGGTTTCCCCCGTTTCCACGGACGCCATGCTCGCGCCTCCTGAAATGAGCGCGAACACACCGCAGGTGTGGGCGAAGGAGTGATCCCAGGGAAGGATGAGAAGGGAGAACGAAATGCGCCGGCAGTTCGAAAAACGCCCGGGCCTGCTCCACATTGGCCGTGTAATTGCGGTGCGTGAGCACGATGCCCTTCGGGTCCGCCGTGGTTCCAGAAGTGTAGCAGATGTTGGCCGGGTCGTTTTCCGTGACCGAACGTTCGCGTTCTGACAGCCGGCCGGGTTCCTTCTCGAGAAGCGCCCGCCCTTTCAGGCGGACATTCCCCATGGTGATGATGGCTTCTTCCCGGACAGTGTCTTCATCCAGGACGATTATTTTTTCCAATTCCGGAAGGTCTTTGCGGAGGGGCAGTATTTTGGGAAGCTGGCGGCCGGAAACGATGACGAATTTTGATCCGGAATGCAGAATGCGGAAGCGGATTTCAGCCGGTTCCTGCAGTTTGATCGACAGGGGCACGTCCACGCCTCCGGCGAACAGAATGCCCAGTTCGGAAAAAACCCAGTCGTTCCGGCCCTCGGACATCAGCGTGACCCGGTCGCCCTTCCCGAGTCCGAGATGGATCAGGCCCGCGGCTGTTTCCTCAACGAGGCGCAGGGCCGTCCGGTAATCGGTCGGCTTGAATGCGCCGCCGGACTTCTCCCACATCATCGGATTATCCGGAAAGCGTTCGGCGCTGTCCCGGAATAGCCGGTTGACGGTCCGTTCCATGCGGATTCCTTTCCGTTCAGGTGTCTTCAGGAAGGTAAAAAACGGCGGGTTTGTATACAAGCGGAATTTCTAGTCTGAAAAGATTAAATCGAACTGAAAGGGCTTCAATACCTTTCAGGTCCTGCAATGAAAAACCGACGGTGTGCAGATACCGGCCCCCAGCCGGACACGGTAGACCCCGGGGTCGGTCTCACGGCACCGTTGACGCCGCCCCCAGCCGGGCATTGTTGTACCACATCGTATAATCGGATGTTCGCACGACCCCGTCCATGTCCATATCCGTTGCCCTGTAACCGGAATCGCCAAGTCTTGCGGAGTTGTACCAGGACGTGTAATCCGTGGTTGTGACATTCCCGTCCTGGTTCACGTCCCCGGCCCACATCCCCCACACGCCCGGTTCCAGCTCTTTTGCTCCATTCGCACCGTAATACTGCCCGGCTCCTGCAGTGAAATTGTACAAAACCGGAGTTCCGGATCAAGCATCCGTGCGGACGCACTCATGGCCGTTAAATGGTTCCGGTGACGGACCACGATGAAATAATTTCCCGCATCCGCACCCGGAACCAGGAGACCGGTCGTGGCCCCGTTCGTATCCACCACGGCGCCGTCGCTTCTCAAAAAGAATGACCGCTGAACCGAGGCCGGTCCGGATGCCGTGCTTCTCAGTTCCACCGATACCCAGTCGGTCACTCCGGCCGGAATCCGGACGGCTGTCCGTAGATCCGCATAGGGCGAAACGATTGGAATGGATCCGGCCGCATTCAGCTCCGTGGTCATGTCTTCTGCCGGCTTTTCCGGGCCTTCCAGGCGGACCTTGAGTTTCATGTATATCAGGCTCTCCGGATTGAGAAATTTCACATGATCGAAATCCGGGCCGCCTTCCGAGGTCAATCCGGTGAGCCGCAAGGTATGCGAACCGGACGCGAGATCCAGCACGACCGGGTCTGAACAGGCCCAGTTGAACCAGGCACCGGTCGACGGAAATCGAAACTTGCGCTCACGGTCTGGCCGTCCATCTCGAGGCGGCAGGGCCGGTTGTTGACAGAACCGGTGGTGGCCGGATGGTCAGATTCCATGTTCCGGACCGGGGCAGGGTAAAGGACAACTCCAGGTAACTGCCGATCTGGTTCGCCGGATTGACGAATCCTGTCCCCGTGTATCCCGCGATGTCCGTGTCCACGCTGCCCGGTGAAACAGTCCCGGTCTCCGCTTCGCAGAGTACTGCGCTGTTCGTCACGAACACGTGAACCGGGTCCGATACGGTTGAGTCATTGACATTGTCCACTGCAACAGCGGTCAGGACGTAACTGCCTGGAGCGGGCCTGCCCCAGTGATATTCCCAGGGGGAATTGTCGTCTGAAAACAGGAGATCCGAACCTTCGTAGAATATCGACGCGGACCACGTCTCCGTCCACGTCCGACGCGTTCACTGTGACCGTCACGTCCGTATCAGGACTCAGGTGAGAGGGATCCGCGGGTGAAATGATGCGGACCGATGGCGGACCATTGTATTTTTCCATCTCCCAGCACATCATGAGGAATGCGCCCAGGCCGTGCAGATCGTCATCATGTCGGTTGACACCGACATAGTATGCATACGAGCTGTCCGCGCCCACGCCCGCGGAAATCTGGGTCAGATGGATCGGTCCGCCGGGATAATAAATGATCCGGTTATCCAGAATGCCCTCATAGGCCCGCACGGCCACGCCCCGGTACGTGTCCGGAACATACCCTTTTGCTACGGCTCTGCACACCGCGTACGAGAACATGCAGGAGCAGGAGCTTTCGAGCCAGTTGTCATCGCGACCGCCCTGGTCCACGACCTGGTACCACAATCCCGTGACCGGGTCCTGCTCCGCGGCAAGGCCTTCGATCAGAGCCGCCAGGATGCCGATCAGGGCCGGCCGCCTGGAGTGGTTCTCCGGCATGCAGTCCAGAACCTCGACCAGGGCCATGCCGAACCATCCCATGGCCCTTCCCCAGAAAATCGGTGAATGATGCGTCACCGAGTCGGCCCAGAATCGCGAAGCATCCTCATCGTACGCGTGATACAGCAGCCCGCAGGGATCCTGCAGATGCGCCGAGTACCGGATGAGCTGATCCGCCGCGTCCGTGATGCACGCAGTATCCCCGGTCACCTGGCCGTATTTCGCGTAAAAGGGAAGCGCCATGTACGCGCCGTCCAGCCAGAGCTGGTCCCAACCTTCGGGATTGTCGTCCATGGAAAAGCAATCGTCCGCTGTGCCGGGATACGTGGCAAGGGCGTTCCGGATCTTTTCCGCCGCCAGCCCGTATTTCGCGATCCCGGTTTCGGCATACAGCATGAGCGTGACGTATCCGGGTTCGACCGGGTTCAGGCCGTTGTTATCGGGCAGTCGAGGTTCCCCTCGCTGTCCACGTGCAGATCCACCCAGTCCCTGATATACTGAAAATAGGAGGACTGACCCGTGTTTTTCCATACACGGTACTGTCCCAGAAGATAAAAGCCGCACCAGTACGACCACCCCCAGCTCTCCTCCAGTTCTGACGGCGTTTTCTCCTGCATGGTGTAGTTCACCACGCGCTGTGCCCATACGATAGGCCGGTCGCCGGCGTACAGGGCAGGGCCTGCGAACGTACAGGCACAGATGCATACGAGGAAGATCATTCTACCGGTTTTCTGCATGAGGGTCACATCCTCGTTCAAAACCGCGCAAAAAGATTCCACGGTCTTGGAACCGCCAACTCCTCGCAAACAGTAGTATCTATTTGTTAATTTTGTATTTATGTCTGACGCGTCTGGCTCAGGAAGGAGAGAATAGATTTTATCTAGACAGGAAGAGGAGGATTTTCGGTATTGGTTCTGAATAATATAGGCCTGCGGAATCGGTTTGTCAATGTGTTTTTTCTCGGCAATGCTTCGTCTGAATGCATTACAGAGTACAGCCCACGGCTTCAGCCGTGGGTCCGCAGAACACGGTGATCCCGGAAATTGTTTCAGCGGTTTCCGGGAATTGAAAAAGATGCAATTTTTTACAAGGACATTCGGAAATTCCTTCTTAATTTGTCTTCTGCGGGGTAAAATCCGTCTTCCCGCGCATCCTATCCCCCACTTTTTCGGAGGATCCGTCATGAAATCGTTTCGCGGCATCATCCTGCCTGTCTGCTTCATCCTGGCCCTCGGGACGCCTCAAGCCCGCCCCGCTTCGACCGCGGACTCCGTCCGCAGCCTGTCGCCGTATTTCTTCACGCCCGCCTCGGCCGGCGCGCTGGCGCCGGACGCGGACGGTTTTCTCCGTCGCTGGCTGCTTCTCGAGCCGATCAGCAAACCGAACCGCAGCAATACCGTGTTCACCGACAGCTACATCCGGAATGTTTTTAATACCGAATTCTTCCCGGGCCAGTTCACCGCAGTTCCGGCGGATGGCGACTCGGTGACCGCGGACAGCGTCCGGCTCGCCTGGCACGGACTGGACGCGTCAGGATTCAACGTCAAGCTGTTTCGTTTCGCCTGGGGCCTGAACAAGCCGATTTACGGGGTTGTATTCTGGGCCGTGACGGTCGTCAACAGCCCTCGGGAGATCAGGAACATCCGCATGGCCGTCGGGTCAAACTCGGCGTCCATGTGGTGGCTCAACGGAAAGGAGGCGGTCATCCTTTCCGGCGACCGCCGCATGAAAATGGATGACTGCGTCTCCAAACGCCTCACGCTCCACAAGGGCCGGAATGTCATTCGCGGCGCGGTCATCAACGGCCCCGGCATGAGCGATTTCTGCGTGCGCTTCATCGACGAGAACGGAGAGCCTGTCAGGGATCTCGCGATGAAACTTGGAAAAATAAGTCCAATCGGACGTTCTGACCTCACCCAACTTCGGCTTTATCCGTATCATCGAGCTCGATCCAAAAACAGGGAACCGCATCCCCGGCAACGAGGCCGTCAATATCGCCATCGACTGCGAAGCCACTGACCTAATCTATCGCGACGGCTGGTACTATCTGCTGGGCACGCACGGCACGTGCTTCGGCAGCCACCGCTCCACCTACAACATCCGCGTGGGCCGCTCCAAGAGTGTGACGGGCCCCTACATGGACAACATGGGCATGGACATGCTCCGAGGCGGCGGCAAACTCGTCATCGCCGCCAACGGTCGCAACGTCGGCCCCGGCCACTTCGGCCTGATCGACCTGGGTGACGGCGTGCAGAAATTCTCCTTCCATTACGAGGCCGACCTGGACCGCAGCGGCCGCAGCGTCCTGGCCATTCGCCCGCTGCTCTGGAAGAACGGCTGGCCCGTCGCCGGCGAAGACTTCAAGGGAGGACGCCTTCGAGATCGAATCCGAAGGCAGCGGCTATGCCCTGGAACTCGGGGTGGATGGCGTTCCGCTAGGCGGTGGTGGACGCGGCATGGGAGGCATGGGAATGGGTGGCCGCGGCGGCGGTGGGCCCGTGACCCCGATTCCGGACCAGGACGTCGCTGGTGGTATCGAAGAATTGGCCGGCCAGCAGCCATCGACATTCGCCTCGGTGACTACATGCTCCAGGCTCATCAGAAGTGGACGATCACGCCCGTCGCCAACGCCGCGGCTGTCGGGCTGGCCTGTTTCAAGATCACCGTGGCCGGCACGGATCGCGCTTCTGGCCGCAACCAAGGACGGCGAGCTTGAGGCGGTTCCCGCCTTCACTGGCACCCAGCCGAACAACTGTGGCATTGACCAGTTGATCGATGGCACTTACCG